>NZ_AP026978.1:619263-1238527 GCF_027924405.1 Nocardia sputorum | reverse complement strand
CAACTGCTCGTCCATCTCGGCGACGGGCGAGTTGGACGCGATGCCCGCGTTGGCGATGAGGATGTCGATGCGGTCGAATTCCTCGAGCGCGCGCTCGGCGACCATCCGCATCTGCTCCAGGCTGCGCACGTCGGCCTGGACGGCGACGCAGCGGCGGCCGGTCCGCTCGACGAGGGCGGCGGTCTCGGCCAGGTCGTCGGGAGTGCTCAACTCGTAGGGAAGACCGGGCAGGGGTGCGGCGATATCGCACACCACGATGTCCGCACCCGCGTTCGCCAGCGCCACGGCATGCGCGCGCCCCTGTCCGCGGGCACCACCGGTGATCACGGCTACCCGGTCGTCGAGGTTTCCCATGACTGGCCTCTCCTCGGTCGGTCCCTGCTTCGGCCGCCACCATCGTGTCATGCGCGGCCGACGTGAGCTCGCGTTTTTCCGGTGGGCCGGGCCGTCGGCGGGCGATTTCCCAGAGCTGGGGACGGGCCGGCGGTGATACATTTCGGCGCGCACAGCGGTGGACCGCGCGTCCGCGACCTACGCCGACGGGGTCCTTTTCCGAATTCCGCAGGGAGAGTGGAACAATGAGTGCGGTCTCGGCACCGGAGCGGGCACGGCCACGGCACGGACGAACCGACCCGACTGCGGCACGGAGGCCACCTGTAACCATTCCGACCCGGTCCAGCGACCAATTGTGCGCGATGTACGCTGCGCCCCGGAACGATCCCGCCCGTGCCCACGCGTCGTTCCGGGTGCGGACGGCGCATCGACAATGGTTTCTGGGGGCCCGATGACCGATTGTGAGTACCTTCCCGTGAATCTCGACCGACAGCTCGACGCCGAACCGACCGAGCACGACAGCACCGTGGCCGACCGGCTCACCAGCCCGCGGTTGCGCAGGCTGCTACACACGGCCATCGGCCTCTCCGAGGATTCCGTCGATCTGCTGACGACCATGACCACGCGCCTGCGCGCCGCCGAGGGCATGATCCTGCGCGACCCGCTCGACGACTGCTGACCCGCGCGCGGGCGGGTAGGGGCCGCGCGGGACGAGCACCGACGCCGGTGCGGTTGCCGGATCGGCAACGATATTTGCCGATCCGGCCAAGTCGATGGATGGTGGGACACATGAGCGCCACACACCACCACGCCGATCGGACGACGCCCACGACGGTCGAATACTGGGAGTCCTTCTACCAGGAGCGCGAGCAGGTCTGGTCGGGCCGGCCGAACTTCCTGCTGGTGCGGGAGATCGAAGCGGTCGCGCCGGGCCGGGCACTGGACCTGGGCTGCGCAGAGGGCGCCGACGCGATCTGGCTGGCCGAACGCGGCTGGCGGGTCACGGCGGTGGACGTCTCGGAGACCGCGCTGGCTCGCGCCAGGGCCCACGCCGAACGACAGGAACTTTCCGGCGAAATAGATTGGCAGCGGCACGATCTCGACCACACCTTCCCGGCCGGACGATTCGACCTCGTCTCGGCGCAATTTCTGCACTCGCCGCTCGCCCGGGACGGCGAACGGACGCGGATCCTGCGCCGGGCCGCCGAGGCGGTGGCGCCCGGCGGGCTGTTGCTGATCGTCGGGCATGCGGAATGGCCGACCTGGGTCGCGGAACCACCCGCCGACGTACACTTTCCGACCACCGCCGAGGTGCGTGCCGATCTCGCGCTCGACCCGGCCGAATGGCGGGTGGAAGTCGAGGAGGTCGTCGAGCGCGAGCATCCGGGCCCCGAAGGGCAACCGGGCACGCGAAAGGACAACATCCTACGAATTCGCCGCGACTGACCGGGGCGCAAATAACGGGCGAATCTCCTTGCACTCGAGGAGAATTCGAATAACCACCGCATGGAATTAACTCCGATATTACCCAGGATTCATGGCGGCGATACCGATTTCTCGCTACTGTGGACGGTGCCTACAGCGCGGTGGGAATCGAGAATCTCACGTCGGTCGGGGGGATAGTCGCCCGTAGGAGAGTTCCCAGTGAAGTATCCAGTTTGCGCTCGCGTGTTAGGCCCGTTGACGCTTGCTCTGAACAATCACAACGCGACGCCGACTGCGCAGAAGCAGCGGCAGTTGCTGGCCCTACTGTTGGTCCGGCACGACACCGTTGTTCCGGTAACGACCCTCATCGAAGAACTGTGGAACGACGATCCGCCGCGCAGCGCGGTGACCGTCGTGCAGACCTATGTACTCGGAATTCGCAAGAAGATAGCGGAGCGACTCGGGGTGGGGCAGGCCGAGGTGGCCGAGCGCTTTCTGCGCACGCGCAGCAAAGGCTATTCCTTCGACGTCAAGGACTGCGTGTTCGATCTCCGCGATTACCAGTCCATGTCCGAGGCCGCCCGGTGCGCCGCCAAGACCGGCGACGACCAGCGGGCGGTGGATCTGTTCAGCGCCGCGGAGGCGCTGTGGAGCGGTCCGGCGCTGGTCGACGTGGAGGGCGGCATTCCGCTCGCCGCCGAGATCTCGCATCTGGACCACCTGCGGCTGACCAACATCGAACTGCGCGTGGAGGCGGAGTTGCGGCTGGGCAGGCACCGCGAGGTGTGTCCCGATCTCGCGCGGCTGACCATGCAGCATCCGCTGCACGAGCGACTCCAGGCGTACTACATGTTCGCCTTGTGCCGGTCGGGCCGGCGCGACCGCGCCCTGACCTCGTATCAGCGGTTCAGCAAGTCCATGCAGGCCGAACTGGGGCTCGACCCGTGCCAGAAGCTGCAGAAACTGCACCGGGACATCCTGGCCGCCTCCGACGTCTCGGTGAGCGCGATGCTCAACAGCCGCCACGCCCGTTACCTGATCGGGTGGCACTCGCCCGAATTCAGCGCGGCGGCCGCCGAGCCCGCCTGACCGGCTCCGAAGTGCGGGGCGGCCGGGCGCACGGGCCGCGGGCTCACCCCCGTCCGAGGAGTTCATCGACCAACCCGGTGGTGTGCGTCGCGGCGCGCATGGCCGGATGGTCGAGCACCTCGCGCAGGAAATCCCGGGTGGTCGCGACGCGGGCGCCGGAGATCCGGAATTCCTCCAGTGCCCGCCGCATCCGGGCGAGCGCCCGCTCGCGGTCCGGCGCCCACACCACCAGTTTGGCCAGCAGCGAATCATAGTGCGGAGGTATCGAATAACCGGCGTGCGCGTGGGTGTCGACGCGCACGAACGGCCCGCCTGGCGGGGTGAATTCCGCCAGGATTCCCGGGGCGGGCGCGAATTCTGCGGCGGGATCTTCGGCATTGATGCGGCATTCGATCGCCGCGCCGTGTGCAATGATGTCTTCTTGCGTAATGCCGAGAGGTTGCCCCGCCGCGATACGGATCTGTTCGGCGATCAAATCTATGCCGGTCACCATTTCCGTGACCGGATGTTCCACTTGAATACGGCAGTTCACCTCCATGAAATAGTGGTTACCGTCCCGGTCGACCAAGAATTCCACGGTTCCGGCGCCGACATAGCCGGCCTCCAGCACACCGTGCACAGCGGATGCGCCCATTCGCGCGGCAAGCCCTTCGGGCAGCAGCGGAGCCGGTGATTCCTCGATCAATTTCTGATGCCTGCGCTGCACCGAGCAGTCGCGTTCGCCCAGGTGCACGCCCGTGCCGTGTCCGTCGCACAGCACCTGGATCTCGACGTGCCTGGCCGCGGCGAGATATTTCTCCAGGTACACCCGGCTGTCGCCGAACAGCATCCGCGCCGTCGCCCTGGTCTCCTGATAGGCGCGCGGGAACGCCGCGCTCGCGTGCACCACCTGCATGCCGCGCCCGCCGCCGCCCGCGGCCGCCTTGATGATCACCGGGAAGCCGATCGAATCCGCGAGCGCGTGCGCCTCGTCGAGCTCGAGCGGATCGAGGCTGCCCGGCAGTAGCGGCAGTCCCGCCTTCGCCATCAGCGTGCGCGCCGACTGTTTGTCGCCCAACTGGGCCATCACGTCGGCGGGCGGGCCGATCAGCGTTATGCCCGCCGCACGGCACGCGTCGGCGAAATCCGGTGACTCCGAGAGGAATCCGTATCCGGGATGAATCGCGTCCGCGCCGGTGAGCTCGGCGGCGGCCAGGATCGCCGCGGCGTTCAGGTAGCTGCGCTTGGCCGCGGACGGGCCGATCTGCACCGCCTCGTCGGCGAAGCGGACCACCGCCGACTCGGCGTCGGCGACCGAGTGCACCGCCACCGTGCGCACGCCGAGTTCACGGCAGGTGCGCGCGACGCGCAGCGCGATCTCGCCGCGGTTGGCGATCAGGATCTTCTCGAACATTCCGCCACCCTCACGCGACCGACCGGACCAGGACCTGCTGCCGCGCGCCGAAGCGCCGGAAACGTGCGCGGCGCTCCTCGGCCAGCTCCGCGCCGCCGCGCTCGGCGAGCTCACCGAGGGTCGCGGCCAGGGCGCGGCGCAGCTGCTCGGCCGCGGCCATCGGCGCGGCGCCCACGTCGTCGCCCGGCTCGGGCAGCACCGCGTCGACCACTCCGAGACGCAGCAGGTCCCGCGCGGTGAGCGCCAGCGCGGCGGCGGCCTCGGGCGCGGCGGCCGGGTCGTTCCACACGATCGCCGCGCAGCCCTCCGGGCTGATCACCGAGTACGTGCCGTTGGCGAACATCAGCACCCGGTTGGCGACGCCGAGCGCCAGGGCTCCGCCGCTGCCGCCCTCGCCGATCACCACGCTGACCACCGGCACCCGCAGCGCGGACATCAACCGGATGTTCTCCGCGATGACGATCGCCTGCCCCTGCTCCTCGGCGGTGGCGCCCGGGTACGCGCCGGGCGTGTCGATCAAGGTGACGATCGGCAACCCGAGCTTCTCGGCCAGCCGCATGAGCCGTGCCGCCTTGCGATAGCCGGCCGGGGTCGGCATGCCGAAGTTGCGCTCCATCAACTCCTTCGGATCGTGGCCCTTCTGGTGGCCGATCACCATCACCGGGCGCCCGCCGAGCCACGCCGTTCCGCCCACCACGGCGGCGCAGTCGCCCGAGACCCGGTCGCCGCGCAGTTCGCGGAACTCGTCGAAAGCGAGGGCGAAATAGTCGAGCGCGGTCGGCCGCTGCGGAGAGCGGGCCCGGCGCACCTGCGTCCAGGGATCGGTCGCGGGGATGCGGTCCGGATCGGTGATCGCTCCGGCGTCCGCGGGGACGAAGGTCCCGGCGGGATCGACCGGTCCCGCGGCCCGCAGCAGCGCGCCGAGCGCCTGGCGCAGGCCCGCGCGGGGCACGATCATGTCGATGAGCCCACGTTCCAGCAGGAATTCGGCGGTCTGGAACTTCGGCGGCAATTGCTGCCGGATGGTCTGCTCGATCACCCGGCGTCCGGCGAAGCCGAGGCGCGCGCCCGGCTCGGCGATCAGCACGTCGGCGAGGGTGGCGAAGGAGGCCGCCACGCCGCCGTAGGTGGGGTCGGTGATCAGGCTGACGGTGAGGATGCCCGCCCGGTCCAGTTGCTCCAGTGCCGCGCTGGTCTTGGCCATCTGCATCAGCGACAGCGGGCCCTCCTGCATCCGCGCGCCGCCCGACGCGGTGACGACGATCAGCGGAAGACGCCGCGCCAGCGCGGTCTCGGCGGCGGCGGTGATCATCTCGCCCACCGCGGTGCCGAGGCTGCCGCCCAGGAAACGGAAGTCCATGGCGGCGATCAGCACCGGCCTGCCCTCGATCGCGGCCTGCGCGCACAGCACCGCGTCGTGCATGCCGGTGCGGGCGCGGGCGGCCGCCAGCCGGTCCGGATAGGACTTGGTGTCGGTGAAGGTCAGCGGGTCGTCGTCGGTGGCGGCGATCGGCAGCGGCTCGAAGCGTCCGTCGTCGGCGAGCTGCTCGATGCGCTGCCGCGCGGTGATCGGGGTGTGCCTGCCGCACTCGCCGCAGACACCGAGATCGCGGGCGAACCGCTTGCCGTACAGCGGGATCAGGCAGGCCGGGCAGAGCACCCAGTCCGCGGCGCCGTCCTGGCCGTGTGCTGACTTCATCACGCGTGTCTCCTGTGCTCGGGAACGGGTGATCGGTCCGGACGGCGCCGGCCGGGCGATCACAGCGTCAGCCTGCGCCGCGCCGCTCGAGAACAACTCGACCCGCTCGCTCGAGCGAGGTTCGAGGGTCGTCCCCGATGCTCGATCGCACCATCGAAGGGAGAACGCCATGAACACCAATGCATCCGGTGGTCCGCGATGAGCCGCCGCGTTGTCGTCACCGGGCTCGGCGTCCGCGCGCCCGGCGGGTCGGGCAAGGACGAGTTCTGGAAGCTGCTGTCCGAGGGCCGCACCGCGACGCGGCGGATCTCGTTCTTCGACGCCTCGCCCTACCGGTCCCAGGTGGCCGGCGAGGCGGACTTCGACCCGGCGCGGGAGGGTCTGTCCCCCAGGGAGATTCGGCGCATGGACCGCGCGGTGCAGTTCGCCGTGGTCTGCGCGCGGGAGGCGGTGGCCGACAGCGGGCTCGACCTCGCGGCGGTCGATCCGCACCGGCTCGGCGTGAGCCTCGGTAGTGCGGTCGCTGCGGCCACCAGCCTGGAGCGCGAGTACTTGGTGCTGTCGGACTCCGGGAAGAACTGGCTGGTCGACGAGACGTATCTCTCCCCGCACATGTTCGACTACATGATCCCCAGCGTGATGCCCGCGGAAGTGGCCTGGAGCGTGGGCGCCGAGGGACCCGTGGCGATGGTCTCCAACGGGTGCACGTCGGGTCTGGACTCGGTGGGCCACGCGGTGCAGCTGATCCGCGAGGGCTCCGCCGACGTCATGGTGGCGGGGGCGTCCGACACGCCCATCACGCCGATCGTGGTGGCCTGCTTCGACGCGATCAAGGCGACGACGCCGCGCAACGACGAGGCGGAGGTCGCCTCACGGCCGTTCGACAACTCGCGCAACGGGTTCGTGCTCGCCGAGGGCGCCGCGATGTTCGTGCTGGAGGAGTACGAGAGCGCGCGCAAGCGGGGTGCGCACGTCTACGCCGAGATCACCGGCTACGCGACCCGGTGCAACGCCTACCACATGACGGGGCTCAAAGCGGACGGCCGCGAGATGGCCGAGGCGATCCGGGTGGCGCTCGACGAATCCAGGATCGACCCGACCGGCGTGGACTACATCAACGCGCACGGCTCCGGTACCAGGCAGAACGACCGGCACGAGACCGCCGCGGTGAAGCGCAGTCTCGGCGCGCACGCCTACGCCACGCCGATGAGTTCGATCAAGTCGATGGTCGGACACTCGCTCGGGGCGATCGGCTCGGTCGAGATCGCCGCCTCACTGCTGGCGCTGGAGTACCAAGTGGTGCCGCCGACGGCGAACCTGCACGAACCCGACCCCGAATGCGATCTGGACTACGTGCCGCTGGTCGCCCGCGACCATCGGATGGACACCGTGCTCACCGTAGGCAGCGGGTTCGGCGGCTTCCAGAGCGCGATGGTGCTGCGCAAGGCGGAAGCGGTGGCGGCATGATCCTCGTGACCGGAATGGGCGTGCTCGCGCCGAACGGTGCCGGCGTGGAACGTTTCTGGGACGCCGTGCTGGCCGGCCGCGGCGGGATCGCGCCGCTCACCCGATTCGACGCTTCCCGTTCGGCGGCCCGCCTGGCCGGCCAGGTGGCCGATTTCGACGCCGGTGAACACCTGCCGAGCCGGCTGCTGCCGCAGACGGATATCTCCACGCGAATGGCGCTGGTCGCCGCGCAGTGGGCGCTGGACGACGCCAAGGTCGACACCACGACGATGACCGACTACGACATGGGCGTGGTCACCGGAAACGCCTCTGGCGGTTTCGAATTCACCCATCGGGAGTTCAACAAGCTGTGGTCGCTCGGCTCCGAGCACGTCAGCGTGTACGAGTCCTTCGCGTGGTTCTACGCGGTCAACACCGGCCAGATCTCCATCCGGCACGGCATGCGCGGGCCGAGCAGCGCCTTGGTCGCCGAGCAGGCAGGCGGCTTGGACGCGATCGGCCACGCGCGGCGCACCGTGCGGCGCGGGACGCCGCTGGTGGTCACCGGAGGCGTCGACTCGGCGCTGGATCCGTGGGGCTGGGCCTCGCATCTGTCCAGCGGCGGGGTGAGCACCGCGACCGACCCCGACCGCGCCTATCTGCCGTTCGACGCCGCAGCGGCGGGATACGTGCCGGGTGAGGGCGGTGCCATGCTGGTCGTCGAGGACGCCGCCGCCGCGCGCGCCCGCGGTGTGCCCAAGGTGCACGGCGAGATCGCGGGCTACGCCTCGACCTTCGACCCGCCGCCCGGTTCCGGCCGGCCCTCGGGCCTGCGCCGCGCCGCCGAACTGGCGCTGGCCGACGCCGGGATGACACCGGCCGACATCGATGTGGTGTTCGCCGACGCCTCCGGCATCCCCGACCGCGACCGCGACGAAGCCGCCGCCATCGAGGCGCTGTTCGGGCCCTGCGGCGTTCCGGTCACCGCGTCGAAAGCGCTGACCGGGCGGCTGTTCTCCGGCGCGGGTCCGCTCGACGTCGTCACCGCGCTGCTGACGATGCGCGACTCGGTGATCCCGCCGACCGCCCGCACCACCGCGCTCGCCGAGGACTGCCGGATCGACCTGGTCCTCGGCGCCCCGCGCACCGCCACCGTCGGCGGCGCGCTCGTCCTGGCTCGCGGACGCTGGGGTTTCAACTCCGCGGTCGTCGTGCGCGCCGTGTCCGACCGAGATCTGCCGAGGAGCGACTCATGACCATGACCATCACCGAACTACGCCGGATTCTCGTGGACTGCGCGGGCGGCGAGGACCTCGCCGAACTCGACGGCGACATCGCCGCCGTGGAATTCGAGGAGCTGGGCTACGACTCGCTCGCGCTCATCGAAACCGCCGCGCGCATCCAGCGCGACTTCGGCGTCACCATCCCGGAGGAACAGCTCGTCGAGGTGAAGACGCCGCAAGAGCTGGTCGACATCGTCAACACCCAGCTGCAAGGTGCGGCATGAGCGGTCAGGCCCGGAGGCGGCAGCGCAGCGTGACCACGGAGGGCCCCGCTCATGCCGAAATCGGACACAGCATGAGCGGTCAGCCCCGGAGGCGGCAGCGCAGCGTGACCACGCAGGGCCCCGCTCATGCCGACAACAGACACAGCATGAGCGGTCAGGCCCGGAGGCGGCAGCGCAGCGTAACCACGCAGGGCCCCGCCCATGCCGGAGAGGACAGAGCATGAGCGCCGAAGTGATGACCCACACCACAGTGGTGCAAGCCGCGCCCGAGGTCGTCTACGACCTGGTCGCCGACGTGACCAGGTGGCCGGTGATCTTCGAGCCGAGCGTGCTGGTACGCCACCTGCACCGCGGACCGGACGAGGAGCGCTTCCGGCTGTGGGCGACCGTCGGTGGCGCGGTGCGGAACTGGACGTCGCGGCGGGTGCTGGACGCCGGGCAGCGCCGCATCGGCTTCGAGCAGGAGCGCAGCCAGGCGCCGATCGCGTCGATGGGCGGCGCCTGGTCGTTCCGTGCGATCGGTCCGGGCAGCACCGAAGTCACCCTGGATCACCACTTCACGGTGGTGGACGGGGTCGATCCCGGGCAGGTGGCCGCGGCGGTGGACCGCAACAGCGAAACCGAGCTCGCCGCGCTGGCCCGCATCGCCGAACTCGGTCACCCGGTGGACGAGGTGATCCACACCTTCGCGGACACGGTGACGCTGAACTGCTCGGCCGCCGAGGCGTACGACTTCGTCTACCACAGCGAACGGTGGCCCGAGCAGGTGCCGCACGTCGGCCGCATCGAGCTCACCGAGGACGCCGAGGGCGTGCAGCTGATGGAGATGGACACGGTGACCGCGGGCGGGATTCCGCACACCACCAAGTCGATCCGGGTGTGCTTCCCGGGCGAGCGGATCGAGTACAAGCAGCTGGTGCCGCCCGCGATACTGTTCGGCCACAGCGGTGGGTGGGAGTTCGCGGACGGACCCGACGGCGCGGTCGTGACCGCACGGCACACGGTCGCGATCAATCCCTCCGCCGCGCGCGAGATCCTCGGCGCGAACACCGATCTCGCCGACGCCCGCGCGTACCTGACCGACGCGCTGTCCAGCAACAGCCGCAACACGCTGCGGTGCGCCGAGCGCTACGCCGCCACGACGAAGTCGCCGACATGACCGCCACCGAGACGGCCGCCGCCCCGCGCGTCCAGGAGCTCGCCGACGGCGTCTACGCCTACACGCACAGCCGCGGCGGCTGGTGCGTCAGCAACGCCGGGGTGCTGACCGCGCCGGGCGGCGCGGTGGTCATCGACACGCTGGCGACCGAGGGACGCACCCGCGCCCTCGTCGAGTTCGTCGACGGGCTCGGTACCGGCCCCGCCCGCACCATCGTGAACACCCATCACCATGGCGACCACAATTTCGGCAACCACCTGTTCGGACCGGCCGCCGTCGTCGTCGGCCACGACCGGATCCGGCCGGAGATGATCGAGACCGGCCTGGCACTGACCAAGCTGTGGCCGGACGTGGAATGGGGTGACGTGCGAGTCACGCTGCCGAGCATCACGTTCAGCTACCACCTGACTCTGCACCGGGGCGAGCGCCGGGTGGAGCTCATCCACTTCGGGACCGCCGCGCACACCACCAACGACGTGGTGGCGTGGCTGCCCGAGGAACGCGTGCTGTTCGCCGGCGACCTGGTGATGGCGGGCGCGGCGCCGTTCTGCCTGATGGGTTCGGTCAGCGGTTCGATCACCGCGGTCCGGCGGCTGGCCGCGCTGGGCGCGGAGACGGTGGTCGCGGGGCACGGCCCGGTCACCGGGCCGGAGATCTTCGACCAGACGCTGCGGTATCTGCGCTGGGTGCAGGAGCTGGCCGCGGAGGGACGCGCGCTCGGGCTGACGCCGCTGGCGATCGCGCTGGAGGCCGACCACGGCGAGTTCACCGAGCTGGTCGACCAGGAGCGGCTGGTGGGCAACCTCTATCGCGCGGACGCGGAACTGACCGGCGGCCCGCCCGGTGAACCGCTGGACGTGCTGGCGATCTTCGACGAGATGGTGCTCTACAACGGCGGGCAGGTGCCGACATGCCTGGCGTGAGGACCGAATCGGTACGGGTCTGCGTGATCGGCGGCGGCCCCGCCGGACTGATGACGGGGTTGCTGCTGGCCCGCTCCGGCGTGGAAGTTCTCGTGCTGGAGAAGCATCCGGATTTCCTGCGGGATTTTCGCGGCGACACCGTGCACACCTCGACGCTGCTGGCGATGAACGACCTCGGCCTGGCCGAGGAGTTCCTCGCGCTGCCGCACGTCGAACTGCCTCGATTGCCGATGGCGACCGCGACCGGTCCGGTGGTGTTCGCGGATTTCAGTGCCCTGCCCGGACCTTTCCCGTTCGTGGCGTTCATGCCGCAGTGGGATGTGCTGAACTTCCTCGCCGAGGCGGGCCGCCGCTACCCCGGCTTCCGGCTGGTGCAGGAAGCCGAGGTCACCGAGCTGATCCAGCGCGACGGCGCGGTGACCGGCGTCCGCGCCACGACGGCCGGCGGACCGCTGGAGGTCACCGCCGACCTGGTCATCGCGGCCGACGGGCGGCATTCGATCGTGCGCCGGTCGGGGCTGCTCGAGGTCGCCGCCAGCGCGGCGCCGATGGACGTGCTCTGGTTCCGGGTCGGCAAGCCGGAGGGCGAACGGCTGCCCACCGTGCGCAGCGGGAAGGGGTTCTTCATCGTCTGCATCGACCGCGGAGACTATCTCCAGGTCGCGTACATGATCCCGAAGGGTGGCTTCGCGACGATCCGGGAGGCGGGGCCCGCACGGTTCCGCGCGGATCTGGCCGCCATCTATCCCGTGCTCGCGCCGTATCTGGAGGCGGAGATCCTGGGCTGGGACGACGTGAAGCCGCTCGACGTCCGGGTGGACCGGCTGCGCCGCTGGTACCGGCCGGGGCTGGTGGCGATCGGGGACGCGGCGCACGCGATGTCCCCGGCGGGCGGGGTCGGGATCAATCTGGCGGTGCAGGATGCGATCGCCGCCGCCCGGCTGCTCGCGCCGATCCTCACCGCGGGCGCGACGCCGACCACGGCCCAGCTGCGCGCCATCCAGCGCCGCCGCGAGTTCCCTATGCGCGTGGTGCAATTCGCGCAATTGCGCCTGCTGGCCGACCTCTACCCCAGCGCGGGACGCCCGGGGACCGACAACCCGCTGCTGGTCCGGCTGCTCCGCCGTTTCCCGCGGCTGCCCCGCCTGGTCGCCCGGGTGATCGGCGTCGGCGTCCGCCCCGAACCCGTGCCGCCCGCCGCGTCGAACCAAACCGGCACGGCACTGACGAAACTCAGGGAGAACTGATCGTGTCGACCTACCTGCTCATCCACGGCGCCTTCCACGGCGGCTGGGTCTGGCAGCGGGTGACCCCGCTGTTGGAAGACGCGGGCCACCGCGTCCTGGCTCCTTCGCTGGTCGGCCTCGGCGACCGCGCGCATCTACTGACCGCCGACGTGGGCCTCGACACCCATGTCCAGGATCTGGTCGACCTGGTCACCGCCGAGGACCTGACCGACATCGTCCTGGTGGGTCACAGCTATGCGGGCATCGTCGTCACCGCCCTGGCCGACGCCGTGCCGGAGCGCATCGCCGGCCTCGTCTACCTCGACACCTTCGTGCCGCGCGACGGCGAGGCGGTGGCCGACATCATGCCGGGCATGGTCCAGGCGTTCGCCGCCGCGGCGGCCGCCACCGGCGACGGCTGGCGGGTGCCGCCGCAAACCGAACCGACCGGCGACGGCGGACTGTACGGCGTCACCGAGGAACCCGATCTCAGCTGGCTGGCGTCCATGCAGACGCCGCAATCGCTGAAGACCTTCCAGCAGCCCGTGCGATTGACGAATCCGGAAGCGCTGGAGGCGATTCCGGTGACGCACGTGCACTGCGGCGAAGGCGGCGAGGACTTCAAGGCGATGCGCGCGGCCATGCCGCGCACCCTGCCGCCCGCGGACCTGCCCGCCGACCGCCTCCACGTGCTACCCACCGGGCACGACTGCATGATCACGATGCCGCGCGAGCTGGCCGGATGCCTGATCACGTCGGCGTCGCATCCAGCGTCCGCCCGATGATCTCGGGTCCCGTGGCCACGGGTCAGCTCGCGCGCTCCCCCGCGTCGTAGGCGGCGCGGGCCGCGAGAACCTCGCCGAGGTGTTCGGCGGACCAGTCCACGATGCTGCCGAACACCGGCGTCAGCGTCCTGGCCAGCGCGGTCGCCTCGTATTCGACCCGGGGCGGCACCTCTGGGTGGTAGGTGCGCGCGACCAGGCCGTCGCGTTCCAGCTGACGCAGGCGCTGGGTGAGGACCTTGGGCGTCAGGCCGGGGATGCGCTGTTGCAGTTCGGTGAACCGAAGCCGGCCGTCGTGGGTGAGCACCCAGAGCACCTGGGTGGACCAGCGGCCGAACACCAGGTCGATGACCGGCGTGATCGGACAGGGATCGATGGGCGTCTCGGGCCCGGCGGTCATACATCCTCCCGGTAAGTCACTTTCCCCTTGGTTACTACTATACTTTGGAAAGTAACGTGGTCCCAAGGGTCGCCAGAATGCGAAATCCGAAGGGAGCACAGTCATGACGACGACAACACCGGACGGGCGCCTGGACCTGCCGCCTCGCTCCGGCGACCGGCCGCGCACCCGGGAACACAATCCGCACCAGCAGCTCAGCCAGACCGCGCCACCCGAGCTGCAAGAGGAACTGTGGTCGCGGATGACCACGCTCGACGGCGTCCTGCCCGGTCGCAGCGGGGTGTCTGTGCCCGACACCCGCGCCCTGCACCTGCGGCCGACGATCGCCCACGGGCCCGCCGAGGCGTATCTCGTCGGCACCGAATTCGCCCACCTGCACGGGCACGGCGACGGCAGTCTGCACATGTGCCTGCCGAAAGGCGTTGTCGCCGAGGCCGTCCGGCAGGGCTGGGCGGAACCGCATCCGATGGCTCGGCAGGGGTACCTGCCCGGGACGCTGGTGATGATCTACGGGCCGCGCGATCACGCGGAGCTGGACATCGTCTGGCGACTGGTGCGGGTCAGTCACCGGTTCGCCCGGCAACCGGCTACAGCGTGATCAGAGCGGCGGCCGCCATGAACGCAAGCGATCTCGTGGGTACTTGGGAACTGGTGTCCTACTACGACCTCGATGAGCAGAACGGCACCAGCCAGGGCCCGCTCGGCGACGCCCCGCGCGGCCTGCTGATCTACGGCGCGCACGGCTACATGTCGGTGAGCATGATGCGCACGGACAGCGCCGCGGGAGCCAACCCGTTCATGGGTTACGCGGGCACCTGGCGATTGACCGGCGCGGAGGTGGTGCACGCGATCAGCGTGTGCTCCAACCCGGCGTGGGCGCAGACCGAGCAGGTGCGGCGAATGTCGCTGGACGGAGACGTGCTGACGCTGATCGGCGCCGCACAGGTCGGCGGGCGGACGCAACGCCGGGTGCTCACCTGGCGCCGCAGCCGCCCGCCCCAACCGAACCGTCATTCCGGGGAGTACGAGAACAACGGCTCGTCGAACTGAACCGGCTCACCGTCTTCTTTGAGAATCCCGGTGATCACGCCCGCCTGGGCCGTCACCGGGATCATCAGCTTCATCGCCTCGACGATGCCGACCTGCTGCCCGGCGCTCACGCGGTCGCCTACCTCCACGAACGGGTCCGCGCCCGGCTCGGGGCATCGATAGAACACGCCGACGCTGGGAGCGCGCACGACGGCGCCGAGCGCCGGAACCTCCGGCGCGGCAATGCCTTCCACCGGAGCAGCCGCGGGCGCGGCCGGGGCGGCTGCTTGCCACTCGGCCTCGACGGTCACCTCCCCCACCTGGAAGCGCAACGCGCTCGGCTGCTGCGGGAACCCCGCGAGCAACTGCAGCGCACCGGTCTGGATCGCTTCCAGCACCCGGAGATAGTCCTCGTGCCCGGTGGCGGGGGCATTTTCCTCTACTGCGGTCATCGCCGTCCCTCCTCGTCAGTAGTTGCCCAGTCCGCCACAGACGTTCAGCGCCTGCGCGGTGACCGCCCCCGCCCCGGGGCCGATCAGGTAGTCGACCATCGCCGCCACCTCGAACGGCTGCACGTAGCGGCCGATGGGCACCCGCGCGCTGACCCTGGCGTGCACCTCGTCGGTGTCCACGCCCCACAGCCCGGAATACACCTCGCGGACCCGCTCGGCCATCGGCGTCTCCACGAATCCGGGGCAGACGGCGTTCACGGTGATTCCCGTCTTGGCCAGTTCGAGGCCCAGCGCCTTGGTGAAACCCACGACGCCGTGCTTGGACGCGGAGTACGGAGCGCCGTGCACCACGCCCTGTTTGCCGCCGGTGGAGGCGATGTTGACGATGCGGCCGCTGCCGCGTTCCAGCATGCCGCCCGCGTTCAGCACCGCCTTCGTCATCAGGAACACGCTGTTGAGGTTGGTGTTGATCACGTCGAACCACAGGTCGTCGGGCACCTGCGCGGTGACGCCGCCGCCGCTGCGGCCCGCGTTGTTGATCAGGATGTCGATGGGGCCGTAGCGCCGCACACCCGCGTCGACGTACTCGCGCACCTGCGCGGCGTCGGCGACGTCGCAGACGGTGCCGTCCACCTCGTGACCGTCGTCCTGCAGGCTCTTCACCGTGTCGGTCACCCGCTGCTGATCGCGAGCGCACAGGAACACCGCGATTCCCTGCGCGGCAAGGTTTTTCGTGATCTCCAGGCCCATTCCACTGGTCGCTCCGGTGACCAGCGCGACGCGCCGATTCTCCGCCATGACTCCTCCATCGGTCGAACTTCCGAACTCGCCCTTCTCGACCACCAGGGTCGACCCGCGTCCTATAGATCCGGTCAACCGCCGGTCGCCGGATTCGGCTCGACCGAAGCTCTAGCGGCGTCGGTCAACCTGGCGTGCGACCCGAACCCCGCCGCGACCACAGGAGCAACCATGACGACCGTCGCCAGCCGCACCGAGTTGTACGCCGAGGTCCAGCAGTTCTACGCCGAGCAGATGCAGCGCCTGGACAACCGCGACATTCCCGGTTACGCCGCGACTTTCACCGAAGACGCGGAATTCGAGCACACCCCCGGCATCCCGCCCGCCCGCACCAGGGCGGGCATCATCGCCGACCTGGTCGAGTTCCACAAGCGTTTCGAGCACGACCCGATGCAGCGCAGGCACTGGTTCAACATGATCAACCTGCAGCCGCAGGACGACGGGACCATCGTGTCCACCGCCTACTGCCTGGTGGTGAAGATCCGCCCGAACAGCAAGCCGGAGATCGCGCCGAGCTGCGTCGTGCACGACGTGCTCATCCGCGCCGACGGCGCGTTGCTGACCCGCTCGCGGCGCGTCGTCCACGACTGAGCCGAGGCCCGCCCGGCCCGCACAGCGCACTCCCAGCTTTGCCCCAGGTTGTGGGCAGCCGGCCTTCCTAGCCTTCGAAAGAGGTGCACACGAGAAGGAAGGCGAACATCCATGGCGTCGATTACGACCGTCCCGCCGGGCGTGGAGGCCGTCGCGAGACCCGTCGGCGCCCATCGCGCCCCGGCCTCCCGGCGATCCCGGGCGGATCGCGTGTTCTTCGGGCCGTCGACCCAACCGCGGTGGGCGCGTCCGGCGTTGCTCGCGCTGCTCGTCGCGACCGCGGTGCTGTATCTGTGGAATCTGACGGTATCCGGGTGGGCGAACGAGTATTACGCCGCCGCGGCGCAGGCGGGCACGCAGAGCTGGAAGGCACTGCTGTTCGGCGCGCACGACGCGGGCAACGCGATCACGGTGGACAAGCCGCCCGCGGCCCTGTGGGTGATGGGGCTGTCGGGGCGGCTGTTCGGCTTCGGCTCGTGGTCGCTGCTGGCGCCCCAAGCCTTGATAGGCGTCGGCTCGGTGGCCCTGCTGTATGCCGCGGTGCGGCGATGGAGCGGGCCCGGCGCGGGCCTGCTGGCCGGTGCGGCATTGGCGGCGACTCCCGTCGCCGCGTTGATGTTCCGCTTCGACAACCCGGACGCGCTGCTGACAGTGCTGCTGGTCGCGGCGGCGTACTGCACGGTGCGAGCGATCGACGCGCCCGGCCCGCGCTTGCGGGCGGCGAGTACCGGCTGGCTGGCGCTGGCCGGTGTCGCCATCGGTTTCGCGTTCCTGACCAAGATGATGCAGGCGTTCCTTGTCCTCCCCGCGCTCGGGTTGGTGTTCCTGGTCGCCGGGGCGGGGGGCTTCTGGTCCCGGATCGTCAAATTGGTCACCGCCTGCGCGGCCATGGTGGTGGCGGGCGGGTGGTATGTGCTGCTGGTCGAACTGTGGCCCGCGGATTCGCGCCCCTACATCGGCGGGTCGACCGACAACAGCCTGTGGGAACTGGCACTCGGCTACAACGGCATGGGCCGGTTGCTGGGCGGCAGCGGCAACCCGAGCGGTGGATCCGGCGGACCGGGCGGCGGCGGCATGGGCGGCGCGTTCGGCGGCGACACCGGGTTGGCCCGGCTGTTCAGCGGCACCATGGCCACCGAGGTGTCCTGGCTGCTGCCGGTGGCGCTGATCGGCTTGGTCGCCGGGCTCTGGCTCAGTGGACGCGCGCCGCGCACCGATCGAGTGCGCGCGGCGATGATCCTCTGGGGTGGCTGGCTGCTCGGCACCGGCCTGGTCTTCAGCTACATGAGCGGCATCATCCACCCGTACTACACGGTGGCCTTGGCGCCGGCCGTCGCCGGTGTCGCCGCGGTCGCGGTGACGCAGTTGTGGCGGCGGCGCGGGCACGTGGCGGCCCGGCTCACCTTGGCGCTGCTGTCGGCGGCCACCGGCGCGTGGGCTTTCGTCCTGCTGCATCGCACGCCGGACTGGCTGCCCTGGCTGCGCTGGACCGTGCTGATCGTGACCGCGATCGCCGCGATCGCGCTGGTCATCGGCGCGCATCGGTCGCGCCGGATCGCCGTCGTGATCGCGGCCACGGCGTTGGTGGCCGGGTTCGCCGGATCGACGGCCTACGCGGTCGAAACGGTCACGCACGCGCACAGCGGCGGCATCCCGGCCTCCGGACCCGCGCAGGCGGGTTCTATGGGCGGCCCCGGCGCGGGCGGGCGCGGTGGACCCGGCCAGGGCGCGGCGGCGGACGACGGCCGCGCCGACGCCGCCGACGGAGCGTCCGGCACAACCGGAGACGCGGCTACCACCGGCACCGAACCGCTGACCAGCGATGCGGCTCCCACCGGCACCGAACCGCCCACCGAAGACGGAGTTCCTGCGGGTGGCGCTCCCGGCGGCGGACCGGGCGGCAGCGCGGACAACGCCGAACTGGACGCCCTGCTGGAGAACACCGACAGCCGGTGGTCGGCGGCGAGCATCGGCTCCGGCACCGCGTCGAGCCTGGAATTGCGCACCGGCACGTCGGTGATCGCGATCGGCGGTTTCAGCGGCGGCGACGACGCGCCGACGCTGGCCCAGTTCCAGCGATACGTGGCGAATGGCGAGGTGCACTACTTCATCGCGCAGGGGCAGGGTATGCGGCCCGGCTCCGGTGGCGAGAAGTCGGCGGCGGACGAGATCACCGAGTGGGTCAAGGCCCACTACACCGCGAAGACGGTCGGCAACGTCACGGTCTACGACCTGACCGCGCCGATCAGCTGACCGATCCGGTCCGCGATATCGCCGCGTCCCACGACGCGGCGATATCGCGTCCGCGGTTCGGGGACCGTGCGGCGTCACGACCGCTCAACAATGCCGCTGGCAGGAACGTCGGCACACGGCCACCGTCCGGGGCATGGCCTGCGACGCCGCCACCCATCGACGCTCCGCTGGGGGCCGCCCTGACGTCGAGCACCGACATCGGCCGGGGCATTGCTGTTCGGTCTGTGACCGAGCCGTTCAGACGGACCACCCCGCTCGGCACGCGTAGCCGGTTGTGCATCATGGGTGGCAGCGGCAGCAGCAAGCCGCGCCGCCCGGGCCGCAGCACACGCGACGGTCGACGCGTTCACAGGAAACATCCAGCTTGCTCGCAGATTGCTCAGGGCTCGCAGCGTAACCATGGGTGCATGACCGGTACCGAACCCGAAGCCCGCGTCCTCATCGTGGACGACGAACCCATGATCATCGAACTGCTCGCGGTCAGCCTGCGGTTCCAGGGCTTCGAGGTGGCCACCGCGCTCAGCGGAACCGAGGCGCTGGACCGGGTGCGCGGACTCCGGCCGGACGCGCTGATCGTGGACGTGATGATGCCCGGCATGGACGGATTCGGGATGCTGCGGCGGCTGCGCGCCGACGGGGTCACCGCGCCCGTGCTGTTCCTCACCGCCCGCGACGACGTCGACGACAAGCTCACCGGGCTCACCCTCGGTGCGGACGACTACGTCACCAAGCCGTTCAGCCTGGAGGAGGTCATCGCGCGCCTGCGGGTCATCTTGCGCCGCAGCGGAAGACAGTCCGCCGAGGCGGGCGTCAACCGGATGACGGTCGGCGATCTGGTGCTCGACGACGACAGCCACGAGGTGTGGAAGGCGGGCGTGCCGGTGTCGCTGTCGCCGACCGAGTTCACCCTGCTGCGGTACTTCATGGTCAACGCGGGCAAGGTGCTGAGTAAGCCGAAGATCCTCGACCACGTGTGGCGCTACGACTTCGGCGGCGACGCGGGCGTCGTCGAGTCGTACGTGTCGTATCTGCGGCGCAAGGTCGACACCACCGAACCGAAACTGCTGCACACGCTCCGCGGCGTGGGATACGTGCTGCGTGAACCACAGGCGAGCCGGGCGTGAGCGTACGGGAGAAACTCGCGCGGCGGATCTCGGCGGTCCCGCTGCGGGTAGGGCTGGTGATCGTGCTGCTGCTGCTGACGACAGCGGCGCTGTTCGCGTCGGGCGCGGCGGTGACCTCGGCGCTGAGCCGGTCGCTGACCCAACGCACCGACGAGCAGCTCTACGACGCGGCCCGGTCCTGGGCGGAGCCGCGGCCGATGCGGCAGGTGACGACCAGTGACGGCCGCACGCAATGGATTCCGGCCGATTTGCCGGCCGCGCCCGTACCGCCGAGGTCGCCGGGCGAGCAGCCGCGCCGGTTCTTCGAACTGCGCACCGGAGCCGACGGGCAGGTGTATCAAGACCTACCCGGCGCCGGCAGCGCGGCGGGGACCCCGGATCTCGACGGCGCGAACGCGCATACCCCGCGCACGGTGGATTCCTCGGACGGTTCCCCGGTGCGCTGGCGCGTTTTGACCACCACCAACCAGTACGGTTCCACCACGGTCGGCCTGCCGCTGACCGACAACCAGGAGACGGTCTCGCGGCTGATCTTCTTCGAGATCGGCACCGGAGCCGCGGCTCTGCTGGCCCTGGGCGCCATCGGCTACCTGGTGATCCGGCGCAGCCTGCGGCCGCTGCGCGAGGTGGAGCAGACCGCCGCGGCGATCGCGGGCGGCGATCTGCACCGGCGGGTCCCGGTGCGCGGCGTCGACACCGAGGTCGACCATCTGGCGCGGTCGCTGAACGAGATGCTCGCGCAGATCCAGCACGGCGTCGCGGCGACCGAGGCCTCGGAGGAGGCGGCCCGCCGTTCGGAGGCGCGGATGCGCCGCTTCGTCGCCGATGCCAGCCATGAGCTGCGCACGCCGCTGACCACTATCCGCGGGTTCGCCGAGCTGTACCGGCAGGGCGCCAGCACCGACGCGGGAATGGTGGTGGGCCGGATCGAGGCCGAGGCCGAGCGGATGGGCCTGCTGGTCGAAGATCTGCTGCTGCTCGCGCGACTGGACGAGAAGCGGCCGCTGGAGCGCAGACCCGTCGACCTGCTCGCGCTCGCCGGTGACGCCGTACACAACGCCCGGGCCATCGCCGCCCGCCAGAAACCCGCACCCGACGCGCCGGACCGGCCGATCACGCTGGTGGTGGGCGACGGCTCGGGCACCATGGACGTCGTCGGCGACGAGGCCCGCCTGCGCCAGGTGCTGGGCAACCTGCTCGGCAACGCCCTCACCCACACCCCACGCGAAGCGGCGATCACCGTGCGACTCACACCCGCGCCCGATCGCGTCCGCATCGATGTCATCGACGCGGGACCCGGCCTGTCACCCGAGGCCGCCGCCCGGGTGTTCGAACGCTTCTATCGCGCGGACGCCTCCCGCACCCGGGCCAGCGGCGGTACCGGCCTCGGCCTGTCCATCGTCCAAGCGCTGGTCACCGCCCACGGCGGACGGGTATCGGTGGACAGCGAACCCGGGAGTGGGGCGACCTTCACGGTGGTGTTGCCGCGCGAGCCCGCCGATCCGCAGCCCCGGGTCGACCGAACACCATCCGGGTAGCCGGTGTATCCGGCCATCGCCGACCCAGCGGCGGAACCGCTCAACGGGACGCGGGCCGGAAGATGTCGTCGAGCGGGACCGCCGGTGCGGAAATGACGCCTTCTTCGGCATACCATTCCCAGCGCATCACCCGGGCGAGAAGTGGGGTGGGCATGCGCAGGAGCACCTTCGCGATGGTGGCGAAGCGGCTGGAGCCCTCGAGGATCGAGCGGTGCGCCGCCAGTGCGGTCTTCCGTTGCGCGGCGTGAGCGCCGACGTCGACGCGGTGCGTGATCGCCGAGCGTGGGCTGTACAGCGAGTCGAGGACCGACGGGTCGTAGTTCACGGGGGCCCGCAGCCGCCGCGACAGATGAACCAGGCGCGTATAACCCTCACGCGGCAGGGTCGCGTCCAGGACGCGCGACACTCCTGCGAGTTCGGCCGCGCGCTTGCCCACTTCGTGCACGCGGACGTGGTCGCGGTGCCCGTACCCGCCGTTGCGGTCGTAGCTGAGCAGAATCTCGGCGCGCTCCTCGCGCAGGATCGCGGCCAACCGCCGAGCCGCCTCCTCCGGGTCCGCGCGGGCGAACCGCATCCGGTCCGGCGGGTCGGCGTACAGCACCGCACCGTGTCCGCTGTCGGCGTAGCCGAGGTGCACCACTCGGTGCACGCCGAGCGCTGCCGCGCTCGCCTCCAGCTCGCTGAGCCGCAGCGGTTCGCGGCCGTCCAGATCGGCCATGTGGCCGTCGGTGGCCACCACGATCACGGTCCGGTGCCCGGCGGCGGACAGCCTCGCCAGCGTCCCGCCGGTCAGCAGCGTCTCGTCGTCGGGGTGCGCGTGGAATGCCACAACGGTCGCCATCGCACCAGTGTGCCAAAGACTTTCACCACAGGTCCGTGGCCAGCCGGGTCGCGCCGACGAGCATGTAACCGCCGGTCAGAGCGACCAGCGCGACGGCGGTCGGCCGGGGGACGTCGCTGCGCAGGATCCGCACCCCGCCGTGTGTGGTGTCCAGGATGTCCACCAGCAACGCCAGGCGCTGCCAGCGCGGCAGCTCCTCGGCCGGCGCCGTCAGATATCCCAGGCCCAGCGCGATCGCCCGCGCGCCGAAGATCCGGGTCATGTACTCGAGTTCGGGTGTGGGGCGCACACCCAACCTTTTACTCAACGTTCGCGGGGCCAGGACAGCGGCCGACCCCAGCGCGATCCGTCCGACCGCGAGGCCGCGCAGCGCACCAGCCAAGGGGGAGCGGGTTTGCCGCATGTTGTTCGTCGCCATGCCCCGAGCCTCGCCCAGAACGCCGCTCAGGTCGATTACCTGCGAGGTAATCGACCTGACAGCGGTGTGCCCGGGAAGACACCTGCATACCTGCCTTCATCCGGCCCGTCGGGCCCTCGGCCGCACTTCGACCGCGGAAACGATCCTCGACGCGGGATCTCGAGACAGCCCGATACCCTGCTGGGAAACTCCTGGCAACTGAATCGGTACCCGTATCGGCACGTGCTACTCCAACCGGCAGGTGCTCGATACCGCGCGGGAAATCACCGGACACGACTTCCCGTGCGCTACGGCTCGCGCAGGCGGGGGGATCCGGCCGCGAGCGGCAAGGCGGGCAGCAGGCTCGGCTGGAAGACGCGGCGCCCGGGCTTGGCCGACATCGTCTCCGACGCAGGGGAATTCCACCGGTCGGTGTCCGGCGACTGATCGACCGAGGAATAATTCGAGGTATTCGGTGATTTTCGGGCAACCTTCGTCAGGGCGCCCGGCTTCCCGAGTCGATCAGAGAATGAGCAGGATCAGCGCCTTCTGCAGCGTGTCCACGATGCGGCCGATGGTGATCGCGATTTCGACGGTGCCCATGACAGGCCCCTTTCCTCGGGCGTGGCAGATCCTCGACATATCAATTCAAGCGCGCCCGAACGGGATTCGGAAGCTCACGCCCGGGTGGATCCACGAGATTTCATCCGCGGTGTCTCGCTCTTCGAATCATCTGTGTCGCGGCGCCGGTCGCGGCCGTGGAATCCCCACACCACGCAGACATCTCGATCCACCGTCAGGAGTATCTGTGGCGTCATCGCAACCGTTGATCCGGGAGGACTCGCACGACTGTTTCCGGTCCGTGGCGGGCACGGTCGGGCAAGCCGCGGCGATACTCGGCATGCTGTGTCGCGACCCCGCAGACCTCGCGGCGGCGCACGCGCGGCTCGTGGTGGTCGCCGATCGCAGCGACGCACTCGTGTGCGAACTGTTCGGCGTGCCGGATGCGGCTGGCCGGTGCGCGCTCGGCCGGGCGTTGCACAGCGTCGTCGTCCACCTGCGCACGGCGGCCGAGCGCGCGAGCGGGCACCGCGCGACGACGCTCGTGGACGAACTCACCGAGGTGATCGGCATCGTCGAGGAATGCGGGCAGCACACGGCCCGGTCACTGACTGCCCCGCTGAATTCCATCGAGGCGCAGAGATATCGAGCGGAGATCCGGCGGCTGGCGGACGACGCCGACGACGCTTTCCGCCGCCTGTTCGCGCGATGGTACTTCGACACCGACGACCTCATGGCGGTCGCCGAGATGCGTGACCTCGGCGACGAACTGGAGAACGTGGTGCAGGCCTTCGAGTCGGTCGCCGACGCAATGCTCGTCACGGACCGTCGACCCGGGTGAACCGCTACATTCCGACGAAGTCGATGATCGGCGCCGGATAGTCCGCCGGATCGACGTGTTCGCGCCACGGCCGGTGGATACGTCCGCCGGGCAGGTGCGCCAGCTCGGGAACCCAGCGCCGGACGTACTCGCCGTCCGGGTCGTAACGCTCCGCTTGGCGCAGCGGGTTGAGCACCCGATTCGGCCTGGTGTCGGTCCCCGTGCCGGCCACCCACTGCCAGTTGAGCTGGTTGTTCGCCAGGTCGCCGTCCACCAGCCAGCGCAAGAAGTGCTCCGCCCCCACCCGCCAGTCGACGCGCAGCGACTTGGTGAGGAAGCTGGCCGTGATCAGCCGCGCGCGGTTGTGCATCCACCCCTCCGCGCGCAACTGCCGCATACCGGCGTCCACGATCGGATGCCCCGTGCGGCCTTCGCGCCAGGCGTCGACGGCCCGCTCGTCGTCACGCGGGCGAACCGAGCGGGGCCGATAGTCCGACCAGGCCGCCGACGGGCGGGCGGCCAGCAACTGGTGGTGGAAGTCGCGCCAGGCCAGCTGGCGGGCGAACGCGTGCCCGCCCGCGGTGGACAGGTCGAGCCGGTGCACCAACTCCACCGGCGACACGCAACCGAAATGCAGATACGGCGACAGCCGCGAGGTGTCGTCGGCGGCGAGGTCGTCGTTGTCGCGCGCGTACTGCTCGACCGGCCCGGACAGCCGATCGCGCACGATTTCTCGCCCGGTCGTCTCACCGCCCACGGCGAGCTGCGGCGACGTCGGTCCCTGGCACAGCTCGCCCGCGTCCGGCAGAGGCAGGCTCGGCACCCGCGGCACCATGAGGCTGCGCGGTTTGCCCAGCGGCTTGCGCTGCGGCGCGTCGGACCAACGCCGGAAATACGGGCTGAAGACCGCGAAGTGGTCACGCCCGGTTGCGGGCAGCAGCGTCGCCGGATCGGCGACGGTGACGGTGGCGGAATGGGTGTGCAGCAGGCAGCCGCGCCGCGCGAGACGCTCCCGCAGCGCCCGTTCGCGCCGCCGGCTGTAGCCACTGACGTCGGCCGCCACGTGCACGCTCTCGGCGTGCACCTGTGCGGCCACGCGGTCGACCTCCGCGGCCACGTCGCCGCGGCGCAGCACCAGGCCGCCGCCGAGGGCGCGCAGTTCGACGTCGAGTTCGGCGAGGGCGGCGACGAGGAACCGGGCGCGGTTCGGCGCGGCGAAGCGCCCGGAGAGGATGGCATCGTCGAGCACGAACAACGGCAACACCGCGGCGCCTTCCCGGTGGGCGGCGGTCAGCACCGGGTTGTCTCGCACCCGCAGGTCCCGGGTGAACAGAGCGATCGTGACGGTCATCGCGCACGCTCAGGCTGTGTGGCAGTGACAGTCATCGAGCCTCCTTGTCGAACGAGCGCGGTCGTGCTCGGCGCCCGTGAGGGTTCGCGCCGGCGCGGCGTCGGGCGGCTCAGCCCCACCGCCGCCGACGCGACCCTCGCGAGCGCCGAACATGCCGGATCACCCCGCGCACAGCGGGACGATGCGCGACTCACCGCCCGTCGTCGGCGAGGTCAGGTACAGGCACGGGTTCTGGCCCGCCGCGACGATCGCGGCGCGCACCTGCTGCCAGGCATTCGCGTCCAATGACGCGGCGCGCGCCAGGACGAATCCGGATATCCGGCTCGGGTCGGTGACCACCGCCCACGAATAGTCCGGGCCGAGCGCCGTGACGATGTAGTTGGTCGGCCCGTCCAGGCGATCCTGGGTCGGCACGCCGGGGAAGCTGACGTGCAGCTGGGCGCCGGTCTCCCGGTCGTTGACCGTCGCGGTGCCGTTGATCTCGTTCTGCGTGCCGGTCCACGTGGTGCAGGTGTTGCGCACCGCGATGTCGCCCGCCGCGTCGAGTGCGTAATTCGCCTGGGTATCACGCGCGCAGGCGAGGTTGAAGTACTGCGGGACGGCCGCGAGCTGACGCCACGTCCCCGTGTACCGCTCCAGTTCCAGCCGCGGCACCGGCGCGGGGCCGCCGAGCGGGTTCGGAGCCGCGGAGGCGCCACCCGCCGCCAGAGCGGTCGCGGACAGCGCCGACACCAGCCCGGCGAGCAGGCGGGTCGACGTACGCAGCAAGTTGCGACGGTGCACGCTAACTCCTCGGAAATCGGCGATGCCGACCACTCTAGCATAGAACGATGCACAATTGATGCAACGCATTCGCATCCCGGAGGAGCAATGACGCGGAGGACAGCGCCGAGCATCGAGGGCCCCACGCCTGCCGGAAACCGGTTCGCACACGCCCCGGGAACCAGCTGCGCGCCCGGCCGCACGACACCCACCCCGGCGCTGCCGCAGCATCACGCTTTCCAGAACTCGCACCGATGAGCCCACACACGCGAGCAGCCCTGGCGGTCGGCCGACGCGAGAGGCCGCCCAGCCGGCGGATCGCCCCTCTGCCCGTGGCAGTGGGGCCGTGCGGATGGGCCAGGCCGTCGCACCGGCCCGCCGCCGCTGCTCACCCTCCCGAACGGCGGCGGCCGACCTGCGCGCGTCCGGGCAAGCACCGCCGGGGTGGCCCGCATGAACGCCCCGGCACGAAATCGACGGTGACCTGATGCCGCCGCGCGGACCCACCGATCAGCCGGGTGGAGCGGATCCCGTCGGCGGCGGCGGGCAGAATGGGGCGATGCCCACCGGTCCCGTCCCCGTGTCCGACGCGGCGGGATACACGGTGCGCGCGGTCGCCGAGCGTCTCGGTATCCCGACCGCCACGCTGCGCAGCTGGAACCGCCGCTACGACATCGGCCCGCCGCAGCACCGCCCGGGTCGGCACCGCCTGTACACCGAGGCCGACATCGCCATGCTCGAACGGATGCTGGCGCTGATCCGCGCGGGCGCGAGCCCGGCGGGCGCGGCGGCCGCGGTGCGCGGGCCCGCGCCCACACTCGGCCGCCGGGAGGCGCTGCTGGCCGCGGCCTTCGCGCTGGACACCACCGCGGTGTCGAACCAGATCGAAGCGCACGTCCGCGCGTTCGGCGTGGTGGACACCTGGAATCTGCTGTGCCGCCCCGCGTTCGCCGACATCGTCGATCGGCAGCTCGGCGGCGAGGGATGCATCGATGTGGAGCACTTGCTTTCCTGGTGCGTCGTCTCGGTGCTGCACCGGACGAACCCGCCGCCGGTCCCGGACGGCATGGCGCCGGTGGTGCTCGCCTGCACCAGCGGGGAGACGCACTCGCTGCCGCTGGAGGTGCTGCGCGCGGCACTCGCCGAACGCGGCGCCGGGGCGCGGATGCTGGGCGCCGACGTGCCCGCCGCCGCGCTCGCCGACACCCTCGCCCGGTTCGACCGCCCCGCCGCCGTACTGCTGTGGTCGCAGCAGGAGTCCACGGCGTTGACCTCCGCGGTGCGCGCCTGCCTCGGCGCGGGCGCCCGCGTGCTGGTCGGCGGCCCGGGGTGGGAGGTGGTCTTCCTCCCCGAGGACGTGGAACGGGTCGAGAGCCTGGTCGACGCCGCCGACCGGCTCGCCTGAGCACCCCCGGGCGAATCCCGCCGAACCGCCCCTATCAACGGACACGCCGCGATCCCGCGTCGGCACACCGTCCCGGCTCGGATCGGCGACCCGCAGCCGCCACGACCTTGGGGTCTACCAGGCCGGTCGGCCGGACGCCTTCGGGCCGGGCGAGTACGCGCTGAGCGAACTGGCCGTCATGGAACTCGACAAACCCCGAGGCGGCGATGGCCGCCCTCGGGGGTTCATTTCCGGGCACAGCGAAGGCGGCGTGGCGCGACTTCACACTGTGCCGTCACGTCCGTTCAGCGCGGTGGGCTGGGGGCCGACCACCTCGGTTGGCCACCCTTTCCACCCAGTCGGCAGTACGATGCAAAATCGATGCATCATGGGATCTCGGCACCGGCGCATCAGCAACGCCCAGCGGTAGCGGACCTCGTCGTGCGGCAAAGCTCCGCACCGGTCACCGGTGAGCGCTGTGCACACACCGCGCCTGCGATTCTCCGGCCGCACCGACCATGCCGCCCCGGCTCGGCCGGGTTCGATCATCCGGCGGGCGGCGGCATCTCGCGCACGCCGATTCAGCGGCTGCCCGTGCCTGACAGATCCTTCCGCGCTCGGGCCGCATCCTGGCACAGCGTGCAGCCGGATCGCTGCGTCGCGGGCGCGGACCGCCGGCCGCATCGATCGGGCCCCACGCGAGCACACGCCGCCGGACTCGGCACGCCCGTTCGCCCACCGAAGCACACGCCCCCGGGCTCAGTCCGCGAGCCTGCCGAGCAGGTGCCGTAACGCCGGTTCCAGGGCGGGGGTGCGGAACTGATGCCCGGCCTCCGCCAGCCGCGCGGGAACGACGCGTTGGTTCGCGGACGCCACCTCCCGATTGCCTTCGCGGCCCAGTAGCAGAGCGGGACCGAATGCGGGCACCGGGAACAGGGTGGGCCTGTGCAGCACGCTCGCGAGGATCTTGGTGTATTCCGCGTTCCGGACCGGTTGCGGCGCAACGGCATTGACCGCGCCGGACAGGCCCGCATCCCAGAGCGCCCGGTGATAGATGTCGATCAGGTCATCGATCCCGATCCACGACAGCCATTGCCTGCCGTTGCCGATGCGCCCGCCCAGCCCGGCGGTGAACAGCGGGCGCAACAACCGCAGCGTGCCGCCGCGCGGGGACTGCACGATGCCCGTACGCACGCGCACCACTCGCACACCGGCTTCGGCGGCGGGAGCCGTCGCGTCCTCCCACTCCTCGACCACATCGGCGAGGAAACCGGCACCGCGCATCGACCGCTCGGTCAGCGCCTCGTCGCCGCGATCGGCGCCGTAGTAGCCGATCGCGGAGGCGCACACGAAGACCGGCACCGCCGCGCGCGCCGCCACCTCGGCGAGTTTCCGGGTCGGCCCGATCCGGCTGCCCGCGATCGCGCGCTTGTGCCCCTCGGTGAACCGGCCTGCGATGGAGGCCCCCGCCAGATGCACTACGGCGTCCACACCGTCCAGCAGGTCCGGCGCGGGGTCGGCGGTGTCCCAGAGCCTTTCGTCGGCGGCGCGCGGCGCGTGCCGGACCAGCCGCACGACACGGTGCCCGCCGGTGGACAGGAACGCGGTCAGCGCCGAACCGACCAGGCCGGACGCTCCGGTCACCGCGACGGTCCTGGACACGAAGCCCGCTCCGGCCGCCCGCGCATGGGCCGCGAGATCGTCGGCGAGCTGCCGGTGCCGGTAGGCGAACATGGGGCGCAGCACCGTGGCGGGAACCGGCGCGTCCACCCGGTCCACCACCCGCGTACGCGTCTCGTCGACGACCTCGAAGTCGTGGGTGTGCCGCCACGGCAGCAGTCCGGCAGGCAGCGAGCCGATTCCGTCGACGGTGACCGCGTCCACGAACCGGCGCGGCGGGTCGTACTCGCCCGGATCGTGCCGCGCCACCCAGCGCAGGCCACCGGGCAGTCCGAGCACCGCCTGCCCGTCGCAGAGCGAGTCCGATTCGGCGCGGGGCGACACCGGCTGCCAGGGCGGCGCCAGGCGGGCCAGCGCGCCGGGGCGACCGTGCCAGGCGAACACCTCGGACCGGGGTAGATCGATGACGCTCGCGTACTCGATACCCATGACCCGACTCTAGTCCGAAACCGACGGAGTGCATCGGTTATGCATCGGTCATTGGCACACAGTTTCAAACACCAGATATTTGCCTGCTACTAGTAGTTATTCCGATGCAAATCGATGACTCGATCGTTGGGCAATCGATGGATAGACGACCCCGGTTCGGCAAGGAGGTCAGACCACGAACGGAATCAACGCCTTCCGGTCCACGGGATAGTCGGCGAACTTCTCCCGGTACCACTTGTGCGTGGCGAGGGCACGCGGCACAAGATTGCCCGCCGTGATCAGGAAGATGACCACGCCGGCCAACGACCAGGTCGCCAGCGCGAAGCCCGCCCACGCGATCAGCTCGCCCAGATAGGCCGGGCTGCTGACGAACCGGAATCCCGCGCCGTAGGGGATCCGATACTCGGCCGCACCCGGATCCGCCTTGTCCCGCAGGTTGCGCACGATGGATTCGGAGCGCACCAGCAGAGCGAAGCCACTCAGATAGACCACGAGCCCGAGCAGGAACCGCGGATCGGTCAGCCATTCCGGCCCGTACTGATCGAGGTAGTCGTGACTGAACAGGGAGCCGTTGAGATAGCCGTGCAGCGCCGTGACGAACATACCGGCGGCGAGCACCGAGACATTGAAGCTGCCCCGCTTGCCGGGCACCTGCCGGATGGCCAGCGGGAAGAACCAGCCACGGTTGCCGTAGTGCAGCACCCAGATGGCCGCGAGGGCGAGCGCCGTGGGTTCCAAGCGGTTCGGGCCCGCGAGATAGCAGAGGGCGAACACCACCGTCGCCGGGATCTCCATCAACCACCACCCCAGACGGGGATTGAGATTGAAACCGACCTTGCCGGAGGCGAAGCGGCCGTAGGGACTCTGCGCGAACAAGCCGCCGACCACGACGAACGCCGCGAACGCGAAGCCGATCGTCAGTACTGTGTCGTACACGGTGTTGCCGGTATACCAGTCCATCGAGTTCCCTTGTCCTGCGGACGCGACCGGCGGGACACCGGAACGCGACGCCAAAATTAGAACTTGTTCTACCATGTGTCCAGTCCGGCTCGCGTCTACGGAGGTTCTGTCATCATGCCGCTGGATCCCTCGGCCGCAGCGCTGCTGACGGCCGTCGAGGCGTCACCGCGCGCGGTCGCGGCACACGACAAGTCCGCGTGGGTGGGTCTGTTCGCCGCCGGGGCGGAGGTCAACGACCCGGTGGGGTCCCGCCCGCACGTGGGCCGCGCCGCCATCGAACGGTTCTACGACACCTTCATCGGGCCGAACACCATCGCGTTCCGGGTAGACCGCGACCTGGTCCATCCGCCGACGGTGCTGCGCGATCTGACTGTCGTCACCACGATGTCGACCGGCGCCACCGTCCTCGTCCCGATGCACCTGCGCTACCGGCTGGTCGAGCAGGACGGCGTCTGGAAGATCGCCTCTCTCGCCGCGCACTGGGAACTGGCGAACATGATCTGGCAACTGCTGCGCACCGGGCTGCCCGGGATCGCCGCGGCGCTGAAGCTCGGGCCGCAGCTGATCGTCAACCAGGGCGTCGGTGGCGCGCTGGGCATGATGCGGGCGCTCGGTGGCGTGGGCCGCCGCGGAAAACGAGCTACCACAAGGCTTTTCGCCGCCGCGGCGAGCACCGATCTGAGCCGGGCGCGCGAGCTGCTCGGGTCTCGGGCGGAGATCGAATTGCCCGCGGGCACGCCGGTGTCGGTGGAGGAATTCACCAATCGGGTGCGGAACATGCGCTGGAGCAAGGTGATCGCCGCCGGCCACACCGTCACGGCGAGCGTCCGGCTCGGCGCGGTATTCGGAGTCGCCGTCGTGGAGTTCGCGAGCAGCGGGGAAGGCATCGCGCGCGTGACGTTCTATCTCGACGGCGACTGACCCGGCGAATCGCCCGCCGCGGAGTCGTCGCCATCGGCCGATGCCCGCGCCCCCGTGGTCGCCTGCCCGGACCGTCACGCGTCAGTTCGGCGCCTCCGAGCACGCGCGTCGGTAGCCGGATGCACCGAAGCACCCGGCTACCGGATTCAAGGCAAGCTCAGATCGGTGAACGAACTCCGCACCCGGTCACGACGCGAGCTGTCCGGCGTGTTCCCGGGCCCGCCCCGACACCGGAGTTTCGACCGGCTCGGGCACCGGCACGGCATGCTCGGTCCAGCCGGGCGGGCCGAAGATGTATCCGAGCCGCCCCCGCCAGGTGCTCGCGCCGCGCACGTCGCGGATCAGCGCCGCCAATTCGTGATAGTTGACCTTCAGCGGGTTGTCGGTGCCGATGTTCTTGGTGAGGCCGTAGCGGACCGGTTCGGATTCGGCGGCGAAGCTGCCGAACAGGCGATCCCAGATGATGAAAATGCCGCCGTAGTTCTTGTCGATGTAGGGCTGGTTCGAGCCGTGGTGGACACGGTGGTGCGAGGGCGTGTTGAACAGGAACTCGATCGGACGCGGAAGCGTCTCGACGCGCTGGGTGTGAATCGGGAACTGGTAGAGCAGCCCGATGCCCTGCAACAAGAAGATCATCCACGTGGGGAAGCCCAGCAGCGCCGCGGGCACCCACGCCAGCCCGCGCAGGATATTCGGGATCGGATGCAGCCAGGAGAGGCGCAGCGCGGTGGAGAGGTTGAAGTGCTGGCTGGAGTGGTGCACGTTGTGCGCGGTCCACATCAGCCGGACCCGGTGGTCGGCACGGTGCGCCCAGTAGTAGCACAGATCCGTGACGATCAAGCCGAGCACCCAGACCCACCAGGATCGCGGCGACAGGTGCAGCGGCGTGATCGCCGCGGCCACGACCACGGCCGAGAACGGCACCAGATGCTGCATCAGCGGCTTGACCAGCCTGCCCACCGTGAACGTCGTCAGGTTGGAAGCGGTGTCACGGGCCGATCCGCCGTTGCCGGACCGGTCGGGATCGCGCCGGTAGGCGATCCACTCCACCAGCATGAGCACCGCGAACGCCGGAATGGCGTAGGTCAGCAACTCGAACTCCACACGACCCATGAGTTCTCCTTCTTCCTCTGGCCTCGGCCTTCGACGCTACGTGCCCGGGCCTGGGGAAACATCGCGCCGGCGAGGGACTTCGCGTCCCCCGCACGGGGGACGCGAGCGCGCCCGCGCGCGGGCAGAGTTGTCGTCCGTGCGGCGTCTCCGATCAGCCGGATCACTAGGATCGCCCCAGGACCCGGCACCGGAACCGGACGGAGGCGGTGACGAACTGTTGGACGTGAGCAGATCGCTGGCCCGCCAGTCGGTGGTGGTCGCCGTGGTGGCCGCCGTCATCGACGCGGTGGTGCTGGGTCTGTGCGGCGTCTTCGCGGTGGCGCCGTGGCAGACGGTCGCCGCTGTCACGGCCATCGTCGCCGCCGATCTCGCCTTGGCCGCCCCGCCCCGGACCGCAGGCGTGGTCGCGGTGGCGCAAGTGCTCGTGCGACTGCTGGCCGCGCTGCTGCTGTATCGGCACGGATTCCCGGTGCGGTTCGCCGACGTGGGGTTCCTGGTGGCCGGATACCGCGCGGGGGCGTGGCTCGCCGGACCGAGTTCGGTGCTGACCATGTTGTCGCTGTGCGCCGGAGTCGCCGGGGCGCACCTGGTCACCGACACCGCCGCGGCGCAGGACTGGCGGCTGCTGCTGGCCGCGACCGTCTCCGCGGGCTGCGTCCCGTGGCTCGTCGGCCGCTACACCGCGGCGCGGGGCGCCTACATCGCCGATCTGGAGCAGCGTGCCCGCCTGCGGCAGCAGGAGCACCGGACGGCGTTGGAGCGCGCGGTCACCGAGGAACGGGCGGCCATCGCCCGCGACCTGCACGACGTGATCTCCCACCACGTCAGTGCGATCGGCATCCACGCGGGCGCGGCGCGGCTGGCCCTGGGCGGCACGGCGAACGCGGCCGCCGCCCGATCGTTGTCGGCGGTGGAATCCAGCAGCCGGGCCGCGATGGTGGATCTGCGCCGCCAGCTCGACCTGCTGCACGGACGGGAGGACGAGGGGCAGCGCCAGCCGGGACTAGCCGACATCGACGGGCTGATCGAACATGTCCGCGCGGCCGGGCTGCAGGTCGAGACGACCGTGCGCGGTGACGCCGTCACACTGCCGGACTCGCTGAATCTCACCCTGTACCGCATCGTGCAGGAGATGCTGACCAACGCGCTCCGGCACGGCGACGGCACGCACGTCCGCCTGGACGTGGAGTACCTGCCGAAGCGAGTGGTGCTGAGCGCGACCAATCCCCTCCCCCGTGAGCCGGTCTCCGCCGACCCCTCGATCCAGCGCGGCCTGAACGGAATCCGCCGCCGCGCCGAGCTGTTCGACGGCGCGGTGGACTACGGCCGTGACGCCACGCACTGGCACACCACGGTGTCCGTGCCGATCGGAGGATCGTGAACCCGCCCATCCGCGTCCTGATCGCCGACGACCACAGCGTGTTCCGCTCCGGCCTGCGCGCCGTCGTGGACAGCCAGCCGGACCTCGATTGCGTCGCCGAGGTGAGCGACGGCCGCGCAGCGATCACGGAGACCGCCCGGCTGCGACCGGATGTCGCGATCCTCGACGTCCGCATGCCGAAACTCGACGGCTTGGCCGCCACCGCCGCGATCGTCGGCGCGGGCGGCACGCATGTCCTGGTGCTCACCACCTACGACAGCGACGCCAACCTGTATCGCGCCTTGCAGGCGGGCGCGAGCGGGTTCCTGCTGAAGAGCCTGCCGCCCGAAGAACTCGTCACGGCGATCCGGATCGCGGCACGCGGCGACGCGCTGATCGACCCGTCGATGACCCGCCGCCTGGTCTCCCGCTTCGCGAGCACGCTCGCGCCGCCGCGCATCCCGCCGGAAGTCCAGCAGCTCACCGCGCGCGAACTGGAGGTGCTGCTCCTGCTGGCCGACGCGCGCAGCAACGCCGAGATCGCCGCACAGCTGGGTGTCGGCGAGGAGACGGTGAAGACGCACGTCTCCCGCATCCTCGCCAAACTCGGCGTGCGCGATCGCATCCACGCCGTCGTCTACGCCCATCAGCACGGTCTGGCGTCGCCCGAATCGGCACGCCCCGACTGACCCCACGCGGCAGCGACAACCGAGCGCGGTGGCTCGGTTGTCGCTGCCGATGGCTCACCCGCCGGTCGGCGGTTCCCCGACGGTCGTCGTCGGATCGATGATGCCGAAGACCTCGCCCTGCGGGCCCTGGACGATGCCCATGCGGCCGAAGGGGCTGTCGTCGGGGCCCGACATGACGGTCGCGCCGAGTTCGCCCGCCTTGGCGAGCGCGTCGTCGGTGTTGTCGACCTGGAACCAGGCCAGCCAATACGACGGGTTGTCACCCGGCATCTTCGTCGAGTCGTTCACGCCGCCGACGGCGTCGCCGTCCTGCGCCAGGCTGAACGTGGAGTACACGAAGTGCTCGCCGTCGCCGATCTCGGTGTAGTGCCAGCCGAACACGTCGGCGTAGAACTGTTGCGCCTGCTTGTAGTCGCTGGTGTGCAGCTCGTTCCAGCAGTAGGCGCCGTGCTCGTTGTAGATGCCAGCGCCGGCGTGTGCCTTGGCCTCCCAGACCCCGAATACCGCTCCGGTGGGATCGGCGCCGACGACCATGCGGCCGACGTCGAGCACGTCGAACGGTTGCATCATCAGCGAGCCACCCGCGGCGCCGACCTTCTGCGCGACGGCGTCGGCGCTGTCGGCGGCGAGATAGGTGGTCCACACCGACGGCATCGGCATGCCTTCCGGCTTGGGTCCGATGCCGGCGGCCGGGCGGCCGTTGCGCATCGCCATCAGATATCCCCCCGCCTCGGGCGGGCTGTCCTCGATCTCCCAGCCGAAGAGAGCGCCGTAGAATTCGCGGGCGCGCGCCGGGTCGTCGACCTGGCAGTCGACCCAGCACGGCGTTCCCTGCGGCCAGCTTCCGTCATGAGTGGGCATTGCGGGTGCCTCCTGACATGGGTTGCCGATGTGCGGGCCGAGACAGCCGGCACACGGCTAGTCAACCATCAGCATTCCGTTGGAGTGAGCCGATTCGGCCGGAGCGCCGCGTCGCGCTCGCGCGCCTGGAACCCAGGTGAAAAACCCCCTACACAGATCAGTCCCCGGTAGTCTCGTCGAAACCGTGAGCCTCAGTCGTCGCTGAATACTCCGGTATTTCGGCTGGCTTGCCGGGGGCCTAGCCGGATCCTGGGTCGGTTGCCTTCACTGCCTGCCGACGTCTCAGCTGGCAGTGCGCTCACCTACCGGTGTTCCGGTGTAATGACTAGTCTCCTCCACATTTCCGGCTAGTCAAGAGCCTGATCCGAGAGGATGCGCGCCGTCGCCCCGCGCCGCAGTCATCCTTCAGCAAATCGATCTTGACGTGTACCCTTGGCTTCCGAACCATGTGATTGTGACTGGGGTCACACCCCCCGCCTGACTGCACCCGCCTGCCCGATGGCCGGGCCGGCCGTCCCGCTGGAGTCCCCATGGCGCTCGTTTCCACTCCCGCCTCGATGAGTGGCGGCGCGTGCCCATACACCCGCCGCGAACGCCGCGCCGGAGACACCGGATCCGTCACTTCGGAGACATCATGAGCGCACCGAACCGATTCGACGAGTTGCAGCATCGCGTCGCGGACCTCGCACCGGTCTTCCGCGAACCGCTGGACTCCCCCTACGAGATCTCCAACGAATTGTTCGCCGCCCTCCGGCACGTGCTGCACGACGTGGGCGGACAGCCGGACATCCCGGTCGAATACCGGGAGAAGGAGGAACAGCCCTGGGAGATGAGCACCTACGTCACCTGCGAATGCCTCGGCTGGCGCGGCGTGTGGAATTCCGAAGAACGCAGGCGAGCGGAGAACGACCTGGGCGCGACGTTGTACTTCGGTCTCCCCTACTACGCGCGCTGGGCGACCGTCGCCGCGAAGACCTTGGTCGCCAAGGGTCTGATCACCCCCGACGAACTGTCGGCCAAGCTGGACGAAGTACGCGCCCGACTGGAGGCGCGCGCATGAGCAGGAAGTACCGAATCGGCGATCGTGTGCGGGTCCGCGACGCCACGTCGATGTTCCACACCCGCACCCAGGCCTACACCCGGGGGCACACCGGGGTCGTCGTCGAGCACCGCCCGGAGTGGATCATCCCGGAGGACGAGGCGTGGGGACGCGAGGACGGTCGCGTCGAACCGTTCTACGTCGTGCGATTCCGTCAGAGAGATTTGTGGCCCACATACACCGGCTTCGACGTCGACACCCTGGAGACGGAGGTCTCCGAGCGCTGGCTCGAGCCCGCGGAGGAGGATGCCCAGTGAGCCGGACCCACGATCACGACGCGCACGCGCCGATCCGGACGAGCGAGGAGATCAGCGAGTTCGAAGTGCTCGAGACGGCGGTCCGGGAACTCGCCATCGAGAAGGGCCTGTTCTCCCAGGAGGACCACCGCCGGTTCAGCGAGTGGGCCGAATCGGTCGGGCCGCACGGCGGGTCGAAACTCGTGGCCAAGGCGTGGACCGATCCCGAGTTCAAGGCGCGCCTGCTCGCCGACGGGACCGAGACGTGCAAGGAGGTCGGCATCGACTGGCGCGATCCGACCGGGTCCGGGACACCGAGCGACTACACCTACTTCTACGTACTGGAGAACACGCCGCAGGTGCACAACGTCATCGTGTGCACGCTGTGCTCGTGCTATCCGCGGCCGGTGCTGGGGATGTCCCCGGATTGGTATCGCACGCCCAACTACCGTCGCCGCATGGTGCGCCGGCCCCGCGAGGTGCTCGCCGAATTCGGCTTGCATTTCCCGCCCGACGTGGAGATCCGGGTGCACGATTCGAACCAGAAGTCGCGGTTCATGGTGCTGCCGATGCGCCCCGAGGGCACCGAGGGCTGGACCGAGGAGCAGCTGGCCGCCATCGTCACCCGGGACACCATGATCGGTGTGGCGCTGCCCCAGGTCGATTGGACCGCGCAGCAGCCACCGAACCGAGTCGAGTCCGCCACGAGGAAGGAGGGACGCCGGTGACGAGCGGTCCGTACGAAGTCCTGCTGAGCGCCTTGGATCCCGCGGCGCGCCGGGAGAGTGCGCTGCCCGAACTCGATCGCGCACCCGACCCGTGGGAGTCGAGCATGCAGGCCACCTGCGAATGCCTCTCTTGGCGCGGCGCCCTGGACAACCTGGAACGCCGTCATGCCGAGGACGCCCTGGGCGAGACGATCTATCAGGATTTCCCGGTACGCAGTCGCTCGGTGGTCGTCACCGCGCACACGCTGATGGAGCGCGGCGTGATCACGCCGGAGGAGCTCCGCGCCCGCATGGACGCCGTGCGGGAGCGCTTGCACCGGCAATAGCCGCAACCGGGACCAGCGGGAGGGTCGGAGCCGCATGTCGGCCGACTCCTCGATGGCCACCCGCTGGGGCATCGAACGCAAACGAAACGGCCCGGAACCTCGTGGTTCCGGGCCGTTTCGCTAGTAGCGGGGACAGGATTTGAACCTGCGACCTCTGGGTTATGAGCCCAGCGAGCTACCGAGCTGCTCCACCCCGCGTCGGTGAACACAACATTACACACGCGTTCGCTGAGACTGCAAATCGCCAGCTCAGGTGCGGTTTCGGGAAGGTGAACAGGCCGCGGAACGCCGGCCAGGAGCCGACGCCGGCGCCCCGGAAATACCAGGCCGCAACCGCGGCCCGGAAGACACGCCCCGACGCCGCGCCCCACAAGATTTGCCACGAGATAACCACTTCAAACGTGATGTACTTCACTATATCGCAGTGATCTCACTCACATAACGATGCGATAACGTACGATCACCACAGCGTGTTGATGACGTTTCCCACCAGGAAAAACGGGGATATTCGGGTTATTCGCTTCATGCAATTCCGACGTTATCCAGATGTGATCTGCTGAGATTTCTTCGTTACCGTCACTCCACGGCCCGGATCATCCGAGACGGGCTCGAACTCGAACCGCCGAACACCGGTGACCCTGTCCCGCGGTTCGAGGATCCCCGACGACCTGGGGACAGGGACACGGCAGTAATTCGTCGCCGTGCCGGCGGGCGCAGGGAGGGAAACGACCATGACTGAGAACCGGAAGATCAGCACCCGCGCCTTCGGCCTCGCCGCCATCACCGGCGCACTTGTTGCCGTCCCGTTCGCATTCTCCACCGCTTCCGCCTCCGCGGCGACCCACGACTGGGACGGCGTCGCGCAGTGTGAGAGCGGTGGCAACTGGGGGATCAACACCGGAAACGGCTACTACGGCGGCCTGCAGTTCTCGCAGAGCACCTGGGCGGCCAACGGTGGCAAGGGCTCGGCCCACACCGCGAGCAAGGAAGAGCAGATCCGCGTAGCGGAGAACGTGCTCGCCACCCAGGGCCCCGGCGCCTGGCCGTCCTGCGGCAAGTACCTGCGCCCGGGCACCTCCGCGCCCGAGCCGCTCGTCGAGGCGGAGGAACTCCCCGCCGTGCCCGAACCCGCCCAGCCCGCCGTGAGCGCCGCGCAGTCGGTGATCGAGCAGGCCGAGTCCGCCGCGGCCGACCTCGCCGAGCAGTACGGCGTGCGGGACCAGCTCCAGCAGATCCTCAGCCAGAACAGCGCGCTGATCGACTCGCTCGGTCGCTGACGTCTCCCGCGTCACGAATACGAAGACGCCGCCATCGGCACGATGGCGGCGTCTTTCGTATCAGTGCCTCTCCGACCGGTGTCGCCGGTCAGCGACCCGCGTCCTGATACGCCTTGACGGCGGCTTCCAGCTCGTCCAGCGCCCGGCCGAAGTCCTGGAAGTTCCCGCTGCGCATGGCGTTTCGCACGTTCTCGATCTTGCGGTTGAGCTCGGCCGCCGCGGCGTCCTTGGCCGAGGACGATCCCGGCGCGGGCGGCGGCACCGACGCGGGCGGCGGGGTCGACGCGGCGCCGGTCCCGTTGTTGCCCTCGGCGGGCGCCGGAGCGGTGCCCGGCTTCGGCCTGGTGCCCGAGTCACCGCCGAACGGTGTCGCCAGCGTGCCCGCGCCCGGGATGACCTGGTTCAGCGCGTCCGTCAAGGTCGAGGCGTAGCCCACCTTGACGTTGCCCGCCTCGTCCCGATAGCTCACCAGCACCCGCAGCAGCTGCGGGAAGGTCGCCGTGTTCGGCCCGGTGTTGCGTTCGTTGTAGAACGGCTCCACGTAGAGAATGCCGCCGTCGGCGACCGGCAAGGTCAGCAGATTGCCATATTTGATTTTGTTCGAATTCGACAGCAGCGTCTTCTCGCGTGACACATCCGGCGAGGTCGTCATCCGGTTCTGCGTCTGCTGCGGACCCAATGTCTGTGTGTCCGTGGGCAATCGGAGAATCGTGAATTTGCCGTACCCGTCCGGGTCGGAGCGCACCGAGATATAGGCGGCGAGATAAGGCCGGTTGTAGCCGGTCATCGCGCTGGTCAAATTGAACGTCGGCTTGTTGGTTTTCGGGTCGCCGAGCAGCACGTAATACGGCGGCTGGTTGGCGGTGGTGCCGCCCTCGGTGGTCGGATCGGCGGGCACCGACCAGAAGGCGTTGTTGGTGAAGAACTCTCGGGGATCGTCCACGTGATACTTCGACAGCATCTCGCGCTGCACCTTGAACAGATCCTCCGGGTAGCGGAAGTGCGCCCGCAGTTCCGGCGAGATCTCGCTCTCCGGCTTCACCGCGCCCGGGAACACTCCGCGCCAGGCCTTCAGCACCGGGTCCGACGAGTCCACCTCGTAGAGCGTGACGCTGCCGTCGTACGCGTCGACCGTCGCTTTCACCGAGTTGCGGATGTAGCTGACCTCCTTGCGCGGCAGCAACCGCCCGGTCTTCTTGTCGATGCTGTCCTCCAGCGCGCCCTCCAGCGAGGTGGTCTGCGCGTACGGGTAGTTGTCCAGTGTGGTGTAGGCGTCCACGATCCAGACGATCCGCCCGTCGACAACCGCGGGATAGGCGTTCCCGTCGGTGGTCAGCCATGGCGCGACCTTCTGCACCCGTTCGCGCGGGCTGCGGTTGAAGATGATCTTCGAGTCCTCGGCGATGGCGGAGGAGAACAGGATGTTGCGCTCGGCGTACTTGGCCGCGAAGGCGAGGCGGTTGAACCAGTTGCCGATCGGCACGCCGCCCTTGCCGGTGTAGGTGTATTGCGCGACGTCCGAGTCGTATTCGCGCGGACGCTGGCCGTCCGTCGCGCCGACGATCGCGTAGTCCGGGTTGGCCTGCGAGATCAGCTCCCCGAAATACACCCGCGGCTGGTCCACCTTGATCCGCTGCTTGTCCGCGGGCGTGAACAGGTCGCTCACCATGAAGATCGGGTAACCGCCGTCGCCGCTGCCGCCCGCGGCGTTCGGATCGTCCGACGGCGGCTTGTTCACCCGGTTGGCGGGAGCGGCGACGAAGCCGTTGCCGTGGGTGTACACGGTGTGCCGGTTGATCCAGTCGGTCTGGTTGCCGCTCAGCGCCGCGGGCGAGAGCTCCCGGGCGGCGACGATGTAGTCCTGCACGTCACCGTCGAGGTTGTAGCGGTCGATGTCCAGCGACTCCGGGAAGCCGTAGAAGTTCTTCAGCTGGCGCAGCTGCGTGAAGGTGGGCGAGAGGATGTTCGGGTCCAGCAGCCTGGCGTTGCCGATGGTCGCGGCGTCCACCGGCACCTCGAGCGGGCTCTTGCTGCTCTCGCCCTTGTAGTCCTTGTAATCGATCCGGTCGTTGGTGATGCCGAACGCCTGCCTGGTGGCGGCGATGTTGCGTTCGATGTACTCGCTCTCCTTGTCCGCGGCGTTGGGCCGCACGGAGAACTGTTCGACCACCAGCGGCCACACCGCGCCGACCAGGATCGAGGACAGCACCAGCAGCGCGGCGGCCATCGCGGGCACCCGCAGATCGCGCAGCACGATGCCGGCGAAGAAGGCCAGCGCGCAGATCACCGCGATGGACAGCAGGATGAGCTTGGCGGGCAGCACCGCGTTGATGTCGGTGAACGACCCGCCGGTGAAGGTGGGTTCCTTCCGGCTGCTGGAGAGCAGTTCGTATCGGTCGAACCAGTACGCGATCGCCTTGAGCAGCACGAAGGTTCCGGCCAGCAGCGCCAGCTGGATCCGCGCGGCGCGGGTGAGCGTGCCCTCGCGGCCGGTCAGGCGCAGCCCGCCGAAGACGTAGTGGGTGACCAGGCTGGCGAAGAACGCGATGACCACCGCGACGAACAGCCAGTTCAGCACCATGCGGTAGAAGGGCAGGTCGAAGGCGTAGAACCCGACGTCGAGGCCGAATTCCGGGTCCTTCTCGCCGAACGATCCGCCGTTGAGGAACAGCTGCACCGTCACCCAGTTCGACTGCGCCACCAGACCCGACAGGAGGCCGAGCAGCACCGGGATGCCGACGCCGAACAGCCGCAGCCTGCTCATCACCGTGGTGCGGTAGCGCGCGATGGGATCGTTCGGGCCCGCCACCGGCACGAACACCGGCCTGGACCGGTAGGCCAGCAGCAGCGCCAGCCAGACCACCAGCCCGACGAAGGCCGCCACGGCCAGGAATAGCAGGACCCGGGTCCGCAACACCGTGAGGTACACGTTGCGGAAGCCGACCTCGCCGAACCACAGCCAATTCGTGTAGGTGTCCGTCAGCCGCGGCCCGAGCAGCAGCAACGCCGCGAGGACGATGGCCGCCACCAGCAGCACACGGCTGCGTCGGGACAGCGAAGGTAAGCCGGTGGGGGGCCGCATGCCCACGATGCCACTCTCCAAGGTCCGGCGACGCTCGCACCGATACGCCCGGCCGATGCGCCGCAGTCCGATGTTGCGGGTGGTCCTTCCGGACCGTCCCGGCCCACTCTACGGAAATCGGACACCATCCAGCTGGCAGGGTTGCGCTTGCCGCGCCGGGGAACCGATCGTCCGGGTTTCCGGCGGCTCCGGCGGGCGGTTTGATTGGATATTCGCGTGACCCCAGACCTGCACGCCGAACTCGTCCTTGCCCGATCCGTCCGGGAGGTGGCGGAATTCGTCGACGCCGAGGGGTGGGGCCGTCCCCCGCAGATGTTCGCCCTGGTGCCGACCGCGGACCTGGTCGCGGCGCAGCCGGAACTGGAGGACCAGCTCGACGGCGGCGACGAGCTGACGCCGGTCGCCCAGGAGGCTTTCCCGGACGACATCACCGGCGGCTCGATCGCGTTGGACGAATTCCTGGCCACCACCAGCTGGCCGCCCGCGGTCCGGGGTTGCGTGCTGGTGCAGGAGATCGTGGTGCTGCCGCCGGACGCCGAATCGACGCTCGACGACGCGCTCGCCCCGCTGCTGGCCGACCATGACGCGGCCGACGCGGCCGCGCGCGCCGCCGCCGAAGCGCACCCGGAGCGCCGGGAGGCCCGGTTGTTCGCCGCGGTGCTGCGCGACGGCGCGTCGCTGTGCCTGCTGCAGCTGCGCCCCGAGGACGACGCCGACGATTTCGGCGATCTCGACCTGCGCACCTACCCCAACCTGGCACCGAATCTGGTCGAGGCGCTGCACCATACGCTCGAGTGAACTACTGCCCGGTGCCGGTCGGGCGCGCTGCGGCACCGGCTGCGCCGGGCGAGTGCGCGCGATCTGCACCTGCGGTGCGGCCCACACTCTTGCGGGTGACTACCCGGTCGCCCCGAGCGCCTGGAGCGGGTCACCGGCCGCACGGTGCCGCATCAGCCGCAGCTGACCGGCTCCTTGCCCGCGCTGATCTCGTTGAGCGACTGCACGGCGCCGGTGAGGTTCTCGACGCGCACCAGCCGCAGGCCGTCCGGGGTCCGCTGCTTGGCTTCGTTGCAGTTGGCGGCGGGAACCAGGAAGGTCTCCGCACCGGCCTCCCGCGCGGCCATCATCTTGTACTGGATGCCGCCGATCGGGCCGACCTTGCCGTCCTGATCAATGGTCCCGGTGCCCGCCACGAATTTGCCGCTGTCCAGCTCGCCGGGGGTGAGCTTGTCGATCAGGGCCAGGCTGAACATCAGGCCCGCCGAGGGGCCGCCGATGTCGGCGAGGTTGAAGGCCACCTGCATCGGCGGGCGGGCGCCCTCGCCCGGCGTCACGCCGAGGTAGCCCTTGGCCGGGTCGCCGGGGCGGGCGCCGAGGACGATCGTCGCGGTCTGCTCGGCGTTGTCGCGCCGGTACACCACGGTCAGCGTGCTGCCGGGCGCCTGGGCCCCGACCGCGGTGACGACGTCCTTGGGCGTCGCGACCGGGGTGCCGTTGATGCTGACCAGTTCGTCACCGGCACGCAGCGCGTCATGGGCGGGCCCGTCGTCGGCCACCTTGCGCAGCAGCACGACCGTGGGCAGGTTCAGGTAGTGCAGGGCGGCGACCTCGGCGTTGCCCTCGGAGTCCTTGAAGTCCTCCTGGTTGGACTTGTCGATCTCCTCCCGGGACACGCCCGGCGGATAGACCTCCGAGCGCGGCACCAGGCCGTGCTTGCCGCTGGCCCAGAAGCCGAACGCCTCGAAGATGCTCAGCCCGTCCCGCACCGACACCGTGGTCATGTTGAGATGGCCCGTGGTCGGATCGACCTCGGTGCCCCGGACGTCGACGACTTCCTTGCCGTCCACTTGGCCGAGGGTGTTGAAGGTGGGCCCGGGACCGAGTGCGACGTACGGCACAGTCAGCACACTGCCGGCGACACCGAGCACGAGCACCGGGATCAGAGCGGCGACCAGGGTGAGGATCCGACGATTCACCCGAACCACAGTAATGACAACCGGCGGCGCGAGGCACCGGAGGCGGTCATTTCACCCGGGCGCGCCGCCACCGGTTTCGCGCCGCGCGAACACGGGGACGCTGTGCTACGCGCGTAACGTGAAGGGCATGAACGACCTCCCCTTCGGATTCTCGAACCGCGACGACGACGATCGCAAGCGCGGTGACGAGCCGAGCGGTCCCGGCCCGAACGATCCGTTCGGGTTCGGTATCGGTGGGTCCGGCGCGGGCGGATTCGACCCGGCGCAGCTCGGGCAGATGCTGACCTCGCTCGGCCAGATGCTCAGCGGCATGGGTCAGCCGGGCTCCGCGCAGGCCGGGCCGGTGAACTACGACGTCGCCAAGCGGCTGGCCCGTCAACAGCTCGGCTCGGCCGTCGCCCCGGTGACCGCGGGCGCCGCGAGCGCCGTGGCCGACGCCGCGCACCTCGCCGAACTCTGGCTCGACAGCGCGACCACCCTCCCCGCCGGTGCAGGCAAGACCGTGGCGTGGACCGCCAACGATTGGATCGAGCAGACCCTGTCCACCTGGCAGCGCCTGTGCGACCCGGTCGCCGAGCAGATCTCGGGGATGTGGACCGCGGCGCTGCCGGAGGAGGCCAGGCAGTTCGCCGCGCCGATGGTCGGCATGCTGGGCCAGATGGGCGGTCTGGCGTTCGGTTCGCAGCTCGGCCAGGCGCTCGGGCAACTCGCCAAAGAGGTGCTGACCTCCACCGACATCGGCCTCCCGCTCGGGCCCACCGGCACCGCGGCGCTGCTGCCCGCGGCGATCTCGGAATTCAGCGCGGGGCTGGAACAGCCGGAGAGCGAGATCCTGGTGTTCCTCGCCGCGCGAGAAGCCGCTCACCAGCGCCTGTTCGCGCACGTGCCGTGGCTGCGCCAGCAGGTGCTCGGCGCGGTCGAGGACTACGCGCGCGGCATCCGGATGGACTTCTCCGCGATGGAGCAGGCCGCGCAGGGCATCGACCCGATGTCGCTGACCGATCCCGCGAAGCTCGAGGAGATCCTGGCGCAGGGCACCTTCGAGCCGCAGACCACACCCGAGCAGAAGCAGGCGCTGGAACGCCTGGAAACGCTGCTGGCGCTCATCGAGGGCTGGGTGCAGGTGGTGGTGGCCGACGCCGTCGGCGACCGGTTGCCCGGCGCGGGCGCGCTGGCTGAGACGCTGCGCAGGCGGCGGGCCACCGGCGGCCCCGCGGAGCAGACCTTCGCGACGCTGGTCGGCCTGGAATTGCGTCCGCGCAAGCTGCGTGAGGCGGCCGCGTTGTGGCGCAGGCTCACCGACGACGCGGGCATGACCGCGCGCGACCGCGTGTGGGCGCACCCGGACCTCCTGCCGGATTCCGACGATCTGGACTCCCCCGCGGGCTTCATCGACTCGGTGATCGGCGGCGGCGCGGCCGTGTTCGACGATCCGCTCGCGCAACTAGCCGAAACCGAGGCCCGCGAGCAGGCCGCGCGCGAACGCAAGGACGACGACGGCGGCACCGACCTGGGCGAAGAGGGCGGCGCATCGTCCTGATCCACACTGTGGATGAAGCGAAACCCTGTGGATAACTACGGGTTTCGATGTAGGTCGGCCGCCACGCGCTCCGCATACTGATGACATGACAACGATGTGTCGCGGTCCGCGATTGCGGCCGAGGGTGACCGTGCTGGTCCGCCCGAGTGGTGTCGTGCAACTCGGGTGCGATCCGGAAACCGCGGTGGTGCTCGATCCGGAAGGCATGGACGCCGAGACCGTCGTCACGTTCCTGCGCCTGCTCGACGGTCTGCGTACCAAGCCGCAGATCGTCTGGCGAGCCGGCGAATGCGGGATCGAGGCCGAACGCGCCGTGGCATTGCTCACGCTGGTCGACGAAGCCGGCCTGCTGGACCATCCAGAGGATCGCGCCGCGCAGGTGCGGGCGGTGCGGGTGCACGGGCTCGGTCCGCTGTCGGACGCGGTGTCGGCCGGGTTGCGCGCGCTCGGCTTGCGGCCGAGCCGTTCTCGCGACTACCCCTCCGGCACGGCCACGGTACGGTCCTGGGGAGCGGACCTCGTGGTGCTCGCCGACACACTGATGCCCGATCCACGGCTGGTGAGCGATCTGGTGCTGCACCGGATCCCGCACCTGCAACTGCGCATCCGCGACAACAAGGGCGTCGTCGGGCCCTTGGTACTCCCCGGCGTCACCAGCTGCCTGCGCTGCGCGGACCTGATCCGCGCGCAGAACGACGCCGAATGGCCGCATCTCGCGGCGCAGCTGCTGGGCCGCGTCGGACACGCGTCCCCCGCCGGGATCGCGGCGACCGCGGCCGTCGCGCTGAGCGAGTTGGAGGCGATCATCGACTGCTCGCCGCGACGCGCTCCGGCGACGTTGGACGCCACGCTGGAACTGGATCTGGATTCACACGTCCTTGATCGGCGCGAGTGGGACCGCCATCCCACATGCGCGTGTGTGCACGTTTCCGCAGGACACAGCCTCGGAAGCCGGCCGTGATCAAGATTGCGATGGCCGATCGGCCGGTCTGTCCGCCATGATGGGTACGTGTCTGAGATCGTGCGCCGTCGCTCGTCCCGTAACGCCAAGCTGGCCAAGATTCCGCTCGGCATCGCCGGTCGGGCGGCCGTGGGGTTCGGCAAGAAGCTCGCCGGAGGCGACAAGTCCGAGATCAACGCGCAGCTCAATCAGAAGGCCGCCGAGCAGCTGTTCACGGTCCTGGGTGAGCTGAAGGGCGGCGCGATGAAGTTCGGGCAGGCACTCAGCGTGATGGAGGCCGCGGTACCGGAGGAGTTCGGCGAGCACTACCGGGAGGCACTCACCAAACTGCAGGCCGCCGCGCCGCCGATGCCGGCCGCCACCGTCCACCGGGTGCTCGACCAGCAGCTCGGCACCCAATGGCGTACCCGCTTCCGCGAGTTCGACGACAGCCCGGCGGCGTCGGCCAGCATCGGGCAGGTGCACCGGGCGGTGTGGTCGGACGGGCGCACCGTCGCGGTGAAGGTGCAGTACCCCGGCGCCGACGAGGCGCTGCGCGCGGACCTCAAAACGTTGTCCCGGATGTCCGGTCTGGTCGCGTCCGTGATCCCCGGGGCGGACGTCAAGCCGATCCTCGCCGAGATCACCGAACGCACCGAGGAAGAGTTGGACTACCGCAACGAAGCGGCCAACCAGCGCGCCTTCGCCAAGGGCTTCGACGGGCACGGCGAGATCGTGGTGCCGAAGGTGGTGGCGAGCGCGCCGAAGGTGATCGTCACCGAATGGCTGGACGGTGTCGCCGTCTCCTCGATCATCAAGCAGGGCGCCGAGGATCCCGCGGGCACCCTCGCGCTGCGCAACCGTGTCGCGGGACTGATGGGCCGGTTCCACTTCTCGTCCCCCGAGGTCGTCGGGCTCCTGCATGCCGACCCACACCCGGGCAATTTCATGATGCTGCCCGACGGCAGGCTCGCGGTGATCGATTTCGGCGCCTGCGCGCCGATGCCCGACGGCTTTCCGCCGGTGTTGGGCCGGATGCTGGCCCTCGCGGTCGAGGAGCGCTTCGCCGAACTCACCGAACTGCTGTACGACCACGGCTGGGTGATCCCCGGCCGGGTGGTCACCCACCAGGAGATCGCCGACTACCTGCGGCCGTTCACCGACCCGATCCAGACCGACTCGTTCCACTTCACCCGCAGATGGATGCAGCGGGTGGCGGGCAAGGCTTCGGAGTTGTCCAGCCCGGAAATGAAAACCGCACGGGCACTGCAACTTCCGGCCGAGTACGTGATGATCTTCCGCGTGCTCGGCGGCTCCGTAGGCATCCTGGCGCAACTCGACGCCGAGCTGCCGTTCATGCAACTCGTCCGCACCTGGATGCCCGGCTTCCGCGAGGAGCGCAATTCCGCTTGAGCGCGGCCCGGCACATGTCGGCCGGTCGGAAGCGTCCGGCGACTGAGGGGCCGACCAACCCCGAGCAGTTCGACGCCTCCTCAGACACTCGAGGGACCGAGCAGAAGCTCACGGCGTCGCGGCGGTCTTTGTAGCGCCGCGTCCTCGAACGCAATCTCGACTTCGAGCCTCCGAAATCCGCGACTGAGCACGGTCGCTTCGACCACTCGTCCACGCCGCGATGGTGCCACCGCGACGAGGAACGCAGAGCAGCCGCCCACCTGGCGACGGTGGGCGGCTGGTCTGCTTTCTCGTTCGTTGGCTCGGCCGTGCCGGGACCGACCGAATCGAGCACATCGACCGGAGGGAGGGAAATCACTCCCCGGCTCATGCCGGGACCGCGACCTTGCGCGGACGACCACGGGGACGCTTGCGGGCGATCACGACACCCTGGTCGAAGATCTCCCCGCCCCAAACACCCCACGGCTCACGACGATCCATGGCGGCGCTCAGGCAGCCCTTGCGGATCGGGCAGGTCGCGCACAGCGCCTTGGCCTGCTCCAACTGGACCGGGCTCTCGGCGAACCAGAGGTCCGGATCTCCAGCACGGCAGGGCAGGACCTTGGCGATCTCCTGGGTCCGAGTAGTCGACGCCACGGTTCGGCATGTCACGTCAGTAGTGGCCTGCGGCCAACCCTGTGCGGTGAACACGTCGTTCTCCTTCAGCTCGTTTGCAGCGGTTCGTGTGTTGTGGCGAAACCGGTGCCGGTCGGCTGAAGGGCCGGAGAATACTGGCCACGGTTTCGCTGTCGTGCGATCCGTGGCCAGGAGGTCGGGGAGGAGTTCCCTACCTAGGTCGACATCTCTGTCGAGCCCTGTTCACGGTCGCTGGGTGTGCGGTGCGGAGGCGTGCTGCCCGCGGATCCGCCGGCTCGAAGCCGGCTTCATCCGCGAAGACACCGACTGCTGCCTCGGCAGCCGTCGGGTGCCAGCCCGCGCTGGGCTTGCCCTGAATCCGGGTACGGACAGAGGTGTGCATCGCAGCGGAATTCGCTTGCGAGACGCACGTGCCGAACGCACCGATTCCGGACAGACCGATCCCCTGCAAGGCGAGGATCCCCCGGGAGGCCGCCATGGGCGCATAGACCGCAACGCCACTGGCGCCGAAGTTCATGATGTTGTCCACTGCTCTGCCTCCCTCCTGTACTCGTTGTGTGTCGGTAACTGTGCGCGCCGAGATGCCCTCCCGGTGCGTGGAATCCACCATAGGCAAGATCGTCGAGCGCGACAACCTATTTTCTACCTGCGGTTTTGTGATGTGGATCGAATCCGGGACGCGACGATGGCCAGTACGTCGGCGCCGAACTGGTCGATCTTCTTCGCGCCGATGCCCGCGATCGCGGCCAAGGCGGCGTCGTCGGCGGGCAGTTGTTCGGCGATCGCGGTGAGCGTGGTGTCGGTGAACACGACGAATTCGCGGACCCGCAGCGCCTCCGCCTTCTCCGCACGCCAATCACGCAGTGCCGCAAGCAATTCGGCGTCCAGTTCGGCCGGGCAGCGACGGCAGCGCCCGAGCATGGTCGCGTACGTGCCGATCAGCGGTTTCGCGCAGACCCGGCAGGTCGGGCGGACGCCGTTCGCGGCCTTCGGCGGGGCCGCGATCCGCGACGCGGGCGAATCGTCGGGGAGGAGGCCGCTGAGGAACCGGGAACGGCGCCGGGTGCGCCTACCGCCTTCGTTCCTGGCCAGCGCCCAGGACAGCCGCAGATGTTCGCGCGCCCTGGTGACTCCTACGTAGAGCAGCCGCCGTTCCTCCTCGAGCGCCGCCGCGTCGGCGACCGAGCCGTCGTCGGCGAGGACGTGCGCGATCGGCATGGTGCCGTCGGAGAGGCCGACGAGAAACACCGCGTCCCACTCCAGGCCCTTGGCGGCGTGCAGCGAGGCCAGCGTGACCCCCTGCACGGTGGGTGGATGCCTCGCCTCGGCGCGGGTCGCGAGCTCGCGCAGCAGCCCGGGCAGGTCGAGCCGGTCGTCGTGGCCGACCAGCTCCTCGGTCAGCCGCACCAGCGCCACCAGCGAGGCCCAGCGTTCGCGCGCCTGGGCGCCCGCGGGCTCGGTGGCGGTGAGACCGAGCGGGGCGAGCACCGCGCGAACCAGGGTGACCAGGGCACTGCCGCTGCGCGACTGGTCGGGCAGATCGTCGCGGGACGCGGCCTGCCGCAACGCCTGCACGGCCTGCCTCACCTCGGCACGCGCGAAGAAGCCCTCGCCGCCGCGCACCTGGTAGGGAATGCCACGTTCGGTGAGCGCCTGCTCGTAGCTCTCCGACTGCGCGTTGATCCGATAGAGCACGGCGATCTCGGCGGCCGGTGTGCCCGCCTGGATGAGCCGGCCGATCGCCTCCGCCACTGCCGCGGCCTCTGCGGGCACGTCGTCGTATTCGGCGAAAACCGGCTCCGGTCCGTCGGCTCGCTGGCCGATCAATTGCAGCCTGGTACCCGCGATGCGCCCGCGCGCCGCTCCGATCACCCGATTGGCCAGCGACACCACCTGCGGGGTCGAGCGATAGTCGCGTTCCAGACGGACCACCGTGGCCTCGGGGAAGCGACGGGAGAAGTCGAGCAGATAGCTCGGCGTTGCGCCGGTGAACGAATAGATCGTCTGGTTGGCGTCGCCGACGACGGTCAGGTCGTCGCGGTCGCCGAGCCACGCGTCGAGCACGCGCTGTTGCAGCGGCGTGACGTCCTGGTACTCGTCGACGACGAAGCTGCGGTAGCGGCCGCGGAACTCGTCGGCCACGGCCGGGTAGTCCTCCAAGGCGGCCGCCGTGTGCAGCAGCAGGTCATCGAAATCCAGCAGCAACCCGTCCGGCGTCGCCTTGAGCTTCTCGTAACCCGCGTAGACATCGGCGACACGCAATGCCTCATAGGGTGTCTCGCGCCGCTGCTTCGCGACCGCCGCCACGTAGTCCTCCGGCGCGATGAGCGAGCCCTTCGACCACTCGATTTCGCTCAGCAGGTCGCGGACGCTGTCGGTGGCCGTGGACAGCCCGGCCCGGTGCGCCGCCTGCGCGACGATCGGGAACTTGGCGTCGATCAGCCGCCACGGCACGTCACCGACGATCTGCGGCCAGAAATACTTCAGCTGCCGCAACGCCGCCGCGTGGAACGTCCGTGCCTGCACCTGGGTCGCTTCGCCGCCGAGGCCGAGGGCCCGTAGCCGGGTGCGCAACTCCCCCGCCGCCCGCGCGGTGAACGTCACCGCGAGCACCTGGTCCGCCTTGACCTGCCCCTGCGCGATCAGATGCGCGATGCGATAGGTGATGGTCCTGGTCTTGCCGGTACCCGCGCCCGCGAGCACGCACACCGGACCGCGCGGGGCGCGCACGGCGGCGGCCTGCTCGGGATCGAGGTCTGCGAGGTCGAGAGCGGGCACGCGGTCCATCATGACAGCGCCCACCGACACGCACGGCGGCGCCTTCGCGACCTCGCCGCCGTATCGCCTCGTGTGTGCTCGACTTGTTGCGCGTGCCCCATCAGAGGCTTCCAGGAGGGCGTGTTCTGCCGAGAATTCGCACCGACCCGCGCACGGGGTCGCGGGGTCGCGCTTGCCGATGCGCCGATCACTCGGGATCCGCGGTCCCTCGCGCGCGGGGAGCACGAACGGTCGGGACTTAGCGGGCAGGGACGGATCAGCGGTCGCGCAGCAACCGTAGGGAACGCACGAAGGCGCTCGTCCGATCATCGAGCGGGCCGAAGAACTCCGCGTCACACGCCTCGACCGCGACGATGGCCCGGTTGACCAGCGCGACGCCGGCTGCGGTGGCAACCAGGGCCTTGGCCCGGCGATCGGTCGGGTGGTCGCGGCGTTCGATCAATTTCTTCTGCGCCAGCGCGCGCAGTACCTGGGAGGTCATCATCGGATCGGTGGCGGCGTAGTCGGCCAGGTCACGTTGCCGGACCGGATCCGTGCGGCCCGCCGCGAGATAGGTGAGCGAAGCCAGCAGCACGAATTGCACGTGGGTCAGGTCGAAAGGGGCGAGCGCCGCCCGCTGCGCGGCCTGCCAGCGATTGGTCACCTGCCACAGCAGCAGGCCGGGGCTTTCCTCGGCTGTGCGGAATCTGGAGCGCAGCATTCCGTCCCCCACTTCGTGCATCGGCCTCCCTCACTCGTCCGTCATCGCCCGCGCGATCAGCGTGTAGTCGTGCGGGCTGAGTTCTATCAGGCCGCGGCGCAGGATCATTCCCCAGTTCGGCGCGCTGGTGAATTCCAGGGCCTCGCGCAGCGCCTCGATCGGAATCTCGCGCGCGCCGGCTCGGTAGCTCACCCCGCGACGCCAGGGCTGGAAGCAACCGCCGTCCTGCGGGTCGGCCTGCCAGGCCGGACGGTCGTCGATGGTGCCGATCGCGGTGAACGAGCGCACCGGCACTCCCGCGCGCATGCCCTCCCGCGACGAGTAGTAGACCAATCCGTCGCCCGGCCGCATACGTTCCACCGCCGCGCGCTTGCCATGGTTGGCCTGGGCGATGCCTAGCTCGACACCGCGCCGGACATGTTCCCTGGACACGACCGCCAGCCAATATCGCGCGCTCGAGCCGGGGCAGCCGCCGTCGGCGGTCGGATCCCCGCTCCGCTCCTGAGCCCCCGCCTCGAGGCGACCGGCCCCGCTCCGCCGCGCCTCGCTGACGCGGGAATCCGCCCCGGGGACGGCGGCGTTCTTCCCGCGCATGCCGCTCACGCCGCGACCCCCTCGGCGACGGCGACCAGTGCGTCGAGGTCGGGTTGCACGGATTCCGCCAGGCCCGCGCCCAGGATTCTGGTCCACAGCCGGCGCAATGGTCCGTCGATCGAGACGGTCACCGTGATCGTGGTGCCGCTCTCGGCGACGGTGACCTCGTGGGCGAAGGTGAGCCGCGCGCCGAGCAACCGGGAGACGTCGACGAACTCGCGGTCGGTGAGGCGTGCGACGACGAACCGGATGTCCGGACCGCCCTTCGGCCGCAACGTCCCGGTGGCGCCCTCGGCGAACGGTCCGTCCAGGCGCACCCACTCGGTGTCGGTGTTCCATTCCGGCCAGGTGGCCATGTCCGCCCAGCGAGCGAAGAAGGCGGTCGGCGGAGCATCGGAGGTGGCGTATGCAGTGGCGATGATCGTCATACATTTAGTATGCGCACATACTAAATGGAGTGCAAGACCATCCGAGACGATCCGAGTCGGAACAGTGCGCGGCCCTCCGGTGTTGCAGTGTCCGTGACTGACGCGAACCCCACCCTGACGATGTACTCGACCACCTGGTGCGGCTACTGCCGCAGGCTCAAGAAGCAGCTGGACGAGGCGGGCATCACCTATGTCGAGATCGACATCGAGGACGACCCGGCGTCGGCCGAGTTCGTCGGCAGCGTGAACGGGGGCAACCACGTCGTGCCCACCGTGAAGTTCGCCGACGGCTCCACCGCGACGAACCCGTCGCTGGCGACCGTCAAGCAGGTCCTCGCCGGACTATCCTGATCAGCCGACGCGCGCGGGTCGCGCTGCCCGCGCGCGGGTGCGCTAGTCGAGCGCGGCCCAGGATTCGATGATGGTGCGAGCGATCGAGATCGAACCGGGCAGCAGCAGCTGGGCGCCCTCGCCCCGCTTCGACCAGTCGCCCACCGCCAGCGCTTCGCGCACCTGCGCGCGCGTGAACCAGGCGGCCTCGGCGATCTCCCCGTCGGAGAAGACGAGCGGCTGTTCCGGATCGGCGACCGCCGCGAAGCCCAGCATGAGCGAGCGCGGGAACGGCCACGGCTGGCTGCCCAAGTAGCTGATCTCGCGCACGTCGAGACCGACTTCCTCGCGCATCTCCCGCTCCACGCAGCGCTCCAGCGACTCGCCCGCCTCGACGAATCCCGCCAGCAGCGAGAACAGCGATTCCGGCCAGGCGTGCTGGCGGGCGAGCAGCGCCCGGTCGCCGCCGTCGTGGATCAAGCAGATCACCGCCGGATCGATGCGCGGGAACTCCTCGTAGCCGCTCTCGGTGACGCGCGACCAACCGCCCTTCGCCGAGGTGGTCACTGTGCCGTCCGCACCGTGGAATCCGGCCTTGTCGTGCCAGTTCAACAGCGCGATCGCGGTGGACAGCAACCCGGCGGTGCGGTCGTCGACGGCGCCGCCCGCCAGCGCGCGCAAGTCGGTGAGCGTGCCCTCGAGCTCCGGATCGCGCACCGCCCAGAGATGGATGCCGTCCTCGACCCCGAGGAACACCGCGGCCGGGCTCGGCTCCGCGGACAACTCCAGGGCCGGTTCCAGGAGCAGGACACCGTCCTCCAAGCGCACCTGCCCGCGGCGATTGACACGCAAGAGTTTGGCGTCGGCCCAGCCCTCCTTCAGAGCCTGCGCGTCACCTCGAATCGGCTCGGCTCGATCGATCACGGAACGAGACAGCAGCGGAACACCATTGAGCTGAAAAGCCGACACGCTTCGAGACTATCGCGCCCGAGCTACCGCTCAGCTCGCGGCGTGTGTCACTTGCCCGCCCGGCGGATGTACAGCAGCTTGTCGCCGGCGTCGACCGCGTCGACTTCCGGCTCCCCCACCCGGTAGAGCACCCCGTCGCGCACCACGCCGAGGACGATGTCGCTGAGATGCCGTGGCGAACCGCCGATCTCGGACGACTCCACCTCGCGTTCCGCGACGGCGAAACCCTCCTCCGGGGTGAGCAGGTCTTCCATCATCTCCACGACCGTGGGCGTGGTGGTCGCGATGCCGAGCAACCGGCCCGCCGTCTCCGACGACACCACCACCGAGTTCGCGCCGGACTGCCGCACCAGGTGGGTGTTCTCCGCCTCCCGGATCGACACCACGATCTTGGCGGCCTTGTTCAGTTCCCGGGCGGTCAGGGTGACCAGCACGGCGGTGTCATCCCGATTGGTGGCGACCACCACCGAGTCGGCGTGCTGCACACCGGCCAGCCGGAGCACATCGGATTGGGAAGCCGACCCGTGCACCGTGACCAGGCCGGCGTTGGCGGCCGCCTCCAAAGCGACCACGTCGGTGTCGACCACGACGATGTCGGCGGGCTGCACCCCGTCGCCGAGCATGGCGTCGATCGCCGTCCGCCCCTTCGTGCCGTATCCGACGACCACGGTGTGATTGCGCACGGTGTGCCTCCATCGCTGAATCTTGAAAGCCTGCCGGGAACGTTCGGTCAGCACGCCCAGTGTGGTTCCGACCAGGACGATCAGGAACAGGATGCGCAGCGGGGTGATGACGACGATGTTCGCCAGCCGCGCCTCGGGCGTCACCGGATGGATGTCGCCGTATCCGGTGGTCGACAGCGACACCGTCGCGTAGTAGAACGCGTCCAGGAACGACAGTTCATTACCCGAGTTGTCGTGGTAGCCCTCGCGCCCGAGATACACCACCAGCGCGGCCAGGAACAGCAGCGCCGTAGCGAACAGCACCCGCCTGGTCAGCGAGATCCACGGGCTGCTCTGCACTTCCGGGATGCGCAGCACACCGACCAGGGCGAAATCGGGACGGCTGGCCAGCCCCAGGCCGCGCGCTCGCTCACCGAACACCGGACGCACCCGTCATCTCGTCGCTCGTGTCGGTCATCCCCGGTATTCCTTGTCCCTCCGGCACAGCAGGGGAGCCTACTGTGTTTGTTTTTCCAGCGCCTGCGGCGCTGGGTGTTCGCGGCCCACTTCTGGCTCGCGAACGGCGGATGCTCGGTCTCGCTTCGCTCGAAAGACGTGGTTGCGGTGTACTGAGCTCGTCGGCATTCGAGCTCGGGACTCGTGTTGCGTGGCGGCGTCGGCTATTGAGTCGAGCGGTCCTTGGGTCGCGCGATGGGCGAGTGCTCGAACGCGAACCGAGGCTTGCGAACGGCATACGCGGGGTCTCGCTTCGCTCGGGCGTGGTTGCGGTGTGCTGGGCGCGTCGGTGTTCGAGCTCGGGATTCGGTGCGCGTGGCTCGGCGTGTGCCGGTCGGCGGGGCCCTCGCGGCGGCGAGCGGCCCGGGCTCGACGCGGAGCGGTGTAGATGTAAGGGTGCCTCATGGCTGAAAATACGCTGACATCCGTGCCCGACGGCGCGCGGCGGCCTGCGCTGGCTCTCGCCGCCCTGCTGTTCGGGGCCGGAGTGTTGCATTTCGTCTGGCCGAAACCGTTCGATTCGATCGTGCCGCGCTTCCTGCCCGGCAAGGCTCGTGACTACACCTACGCTTCCGGCGTGGCCGAGATCGGCGTCGCCGCCGCCCTCGCGATCCCGCGTACCCGCAGCTTCGGCGGACGGATCGCGGCGCTGCTGTTCATCGCGGTGTTCCCGGCCAACGTGCAGTTCACCGCGGACATGCTGGCCAGCGAGAAAGCGCCGCGGCTGCTCAAGGCCGGCTCGGCCCTGCGGCTGCCGCTGCAGATCCCGCTGATCACTCAGGCGCTGGCGGTGAGCCGGCGGGCGCGGCGTTCCTGATCAGTTCGGCCAATTCCTCCGGACCGGCCAGGTTCACCGGCGCGATGGTCCGTCCGGTGCGCACGTAGTGGAACGCGGCGCCGATCCGGTGCAGCATCTCGTGCTCCGGCCGTCCCTCCCGGGCGGCCATCAACCGTGCCCAGGCCAGGCGATAGACGGCCAGCTGCATGGCGACCGCCGGTTCCTCGGCGGCGCTGGGTTCGGCGCCGGTCTTCCAGTCGACGACGATCCAGCGCCCGCCCGGTTCGGCGAACACCGCGTCCATCCGTCCGCGGATCACGGTGCCCGCGATCGAGGTCTCGAACGGAATCTCGACCTCGATCGGGCTGCGATCGGCCCAGCGGGAATTCAGGAAGGCCTGCTGCATCGCGGTCAGCTCGGCGTCCAGCCCCGCGTCGGCCGCGCCGCTGTCGGCCGCGCCCGGCAATTCGTCCAGACCCAGCAGGCGCGTGGAACCGAACCAGCGCTGCACCCACGCGTGGAAGGCGGTGCCGCGACGGGCCAGCGGGTTCGGCGGGTAGGGCAACGGGCGACGCAGGCGAGCGGCCAGTCGCGCCGGGTCGGCACGCAGCTCCACCAGGGCGGTCGCGGCGATCTGCCCGGGGAGCTCGACCTCCCCGGCGGCCGTCGCGGCGTCCTGGTGCTCGGCCAGCAGGGCGTCGACGTCGGCGGCCCAGCCTTCGGGATCGTCGAGATCCGGGTCGGGCTGGATGTGCGCGGGCCGGTAGGGGTCCTCGGGTGGCGGTGGCGCGAAGCCGGTCGCGGCGAATGCCCGGTCGTCGGACAAGTACTCCTCCACCGGGTCGGGTCCCGGGCCGAAGTAGGGCTCGATGTCCGCGTAGGGGTCGGCGTATTCGGTTGCCGCGAAGTCCGCGAAATCGTCGGGCGGGTAGTCGTCGTCGGGCGGGTAGTAGAACGGTTCATCCGCGGGCTTCGGCGCGTCGGGCGACGGGTACGAAGGCGGTTCGTCCAGGAAGCCCGGCTCATAGTCAGCGGGTGCAGAACGGCTTCGGGTCCGGCGGTTCGGGCCCGCACCGGGCTCCCGATCATCGCGTCCGGCATCGGCGGGACGGGTGCGGAGGTCGGCCAGTGCGGCGCGGACCAGCGCGGCGCCTTGTTCGATCGGGTCGCGGCGGGTGCTGAGCGGGTCGCGGGGCCACTCGGCGGTCGCGGGGTTGTCGGTGAACGGGTTGACGGCGTCGGCGGCGGGCGGGTCGTCCCAGCGGTCGATCGTGAGAACGCCGTGGGCCGGGCTGCCGGTGTCGTCGTTCGCGTGCTTCAGTTCCAGCAGGAAGTCCGAGGGCCCCTTCGGGGAACTGCCGGTCTCCGCCCAGTAGTGCGCCGAAACCAGCAGCGCGCGTTCGGTTCTGGTGAGCGCGACGTAGAACAGGCGGCGTTCCTCATCGATCCGGCGGCGCTCCAGCGCTTCCTTGTGCGCCTTGATCGCGCGATCGAGGTCCGCCCGGTCGTACAGGTCGGTGAGATCGAGCACCGGCACGCCCTCGGCCGCGTCCTCCTGCTGACGGTCACCCCGCAGCGAGGTCGGCAGCTCCGCGAGCGCGCCCAGCCACGTGCCGGAACCGACCTTGGACGGGAACACGCCCTCGACCACGTGCGGGACCGCCACGATCTCCCATTCCAAACCTTTGGCCGCGTGCACGGTCAACACCTGCACCCGGTCCTTGGCGACCTCGACCTCGCCGGGCTCCAGTCCGTTCTCGACCTCCTCCGCGGCGGCGAGGAACGCGAGCAACCCGCCGAGCGAGGCGCCGGTGTCCGCGGCGTACCCGGCCACCACCTCGGCGAACGCGTCCAGATGCTCGCGCCCGGCTCCGGCGCCCGCCATGGCTCGCCGGGTCTGGGTCTCCACCCCCACGCCGATGGTGCGCTCGACGTCGGCGACCAGCTCCGCCAGCGGCTGCCCGCTGCGTTCGCGCAACGCGGCCAGCTCCCGGCCCAGCGCCTCGATACGGGCGAAGCCGGCGGGCGAATAGTTCTCCGCCGGGCCGGGATCCGCGATCGCGTCGGCCAGCCCGGCCTGTTCGGCGGGTTCCGGAGCCACTTCGCGCAACGCCTCGTCCAGCGCGGCGCCGTCGGTGATCTCGGCCGGGCCTTCCGACCCGGGACGCCGGATGGACAGGTCCCTGGCGCGGCGGGCGAGCGCGGCGATGTCGGCGACTCCGATGCGCCAGCGCGCGCCGGTCAGCACGCGCATGCCCGCGCTGCCCGATCCGGGTTCGGCGATCAACCGCAGGGTGGCGACGATGTCGGCGACCTCCGGTGTGGCGAGCAAGCCACCGAGCCCGACGATCTCCACCGGAAGACCTTGGCCGCGCAGCGCTTCCGCGAGCGGCGCGGCATCGGCATTGCGACGCACCAGTACCGCCGACGTGGGCGGCTGCTGTTGCGCCGCCCGCCGGGCTGCCCACTCCGCGGCGATCCGCTCGGCCACCCACTCGCGTTCGGCGGCCACGGTCTCGGTCAACGCCAGCGCGACCACTCCCGGCCCGGCGTCGGGTTTGGCGCGCAACGCGTCGACCGTGACGCCGCCGCCCTCGAGCGCCTTGCGCCGCAATGGGTCGGCGACGAGATTGGCCAGCGCCAGCGCTTCGGGCGGATTGCGCCAGCTGGTCAGCAACGCCAGCGTCGGGGCGGGCACGCCTGGCGCACTGGGGAAGTCGGTGGCGAACCGGGGCAGATTCGCCGCCGAAGCGCCACGCCAGCCGTAGATCGACTGCATCGGGTCGCCGACGGCGGTCACGGCAAGGCGCTGGGCTTGGTGCGGCGGCGGGGTCTGGTCGCGTCGCCGAAGTGCGGCGTGCGGATCGTGCGCACCGGCGAACCTCGGTTGCCCTTCGCTATCCGTATCGCCGTCGGGGCCGCGCTGCGGAGTGTCACCAGCGCGAGTGTCGGCAGTCCGCGAGAACGAGGTGGCCGGTGGCACATTCGGATCGCGCTTGCCCTCGACCGGCTGCTGTGCCCGGCTATCCGGCGCGAGCCGGTCGGTGGCCGGAGCCCGAGCGTCGTCCGAGGACCACAGTTGCCCCGTGGACGGCTCGAGATGCGCCTTTTGCGCACCGGAGCGTGCGGAAGTGCTTGCGGTCGGCGCATCCGAGCCGTTGGCGGCGCCGCGCGACTCACGCTCGCCGCCGTGCGCGCCGGGGTGCGTCGACCGCCGGACATCGGCGGAAACGTCTGCGTCAGCCGAGTCTCGCCCTCCGGCAGCAGCGAGATCGCCGTGCGTGGCTTGCGTCGAGGCCGCCGGGTCCGGCGCACCCCCGAACAGGGCGGCGAGCAGAACTCGCTGCGCGTGGCCGGTGTCCTGGTACTCGTCGAGCAGGACCAGGCGGAAGCGGGCGCGTTCGGCGGCGGCGACCTCGGGATGCTCGGCGGCCAGGCGGGCGGCGAGGGACATCTGCGCGCCGAAGTCCAGGGCGCCCCGACGGCGCAGCGCCTCGGCGAGTTCCTGAACCAGGGGCAGCAGCGCTACCCGTTCCCGCTGCACCTGCACGATGTTCAGCAGCGTCTGGCTCGGCCCGCCCCGCTGCCGCGGACCGGCGGGCAACGTGTACACCAGCTTCGCCAGCTCGGTGTGCGCCTCGGCCAGATCCTCGGGTTCGACCAGATGCTCGGCCAGCTGCCCGGACAACGCGAGCACCGCCTCGGTGACCGACACCGGGGTGCGCTCGGTCTCCAGGTCGCCGTCCCAGGTGCGGACCACCTGGTGGGCGAGCTGCCAGAGCTGGGTCTCGGTGAGCAGGGTCGCCGAGGGCTCCACCGGAAGGAGCAGTCCGTGTTCGGTGAGCAACCTGCCGGCGTACGAGTGGTACGTGCTGATCTCCGGTTCCGCGCCGGTCAGCTGGGCGCGCAAGCGGCCGCTCGGGTCGAGTTCGCGCAGCAGCGGCGCGCCGGCGAGCCTGGCCAGCCTGGTCCGGATGCGGGCGGTCAGCTGCTGCGCGGCTTTGCGCGTGAAGGTCAGTCCGAGCACTTCGTCCGGCAGGACGAGCCCGTTCGCGACCATCCACACCACACGCGCGGCCATCGTCTCGGTCTTGCCCGCGCCCGCGCCCGCCACCACCAGGGTCGGGCCGGGCGGCGCGGCGATCACGGCGGCCTGTTCCTCGGTGGGCGGTGGCAGTCCCAGCGCCTGTGCCAGCTGCTGCGGCGTCACCCGCCCGGTCACGGCGGCGCCCCGGCGACCGGCCGCGGCGAGACCGACGGCGCGCTCACTCGTCGGTCACCTGCCTCCCGCGGTCCTGCACGGGGCAGCTGCCCGTCACCGGGCAGTGGCGGCATCCGTCGTTGCGCATGGCGAGGTAACTGGGGCCCTGAGTGGACGCGGCCGCCTGATGGATGGTGTCGCGCCAGTGTTCGAGCGCCTCGGCGTCCAGCGGCGGCTGCATGCGCTGGGTAGCGCCCTCCGCCTTGCTCGGCTTCGCGACGTACACCAACCGCGCACCACCGGGTTCGCCGGTGCCTGCTTCCGCGTCGGCGGAGCCGGATTCCGCCGGTGCGTCGAGAGCGCCCGCGGCGGCCGCCACCTGATAGGTGGCCAGCTGCGCGTGATCGACGGCGGCCTGCTTGGTGATCGGGGATTTGCCGGTCTTCACGTCGACGATCACGAATCGGCCTTGCGCGTCGCGCTCCAGCCGGTCGATGCGGCCGCGGATCCGCACGGCGCGTTCGTCTTCGGTGCGCCCGGGCAGCACACAGTCCACCGGCACCTCGACGCCGGCCTGGGTGAGTTCGCCGCGGGTGTTGCGGACCCAGGCCAGGAAGGTCTCCAGCATCGCCTCGGTGCGGCGCAGCTCCTGGCGGGAATGCCAGCCGGTCCCGGGATCCACCGCCCGCCAGGCGCGATCCAGCGCCGCGTGCACCTGATCCTCGGGCACCTTGCCCGCCAGCGCCTGCACCAGCGTGTGCACCAGGTTGCCTTTGACGGCGTGCGGATTGTCGCCGTCGGTGCCGCCGTGGCGTTCCAGCGCCCAGCGCAGCGGACAGGTGCGCAGCAGTTCGACGGTGGAGGGCGACAGCGCCACCGCGCCGTCGTCCTCGGTCCACAGTGGACGCCCGGAGCTGAGGTCGGCGGTGCCGTACCAGTCGTCGGGGTGGGTGCCGCGCACGCCAGCGTCCGCCAGGCGCGCGAGCTGATGCGCGGCGCGCCGCCTGCGCTCCGGGTCGGCCTCGGGATCGCAGACGACGCCGCGCAATTCGGCGACGAGCGAGTGCATCACCAGGGCGCGGCCGGGATCGACCACCGGAAGCGCACCGGGCTCGCCGTCGTCGTCGTGGCCGAGCAGTTCGGCGAGAAAACGCGAGGGCACCAGATCGCGTTCGCCCGAGACCGACTCCACGGCGGTGACCAGCAGCGATCGCCGGGCCCGGCTGCACGCGACGAACAGCAACCTGCGCTCCTCGGCGAGGATCGGCGCGGCACGGCTCACCCACTCCCCCGCATCGGACACGCCGGCGGTGAGATCGATCAAATCCTCGGTGTGCAGCAGGGTGCCGCGAGCACGCGGGTTGGGCCAGATGCCCTCCTGGACGGCGGCGACGGCGACCACATCCCATTCCCGCCCGGCGGCGGCGTGCGCACTCAGCAGCGCCACCGCCTCGCCCGGCAGCGTGCGCGGGGCCGCGTCCTGCGGAATCTCCTGCTGGGAGAGGTATTCGACGAATCCTTCGATGCTCGCGCGCGGCAGCCGGTCGACATAAGCGGCGGCCGCGTCGAACAACGCGACCGCGGCGTCCAGATCGCGATCGGCCTGCATGCCGACCGCGCCGCCGCGCTCCGACTGCGCCACCCAGCGCCGCTCCAGCCGGGAACCGGTCCACAGCGCCCACAGCACGTCTTCCAGACCCGCACCGCGCCCGCGCCCCTTGCGGGCCCGGTGCAGTGCGTCCAGCACCCGGCGCAGCGGCGCGGCCTCGACCTCGGTGAGCCGGTTCAGGATCCCCGGTTCGCCGGTTCCGATCAGCAGGTCACGCAGGATCACCGCGGAGGGGCGGTCGTCGCGGTCCGGATCGTCGTCGGTCTCCCCGCTTCTCGCCCCGGCGCGCACCGCTTCCAGCACCGCCCGCCGGATGCCGCGCCGCAGCCGGCGCAAGGCGATCTGGTCGGCGCCGCCCAGCGGTCCGGACAGCAGGTCGAGGGCGTCCTCGGGTTCGAACGCGGGCTGGGCGCCCTGCTGCGCCGCCTCGCCCGCCAGGACCGCGCGCAGCGACAGCAGCATCCAGGCCGCGCCCCGCCTGCGCGCCAGCGGTGTGTCCAGCGCGGGCTGCTGCACGGGCACGCCCGCGGCGAGCAAGGCGCGCCGCAGCGGGGCCAGCGACAGCGGCACCGACCGGACGATCACCGCCATCCGCGACCACGGCACCCCGCCGGTGAGATGCGCGCGGCGCAAATGGTCGGCGATGAGCGCGGCCTCCTTCGCGGGCGTGGCCAGCACGCGCACCCGCACCTCGGTGCCGTCCTCCCGCGGATCGGCGTGTTCGGGGACGGGAATGCGCTGCGGCGCACTGCCCGGCAGCCGTGCCGCGATCCGCGCGACCGCCAGCTCCACCTGACCGCTGAACCGATGACTGTCGCGCAGCACGATGCGCCGCTCGGGTGGCACGTCGAGCCCGGCGACGAACCGCGCGTCCGCCCCGCGGAAGGCGAAGACGGCTTGATCGGGATCGCCCGCGATCACCGTGGTCCGCGCGCTGTGCCCGATGGCCTTGATCAGGATCGCCGCCTGCGGGTCCAGGTGCTGCGCGTCGTCGACCAGCAAGTATCTGATCCTCGCGCGTTCGGTGGCAAGCAGATTCGGATCGGCGGCCAGCGCGTCCAGCGCCGCGCCGACCAGTTCGGCGGCGTCCAGCGCGGGCGCGGTGGCCTCCGGCGCCTCGACCCCGACCGACCAGCGCAGCAGCATCGTCTGCTCGTAGCGGATGGCGAACCGGCCCGCCGCCACCCACTCCGGCTTGTCGTGTTCACGGCCGAGCCGCACCAGGTCTTCCGGCCCGATGCCGCGTTCGGTGGCGCGGAGCATGAGATCGCGCAACTGCTCGGCGAACCCGCCGAGCGCGAGCGCGGGCCGCAGTCGCTCCGGCCACAATCCGCGCGCGCCGTCGGCCATGTCGGCGAGATCGCCGCGCAGCATCTCGCGCAGCACCGCGTCCTGTTCGGCCCCGGTGAGCAGACGCGGCGGCGGGTTGCCGTGCGCCGTGGCATGTCGGCGCAGCACAGCGAAGGCGTAGGAGTGCAGGGTGCACACCAACGGTTCTCGTGTGGCGCCGGGCACACCGCCCTCGGCGCCGGGCTCGGGTCCGCTCAGCCGCGTGGTGATGGCGTCGCGCACGGCACTCGCCGCCTGCTTCGAATGGGCCAGTACCAGCACGGATTCCGGGTCGGCTCCGGCCGCGATGCGCTCGGCGGCGAGATCGACCAGCAGGGCGGTCTTGCCCGTGCCGGGCCCGCCGAGCACCTGCCAGGGCCGCCATCCGGGACGTGCGGGACCGGCCTCGGCCGCGGCGTCCAGCAGCGCGCGAACGTCGGCGCCCCAGTCTCGCGGCCGGGGCGCCACCACGTTCCGGCGAACCAGTCGCACCGCGCCATCCGATCGCACCACGCGGGCTATTGCAACAGACACGACCGACACGCCGGTACACGCCTCCGCCCGACCAGCGCTGCGGCCGATCGCGGCGCAGGTCAGAATGGACCGGTGTCTGTCTTGAATGTCCATCGGTTCGGTCCGACGACGGGACCGGTGGTGCTCGCCCTGCACGGTGTGACCGGTCACGGCAAACGCTGGGAAGACCTGGCCACCCGGCACCTGCCCGACGTCCGGGTCCTCGCACCCGATCTGCGCGGGCACGGGCGCTCCACCTCGCTGCCGCCGTGGAACTTCGAAACCATCGTCGAGGACCTGGTCGAGCTGGTCACCGCGGAGGCCGACGGCCCGGTGGTGGTGGTCGCGCACTCCTTCGGCGGCGCGTGCGCGCTGCACCTGGCGCATCGGCATCCCGACCTGGTGCGCAAGCTGGTGCTGCTGGATCCGGCCATCGCGCTGGAACCGGAATGGCTCAACGAGATCGCGCTGTCCACCCTGGTCTCGGCCGACTACGACAGCGTCGAGCACGCGCGCCAGGACAAACTGGACACCGGCTGGGGCGATGTCGAGCCGCGGTTGCTCGAAGCCGAACTCGACGAACATCTGATGCCCACGGCGGACGGGCGCTTCGGCTGGCGGATGAGCTTGCCCGCGGTCAACTCCTACTGGGGCCAGCTGGCCCGGCACTGGGTGCTGCCGCCCGCCGACCTGCCGACCGTGCTGGTGCAGGCGATGAAAGTGCACCCGCCGTTCGTCACGCCGGAGTTCCGCGCGGCGCTCACCGAGCACATGGGCGCCAACCTGACCGTGCTCGAATGGAACTGCGATCACATGGTCGCCCAGGCGTATCCGGCGCAGACCGGTGAGCTGGTGCGCTCGGTGCTCTGAGCCGATGCCGACCACCGACGCCCAGATCGAGCAGGTGCGCGCCCTGGTGGCGGCGGTGCCGCCCGGCCGGGTGGTCACCTACGGCGACATCGCCGCGGCCGCCGGGCTGTCCACACCACGCACGGTGGGCTGGATCATGCGCACCGACTCGGCCGACCTGCCCTGGCATCGCGTGCTCGGCGCGAGCGGCAGACCCGCCGCGCACCTGGCCCATCGCCAGTTGCGCCTGCTCGCCGAGGAGGGCGTGCCGATCCGGGACGGACGTGTCGACCTGCGCGCCGCGCGCTTCCCGTTGCCCGATCTCCCGGGTGCGTGAGCGCCCGTTACCGAAATTCCTCCCTGCCGCAATGGCGGCCAGTACCGTTGATCCATGCCCACCCGCCTGGCATGCGTCGTGTTCGATGCCGACCGGCCGCGTCCGGTCGCGGATTTCTGGGCCGAACTGCTCGGCTGGAGCGTGACCCTGGACCGCCCCGACGAGGTGAACGTCGCGTCCCCCGACGCCGACGGCGGCGAACTGGCGCTCACCTTCCTGCCCGCGATGCGGGCCAAGGTCGGCAAGAACCGCCTGCACCTCGATCTGGCCACCCGCTCGCTGGACCACCAGCGCACCCAGGTGGACCGGGCGCTCGCCCTGGGCGCGCGATCGGTGAACATCGGCCAAGGCACGGTGCCGTGGGCCGTGCTCGCCGACCCGGAGGGCAACGAGTTCTGCGTGCTCGAACCCAGGGAGGAGTACGTGGACACCGGAGCCGTCGCCGCGGTCGTGGTCGACACGCGCGACCCGCAGCGCCTCGCCGAGTTCTGGTCGGCCGCCACCGGCTGGCCGACCACCCGGCGCGGCGAGCGGCTGGCCGGGCTGCGTTCACCGACCGGCCTGGGCTCCTGGCTGGAGTTCGTGCGCACCCCCGACGCGGGGTCCGGCCGGACCAGACTGCGCCTGGATCTCACTTCGTTCCCGGCCGACGACCGGGCCGCCGAGGTGGCCCGGCTGCACGCCGCGGGCGCGACGACGGTCGACCGGGGCGCCCCGGCGCCGGAGCGGGACACCGATCTGGTCCTCGCCGACCCGGAACGCAACGAGTTCCGGCTGCTGCCACCGGCCCGCTTCTGGTCGAACGCCTGATCGAGGCCGTCCGCTGCCCGGCTTCCGGGCGATGACGAATTAGCATGGCCGCCATGGTGTACCTAGCTCGAGGTCGTGGCGTGTGACCGCCGCCGACGCGATCGTGCTCGCGGGCGGCCGGGCCAGCCGGATGGGCGGCGTGGACAAACCGGCCATCGTCATCGGCGGCCGATCCATGCTCGAGGTGGCGCTCGCCGCCGTGGCCTCGTGCGAGCAGACGGCGGTGGTGGGACCGCACCGGCCCGAGCTGGCGACGGAGATCATCCAGGTCCGCGAGGTGCCGCCCGGTTCGGGTCCGGTGGCGGCGATCGAGACCGGCCTGCGGGCGCTCGGGTCCGCCGCCCCGCTGGTGGTGGTGCTCGCCGCCGACCTGCCGTTCCTGTCGCCGTGGGCGGTGACCGAGCTGATCCGGCATGCCACCGAATCCGGCGCCGACGCGGTGTTCGCGGCCGACGAGTCGGGGCGGCCGCAGTACCTGATCGGGGTATGGCGGCGCTCCGCGCTGGCCGCGGCGCTGGACGAACTCGGCGCGCTGGTCAATCAGCCGATGAAGGCGCTGATACCGGCCGCAGCCGCGATCATTCCGCTCTCCGGCGTGGGCGACTGCGACACCGAGGAGCAGGTGCGGCAGGCCAGGGCGGCGGTCGACGCGCCCCGGCAGCAGCCGCCGCTGGATCTCGCCGAGGCGCGAGCCATGCTGCGCGACAGGCTTTCCCGGCTCACCGCGTACGAAGCCGATCTGCGTTCGGTGCTCGGCGCCGCGCTCGCGGGCCCGCTGACGGCCGCCGGTCCGCTGCCCCGTTTCGACGTCTCGGCGATGGACGGCTACGCGATAGCGGGCGATGGGCCGTGGCGCCTGCGCCGCGACATCGGTTTCGCGGGCGGGCGGCGACCGGTGGGGTTGCTGCCCGGCGAGGCGGTGCGCATCGCCACGGGCGCGCACGTCCCCGACGGCACCACAAGCGTGCTGCGCGACGAATTCGCGCATGTCGCCGACGACACGCTCTACCGCCTGCCGGACACCCCGCTGCGCGACGACATCCGCCGCCGCGGCGAGGACCGGGAGGCCGGTGATCCGGTCGCGCCGGAAGGCACGCCGGTGACGGCGGCGCTGATCTCCGCGGCCGCCAGCGTCGAGGTCACCGCAGCGCCGGTGCGCGGCCCGGTACGCGCGCGCATCGTCATGACGGGTGACGAGATCCGCAGCGAGGGACCGCTGCAGGCGGGGCAGACGCGCGACTCGATCGGCCCTATCCTCCCGGATCTGTTGTCCTGGTGCGGTATTCGCACCACCGATCGGGTGCACCTGCGCGACACCCCGCACGGCTTCGACGAGGTTCTGACCGTCGCGCCGGATTGCGACCTGCTGACGATCGTCGGCGCGACCGGCGGCGGGGCGGCCGACCAGCTCCGCGCCGCCTTGGCCCGCGCCGGAGCCGAGATCGTGGTGCCACGACTGCGGCTGCGCCCCGGCGGTTCCACCGTCGTCGCCCAGCTCCGCTCCGGCACCACGGTGCTCGGCCTGCCCGGCAACCCCTTCGCCGCGGTCGCGACGCTGCTGGCGCTCGCGCCCGCGATCGTCGAGGGCCGCACCGGCGCCTCCCCCGCCCGCCCGCTGCGCGGGCCGCTGCACAACGCCGCGGAGATCGCCGCACCGGTGCCGCGCATCGTTCCGGCTCGCGCCGCCGACGAAGGCGGCTGGATCGGCGACCCGGCGATCCGTACGGCACATCTGGGGGGCCTCGTCGACCGCGACGGCCTGGTCGTCGTTCCGCCCGGCGCCGAGGACGGCACGATCGTCGAATTCCTGCCGCTGCACCACTGAGCCCTCGTAGCAGCAGGACAGCGGAATGAATTGCGCCACTTGATCTTACAGCGACCACGGCGCGCACAGGGCATGCGCTACCTGTGCGGACACATCGCCGACGTGCAGCGAAACTCGTGTTATCGCAGCGTGTTTCGTTCGTCACGGTAGTGCCGCTTCCATCGCATGCCCGGCCCCGCGACAGCAGAATTGAATTCGACGCAGGATATGCCGACAGTGCCTGATCAAGCGATATCGAACTAACGTCCACCCGTCCGCCGAGTTTGTTCCGAGCCTTGACACAGGCCGTAGCAGGAAACTCCTACGCAAGGTAGATCCGAGTCTTATTTGTTATTAAAATCCAGGTCCATAAGCGCCCCTACCTGGGCATATGTCCCGAGCTGGCCGCTCATAGCCATATTTTTCAATTCCCCTTCCGGAGGTCATACCCGCTCGCTATCGTATGTTCGTTAGGCGAATATCAATCCCCCGGAAAGGACCGTGTGGAGATGACTGAAAAGTCGAAGAAAACGCCTAAGAAAATGCCGAAGCAGATGCCGAGGCAGCAGCAGCAACAGCGCCAAGAGCAGGACATGCGCGAGGGCACGGACATGGAAGGCCGTCGGGGCATGAAGAACGATATGCCCGACCGGCGCGGCGAGCAGGAGCGCCGCCGCTAATTCATCTGCGCCACCCGCGCCGCCGGCCCCACCTCCTCCCGGGACCGGCGGCTGCGGTCGTTTCCAGACCGGCGTGCTTACCCCCGAGGTAATTGTCACCCCGCACGAGGCGGACCTACCGTCGATTCGACGCCATTCCCGGTGTCATCGAACGAAGGAATGCCAAACGCCATGCCCGCCTATGGCTTCGCCCACCTCCGCAGTCGCAGGCCCCACCCCGACATCCTCGAATACCTGGAACGCATCCAGGCCACCTTGGATCCGTTCGGCGGTCGCTTCGTCATCCACGGTCCTCCGGCCGAGGTCGTCGAGGGCAGCTGGCCCGGCAGCATGGTGCTGATCGAGTTTCCCGGGATGACCGAAGCCCGGGAGTGGTACCACTCGCCCGCCTATCAGGAGATCCTGCCGTTGCGCGCCGAGCACATCGACGGCGACCTCCTGCTCATCGAGGGCGTCGGCCCCGGCTACGACCCGCGCGAACGCGCCGCCAAGCTGCGAGCCGCTGCCGGCTGACGCGATTTCGGCGCGCCGTCCCCGTCCGATACCGTTGACCAGGCACGACACGGCTCGACGGGATAAGGACGCCTGATGGACGACAGCTCTCTGGTCTGGGACGACGGCGCGCTCGTCACCATCGACCAGCGCGGACTGCCGCACGAGGTGCGCCGGCTGCGGCTGAGCACCGTCGACCAGGTCATCGACGCGATCAAGACGCTGGCCATTCGCGGCGCGCCCGCCATCGGCATCGCCGGCGCGTTCGGCGTCGTCCTCGCCACCGCCGCATACACCGCGGACGGTGTGGTCGACGAGGCGGCGGCGCAGGCCGAGGCGGACCGGATCGCCGCGGCGCGGCCGACCGCGGTCAACCTGGCCTGGGCCGTGCGAAGGGTCAGGGCGAAGGTGGGCCAGGGCGCCGACGCGGTCCTGGCCGAGACGCTGGAAATGCTCGCCGAGGACGGCCGGGTCAACCGGGCCGCCGCCACCAACGCCGCCGACCTGGTGCTGAGCCTGTGCCCGGACCGGCCGCTGCGGGTGCTCACCCACTGCAACACCGGTCGCCTCGCGACCAGCGCGTTCGGCACCGCCATCGGCACACTGCGGGTGCTGTCCGAGCGCGGCGCGCTCGAGCAGGTGCTGGTGGACGAGACGCGCCCGCTGCTGCAAGGCGCACGGCTGACCACGTGGGAACTCGCCGAGGCGGGCATCCCGCACCGGCTGACCATCGATTCCGCCGCCGCCTGGGCGATGGCGACGGGGCAGGTCGATTGCGTGCTGGTCGGCGCCGACCGGGTCACCGCCAACGGCGACGTCGCCAACAAGATCGGCACCTACGGTCTCGCGCTGGCCGCCCGCCACCACGGCATCCCGTTCGTCGTGGTGGCCCCGGAGTCCACCCGCGACCTCTCGATGGCCACCGGCGGGGAGATCGTCGTGGAGGAACGCGCGGCGGCCGAGGTGACCGGATTCGACGGTGTGGCAACGGCTCCCGCGGACACCGAGGTCTTCAACCCGGCGTTCGACGTGACGCCGGGTGCACTGGTGACCGCGGTGGTCACCGAGAACGGCGTGGTGCACCGCAGCGATCCGTCACGCGGCGCCGCGACCGCGAGCACCACCCCAGAGCTCGCATCCGATCCGTCGCCCGGCGCGGCCATCGCCGACCTCGCCCGCGAGCTGTACCGGCGCGGCTGGATGCCGGGCACCGCGGGCAACATCTCGGTGCGCACCGGTGCTGCCGCCGTCGTCACCGGAAGTGGTTTGTCCAAGGGCGAACTCACCGCGGCCGATATGGTCATCGTGCGCGTGGCGGACTCCACGCCCGTCGCCGACCACGGGCGCAGACCTTCCGCGGAAACGACGATCCACACCGCCGTCTACCGGACCCGCCCGGCCCAGGCGGTCGTGCACATCCATCCGCCGTTCGCGACGGCACTGGCCACCCGCTCGGCGGTCCCCGGCGCACTGGGCATGCTGCGGATCACCGACTACGAGCTGATCAAAGGACTCGGCGGCGACGATCCGGCCGTAGCCGAGATCCCGGTCTTCCCGAACTGGCCCGAGGTGCCGCGCATCGGAGCGGACATCGAGCGCTACCTGCTCGACCATCCCGGCGCCCTGCCGGTCCTGATCATCGCCGGGCACGGGATCACCTCGTGGGGTGCCGATCTCGCCCAGGCGCGCGATCGCGCCGAATGCCTGGAAGCATTGTGTGAGCTGGTGTCCCGCACCGGCAGTCCGGCCGCCTTCGGCCCGCGCGACGATTTTCTCGAGATTGGACTGACATGACCCTCCTGCAGGTGATGGCCGCCGGGGACGCGGCCGACGTGCGCGTTCGCACCAGCGACGACGAGGTGATCGGCACCGAACTGGCCAGGCACGGCATCACCTTCGGCCGCTGGCCGGTGGTCGAGAACGCCGCGTCGGTGCCGTCGGAGGAATTGCTCGCGCACTACGAGAAGAACGTCGCGGAACTGAACGAGTCCGGGCGCTACAAGCACATCGACATCGCCCGCATCCACCCCGACGACAGCGACCCGAAGTGGCCGGAGACCGCCAAGGGGGCGCGCGGCAAGTTCCTCGACGAGCACCGGCACGCCGAGGACGAGGTGCGCTTCTTCGCCGCCGGGCGCGGCTGCTTCTACCTGCACCTGGGCGAGGAGGTCCTCGCGGTGGTGTGCGAGGGCGGAGACCTGCTGTCGGTGCCCGCGGGCACGCTGCACTGGTTCGACATGGGCGAGCGCCCGGATTTCATCGCCATCCGCTTCTTCGAAGAAGAGGACGGCTGGGTCGGCGATTTCACCGGCGACAAGATCAGCGCGGGCTTCCCCACCCTCGACGAGCTGCTGACCGCGCCGTGATCCAGGCCGTCGTCGTCGACATCGAGGGCACCACCAGCCCCACCGCCGCGGTCCGGGAAGACCTGTACGGCTATACCCGGGAGCGGCTTCCGGAGTGGCTGGCCGAGAACAGCTCCGCGGCCGCGAGGCCGGTGCTGACCGCGACCAGGGAACTGGCCGGGCGTCCGGACGCGGACCCGGAGGAGGTCGCGGCGATCCTGCGCGAATGGCTCGACACCGACGTCAAGGCCGAGCCGCTCAAGACCGCGCAGGGTCTCATCTGCGCGGAAGGCTTCCGCGGCGGCGCGCTGCACGGCGAGTTCTTCCCGGACGTGCCACCGGCGCTCGCCGCGTGGCGCGAGGCCGGGCTCGCGCTGTACGTCTACTCGTCGGGATCGGTTCGCAACCAGCAAGATTGGTTCGCCTTCGCACGCGGCGGCAACCTGTCCCCGCTGATCAGCGGATACTTCGATCTGTCGACGGCAGGCGGCAAACGCGAATCGTCCTCCTACGACAAGATCGCGGGCTCGATCGGCGCGCCCGCCGAGCGCATCCTGTTCCTGTCCGACCACCCCGACGAACTCGATGCCGCCGTCGCCGCCGGATGGCGGGTCGTCGGCCTGGCGCGCCCCGGTGAGCCCAATCCCCCTCGGCCGCCGCACCATTGGGTCGACACCTTCGCCGACATCGATCCCGCCGACCCGGACTGACCGCGCTTCCTACAACGACCGTGCATGTGCGCGAAGCAAGTTCAGCTGCGACCCGAACCGCGACGCCGCCGACCTGACTCGATTACCGAACAGGGCCGTGACCCGGTAGGATTGCCGCGTTCCGCCCACTGGGCACAGGCCGGACCTTGCCCAAAGCGAGACACGGGGGGCGTGCCTTGTGAAGGCGAACGAAGGGGGCGTTGTTGTCGGAGTCTCACAGTGCGGCAACGGATTTCGCGGTCGTACCCGCTGAAGTGACAGATGTCGGCCGGTTCGTACAACTCACCGCTGAGTCGTTGGTCAACGGCCTACGGTCGCTGGATACCGACGTCAACGGTTTGCTCGAATCGTGGAAAGGTACATCCGCAGACGTATTCAGGGCTGGCTGGGACGAGACCAAGCACGGCGCGGACACGGTGTTGGGCGCGCTGTCGAAGATGGCCGAACTGCTCGGGGTGACCAGCCAGGTGCTCGAGGAGCAGGACAAAGCACGAGCAAGGACGACAAGTTCGCTCGATTTGCCATAGGGGGCGACATGGACAACACACAGCCTTTCCCAGTCAAGCTGGCCGAGCTTGAACAGATCAAGTCCCGGCTGGATGCGTTCGTCGGTTTTCTTTCCGACAGCATTTCTGGTTTGCAGCAGCGGATCGATCATGTACAGCAGAACTGGAACGGCGCGGCGGCCGAGGCACAGGCTGACGCATTCCGTCAGTGGATGACCGGGGCAACTGATGTTTCCGAGGGCATCACGGCGATGAAGCAGGCTGCCGCGGATGCCCACGATAGATATAGTTCCGCTGCGGCCACGAATCTTCGCATGCTCGGCCGCGGATAGGTGTCGGTGTGACCGAATTCAATGTCGATCCACTGATCTATGTCATAACTGCGAGCAACCTCAATACCTATGCTGTGGATTTCCACAAAGCATTCTCAAACGCGATGGGACAGCTGTCCGATAGCAGAGAGATGGGTGGCACTGTCGGAGCGTGTAAGGAGTGGGCGAGCTCCTATGACGCCACCGCCATAGACGCGTACGTCTTGTCGAGCAATCTGGTCCAGGCGATCGACAACTACGCCGATATCTTGCAGGAGGCTGGTTACAACTATGCCCTCGCCGACTATCAGAAAGGCACTGGCCGCCCGGAGCCAGGGAAACCGACACCGCTCCCGTTTGCGTGGAGCACCTGCCCGCAACCGCCGCCTTCGGCGGGAGGCCCCGGCAATGGACTGGTCGACGATGGATTCGAGCTCGCCAGCAAGGCGGGGGTGCCGATTCCCGACGGCGACCCTGACAAGCTTCTTACTGCCGCTGACGTATGGGACACGTTGGCGAAGAGTGGTGCCGTAGCCGGGTTGGCAGCCAAGCTCGAAGGGGCCGCGAAGAGCTTCGAGGCGGTGACCGCACCAGAGGCGTCGTTCATCGATGAAGACATTCGCGAGATGAAGGCGGCCGCAGAGGATGTCGCCTCCATTTTCTCTGACATTGCCCAGTCCTGTCGTGATCAGAAGGCCGCCATTGACGAGATGCGTGCCAAGTTGGTCTCGCTGCTGGAAGATCTCGCCGAGGACATAGCGACCGAAGTTGCGGTCACCCTGGTCTGCTCTGCGGTCGCGGGGGCGCTATCCGCAGGGTTCGGTGCAGCCGCAGTGGCTGCGCTCCGTGCGGGCAAGATCGCGGAAAAGGTCATGAAGTATGCGGGCAAGATCAAGGACATCATCGACGCCGCCAAGCTTGCAGTCAAGGTCAAGACCAATAAGGTGATCTCGACCATTCGCGAGAAGCTGGACCGCATCATAAATCTCGTCAAGGGGCGTGCAGATGATGCCGCCCGCAGGGTTCCTAAGAAAGTGACGCTTACGCAGAAGGACCTAGACGCGCTCGCCGACTACACTGGACCCGGTTACGCAGATCTCAATAGGGCGCTGAGGGAGGGAACCATGGACGCATCGCAGAAGGCTCGGATCGATGCAATCAACGAAGCACTCGCCAAGCTCCCCGACCACAACGGCGTGGTTTACCGAGGTACCACGCTTCCGCAGAGCGTTATCGACGATTACAAGGTTGGCGAGGTTGTAACCGAGAAAGCATTTACCAGCACTTCATCGTCGGCTTCAACGGCATTTCCCGGGAATGTCGAGTTCACGATCGTGTCGAAGACCGGCAAAGATGTCGCGCCCTATTCCACTGTTGAGGCCATGGGGGTCAAGGAGAATGAAATCCTCTTCAGGAGTGGAACGAATTTTGAGACCTTGACAAAACTGTTGATCCCGTGACCGGAAAAACCTTGATTCAGATGATCGAAAGATAGGAACGTGTAATGAGTAAGGAAATTGCCGGAAAAGTCTTCTCGACGCGAGAAGATCTGGGTTTATCCCCGCTCAGCGACGAGGAACGTGAACAAGCGCTGAGAATGCTGGCCGAGGCTAAAGCTCAGCGCGATGCCATTCCCGCCGAGGAGAGGACCATGGCGTCACCGAAATTCTATGACGATGCCGCTGGCACTGAATTCGAAGGACAGTAACCGCGAATCTGTGAAGGTGGCCCTGATCAGAACGCGCACACCTATCGTCAAGGTGGAGCAACCACTTCTTTGGACGCAAAGCGCCCAAAAGCGGTTCTGCAAAGAACCCATGTCTACGGCTCCTCTTCGACGCCCCCATGGTAGGAGTCGAGCCACTGCGAGCCGTCAGGTGAGTTCAGCGCGCGCGATATGGTCATCGTGCGCGTGGCGGACTCCACGCCCGTCGCCGACCACGGGCGCAGACCTTCCGCGGAGACGACGATCCACACCGCCGTCTACCGGACCCGCCCGGCCCAGGCGGTCGTGCACATCCATCCGCCGTTCGCGACGGCACTGGCCACCCGCTCGGCGGTCCCCGGCGCGCTCGGCATGCTGCGGATCACCGACTACGAGCTGATCAAAGGACTCGGCGGCGACGATCCGGCCGTAGCCGAGATCCCGGCTGGATATCAAGCTTCGCGTTCTCTGCGCTTGGCGATGCAATCCACGGTGATCACCCCAGGAGAGACGACCTCGATTACGAGCACGGTGTCGGGAGCGATCGGCTTCGCCGGCCACTTGCCGCCGGCATCCTCGATACAGCGATCCACGATGGCGTAGGCACGTCGAAAGCTGAACGGCACTTCGGAGACCAGCATGTCCAGCTCGCCACTGGCACGCAGGCACGGCTCATGCTGCGGGCGAGCTCGGACCGCGTCCACGTAGCGCTCGCTGAAGATGGTTGGTCGGGATGTGGTTGGAGTAGGCGATTCGGCGCAAGCATGCCGTCTCCGACCTCGATCGCCCGGGCGAGGTCCACAGGCATCGCGAGGTACATCCCATGTCGATGACCGGATGGCGGTACGCATCCACGACCAGTCGAATGCCTCACTCGCGCTGGTCAGGGTGAGTGTCCACCGCGACACTCCATCGACGGACGACCGCCGCCAGGGGCACACCGGAATTGATGCGACGTCGGGCGAAATTCCAGCGAATTGTGATTACGCTTACAATGCATTGCCAGGAAACCGCGAGCGAAACTCGCCGGGACGGATAAAACACACTCCGCCGACGACCGATCCGATGTGTTAACAAATGTAAAGCACTGGAGAACCAGCGGTTTCCAAAGCATCACCGACGCACCCGTGAGCCGACCCCTCGGATCCGGATCAGACCAGTTCAGAGCGTTTTTCCTCTGGTCGACGCACCGGATGCCACGCGGAAACCGCGCGTTACCGTGACCGTGACGTTGCGCCGATCTCACAACTCACCACACCCCCGAATGGGCTGTGAGAAAGAGGTTTGGCCAGCCGTGCACGCCTCTTTACAGTCGGAACATCAACCCGATCGCACAGCTCGAAGGGGACGTCGTGGTTAATTCGCGTACCCAGGGTCACGTACCCTCCGCTCCGGCCACCGACGCCGGGGACGCGCTCCTGCGGCTGGGGAAATATTTCCACCGGGGCGAAGTGTCGTCCGATCACCGGACGCTGCACAAGGTCGGCGGGCGCAGCGCCGACGAGTTCTACCGCGACCGCTGGTCGCACGACAAGGTGGTGCGCTCCACGCACGGCGTGAACTGCACCGGGTCGTGCTCGTGGAAGATCTACGTGAAAGACGGTGTGATCACCTGGGAGTCGCAGCAGACCGACTACCCGTCGGTGGGCGCCGACAAGCCGGAGTACGAGCCGCGCGGCTGTCCCCGCGGCGCGTCGTTCTCCTGGTACACCTACTCGCCCGCCCGGGTGCGCTATCCCTACGTGCGCGGCACGTTGCTCGAGCTGTACCGGGAGGCCAAGTCCCGGCTCAAGGATCCGGTGCTGGCCTGGGCCGATGTCGTCGAGGACCCGGAGAAGGCGCGCAGCTACAAGGCCGCCCGCGGCAAGGGCGGATTCGTGCGCGCCGAGTGGTGGGAGGCGGCCGAGATCGCCGCCGCGGCACACGTCTACACGATCAAGCAGTACGGCCCGGACCGGGTGGCGGGGTTCTCGCCGATCCCGGCCATGTCCATGGTCAGCCACGCCGTGGGCGCGCGGTTCATCTCGCTGCTCGGCGGCTCCATGCTGTCGTTCTACGACTGGTACGCCGACCTGCCGGTGGCCTCGCCGCAGGTGTTCGGCGACCAGACCGACGTGCCGGAGTCCGCGGACTGGTTCGACGCCGGGTACCTCATCATGTGGGGCTCGAACGTGCCGGTCACCCGGACGCCGGACGCGCACTACATGACCGAGGCCCGCTACCGGGGCCAGAAGGTCGTCGTGGTCTCCCCCGACTACGCCGACAACACCAAGTTCGCCGACGAGTGGGTGCCCGCCCGTCCAGGCACCGACGCGGCCCTGGCCATGGCGATGGGCCACGTGGTGCTGAAGGAGTTCTTCGTCGAGAAGACCACGCCCCGCTTCCTCGACTACATCAAACGCTTCACCGACCTGCCATTCCTGATCACGCTGGACGAGCACGACGGGGCCTACGTCCCCGGGAAGTTCCTCACCGCCGCCGACCTCGGCCGAACCGGTGAGGGCGTGGAGTTCCAGACGGTCCTGCTGGACGCGCAGGCACAGCCGGTGGTGCCCAACGGGTCGCTCGGCCATCGGTTCGGTGAAGCGGGAACCGGGCGCTGGAACCTCGATCTCGGGGACGTCGATCCCCTCCTGAGTCTGTACGGCCGCACCGACGACGCTGCGGCCGTACGGATTCCCCGCTTCGACAGCGACACCCCCGGCGTGCTCACCCGTGGCGTGCCGACCACGACCGTCGCGGGCAGGCGCGTCACCACGGTCTTCGATCTGCTGCTGGCGCAGTACGGCGTCGGCCGCGACGGCCTGCCCGGCACGTGGCCCAGCGGCTACGACGACGCGGCGGAGCCGTACACCCCGGCCTGGCAGGAGGCCATCACCGGCGTGCCCGCCGTGCAGGCCCAGCGCATCGCGCGGGAGTTCGCCGACAACGCCGACCGTTCCGGCGGCCGCTCGATGATCCTCATGGGCGCCGGGACCAATCACTGGTTCCACTCCGATCAGATCTACCGCGCGTTCTTCACCTTGACCCTGCTGACCGGCTGCCAGGGCGTCAACGGCGGCGGCTGGGCGCACTACGTCGGACAGGAGAAGTGCCGTCCGGTCACCGGCTGGTCCACCCTGGCCTTCGGCCTGGACTGGCAGCGGCCGCCGCGGCAGATGCAGGGCACGGTGTTCTGGTACCTGACCAACGATCAGTGGCGCTACGACCCGTTCACCGCGGAGTCGTTCGCCTCGCCGCTCGGCGCGGGCAAGTTCGCCGGCCGCACGGCCGCCGACAACATCGCGCTGGCCAGCCGCCTGGGCTGGATGCCGAGCTACCCCACCTTCGACCGCAATCCGCTCGACCTGGTGGACGAGGCCGAGGCCGCGGGCAAGACCGCGCCCGAGCACGTGGTGGACGGGCTGAAGTCCGGCGATCTGAAGTTCGCCTGCGAGGACCCGGACGCGCCGGAGAACTTCCCGCGCTGCCTGACCGTGTGGCGGGCGAACCTGCTCGGCTCCTCGGGCAAGGGCAACGAGTACTTCCAGCGCCACCTGCTCGGCGCCGACTCCAACCTGCAGACCACCGACGCCACCGGGGTGCGGCCGCAGGAGCTGAACTGGCGCGAGACCGCGGCCACCGGCAAGCTGGATCTGCTGCTGTCGCTGGACTTCCGGATGACCAGCACCACGCTGTTCTCCGATATCGTGCTGCCCGCCGCCACCTGGTACGAGAAGCACGACCTGTCCTCCACCGACATGCACCCGTTCGTGCACGCCTTCTCCCCGGCCATCTCGCCGCCGTGGGAGGCCAAGACCGACTTCGACGCGTTCCACCGGATCGCGCGCGGCTTCTCCTGGATGGCCGAGAAGCACCTGGGCAAGCGCAAGGACATCGTGGCCGTGCCGTTGCAGCACGACTCGCCGGACGCGACGGCGCAGGCGGGCGGGCGCGTGCTGGACTGGAAAGCCGGTGAGTGCGAACCGATTCCGGGCAAGACCATGCCGAAGCTGGTGGTCGTCGAACGCGACTACCCGAAGCTGGCGGAGAAGATGGCCGCGCTCGGGCCGCTGGTCGACACGCTCGGCGTCACCACCAAGGGCGTCACCACCTACCCCGACCAGGAGGTCGCATACCTCGCCGGGGTGAACGGCACGGTGGTGTCGGGCGTGGCGCAGGGCCGCCCGTCGCTGGCCAAGGACACGCACGCGGCCGAGGCGATCCTCGCCCTGTCGGGCACCACGAACGGCCGCCTGGCGGTGGAGGGCTTCCACGCCCTCGAGCGCCGCACCGGCACCCAGCTGGCCGACCTGGCCGCCGAGCACGAGGGCAAACGGATCACCTTCGCCGACACCCAGGCCCGTCCGGTGCCGGTGATCACCTCGCCGGAGTGGTCGGGCAGCGAGACCGGCGGCCGCAGGTACTCGCCGTTCACCATCAACACCGAGCGGCTCAAGCCATGGCACACGCTGACCGGGCGGCAGCACTTCTACCTCGATCACGACTGGATGATCGAGCTCGGTGAGCAGCTGCCGATCTTCCGTCCGCCGCTGGACATGACCGCGCTGTTCCGTGAGCCCACGATCGGCGAGGTCGGCGACAAGGGCGTCACCGTGCGGTACCTGACCCCGCACTCGAAGTGGTCGATCCACTCCGCCTACCAGGACAACCTGCACATGCTGACGCTCTCGCGCGGCGGGCAGACGATCTGGATGTCCGATCGCGACGCGGCGAAGATCGGGGTGGCCGACAACGACTGGATCGAGGCGATCAACCGCAACGGCATCGTGGTGGCGCGCGCCATCGTCAGCCACCGGATGCCGGAGGGCACGGTCTTCATGTACCACGCCCAGGACCGCGCGGTCGACGTGCCGCGCATCGAGGGTCTCGGCGAGGACACCAAAGGCCGGGGCAAGCGCGGCGGCATCCACAACGCGCTCACCCGCATCATGATCAAGCCCTCGCATCTCATCGGCGGCTACGCGCAGCAGTCCTTCGCGCTGAACTACCACGGCCCCACCGGAAACCAGCGCGACGAAGTCACGACGATCCGCAAACGGTCGCAGGAAGTGGAGTACTGACATGCGCGTCATGGCACAGCTGGCCATGGTGATGAACCTGGACAAGTGCATCGGCTGCCACACCTGTTCGGTCACCTGCAAGCAGGCGTGGACCAACCGCGGCGGCACCGAATACGTCTGGTTCAACAACGTGGAAACCCGTCCGGGACAGGGCTATCCGCGCCAGTACCAGGATCAGGAGAAGTGGAAGGGCGGCTGGACGCTGAACAAGCGCGGCAAGCTCACCCTCGAGTCCGGGTCCCGGTTGAAGCGGCTGCTGAACATCTTCGCGAATCCGGATCTGCCCACGGTCGAGGACTACTACGAGCCGTGGAGCTACGACTACGACAACCTGCTGTCCTCACCGCCGGTCGACACGACGCCGGTCGCACGGCCCAAATCGCTGATCACCGGCGAGGACACGAAGGTCACCTGGGGCGCCAACTGGGACGACGACCTGGGTTCGGGTCCGGAGCAGGTCGGCAAGGACCCGCTGCTGGCGAAGCTGTCCGATCAGGTGAAACTGGAGTTCGAAGAGACCTTCATGTTCTACCTGCCGCGCATCTGCGAGCACTGCCTCAATCCGTCGTGCGCTGCTTCCTGCCCCTCCGGCGCGATCTACAAGCGCGCCGAGGACGGCATCGTGCTGGTGGACCAGGACAAGTGCCGCGGCTGGCGGCAGTGCGTATCGGGCTGCCCGTACAAGAAGATCTACTTCAACCACAAGACGGGCAAAGCGGAGAAGTGCACCTTCTGCTACCCGCGCGTGGAGGTCGGCATCCCGACGGTGTGCTCGGAGACCTGCGTGGGGCGGCTGCGCTACATCGGCGTCATGCTCTACGACGCCGACGCCGTGCTGGAGGCCGCGTCGGTCACCGAGGACAAGGATCTCTACCCGTCCCAGCTCGGTGTGTTCCTCAACCCGCACGACCCCCGGGTGGTCGCGGAGGCGGAGCGTGCCGGGATCTCGCCGGAATGGATTCAGGCAGCTCAGGATTCGCCGGTCTACAAGCTGATCGTCGACTATCAGATCGCGCTTCCGTTGCATCCGGAGTACCGCACCATGCCGATGGTCTGGTACGTACCGCCGCTGTCGCCGGTGGTGGATGTGCTCACCGAGACCGGCCACGACGGCGAGAACGTGTCCAACCTGTTCGGCGCCATCGACGCGCTGCGCATTCCGGTGGAGTACCTGGCCGAGCTGTTCACCGCGGGCGATGTGGGGCCGGTGCGCGCGGCGTTGCAGCGTCTGGCGGCGATGCGCTCGTTCATGCGGTCGGTGAACCTCGGTGAGGAGCCCGATCCCACGATCGCGCCGTCGGTGCGGCTGGAGCCGGAGGAGATCGAGGCGATGTACCGGCTGCTGGCCATCGCCAAATACGAGCACCGCTACGTCATCCCGACCGGCGCGGGAGCCCGTGCGCACGAACTGGACTCGCTGGCCACCGGATGCAGCCTGGACACCGACGGCGGACCGGGTATGACGGCGTTCGACCAGATGGTGGAGAAGTTCCACCTCACCGACAGCAATGGGGCAGCGCCGCAGGAGAAGTCGTCTCGCATCAATCTGCTGAACTGGGACGGCAAGAGCACCCAGGGCTTGGTGCCTGCCGGTGCCGCGGCGAACGGCAACGGCAAGAGCGCTACCAACGGCCATGCGAACGGCACGGCCGACGGGCACGAGAACAGCGGCGCGAACGGGCGTACGAACGGTACGGCCGACGGCAACGGCAACGCGGCCGTGACCGAAGACCCGGCCGCTCGGACCGGAGCAGGGCGATGAGCCTGCTGAAACTGCGCCGCCGCCCGGAACCGGCGGTGGAGCTCGCACAACGCGACCGCCAATTGGTCTGGCGGATCGCCGCGCTGCTGCTGGACTACCCGACCGAGCAGACGCTGGCCATGATCGACCAATTGACCACGGCCGCGGCCGTGTTGCCGGATGAGGTGCGCGCCCACCTGAGCGGATGTCTCGATCACCTGCGGACGACCCCGCCGCTGGAGCTCGCCGCGGACTACGTCGCGACCTTCGACATGCGCCGCCGCGCCAGCCTGCACCTGACCTTCTACGCCTACGGCGACACTCGCAAGCGCGGGATGGCGTTGCTGCGGTTCAAGCACGCCTACCGGCACGCCGGCGTCGAACTAGGCGACGAGGAACTGCCCGACCATCTGCCGGTGCTGCTGGAGTTCGCCGCCACCGTGGATCCGATCGGCGGCGAACGGCTACTCGGGGAGCATGTGCCGGTGCTGGAACTGCTGCGTCTTTCCTTGTCGGACAACGGCTCGCCCTACGCCGGAGTGCTCGCGGCGGTCGGGGCGACCCTGCCGCCGCCGACCACCGCGGACCGCAGGCGCATCGCCGAACTCGCCGCGCAGGGCCCGCCCGAGGAGGAAGTCGGGCTGGAACCCTTCGCGATGGACCCCTCCCTGTTCGACGGATCGGAAGGCCGACGATGAACGCAACGCCGCATCTGCCCACCTCGCTGTGGCTGATCCTGCCGTACGTCGCGTTCACGTCCTTCGTGCTCGGGCACCTGTGGCGCTACCGCAACGACCAGTTCGGCTGGACGACCCGTTCCTCGCAGATCTACGAGAGCCGTCTGCTGCGGCTGGGCAGCCCGCTGTTCCACTTCGGCATGCTGGGGGTGTTCGGCGGTCACGTGCTCGGCGTCCTGATCCCGGAGTCGTGGACCTCCGCGGTCGGCATCTCCGAGCACGTCTACCACGTGATCGCCGTTTCGGCCGGGTCGGTGGCCGGCCTCGCCGTGCTGGCCGGCGTCGGCATCCTGCTCTACCGTCGTTTCACCGTCCCCGCCGTCCGCAAGGCGACGACCGGCAACGACAAGCTGATGTACGTGCTGCTGGCCGCCGCGCTGGTCACCGGCCTGCTCAACACCTGGGGCAGCAACCTGCTGTGGGGCACCTACAACTACCGCGAGACGGTCTCGCCGTGGTTCCGCAGTCTGTTCACCCTCGCGCCCCGGCCCGAGCTCATGGTGGATACCCCGTGGACGTTCCAACTGCACGGGCTGGTCGTGCTCGCGTTGATCGGCCTGTGGCCCTACACCCGGCTGGTGCACATGTTCAGCGCCCCGATCGGCTATCTGGTGCGGCCGTACGTGGTCTACCGCAGCAAGGAGTACAACGCTGCCGACAAACGCCGTTACGCCCGTGCGTGGGACGCGCCCGTGACACCCGAACGCTGGCGCTGACGACGCCGTCGCGCGAGAGCTCGCCCGGACAACGGCGTCCGAGCGGGCTCTTCGGCGCTCACGGTGCCGGACCGATCAGGCGTTGTCGTAGGCGTCCTGGAGAACCGCGAGATCGAGCTTCGACATCGACCGCAAAGCGGTGCCGACGGCGATGGTCTTGGCGGGATCGTCACCGCTCATCAGTTTCGGCAGCGCCGAAGGCACCACCTGCCAGGACAAGCCGTAACGGTCTTTCAGCCAGCCGCACGGCCCGGGCTCGCCGCCGTTCGCGGTGAGGGCCTCCCACAGGCGGTCGACCTCGTCCTGACCGTCCACGATCACCTGCAGCGACGCGGCATCGGTGAGCGGATGGTCCGGGCCGCCGTTCATCAGCGTGACCGCATGACCGTCCAAGTCCAGGGCCACGATGAACGCCGAGCCGTCGGAGTTGCGGGAGACCTCGACCACTCGCGAGTTCGGGATCACCGAGGCGTAGAACGCGGCGGCTTCCTCGGCGGCGTTGTCGAACCAGAAGAAGGTGTTGACGGACATGATGTGCTCCTCTGCTGTGGTGTGACCTGCTGTCACCTACTGGTCGGAGCCGGCGGTTCGTCTTCGACGTAGTTGGCGAAGTTTCCCGAGATTTTTTTCCCGCTGCGCCGACTCCTACGGGCCAGGTGATCGCTGGGAGCGTTCCGACCGCCCGGTCTTTCAGGTCTTCTCGCAGGCAGAACCCATCGACCCATTCGTTAACCAGGAATACGCTGATGTTTGGCCACTGCGATGTGGTCTACCCCACTTCTGAGGACGTCAAGTCTCGGCGCCCCGGCTCCGCCGGTGGGGTTGCCGTCGAGGCGAGCAAGGAGTGAGCAATGAAAGGTGGAGGAAGAATTGCGTTAGGGGTGGGCATCGGATACTTCCTGGGCCGCACGCGCAAGATGCGCTTCGCGATGTCGCTGGCGGGCGCCGCGATGGCCAGGCGATCCGCCGGAGCGCCCGGGGGCCTGCTGGAGCGCGGGACGGAGCTGCTCAGATCGACACCGGAGTTGACCCGGATCACCGACACCGTGCGCGACGAGCTGGTCGGCGCGGTGCGCTCGGCCGCGGTCACCGCGGCCAGCAACCGCATCGACGCGCTCAGCGACCGGTTGCAGCAGGGTGCGACGGCCTTGACCGACCAGGGCCGGCGGGGCGCGCGGGCGACGGATTCGGATGAGGACGAGTACGAAGACGAGTCCTCCGAGTACGACGAGGAGGCGCCGGAGGACGAGGACGAGGATCAAGCGCCCGAGGACGAGTACGAAGACGAGGACCAGGCGCCCGAGGACGAAGCCGAAGACGAGGACCAAGGGCCCGAGGACGAAGCCGAGGAGCGAACGCCCGACAACGAGCTCGAAGACGAGTACGAGGACGAAGATCAGATGCCCGACGACGAGGAAGACGCCGACCAGGGTGCGGCGGAGGACGACACCGAGCGTCCCGCCGCGCGGACGCGCACTCGCCGGTCGAGCACGGCTGCCAGGCGCGCGGCGAGCTCGCGCTCCGCCGACCGTTCGTCCGACTCCGCGGATCGCAAGCCGTCCGGGACCGGTGGCCGCCGTAGTCGCGCCGAGGCCGGTCAAGCGCCGGTGCGTCGGACGAGGAGGTGACCGGCGATGGCGAAGATATTGCGCGACGCGACCGCAGGAGTCGGCAAGGTGGCCGCCGATACAGCGGGCCGGGCCACCAAAGCCGCGACGGGGGCGGGATCCTCCGCCAGAAAGGCCGGATCGTCCGCCACGAAGGCGGGATCGTCCGCCAAGAAGAAGGCGCCACCGCCCACGCCGACCGGCATCTTGCAGCAGTCGGTGCAGACCCTCACGGGAGCGCTCGCCGAACGCGCGGTGGCCGGGTTGACCAACCAGGTGTCGAAGACCGCGGACCGGTTGAACGACTACGCCGCTGGTAATCGCGGGAATCTGCTGTCGGCGCTGACCGGCGTGGAGAAGCTCGCCGGTGGCGCGTCGCCGTTCAGCGCGGCCATGAGCATGGGCAAGACCAAGATCGGCGCCACACTGCGCGACCAGTTCGAGACGGTGAAGGAATCGCTCACCGGCGGCAAGGGCAAGGGCGGCGGCAAGAAGATCAAGCTGACCAATATCGTCGAGCACGTCGACGTGGGCGTTCCGGTCGACCTGGCTTACGACCAGTGGACCCAGTTCGCGGATTTCCCGAAGTTCACCAAGAAGCTCGAGCAGGTCGAACAGGTCGCCGACGAAAAACTCAGCTGGACCGGCAAAGTGTTCTGGTCCCGGCGCACCTGGGAGTCCACGATTCTCGAGCAGGTGCCGTTCGAGCGGATCGTCTGGCGTTCCAAAGGCCACAAGGGCTACATCGACGGCGCGGTGACCTTCCACGAACTCTCACCGGGCTACACCCGCATTCTCGTTGTGCTGGAGTACCACCCCAAGGGCTTCTTCGAGAAGACCGCCAATATGTGGCGCGCGGCCGGTCGGCGCTGCCGCCTGGAACTGAAGCACTTCCAGCGGCACGTCATGACCGAGGCCGTGTTGCATCCCGACGACATCGTCGGCTGGCACGGCGAAATCCACGACAGCAAGGTTGTCAAGGACGACGAGACCGCTCGTCGCGAAGAAGAGGAGAACAGCGAAGAAGACCACGCGGACGCAGAGGAACGAGAGCCGGACGACCAGGAGCCGGACGAGGAAGAAGACGAAACCGACGAGCAAGAGACGGACGAGCGAGACGAGGATCGACGTCCTCGCCGGCGACCGGCCGCCCGCCGCCGTCGCACGGCGACCCGCCGGTCGCCTGAGAAGCGAGGAGCACACGCATGACCATCGAACCCGCAGGAGGCGGCGGCGGTGGCGGAGCGGGCACGATGGCGCGCCCGAATTCCTCCAGCCTGGCCGACGTGATCGACACGATTCTGGACAAAGGCCTGGTCATCGACGCGTTCGCGCGCGTGTCACTGGTCGGCATCGAACTGGTGACCATCGACGCCCGCGTCGTGGTGGCCAGTGTGGACACCTATTTGCGTTTCGCCGAAGCCGTCAACCGGCTGGAGATCTCCACCCAGCCGAAGGGGCTGACCGACCTCGTCGGCGAGGGCACCCAGGGCTTGGCGAAGCACAAGACGCAAGGCGCGCTGGAGGCGGCGGGCGAGAAGGTCATGGACTTTCTCGGCGACGTGCAGGACAAGCGCCAGACGGCGAACAGGCCCAAACGTAGGGAGGGCTGATGACCACCGGTCAAGCCGCCGTATATGTGTACGGCATTGTGCCCGCCGACGTGGAGCCCGAGCCGCACGCCAGCGGTGTCGGCGACCCTCCGGGTGAGGTGTCGGTGGTGCGGCACGGCGAGATCGCCGCGCTGGTCAGCACGCTCGCGTCGGATCGGCCGCTGGGTACGCCCGACGACCTCACCGCCCACGCCGAGTTGCTGGACGGGTCCGCCGCCGTCGCCCCGGTGCTGCCGCTGCGGTTCGGCGCGGTCATGACCGACGCGGAGGCGGTGGAGAACGAATTGCTCGGGGCCAACGAAGACGAGTTCCGCTCCGCGCTGGAGCAACTCGAAGGCCGCGCGCAGTTCGTGATCAGGGGACGCTACGTCGAGGACGCCATCCTGCGCGAACTCCTCGACGAGAACGCCGAGGCCGCCCGGCTGCGCGACGCGATCCGCGACAAACCGGAGGACGCCACCCGCAACGAGCGGATCGCGCTGGGCGAGCTGATCAATCAGGCCATCGAGGCCAAACGAGCCGAGGACACCCGCCGGGTGGTCACCGAACTCGAAGCGTTGGACCCGCTCGTCAACCAGCGCGACCCTACCGACGAGGAGGACGCCGTCCACGTCGCGGTGCTGGTCGAGCTGGCTCGGCAGAACGAGCTGGAGGACACGTTGCGCCGGCTCGGCGAGGACTGGGACGGGCGCGTGGAGCTGAATCTGCTCGGTCCCATGGCGGCCTACGACTTCGTGACGAAGCGCGCACCCGAGGAGTAAGGGAATGTTCGGTCTCGTCACGTCGATCCTGACGTTGCCCGTCGCGCCGGTGCGCGGAGTGATCTGGTTGGGGGAATTGATCCAGGACCAGGTGGAGCAGAAGATGCGAGATCCCGCCCTCATGCGGCGGCAACTCGAGGAGATCGATGCGGCCGCGGCAGCCGGTCGCTTGTCGGAGGAGGAGCGGAAACAAGCGCAGCAGGCGATCCTGGATCGCATGACCGGTCGGCGGGCGTGACCGCGACCGACCGGAAGGAGTGAGGCGCGTGGCACGCAAGACCACTTCGGAAGACACCGAGGGCGTGCGCTCGGCCTCGGACGAACCGCCTGGGCTCACCGCGGCCCAGGCGATCGCGGCGGCCACCGCGAATCTGGTGGAGCTGACCTCGAAGCAAGTGGAGGGGGTCACGTCGATGGAACCGACGGAGGACGGCTGGCTGGTGGAGATCGAGGTGCTCGAGGACCGCCGCATCCCGTCGTCGGCGGACATCCTCGCACTCTACGAGGTGGAGATCGATCTCGACGGAAATCTGCTGGCCTACCACCGGACCAGACGCTACGGCCGCGGCAGCACCGACATCGGAAGGGCTCGGTCATGACGGTGGTCGGCGGCGGGTCGTCCGCACCGCAGCCCTTCGGCGGTGGGCATTCGACGAACCTCGCCGACATCCTCGAGCGGGTGCTCGACAAGGGTTTGGTGATCGCGGGCGACATTCAGGTGAACCTGCTCGACATCGAATTGCTCACGATCAAGCTGCGGCTGGTGATCGCGTCGTTGGAGACGGCCAAGTCGGTGGGCATCGATTGGTGGGAGACCGACCCCTGGCTCAACAGCAAAGCCCGCACGCTGGAGCGGCAGGACCGCGATCTCGAACTCGAGAACAAGAAGCTCCGCGACCGGATCGCCCAACTGGAGGCCGCGAACGAACAGCCTCGGCCCGTCGAGCGTCGCCGCGCCCCCAGGGAAGAGCGATCGTGACCGAGGATCTCGGCGTCTGGCTGTACGCGGTGACGCCCAGCCTGGGCGACGCGGCGGACCTCGGCGAGCTGACCGGCGTCGCGGGCGAGCCGGTGCGCGCCGTGGTCTCGGACGACCTGACCGCTCTCGTCGGATCGGTGCCGCTGGAGGTGTTCGGGGAGCAACCGCTGCGCAGGCATCTGGAGGATCTCGATTGGCTGGAGGGCACGGCCCGGGCGCATGACGCCGTCGTGTCGGCCGCGGTGCGCCGAGGTCCGGTCGTGCCGCTCCGGCTGGCCACCGTTTTCCTGGATGACGACCGGGTGCGCGACCTGCTCGACCAGCGGCGAGCCGACTTCACCGCAGCGCTCGCGCTGGTGAGCGGCCGCACCGAATGGGGGGTGAAGGCCTACGGTGACCGCGCCGCGCTCACCGCGGCCGTAGCCGAAGCCCGCGCGAGCGAAAACAGCGGGAAGGGCGCGGGCGCGGCGTATCTGGCCCGCCGCCGCGCGCAACTGTCCGCGCAGGAGACCGTGGAACGCGACGCGGCGCAGCGCGCGGACGAGATCCACACGCGCCTGGTTCGTCACGCGGCGGCCGGACGGCGTCAGGCGCTGACCGACCCGACCTTGAGCGGCCGCCGGGATTGGCTGGTGCTCAACGGGACCTACCTTGTGGACGACGACCGCACCGACGACTTCGCCACCACCGTCGCCGCGCTCGGCGACGAATTCCCTGGCATCCGGCTCGAACTCACCGGCCCTTGGCCGCCGTACTCGTTCGCCGGCGTGGAGCGGGAGTCGGCATGAGCCGGGCCACCCGGGAGGTCGACGACGAGCGGCGCGTCGCGCTGGTCGACCTGCTGGATCGGGTACTGGCCGGCGGGGTGGTGATCACCGGCGACATCAAACTCGCCATCGCGGACGTCGACCTGGTCCAGATCTCGTTACGGGCCCTCATCTCCTCGATCAGCACCCTGTCCGCGTCGCTCGGGCCCGCCGCGGAGCGCGCCCTGGAACCGCCCGCCGATGACTGAGTTCGGCGGCATCCCACCGCGTATCGACACCGAACCGGAATCCGTCGAGCGCGGACTGGTCAGCCTCGTCCTCACCCTGGTGGAACTGCTCCGCCAACTCATGGAGCGCCAAGCGATCCGCCGCGTCGACGCCGGCGACCTCACCGACGACCAGATCGAACGCATCGGCACCACCCTCATGCTCCTGGAACAACGCATGGAGGAACTCCGCGACCACTTCGGCCTCACCCCCGAAGACCTCAACATCGACCTCGGCCCCCTGGGCACCCTCCTCCCCCGCGACCCACCCTGAACATCGAGAACAACGGCACATCGCTCAGTGCCGGCCGCGTTCACCGAACGAAGCCGCGGAAAACACCGTCGTCGTCGACGCTGCCTGCGTAGTCCTCGAAGTCCATGTTGGCGAGGAGGAAGTTGGCCTCGACCTCGGCCATCGCGCTCGGCGCGATCCGGAACACCGCGTCGCCGTCCCCTCGGACATCCTCGTCGCTGGTATCGACCGCCAGCAGTGGGTGCTCGGTGTCGGTCATCGTGGTGGTGTCGGCGAGGAACACATAGGTCTGGCCATCGACCAGATCCCCCAGGTCGGCGGGGGTGAGCCCGTCGAAGGCCACGTCGTCGACGGGTGTCAGCTCTGTCATCGTGTCTTCGTCGTAGGACGCGATGACCGCCGCGAGGGTTTGCGCCCACGCCGCGTCGTCGGTGAAATCAGTACGCACCAGAAGCGATTCGCCCTCGGGCAGAGACCGTGCCATACGCCGATTGTGCACTACCGCAGCCGAACACCATGGGGGCATCAAGATCAACGGCACATGAGCGAGGAGTCCTCTCGGTGAACGCCACAGCCATGTGCGGTTGATCTTGGAGGCTTAGGGGTAGCGGTAGAACGCTCGGCCGGTGCTGGTAGCCGTAGACCTCGTCCCGACGGCGGGCTCGCGTGCGCCTGGAGTCGAAGGGGTGGTCGGCGTGCGGCAGGATTGCGCTCATCATGACCGGCACCGAGCATTCCTTTCCCGTCGGACGTCGCAGGCACGTCGTGCGGCTCGCGCTGCTGGCCGGGGGGCTGGCAGTGATGTTCTATCTCGTCGCCGTCGCCCGAGTGATCGATGTCGAGGGTGCGCGCGATGTGGTCGCGGCGACGGGGCCCGCCGCACCGTTCGCCTACGTGGTGATGTCGGCCGTCCTCGGGGCCGTCTTCGTTCCCGGCCCGTTGCTGGCCGCGGCAAGCGGACTGCTGTTCGGGCCGCTGGTGGGGACGTTCGTGACGCTGGGTTCCGCGGTGGGCACGGCGATCATCACCAGCTTCCTCGGGCGTCGGGCGGGCCGCGAGAGCGCGCGCGGCTTGCTCGGCCCCGAGCGGGCCGAGCGCATCGACGCGCAGATCGAGCGGCGCGGCCTGTGGGCGGTCGTCGGGCAGCGCTTCGTTCCCGGCATCTCCGATGCGCTCGCGTCGTATGTGTTCGGCGCGTTCGGAGTTCCGTTGTGGCAGATGGCCGTCGGCGCGTTCATCGGATCCGCGCCGCGCGCGTTCGTCTACACCGCGCTCGGCGCGTCGATCGGCGACCTGTCGGCCCCTCTCGCCTACACCGCCATAGCGGTGTGGTGTGCCACCGCGATCATCGGAGCGTTCGCCGCACATCGCGGCTACCGGAGTTGGCGCGGCCGGGGTGCCCGTGCCGAGCGCGGCAGAGTGCCGGACCGCGACCCCGAGCTGGACGACTGAAGCCGAGCTTGCGCTGGGACGGCGTTCCCGGTTACGCGCCGAGATCCTCGAGCAACCGACGGTAGGCGGCGGCGTCGAGCAACTCGTCATCCGAGGCCCCTTCCGCTCGCCTGATCTTGAACAGCCAGGCCGCGTACGGGTCGTTGTTCACCTGCTCGGGGTCATCCGCGATGGCCGGGTTGACCTCGACCACCACGCCGCGGGCCGGGCAGTACATCTCGGCGATGGCCGAGACCGCCTCCACGGCGCCGACGGCCTCGCCGGTGCCGACGAACATGCCCACCTGGGGCGTGGTGACGAAGAGGATCGTGCCCAAGTTCTGTTGCGCGTGGTCGGTGAGTCCGACCGCCAGCGTGCCGTCACGCTCCTGCCGTGCCCACATGTGCGCATCGGTGTACTTCAATCCAGCAGGAATCATCGACATATCTGGTCTCCATCCGGAAGTCGATGCACCGCGTATCGCCCGCTGCGGACGATCACCACACAGCTTGCTACGCCGCCCGCGGCCGTGGACCCCGCACACGCCGACCCGAAGACAGCGTCGCCGAATCGTGCTCCTTCGTTCCCACGGCGCGAACGTACGCGCTCCAGCGCCGCCACCGTCACCGGTCCGTCCCCGGGCGGCCACCGCCACCAGTCCCTCCCCAGGCCACCACCAGTCCGTCCCTAGGCAACTACCAGTCCGTCCCCGGGCCGCCACCATCACCAGTCCCTCTCCAGGCAGCCACCCGCCACCAGTCCGTCGCGGTGCGGCCATCGTCACCGGTCCGTCGCCTGGGCATCGTCGTCTACCCGACCGGGCGATCGGGACAACCAGTTATCCGGCCGATCGATACCCCTGCGAACTGCCGGTACGCCGAGTCCGACCGCTCGGCGTACCGACTGCGGATTCGCTCGATCGAGGGACGGGGCTCCCTACGCGCAGGGCGGGGCGGGGGCGTCGATGAACAGGGGCTCGCCGGTGGGTGGGGCGTAGACGACGTCGAGGACGAGCGGTTCGGCGCCGAGGTTCAGGCCGACGTGGACGTTCCATTCGCCTGCGGGCTCGTAGATGAACTCGCCGGTGCGGTAGACCGGAGCGTCGCAATCGGGGCCGGGGTGGGTGAGCGTGCCCGATCGGATGAAGCCGAAGACCGGGCCGACGTGGTAATGCCAGCCGGTGGAGCCGCCGGGACCGATCGTGATCTCGCGGACCACCAGATCGGTGCCCGCGACGAAGGGCACCAGCCCGGCGGGAATCCGGGCCTGCCCGAGGGTGACGGCGGTGATGTCGCTGCCGGGCGTCGCGTCGGCGTGCGCCGCGCTCACCAGAGCGCCGGCGAGCACGACCGGCGCCACGGCGACGCGGAGAAAGAGCGTCATCCCCGCAGCTTAGCCACGGGCGTGCCGCGCCGGAACGTCGTTTCACCGAACCGGCCGGTCACGGCCATCGGCGACGCTGTCGGGAACCGGCAGCCACCCGCGGTCGTGGCGAGTATCCGCGACGGGAGCGCTGGATTACCGTACGTACGTGGTTCGGACAGACGAAGGAGATCCAGCGGCGAAGATCATCGACGTCGTCTTGTCGATGCTCGAGTCCGACGGTTACGACGCCGTCCAGCTGCGTGCGGTCGCCCGGGACGCGCACGTCTCCCTCGCCACGGTCTACAAGCGGTACCCCACCCGTGACGATCTGCTGCTCGCCGCGGTGGAGCGATGGATGGCTACCAACACCTACGCCACCCCCGCGCGGCCGATCGACGGCGAGCCGCTGACCGACGGCTTGATGCGCTTGCTGCGGTACGTGTTCGAACCGTGGGAACGGAATCCCCGGATGCTCGAGGCCTACTATCGCGCGCGCTCCGGTCCCGGCGGCCGGCGACTGGACGCCCAAGGCTTCGACGCCGTGCTGCCCGCCGCGAGCGCGCTGCTGGCCGGCGCCGATCCGGACTACATCGCCGACATCGCGCTCGTGCTGACCAACATGATCTACGCGCTGATCGGCCGATTCGCGAGCGCCGACCTCGACATCGCCGAGATCCTGCCCGCCCTCGAACGGACGGTCCGCAGGCTCACCGCGAACAACGAACCGCTGGCAGCCGCCGCCGAATGCCCGCCGACAGGCACGCCGAGCTTCCCTTGGAGCGCTTCGCTCGTGTCCCCGTTCGCCCCCGGTCCGCCCTCCGAACGGGATCGGTCGCCGAATCCCTCGGCCGCCACTGATAAGCCACCGGCGTGACCGGCCGTGCATGGCCGCCTCCCGTAGATGCACGGTTTGTAGACCGGTGAGCCGCACGGGGTTCGGTGAAGCCTGCCCGTCACCCGGCCTTGTCGATGCGGACCACACCTCGCGCGGTCCCGTCATCCGTCGCAATCGCAAGCGTGGAATGACTAGAGGGAGCGAGTAATTGCCGCAGGGAACGCGAGTCCCTACGAAATACGTTCAGCCATCGTATTTTTCCCGCATTTCCGGCAAATGCCCCAAAACGCAAGGGCGAAAGGGACTGTTCACGGGTATTCCCGCCCCCGGTGCGGTGTCGAGTTGCTCCGTGCGCCCGGCCGCGACAGCATCTGCGGTATGCCGTCCACACCGCTGAATCCAGCAGGCGACATTCCGGACACCGGAATTCCCGGCCAGCTCGCTGCCCACATGACCATGACCGAGCAGCACGAATGGCACCGTTCCTACATGCGCCGCCGGCCGGTGTCGCGGCGCAATATCCTGCGCGGCGCCGCGGCGGCCGCAGCGGTGGCCGCGGTCGGCACGACACCGTTCGGCAAGCGCGCCTACGCCGACGAGGCCCAGCTCGCGGTGGGCGGACGGCGCGTGGCCTTCGGCCAGGACGCGGCCAGCCAGTTGCGTTTCGCGGCGCAGCTGTCGCGGCGTCCGGCAGGCGCCACGGTGTACCTCGACCACGGACCGACACCGGCCCTGGGCGCGACGGTCGAGGCCGAGGTGCGCAACCTGCTGACCCAATTGCCCACGGCCGACGGCGGCGTGCTCGCGACCGAACAGTTCTACGCCCACGCCCCGGTGGACGGTCTTCCCGGCCGGGTTCCGCACTTCTACCGCTGGCGGACCTCCGACGGATTCGTCGGCGACATCCGCGCCGCCGCGCCCGCGATGCCCAGCGCACGACCGGCGGTCCTTCCGTTCCGCTTCACCATGATGGGCGACCAGGGCACCGACCAGACCCCGGCGCTGCCGGAGGGCGTCGCTCCCGGCGACTACGACGACAAGTACTACAAGGCCGACAACGATCCGGCCGCGCCGCACGCGAGCAACGTGCTGCGCCAGATTGCCGCCGCCCGGCCCGATTTCCACATCCTCGCAGGCGACATCGCCTATGCCGACCCTTCGGGTGCGGGCAAGCCGGGGCAGTTCGTCGCGCACGGCGCGCGATCGGCGAGCGGGTTCGACAAATACAATCCCTACGTCTGGGACGTCTACTTCAACGCGATCGAGACCAGCGCCGCCCAGACGCCGTGGATGTTCGCCACCGGCAACCACGACATGGAAGCGACCTACGGCGAGCACGGCTACGGCGGCCACCTGGCGCGGCTGGACTTCCCCGGCAACGGTCCGGCGGGCTGCCCGTCGGCGTACTCGTTCACCTACGGCAACCTCGCGGTGCTCTCCCTGGACGCCAACGACGTCTCCTACGAGATCCGCGCGAACAGTGGTTATTCCGGCGGGGCGCAGACGAGCTGGGTGGAACGCACCTTGGCGGCCTACCGCGCCGACCCCGATATCGACTTCATCGTCTGCTTCTTCCATCACTGCGCCTACTCGACCACCGAATCGCACGCCAGCGACGGCGGCGTGCGGGACGCGTGGGTGGGCCTGTTCGACCGCTACCAGGTGGATCTGGTGTTGCAGGGCCACAACCACGTCTACGAGCGCACCGATCCGCTCCGCGGCGGCCAGGCGACGAAGGTGGCGGGCGACAACTCGATCGTCTATCCGGAGACCGACGGCACCGTCTACTACACCGTGGGCGGCGGCGGACGCCCGCGCTACGAATTCCAGCCCGGGTCGCGAGAGACCTTCCGCGGCGACGAGCTGCCCGACACCTCGGTGCCGAACAGCTACGTCTGGACGCCGGGCGGCGGCAAGCAGGACGAAGCCGCACCGTGGTCGCGGGTCCGCTTCCGCAACTACTCGTTCCTGCGCGTCGACGTGCGTCCGGGCGTTTTCGCCAGCGAGATGGACGTGGTCGCGGTGGACGAGTACGGCCGCGAATTCGACCGCGTGCTCTTCCGACGGCAAGTCCGCCCCTGAGCTGGGTCAGTTCTTGTTCTTCTTGGGTGGGAGGGTCCGAGCGTAGGCGACGCCGCGCTCGACCCATTCCCGCAGCACTTCGTCGTCGTCGACGGCGGCGACCCGCAGCCAGCCGACCATCTCACGCCCGCCCATGACCATGGGCTGCACGGCGTCACCGAGCAGCCGCTCCCCCTCGTCGGGGTCGACTCGCACCAGCAGACCGCCCTGTCCGCTGGCGGCCACCGCCATATTGCCGCCGATCAAGAAGGCGAGACCGCCGAACATCTTCCGCTCGGTGCGCTCGGGCCCGGGTGGGATCAGTTCCCGGATTCGCTCGGCCAACTCCTCGTCGTATGCCATAGCGGCATTGTTCACCTGCTGTACGACAAGTCGCGCGATCCACGATCGAGAACGGCCGCGTGTCCCCTGCCGATAGCCGGCGAGGCAGAGACGGTGGTCCAGCCACACGTCGATGACCCGGCATGCCTCGTCCAGTGACTTGCGACGCGAAAATCAGTGCAGCACATGCCGTTTGCTGGGCAACCCAGGTAGCGGGTCGAGGTACTTACGTACACTCCCGAGCCGTCTGGATGTCATTGGACGTTCAAGCGGATGTTTCCGCACCTGTCTGTAATACAGGCGTGAGACGGGGCGGACAGTGCCATCGGCGTTCGCGCGCAACCCGTTTCGGAATTCGCAGTCGACTGCGCCCCCCAAAGACGGGACGAAGGACGCTTCCGTGCACATCCCAGCGGTGCGACCACGCACTGTCCGCCCGAGCTCATCTCCTCGGAGATCGCTTCCAGTTCTCGATATCCTCTCCGCCGCTGCACGCGCAGTCCGCGGTGACGCGCCGCACCGGTGGCCGCGTTCCGGGACAGGCGCTTGGCGGCGGCGGGCCCTCGGGATCGCCCTCTCCTTCTTCGCGCTGTTCGTCTTCCCCGGCTTCGTCGGCGCGCTGGCCGCCGCCCAGGACGCGGCGGGCGTCGCGTCGGGCACGTCCGGGATCGACGGGCTCAGCTGGATGAACATCCACGACTCGTCGGGAATCGCGCTGTCGGACTACCGCTTCGCGACCGGCGACGAAAGCTTGTTCAAGCCACGCGCCACCATCTTGTGGGCGGTGCTGGGCTTGGAATTCATCGGCTACATAGCCATCGTGACGACGGCGATCTGGTTGATCGGCTACGCGTTGAGCTTCCGGTGGCTGGACATGTTCAGCTCCGCGCTGCACGGCGTGGCCGACGCGCTGACCGCGCAGATCGCGACCCCGATCATGCTGGTCACCGCCGCGACCATCGGCGCGTTCTGCGTCGGATGGTTCATGGTGCGCGGCTACCACGCGAAGGCAACCACGCAGGTGGTGACGATGGTGGGCGTGGCGTTGCTCGGCCCGCTGTTCCTGGCCGAGCCGTTGGCGGACGTGCTGTCCTCGCACGGCTTGCTGGCTCAGGGCCGCGACCTCGGCATCTCGGTGGCAGCCGGCCTGAACGGGAACTCCCACCCCAACCCCACCCAGTTGGTGGCGACGATGCAGAGCGATCTGGCCGACAATTTCGCCCGGCAACCGCTGCAGGTCTGGAATTTCGGGCACACGGTCGACCAGCGGCCCGCCTGCCGGTCGGCGTGGTCGGCGGGCGTGGCGGCAGGTGATGACAACCGGGTGATCAGCGGTTTGAAATCGTGCGGCGACGCCGCGGCGCACGCGAAGGCGGAAAACCCTTCCATGGGGCAGGTCGCGACCGGGCTCATGCTGTTGACCTGCGGCGGCATCCTGCTGGCCTTCGCGATGTATCTCGGACTGAAGGTCATCAAGGCGGCGCTGGACACGATCTATCACGGGTTCATGTCGATATTCGGCTTCGCCGCGGGCGGATTCGTCTACGGACCCACGCAGACGTTCTTGGTGCGCAATGTGGTCGACAGTTTCGTCGCGGCGGCACGAATGACGGCCTACACCATATTCCTCGGGGTGTACGTGCTGTTCATGGGCAACCTGTTCGCGCAAGCCCGCGGTCAGGTCATGGCGGTGATCATCATCGCGGGCACCGTCGAGATCATCGCCATATTCCAGCTCAAACGCCTCAGCAGCGGCCTCAGCCGCGGCAACGACTGGATCGCCAACCGATTCGGTCTGGCCATCCAGGGCAGCGGCAAGTCGGCGAGCAGCAGCGGCACCGCTCTCGGAATGGGCGGTGGCAGCGGCGGCGGTGGCGGGAAGTCCGCGCCGGGGATGGGCTTCGTGAGCACGCTCACCACGCTCAATGCCGTCAACTCCTCGCCGGTCACGGCATGGCTCGCCGGCGGCCGGGTGAATCCGTTGAACCCGCTGGCCGGCACTCGAAGGAGAATCGAACGCTCCACCAGGAGAATCCTGGCCAGTCGCGAAGAGGGATACATCGAGCATCAGCTGTCCCGCACGAACTGGCGGGGTGTCGCGGTCCACGCGGCCACATCGGTGGGCGGCATACACACCCAACTGGGTGTCACCCGCGCCCTGAAAGTACTGCGCGACAACAAGGTCCCCGATTCGCGGATCCACGCCGTCCTGCTCTCCTCCGGCGCCACCCACGAGCGGGTCACCAACGCGTTCACGGCGTACTCCGTCCAGGAATCGACGGCGTCGCAGAATCCGTACAGCTTCGCACCGTTGCAGAAGGCGATCGCGGCGGCGTGGGCGGTGGACAACCACGTCGGCCACGAGGCGCACGATGCGTTCGCCGCTCAGGCGGTCATCGCGGCGGACAGTTTCGTCCGGCACAGCAACGCGCCCGCGCCCGGCGCCAACATCGATCAAGCGTTCGTGCGGCGGGTCGAGCAGAACTGGCATTCGGACCGGGCGCTGCGCGCGGCGATCACGCCGGACGAGTGGGACAACGCGGGCCGCGACACCCGATGGGCGATCGGCCACCGGGTCGCGACCATGCACCAGCAGGCCGCCCGGGATTACTACGAGAATCCGAACGACATGACCAGGGAAGCCCTGATGCGATCGGCCAGACGGGTCGCCAACCTCGATCACCTCGATCCCGAGGGTGGACTCGACCCCTGGAATCCGTAGCGAACCACATCCGCCCGTGACCGGTCGGCCCGGCCTTGCCGCCGGGCCGACCGGGTCAGACGCCCAGCGCGCCGGCGAACAACGGCCAGGACTCGTGCACGTCGTCCTGCCAATACATCCAGGCGTGCGTGCCCGCGGGGCGGAGATTCGCCGTGGACGGGATGCCGAGGGCGCTCAACCGGTCCACGAACGCGCGGGTACAGCCGTTGATCACCGTCTCCATGGCCCCGCCGACCAGCAGCCGATCCACCAGCCGCGCGGGGTTGCCGTCGATGCTCGGATCAGTGAGCGCCTCATGGGCTCCCGGCGCACCGGTGCCCGCCGAGATGTAGAGCGCCACACCGCGCAGCCGGTCGGCTTGCACCATGGGGTCGTTCGCCACCCAGAGCGAGTCGCCCGGCGGACCCCACATATTGGCCGGGTCCGCGCCGAACACACCCAACTGCGCTCGGACCATCGCCTGGCCCATCGGATCGCTGGTGCGCGGGCACCCGCTGTAGGCGCCGACCGCCCGATACAGGCCGGGCGCGCTGATCGCGAGATTCAACGCGGAGGTCGCCGACATCGACAGGCCCGCCACGGCATTGCGGCCGTTCATGCCGAACCTGGCGGCCAGCACCGGCGGCAGCTCCCTGGTCAGGAACGTGGTCCACTTGACGCGACCGAGCACGGGATCGTCACGCAGCCAATCGGTGTAGTAGCTGGCGCGCCCGCTCATCGGCACGATCACGTTGACCGGTTTGTCGGCGAAGAACGCCGCGACGTCGGTGCGCCGCGTCCACGGCCCGCCGTCCTCGCCGCCGTCCACGGCGTTGAGCAGGTACAGCGCGGGTGCGCCCGCACCCGGATGCGACACCCACAGTGTGATGGGGCGATCCATCGCCGCCGAGTGGACCACGACTTCGAACTCCCGTCCGCCCAGCGGGCGCACGTCGAGGATGCTCGCGCCGGGGTCGGCGGTGGTCGTGGCCGGGACGAAGGCGGCGCACACCGCGAGAAGAGGAACCAGGCATCGCAGGAGCCGGTACATGGAACGAGTTTCTACCATGCCCTTCTCAGCACTCCCGGCATTCAACGGGCGTGTTCGCTATCGCGCGGGAAATCGCTGGTAATCGGCGATGACATAGCGACATTGTCGACATCATGCGGACGATGGCAATCAACCAGCTAAAAGGTTGTCGACAGGTGCCGCAGACCCAGGCGACTCACCTCGGGTGCTTGTCCGGAGAGCCCGCAGCACCCGCCCACCACCTGTCGGTCGCGGATCTGCGCGCGAAGCCGAAGCGAGCGAGTAGCGCCAGTGGCGACGCCACCGTCTACGACGTCATAGGCGACGGCACGACGGCGCTGCGGCACCGAGCGGAAGCGGTGCACTGGACGCACGCCGAGTATTCGAGCCCGGTGCGCCGAGTGGTGGCGAACGACCCCGCGCACCCGCCCACCACCCCGGCCGAGCCGCGCGCACCACCTGGGCGAACGACTCCGCGCACCCCCGCCAAGCCGCGCGCACCTGGGCGAACGACCGCGCGCACCTGTCGCGCACCCCGGTCAGGCCGCGCCCACCACCTGGGCGAACACCTCGTCCGGATCGGACGCCTTCAGGCCGAACGTGTTGCGGACCGCCGAGTCGTCCACGGTGAACGGCGCGTGCGACATGTGGTAGGTCTCGAACAACTCGGCCCAGAAGGGATCGGTGAGACCGAGCAACGTCAGCTCGCGGTCGCTCATGACCGCCAGCCGCGGCTCGGGCGACCCTGCGGCCGCGGCGAACCGTCCCGCCAGCTCCCGCACGGTGGCGGTGATGACCGGGGCGTGCCACGGGCGGCCCCACGCGCGCTCGTCGCGGGCGGCGGCGACCACTGCCGCCGCAGCGTCACCGACCGCGGTGTACGCGTGCGGCAGGTCGAGTTCCTGCGGCAGCAGCGCCAACTCCCCGGCCAGGATCTTCGGCTGGGCGATGAGGGAGAACAGGGAGATCGCCCCAGGCCCGATGAATTGCCCGGCCCTGACCTCGGTGACGCGCACTCGTCCCGCCCGGTGCGCCTCCTCGGCTTCTCGCCACATTCGGGCGCGCACAAGCCCTTTCGGCCCGGTGGCGGCGAGCGGCGACTGCTCGGTCAGCGGGCCGTCGGCCGGACCATAGCCGTACAGATTGCCCAGCATCACCAAGTTCGCGCCGGTCCGCTCGGCGACGGAGCGAATGGAACCGAACAGCGGCGGGATGGTCTCCGGCCAGGTGTGATACGCGGGCATGGCCATGTTGAACAAGGTTTCGGCGCCCTCGGCCACGGCGGTCAGCGCGGCGGTATCCAGCGCGTCCAGTGCGATTCGCTCGATGTTCGGATGATCGGGTCCTGCGCCACTGCGGCTGACCACGCGCACCCGGTCGCCGGACCCGGCGAGTAGCTCCGCGGTGGCCGAAGCGGTGGCGCCACGTCCGACGATGACCTGCGTAGGCATGTGATTTCTCCTCTGCGGCAACGGAATACACACGATCGTCGGCACACGCCGTGCCGTTCGCCGATCGCGTGCCATTGAGCCTGCCGTGGCGCGAACGGGTAAGCTACTGGCCGGATTGCCAACTATCCCAAGGATCAGGCCATGCACACTGTCGCCGTCGTCGCGGTTCCCCCGGTGAAAGCTTTCGACCTGGCCATGCCGGAAACGGTGCTCGGCGCGGCGATCGTGGACGGTGCACCCGGCTATCGCATTCTGGTGTGCACCGCCGTGCCCGGCGTCCTGCCCGCCGGACTGGGCGGTTTCGACGTGGTCGTCTCCCGGGGACTCGAGGCGATCGAGGAGGCGGACATCGTCATCGTGCCGAGCACCGGCAGCCGCGCCGACGCCGATGCCGCCACGCTGGCCGCCCTGCGTCGCGCGATGGCCGCGGGCAAGCGCGTCACCTCGATCTGCAGCGGCGCCTTCGTTCTGGCGCAGGCGGGTCTGCTGTCCGGCCGCACCGCCACCACGCACTGGGGCCTGGCCGACGAACTGGCGGCGAACCATCCGGACGTGTCGGTTCGCAGCGACGCGCTGTTCATCGAGGACGGCCCGATCACCACGGCCGCCGGCGCGGCGGCCGGAATCGATCTGTGCCTGCATTTGATTCGCGCCGACTACGGCGCGACGGTAGCGAACGCCGCCGCCCGCAGCGCCGTCGTCACTCCGGTGCGGCCGGGCGGGCAGGCGCAGTTCGTGGACGCGCCCTTGCCCGCCGAGAACGGCCTGACGCTCGCGGACACCCGCGCCTGGGCGCTGCGACGACTGGACACACCGCTGTCGCTGGACGACCTGGCCGCCCACGCGCGCACCAGCGTCCGCACGCTGACCCGCCGCTTCCACGAGGAGACCGGGCTCACTCCGCAGAAATGGCTGCTGCACCAGCGCCTGCAACGCGCGAGGGAACTGCTGGAATCCACCACGCTGCCGATGGACCAGGTCGCCAGGCACAGCGGCATCGGCTCGGCGGAATCTCTACGCCAGCACATGATCCGCCATGTCGGGGTGCCTCCGAGCAGCTACCGCGCGTCGTTCACGCGCTCGCCCGAACGCCCGGGCCGCAACGCGAGGGCTGTCGGCGCAGGAGGACAGACCGCCGATCGCCGGTGAAGCAGCCGCCACACCCGTGGGCAAGCCGAACGCGCACTACGGACAGCGGGCTTGTGCGGGGCGCGCAACTCCCATCAGGGCGTTCCATTCGGAGTCGGTGAGGTCGGTACCGGTTTGCTCGCAGGCGGTCCGAATCAGGCCGTCCGGTGAAATGTCGCGTTCGATCAACGTTCCATCCGCGCCGCCGGAGAATGCGGGACCGGGATTCACCGTCACAAGGTACCGTCCGTCAGCGGATACGGCGACCGCAGATTCGACGTGCCAGACGGCATCCGGTTCCAGCTCTCCGAGATTCGTGCCGTCGGCGGCGAAGAGGGTCAATCGGCCTGTCTCGCCTTTCGCGACGACCACGGTCACGTCCGCGGCGGCGGCGATTTGCGGGTGCGCGACTCCAACGCCACGGAAGGGGATCGTCCGCTCACGAGTCGAGCCGGTCCGATCCCATATCTCGATGCTGTCCTTCCGCTGGAGCAGCAGATGCCGCCCCGCGAACTCGATTGCCTGCACGTCTTTGCCGTCGATATCGTGCGTGATCTCCCCTCGCGACAAGTCATAGACCGATATGTCGTCGGCATCGCGCATGACCAGGAATTCTCCGGCCGCATCGATCCGGGCATCGGGGAGTTGGTGGGTCTCGACCGCACCGCCCAGGGGGATGAATTCCGTATCAATACCACCGGTGGCCAAGTCGTGCATGTACACCCTTCCCCTGTCGTCCACAGACACAGCGGTTCCCGAAGTGGACACGCCAGCCGCCCTGACGGTGTGAGTGGGTGGCGGAGACGACAGCACCGCCACCTCGAAGGGCGTTTGCACCGATGGCCGGTGGGCGGATACGCGACGGTCGTAGCCGGAGACCGGATTCGCGGCGAGCACCAACATGCCGCTGTCCGCGCGCCACGCGAGGCTTGCGGACAAGCCTGGTATGGAGAATTGACGGGACGAGTCCGGCCGGAGCTGCTGGATGATCACGACGTCGCTGTTCAGCGCCGAACTTCCCGGGTCCTTGTGCTGGCCTGCGACCGCCGCGGTACGCCCGTCCGGGGACAGTGACAAGCTGGGCGGACAATCATTGCATCCCTTGACGATCGGCACCGGGATGGATTTCGCCAGCCGGTCGCGCTGCGCGAGATCCCACAGGGTGATCAGTCGCCCGGACGCCGAGACCAGTTGTGTTTCAGAGGTCCCTAGAAAGCGCAGTAGCTTCCGGTCGAAGTCGACAGCGGCACCGGTGATCAGTGGTGGCGGCTCCTGGGGTGTCATCTCGCCGGTCACGGGCGCTACGTAGAACCCGGCGTCCGCGCTGGGAACCGCCGCCGTGCGCGCCGAGCGGCTGAGCACGGCTGGAGCCGACCGGCTGGGCAGGACGACACCTACATATCCGGGCTCCGGACGGGCGGCGTCCGACGCCGGACGCGGCCGGAGAACCGGCACCGGAATTCCGGGCAGAACCGCGCATGTGAACGACGACCCGTCGGCCGACAATTCTCCGACGGCTTGGCCGGTGCCGCAGGCGTAGCCGGTATCGAGAGGTGAGAGGTCAACGGCGGCACCGTCTCGAAGCGAGATCTGTCGCACCCTGCCGTAGGTGTCGAGAAGACGCAAGGTCGCGTCATCGATGAACACCATGCTGGTCATCGTCCGCTCGGTCGGAAGCGATGCGATGACCTTCCCCGAGGCGGTGTCGATGATGTCGACCGCCCCTGCGGTGCCTTCTCTCGCATTGGTATCCGTGCGATCCACCGCGCCGAATCTGCCGGACGCGGATATGGCGACGACCTCGACTTTGCTCGCAGCGGGCACGCCGATATCCGGCCGACCGGAATCCCTGCCCCACAGTGTGATCGAGGCGCCGTCCGTGGCGAGAACCGTCCGGCCGTCCGCGGCGACGGCGACCGAGAGGACCGTGCCGGGCAGACGCGCGACCGAAGTCGTCGCCGGATCACCAGGCGCCCAGGTCACGACTTGCCCGTCGGCGAGTCCGGCCACCACCGTCCTTCCGTCGGCGCTGCTCTGCAAGACGGTGACCTCCGCCGGTGCGGCACCGTAACGGGCAACACTCGGACTGGCCAGATTCGCGCGCAGCAGGGCCGCATGGTGAGCAGGACTCGGGTCGAGACGATACGCCGCGACGGCCAGCAACAGCGCGGCGCGGACATCCGTGGCCATCCTGGTGTCGGCGACGGAAGCCATGAGCCGCGCCGTGGCGATTCTGGCCTGCTCCTCGGCGCGATTGCTCTGCACCCGGGCCACGACCGCCGCCACCAGCGCCACGACGAGCAAGAGGACCAATGCGCCGATCGCGGTTTTCGCCCAGCGCAAGTTCCGCCTGGTCTGCTGATAACCCTCGGATTTGACGTCCGCCTCGGAGACACCGCGAATCACCGCGGCGATTCCGACCGCGATGGCGTCGATGTCCGGACGAGGGACGCCATCCGCGTCCTCACGCCATTTGATCGTTTTGTATACGGGTTCGGCCGCGAAAACCCCGAACAGGCGAGGCGGCAGCGCGGTGGAGCGCGCGCGGTCCCAATCCCTGGCATCCTCGTCCCAAACCAGGGACCCGGCACTGAGAACCAGCAGTATCGTCTCGGGAGACCGATGCGCCAGCCACCACTCGATTTCGCGGTCGACCCACATGGACCCGGCAGCCTCGGGCGAAGCCACCACGACGAGCCACTTCGAACGCGACAGGCCCGCGACGATCTTGTCCCGGAGTTCCGGACCGATCGAGACACCGCTGTAGTCGAGGAAGACGCGCATGCGCGGGAAGCGGTACCACGGCCGTGGCAGCTTCTCGATCGCGTTCTGGACCAGCGGAAGCACCGCCCGGTCCCGGTCGCCGCTGTAGGACAGGAACGCGCCGTACCCGGTGTCCGCACGGGTGGTCCGACGCCTCGGCACCACACTCACAACCGTGCCTCGCGTCCTACTGCGTTCGCGTCGGCTGTCCCGCCGCCGAGACGTCGCCGAACACGCCGATCGACACGACTACTCGACCTGCCTGCGCCCTGACGACACAGCGTCTCCATACGCCCCGGCACGTCGGATACCGACGTGCCGAGGTCCCTCGCCGCCCACCATCGCGAACCGGCTTCCACACCTGCGACCGGCATCAGGCCCTCCTCCCCGACTGCCGAGGTTCCGGCACTCCGATTCAACCATCGCGCCGGTGTTCCGTACCGGAAACAGATCCATTTGTCCTGCAATCAATTTCGCTCGCGACGACCATCGGACACATCCGGCGGCACATCGGCGCGTCGTCGCCGGGCCGGTCGGACGATCGCTGTGCGACTCGCCACTGTGACGACGGGTTTTCGCGCGCCCGCCGGATTCATCGGTAGAAGTTGTCCATGACCAAGATTCTCGTCACGGGCGGAACCGGTGCGCTGGGCAGGCTCGTGGTCGAGCGGCTGCGCGAAGCGGGCGACGACGTACGGGTGCTGTCCCGTCGTCCAGGGGCGGGCACGCACGTGGGCGATCTGCGCACGGGCGCGGGTCTGGCGGAGGCCGTGGCGGACGCCGATGTCATCGTGCACGCGGCCACGGATGCCCGCCGGGTGGGCGGCTCGGACCTCGCCCAGACCGAGAGCTTGCTGCGGCACGCGCGAGGCGTCCGGCACCTGCTGTACGTGTCGATCGTCGGGATCGACCGCATCCCGTTCCGGTACTACCGCAACAAGCTGGCCTGCGAACAAGCTGTCATCGACAGCGGTGTGCCGCACACCGTCCTGCGCGCGACCCAATTCCACGAACTGATCGCGGCGGTGCTGCAGACGGTCGAGAAATGGCCGGTCGCGCCGCTGCCGAAGGACTTCCGTTTCCAGCCGGTCGCCGCCGCCGATGTGGCGCGGCGGATCGCCGAGCTGGCCGAGGGCGAGCCGCTCGGCCGAGCTCCCGACTTCGGGGGCCCGGAAGTACGGACGATGGCGCAGCTGGCGCAGGTCTGGCAAGCCGCCAGGCAACGCCCCCGCCGGATCGTCCCGCTGCCGGTGCCCGGCCGGATCGGGAGTGCGTTCCGGGCGGGGCTGAACACGTGCCCGGATCACCCGGACGGCGTGCAGACGTGGTCGCAGTTCGTCGCGTCGGGACCGGTGAATCCCTATGCGGCCCGATAGAAAGCGGCGATGATCGCGCATCTGCGACGGGACCGGCTCTGCACCGACTCGTCCACACGCGCTCCGAGCCCGACACCAGCCCTGCCGGTATTCGGTCAACGATACTGGGGATCCGCGCCGTCGGCCGTGCCTGAGTGACTTTCCCGTGGATCGCTCAGCGAGCCCGCGCTCGCACCAGCTCCCCTGCCGCGACCCGGTAGCGGTCGGCGATCAACCGGACCACCGCCGGGTGCACGCCGATGGGCTCGGCAACGCCGTCGGCGCCCGACTCGTGGAGGCGCTGCTGGAACAGGCCGTGCGCGAGCAGATACGAGGCCACGAAGACTCGGCTCGCCCCGCTCGCGCGCAGGTCCGCGACGACATCCGGGACGCGCGGCGCACCGGTGGCGACGTAGCCGATGCGGACTCCGCTGCCGAGGCGTTCGGCCAGCAGCGCGGCCGCGCGCCGGACGTCCTGGCGGGCACGGGCGTCCGAGGAGCCCGCCGCGGCGAAGACCACCGCATCGCCCGGGGACCAGCCCGCCGCGCGCAGACGCATCGCCATGATCCTGGCCAGCGCCGGATCCGGCCCCATCGCGGGCGTGACCGTCACGGCGGGATGGTCGCTCTCGGCGACCTCTCGGGGTACGTCCTGATGGACGTGGTACCCCGAGGCCAGGAACGCCGGAACCACCACCGCGGGCACGGCTTCACCGGTGGGAGCCACCAGATCGCGCAGCACTTCCGAGGGCGACGGACCGAGCACATCCACGAAAGCCGTACGCACTCGAGGGGTTTCCCCGGTCTCGGTGCCGGGCCCCGAAATCCCGGCACCGAGTTCCTTCGTCACGGCCTCGGCGAGCGCGGCGATCATCTGCACGCCCTTGGTGCTACGGGTCCCGTGCGCCACCAGGACCAGGGCTGGCGCGTTCACCAGCTCCCCGCAGCCTGGATGTACCGAGGTGCCCGGGTCGGGATTCCGACGCCGGGCACCTGCGGTCCTCCTGTCGCGGTGGGCCGTGGATTGTTGTCGGTACATTCCGCCGGGTCCAGCGCGAGCCGGTAGCCGCGTTTGACCACCGTCTGAATCGCTTTCGGCGTGCCGAGTCCGGCGCGCAGCCGGGCGATGGCGGTCTCCACCGCGTGCGTGTCGTCCCCGCCGCCGGGCAGCGCGGCGAGCAGGTCCTCGCGCGAGACGACCCGGCCGGGCTGGCGGGCCAGCGAGCGCATCAGGGCCATCGGCGCGGGCGCCAGTTGACGCACCTGACCGTCGACCACCACGCACGCTCCGCGCACGCTGATGATGTGACCCGCGGCGTGGATCCGGTTGGCCCGTCGCGGCAGTTCCTCGGCGACGTGGCGGGCCAGCGCGCCGAGCCGGGCCCGGCCCGGCATCGAGGTGGGCACCCCGAGTTCCTCCAGCGGCGCGGCCGTGATCGGGCCGACGCAAGCGGGCAGCACCCGGCCACGCAGCGCGTACAGCAACCCTTCCAGCAGTCCGGTTTCCTTGGCGCGCATCAACATCGACGCCACGGCGGGAGCGCTGGTGAAGGTGACGCAGTCGATCCCGGAGGTGACGACGGCCTCGATGAGGTGATCCATCGGCCCCTGGTCGTCCGGCGGCACCCAGCGGTACACCGGCACCGGCACGACATCCGCGCCCGCGCAGCGCAGTACCTCGCAGAAGTCGGGCACCGGCTCCCACTCGGTGGTGGCCCCGTGCAGCTGCACGGCGATCCGGACGCCCTCCACACCCTCGGCGAGCAGGTGATCGAGCACTTCGGCGGAGGACTCGGAGGCGGGCGACCATTCCTCGCGCAACTCCGCGGCGCGGATGGCGCCCTTGGCCTTCGGGCCGCGGGCGAGCATGCGGGTGGTGCCCAGCGTCGCGCGCAGTTCCTCGGCGAGGCCCCAGCCCTCGGCCGCCTCCATCCACCCGCGGAAGCCGATTCCCGTGGTGGCTACGGTGATCTGCGGCGGATCGGCGACCAGCTGCCGGGTCACCCGCTCCAGCTCGTTGTCGTCGGCCAGCGGGATGATCCGGATGGCCGGCGCCGAAACGATGGTCGCGCCACGGCGTTCCAGCAGGGTGGCGAATTCCTCCGCCCGCCGGGCCGCCGTGATGCCCACCGTGAATCCGGCCAGGCTCGCGCCCGCGTCAACTGTTGTCATTGGCGTTCATCCATCCGAGGACGCGAGCGCGGACGTCACCGGCTCGTTGGAAATCGAGACGATGCCGTCGTCCACGCGCACCGCGTACACCGGCAGCATCGCCGATTCGTCGTCCAGGCAACGCCCGTCGACCAGGGAGAAGGCCTGCTTCAGCAGCGGCGAGGCCACGACCGGCACCCCGCCGCGATCGCCGACGATCCCGCGCGACATGACTGCCGCCCGGCCGATCGGATCGATATTGCCGACGGCGTACAACATGCCGTTCTCCAGCAGGAACAGGGCCGCTTGGCGGCCGCCTTTCAGCAACACCGCAACGCCGCGGCCGGGAATCAAGTAGTCGAGACGGCAAGCCTGCGTCCACCCCGTGGTGGTTGCTGCGGCGATGCCGGGGGTATCGATCACGGTCATCGGTGTCATCCTCCAAACGCCTTACTCATTGGTACCGACGTTCTGTTTCCAAGCGGTTAAGCGGTCATTTCCCCTGCGTGGCGACCGGGACTTCCGGCAGTCCGAGCAGGACGGGAACCTTCCGCTCCCCGGTTTCGTCGAAGGAAATCGTCGGATCGGCTTCCTCCGGGGCGTTGACGAACGACACGAAGCGAGAAAGCTTCTCTTCGTCCTCCAGCACCGCGGCCCATTCGTCGCGGTAGCCGGCGACGTGCTGGGCCATCGCCGCTTCCAAATCCTCGGCGATGCCGAGGCTGTCCTCGCAGATCACCTGCTTGAGGTAATCCATGCCGCCTTCCAGCGCCTCCTGCCAGGGAGCGGTGCGCTGCAAACGGTCGGCGGTGCGGATGTAGAACATCAGGTACCGGTCGATGTACTTGATCAGCGTCTCGTCGTCGAGTTCACCGGCCAGCAGCACCGCGTGCTTCGGGGTGAGACCGCCGTTGCCGCCGACGTAGAGGTTCCAGCCGTTCTCGGTGGCGATCACGCCGACGTCCTTGCCGCGCGCCTCGGCGCATTCGCGGGCGCAACCGGACACCGCCAGCTTCAGCTTGTGCGGCGAGCGCAGGCCGCGGTAGCGCTTCTCCAGCAGCACGGCCATGCCGACCGAGTCCTGCTGGCCGTAGCGGCACCAGGTGGAACCGACGCAGCTCTTCACGGTGCGCAGTGACTTGCCGTACGCGTGACCGGATTCCATGCCCGCGTCGACCAGCCGCTTCCAGATCAGCGGCAGCTGCTCGACGCGCGCGCCGAACAGATCGATGCGCTGGCCGCCGGTGACCTTCACGTACAGGCCGAATTCCTTGGCCACCTCACCGATGGTGATCAGCTGCTCGGCGGTCACCTCGCCGCCGGGCATCCGGGGCACCACCGAGTAGGTGCCGTTCTTCTGCAGGTTGGCCAGGAAGTGGTCGTTGGTGTCCTGCAGCGCGGCCTGCTCACCGTCGAGGATGTGGTCGCTCGAGGTGGAGGCGAGGATGGACGCCACGGTCGGCTTGCAGATGTCGCAGCCCGCGCCCTTGCCGTACTTGGCGAGCAGCCCGGAGAAGGTGCGAATGCCCGTGACCTGCACGATCTGGAACAGCTCGGCGCGCGACTGCTCGAAGTGCTCGCACAGCGCCTTGGACATCTCCACGCCGGACTGCTCGAGCAGCTTCTTGAGCATGGGAACGCAACCGCCGCAGGAGGTTCCGGCGCTGGTGCAGCTCTTGATCGCCGGGACGTCGCAGGCGCCGTCGGCGATCGCGCCGCAGATCGCGCCCTTCGACACGTTGTTGCAAGAGCAGATCTGCGCGTCGTCCGGCAGCGCGTCGGCGCCCAGTTCGGCGCCCGCGGGCGAGATCAGCGCGGCCGGTTCGGCGGGCAGCGGGCGGCCGACCAGCGGGCGCAGCGCCGAGTAGGCGGTGGCGTCACCGACCAGGATGCCGCCCAGCAGCGTCTTCGCGTCATCGGAGACGACCAGCTTGGCGTAGGTGCCCTTGGCCGCGTCGTGCAGCACGACCGACAGCGCGCCGTCGGTGACGCCGTGCGCGTCACCGAAGCTGGCCACGTCGACGCCGAGCAGCTTGAGCTTGGTCGACATGTCCGCGCCCGGGAACTCGCCCGCGCCGCCCAACAGGCGGTCGGCGACGATTTCGGCGGTGCTGTAGCCCGGGGCGACCAGGCCGTAGCACACGCCTTCCACGGCGGCGCATTCGCCGATGGCCCAGATGTTCGGGTCGGAGGTCTGCAAGCCGAGATCGGTGATGATGCCGCCGCGGGGGCCGACCTCGAGTCCCGCGTCGCGGGCGATCTGGTCGCGCGGGCGGACACCGGCGGAGAACACGACCAGCCCTGCATCGATCACGGTCTCGTCGGAGAGCGTGACCTTCACGCCCTGGCCTGCGGCCTCGATCGCGGAGGTGCCCACGCCGGTGTGCACGTGCAGGCCGAGGTCGGTGACCAGGCGTTCCAGGATCGCGCCGCCGCCCTCGTCGACCTGGGCGGGCATCAGCCGGGTGTTGTACTCCACCACGTGCGGGGTCAGCCCGAGCAGGCGCAGCGCGTTCGCGGCCTCCAGGCCGAGCAGACCGCCGCCGACCACCACGCCCACCGCGCCGGGGCCGGCGGCTTCGGCGGCGGCGCGGATGCCGTCGAGGTCGTCGATGGTGCGGTAGACGAAGCACTCCGGCCGGTCGTGGCCGGGCACCGGCGGCACGAACGGGTAGGAACCGGTGGCCAGCACCAGCGCGTCGTAGGCGAGGATGTCGCCGGAGGAGGTGGTCACCTTGCGCGCCGCCCGGTCGATGGACTCGGCGCTCTGGCCCAGCCGCAGCTCCACCAGTTCGTCACCGGTGTATTCGTTGCCGGGCAGCGCGAGCGCGCTCGCGTCCCAGGCGCCGACGTAGGACGAGAGGCCGACGCGGTCGTAGGCGGGCAGCTGCTCCTCGCTGAGGATGATCACCTGCCACCGGCCTTCGGTGTCGCGCGAGCGCAGCGCCTCGACGAACCGGTGCCCGACCATTCCGTGGCCGACGACCACCGCGGTCTTGCGAGCGACTGTGGGGTTCATCTGGGGGTCCTCCTGGACTGGATCGGGTGTCAGGCGCGGGCCGAGCCGGCGGACGGGGACTGGGACTGACCGGCCTCGGCTTCGAGGACGAAGCTCTCGGCTTCGGTCACGACATCGGAGTCGGCGGGCACGCCCCGCAGGCCGGGACGGCGCAGGAACACCGCCCAGACCACCAGGGCGCAGACCACGTAGAAGGCCATGAACACCCAGAACGCGGTGGTGGCCGACTTGGTGGACGCGTAGGAGGAGCGCAGCACCAAGTTGATGCCCACGCCGCCGAGGGCGCCGATGGCGCCGACGAAACCGATCAGCGCGCCGGAGGTGTTCTGCGACCAGGCCGACCGTTCGGCGGGCGTGGCGTCCAGGCTCCTGGACTTCGCCTCGAACACCGACGGGATGATCTTGGTGACCGACCCGTTGCCGATGCCGGAGAGCACGAACAGTGCGATGAAGCCGATGACCAGAGCGGTCATCACGCCGCCGCCTGCCACGCCGTTGTTGTTGTCGGCCATCGTGCTCGCCACGGTGACCAGCAGGGCCGCCGCCATCATCGCGCCGAACACATAGAGGGTGACGCGGCTGCCGCCGATGCGGTCGGCCCACTTGCCGCCATAGGGCCGGGCCAGCGAGCCGAGCAGCGGACCGATGAACGCGATCTGCGCGGCGTGCAGCGTGGCCTGCGCGACGGTGTCGCCGCCCGCGCGGAAGCTGATCTGCAGGATCTGGCCGAAGGCGAAGCTGTAGCCGATGAACGAGCCGAAGGTGCCGATGTAGAGGAACGCGATCGCCCAGGACTGCGGCACCTTCAGCGCCGTGAGCATGTAGGACAGGTCGGCCTTCTGGTTGGGCAGGTTGTCCATGAACAGCGCGGCGCCGAGCCCCGCGATCGCGATGAACACCAGGTAGACCGCGCAGATCAGCGAGGCGTAGCCGTTGCCGAGGGTCGCGATGACCAGCAGGCCGATCAGCTGGATCACCGGAACGCCGATGTTGCCGCCGCCCGCGTTCAGGCCGAGCGCCCAGCCCTTGAGCCGCTGCGGGTAGAACGCGTTGATGTTGGTCATCGAGGAGGCGAAGTTGCCGCCGCCGAAGCCCGCGAACGCCGCGACCACGAGGAACGTCGTGTACGAGGTGCCGGGCTGGTTGACGAAGTACAGCGTGAGCAGCGTCGGGATCAGCAGCATCACCGCGCTGAAGACGGTCCAGTTGCGTCCGCCGAAGCGCGCGGTCGCCACGGTGTAGGGAATCCGAAGGAACGCGCCCACCAGGGTCGGCATGGCGACCAGGAAGAACTTGCCCGCCGGGTCGATGCCGAACTTGTCGGTCGGCATGAACAGCACCATCACCGACCAGATCGACCAGACGGAAAAACCGACGTGCTCGGCGAAGACCGACCAGATCAGGTTGCGCCGGGCGATGTCCTTGCCGCCGGCTTCCCAGGCGGCGACGTCCTCGGCATCCCAGTGCTCGATCTGCTGCCTGCGGATCTTCGTCCGTCCCAGCGCTTCCAGACGGTTACGCGTCAGCGTGCTCAACGGGGCCTCCCAATGTCGGTTGGCTCCACGGTAGGAAAGGGGTATTGCCGAAATGCTGCGCGAAATGACCGTCAAATCAACGGTTGCTCACGATTACCCGCGATCCGGGGTGAGTTTCGCGCCAATGTTTCAGGCGTGTGACACAACGGTTTCCGTGCGTCACAAATGGGCCGATATCGAATTCGGCGCGCGGTGAGGTGTGACGCGCGCTACTCCGCGAAAATCGTTGCGCCCATCCTTACTCCGTTCGCACAGCCGCGCAACCGGAGTTGTGAGTTTTCACGCCGACAAGCCGCCGGGCTCAATTCCAGGTGTCTTCGAGCAGGCGCGGCTTGCACGCCTGCCAGGCGCCCACGAGCAGCACCAGCACGGCCACGGCGAGCATCGCGAACGGGGCGAGCCAGCCACCCGTCGCCGTGTGCAGCACGCCGAACAGCAGCGGACCCACGCAGGCCACCGCGTAGCCGACACCCTGGGTGAAGCCCGACAGCGCGGCCGACCCGGCAGGGGTGCGGGTGCGCAAGTTGATCAGCGTCAGCGCCATCGGGAAGGTGCTCGGACCGAGACCGAGCACGACGACCCACAGGATCGGCGCGGCCATCGGCGCGAGGAGCAGCCCGGTGAACGCGATGAAAAACAGCACGGCGCAGCCCACCACGACGGGGAACGGATTGCGGAACCGGGCGACCACGGTCGGCGCGGTGAGCGCGGCGACCAAGCCGACCACGGCGAACAGACCGACCATGGCTCCGCCGTACGCGGCGCTCGCGCCGGCCTCACTCAGGATCTTCGGCAACCACGTGAACATGGCGTAGGTGGTGAGCGAGGTCATGCCGAACATGCCCGCCATCCCCCACGCGATCGGCGAGCGCCACACACGCCCGGAATGCGGCTCCTGCTGCGGCACCGCCGTCGTATCCGCACCGTCGCGTCCGCGCCTGCCGCGCAGCACCGTCAGCCACGGCACCGCCGCGGCGAAGCCGAGCAGGCCCCACACCCCCAGCGAGACGCGCCAGCCGTACGCGTCGGCGACCGGGACCGCGGTGAAGGCGGGCACGACCGTGCCGAGCTGCACCATCACGATGTACAGCGAGCTGATCACGGCGAGGCGATCCGGGAAGTAGCGCTTCACCAGCGGCGGGATCACCACGTTGCCGATGCCCATGCCCGCGAGGGCGAGCGCGGAGAAGACGAGCAGTTCGGCGGTGCCCGACATCAGCACGCGCAGCGCCATGCCCGCACCCGCCATCAGCATGGCCGTCAGCGCGGTGCGCTCCAATCCGAGCCGGACCGCCAAGACCGGGGTGAGCAGTCCGGACAGCGCGAACATGGCGGTGGGGATCATGCCGAAGACGCCGACAACGGCGGCGCCGTAACCGATTTCGGCGCCGATCCGCTCGGCCAGCGGGCTGAAGGCGGTGACGGCGACCCGCAGGGTGAGCGCCGACATCACGATGGCGGTGAGGACCAGCAGGCGACCCTCGGTCAGCGCGCGTCGACGGCGCTCGACCAGGACTGATTCCTGGCGAGCCTCGGTTTCGGGAAGGGTCGCAGTCACCGAGAAATCATAGGATGACCGGATGAAGACCGGCAACGATTTGTGATGGGCGGTACTCTGTCCAGGTGCAACCCGTCCGGCGCACCAGCCTCATCGCCCAGGTCACCGAACAGCTGCGTGCCGAGATCCGTTCCGGCCGTTGGCCGATCGGCGCCCGCATCCCGACCGAGCCGGAGCTCACCGAGCTCACCGGCACCGGCCGCAACACGGTGCGCGAGGCCGTCCAGGCGCTGGTGCACGCCGGCATGCTGGAGCGCCGCCAAGGGTCCGGAACCTATGTGATCGCCGCCTCCGACCTCGGCGGCACCCTGGGCAAGTACTTCGCCGACGCCGAGGAGCGCGACGTCCTCGAGCTGCGCCTCGCGCTGGACGTCACCGCCGCGGGCTTGGCCGCGCGCCGCCGCGACGACGCCGACATCGCGAATCTGTTGCGCCTGCTGTCCGAACGCGACAAGAAGTGGGACGAGGACCCCGCCGCCGCGATCGAGGCGGACGTCCAGTTGCACCGGGCCATCGTCGTCGCCAGTCACAACGCGGTGTACCTCGAGTTCTACGATTCGCTGCTGCCCATCATCGAACAGGTCATCCGCGCCCGCACCGCCAAGTCCGACGACTCCTACACCGAGGAGCACGCCGCATTGGTGCACGCCGTGATCGACGGTGATCCCGAACGGGCCGCCTCGGCGACGCGCTGCTTCCTGAATTCTCTCATCGCGGAATATCCCGACGCCCGCTGAATCGCGCCAGGTAACCGAGTGGTCACCATTCGAGGCCGCGCGATGTGAGTCGGATTTGCCGGGAACGTCATCGCGGGCCACGGGGACGCAACAAGCGGCTCATACCTTTGTCTCGACCGTAGCTAGCACTCGACAGCCGCCGGCGGCGCCGCCGCGATGAGGGCCGGTCGAGCCGAATCGAGAGGAAGCCGATGACCGCCGTAGCAGCCACCGGCCAGCAGTCGCAGACAACGACTTTCGAATATCAACGACGTGGACGCTGGCTCGACCACTGGGATCCGGACAACGCGAAGTTCTGGGAATCCGGTGGCGCGAAGACCGCGCGCAAGAATCTGATGTTCTCCGTGTTCGCCGAGAATCTCGGCTTCAGCATCTGGGTCATCTGGGGCACCGTCGTGACCAGCATGGGCGCCGCCGGATTCGACTTCCTCGCCGGTCTCGGCAAGGGCAATCCCACCGCGGTGAGCAACGCGCTGCTGCTGACCTCGACGCCCACCCTCGTCGGCGCCGCGCTGCGCATCCCGTACACCTTCGCCATCCCCCGCTTCGGTGGGCGAGCGTTCACCGTGTTCAGTGCCGCGATGCTGCTGATCCCCACGCTCGGCCTGGCCTACTTCGTCAACCAGCCGGGTACGCCGATGTGGGTGTTCCTGGTGCTGGCGGCGCTCGCGGGCGTCGGCGGCGGCAACTTCTCCTCCTCGATGGCCAACATCAACTTCTTCTTCCCCGAGGGCAAGAAGGGCGCCGCGCTGGGCATCAACGCCGCGGGCGGCAACCTCGGCGTCGCCCAGACCCAGCTGGTGCTGCCGCTGCTGATCACCCTCGGCACGCACATCATGGCCAAGGACCCGGGCGGCTACCGCTTCGGCATCACGCTGTCGGTGCTGGTCTGGGTGCCGTTCATCCTGGCCGCGGCGTTCGGCGCGTTGCGTTACATGGACAGCATCAGCACCGCCAAGTCGGACGGCAAGTCCTACCGGCTCGCGCTCACCAACCGGCACACCTGGGTGATGGCGGTCCTCTACATCGGCACCTTCGGCTCGTTCATCGGCTTCTCCTTCGCCTTCCCGACGCTGATCAAGGCCAACTTCCCGGATCTGGCCAAGATCGGCTGGATCACCACGCTCGGCAACCTCGCCTTCCTCGGCGCGCTGGTCGGGTCGTTCAGCCGGCCGTTCGGCGGCTGGGTGTCCGACAAGGTCGGCGGCGCGAAGATCACCCTGTACGTGTTCGGCGGTATGGCGATCGCGGTCGGGCTGATCATGGCCGGGCTGGAACTGAAGAGCTTCCCGCTCTACCTCGTCGCGTTCCTGCTGCTGTTCGTGCTCACCGGCATCGGCAACGGCTCGACCTACCGGATGATCCCGACCATCTTCAGCGCGGAGTCCAAGAAGTACGCCGCCGAGCACGGCCTCGACGCGGCCGAAGCCGCCGCGTCGGCCAAACGCCAGGCGGGCGCCGCGATCGGCGTCATCGGCGCGGTCGGCGCCTCCGGCGGCTGGCTGTTGCAGCAGGCGCTGCGGCTGTCGAACACCCACCTGCACAGCATGGCCCCCGCGTTCTGGGGCTACGCCGCGGCGTTCCTGGTCATGGCCGCCGTCACCTGGTGGTTCTACCTGCGGTCCTCCTTCGCCATCCAGCGCGTCCCCTCGCTGGCCTACGCGAACGTCTGACCGCCGACCTGTCCCGCGGTCCGGACCCCGCGGGACACGGGCGCGACAACCGCCGTCCCCCTCCGGCGGAACCGCCCTGCCGAACGTCCGCCCATCGCCCGCTCTCGGGTCCAGCAATGGGTTCCGGCCTGCACCGGGACGAGGGGCGGGCGTTCGGTTTCGCGGGTTCTACGACTTGATGCTGCAACGGCAGCCGGGTCGAGTGGCGAATCCGGCTGGGACAATGCGGGCATGGATTTTCGTGCTCATGCAGATGCGTGGCTGGCGGCGTGGAACGCGCACGACCTCGACGCCATCATGGCGTGCTACTCGGACGAGGTCGAGTTCGTCGCTTCGACCGTCGCGCGCCGGTGGGACCGTCCTGATGGGCGGTTGCATGGCAAGGCGGAGTTGCGCAAGCATTTCGAGCTCGGACTGTCTCTGGCGCCGGACCTCACCTTCACCGAGGAGGCGCTGCTGATTCGGCCGGGTGGGTATGCGTTGCTCTACCGCCGCGAGAACGGAAATCGTGTTCTGGATGTCGTCGAACTCGACCAGGACGGGCACGCCGGTCGCGTGGAAGCCTTCTATGAACACGAGCAGCGGTAGACCCCCGACCAGCTCCGACGCAGACTCACCAGCCTGCACCCGCGGCTCGGCCCGGGTCCTCCGATCTCAGTACGGTAGGTGTACTCCGTCGCGCACTTCCTTGACGGTCTTGGCGATCATTTGTTGCAGGGTGCCCGCGATGCGGTCGGCGGTGGTGGGTTTGATCGTGAGCAGGTCGGTGCCGAAGGTGACGTAGCGGCCGTCGTTTTCGACGTCATTGAGCTGAAAGTCTTTGCGACCCTCGATATGCCGATTGTCCACGCTTCCCATCGCGTAGACGCCGACGTGACCGATCAATGTCATCGCCCGGGTGAAGAACCGCTCGAACTCCTCTCGCGGCGTCGGGCGCCAGGCATCGCGGACCGGCGGACGTGGCCGCGCGAGTTCCTCTGCGGAAGCCTGCAATTGCTTTCCCGTTCCCGGGCCGCAGACCGGGAACACATCGACCACGGCCCGCGCCACCTCACCGGCGGACAGCAACGTCAACACCACGTCACCGCCGTGCTCCGGGTCCGGTCCCGGTTCCTGCACCGCGACCGCGCCGTGCTGGGAGTGCACTCCCGCATGCGCCCGCAGCTTGCGATCCCTGCGTTTGCCGGCGAATCCGGCCACTTCCACCCGAGCCTCCGGCGCCAGCAACACTTCCACCGCACGCAACAGATCGTCATCAATGCGCGGGTGCAACGACTGCGCCGCGGCCTGCCGCAATCGCAGACTCTCCGACCGGAACTCCGTCGTGTACTGGTGCTGCAAGGGATAGGGCAGCACATCCCGGCCGGTGGACTCCCACAACGTCCGGAATTCGAGCGCGGTGAACCGCCAGCTCTGCACCTCAGGCACGGGTGATGTCCTTACCGCTGGCTGTCACCGATGACCGGCGGTACCGTCCGGGGCAGATCGTCGAGCCCTGTGAGCTCATTGCCGTGTTCCTGGGTGATCAGGTAGTCCGGGATCCCCTTGGTGGATTCCTCGTCCGACTTGCCGCCCCGCGCACCGGGAGCCATCCCACCCATGCCGCTCGCACCGGCGCGGCCGGGCGACGCGCCGGTCCGCGCGGCAGCCGGAACCGCGGTGGGGTTGTTCGGTGTGCCTTTGGAGGGAACCGAGACACCCGGCGCGTTCGGAGCGGTGGGACTTCCAGGACTGCCGGGACTGCCCGGCGTGCTCAGGTGCGGGCTGCCGGGACTACTCGGTGAGGTGCTCGGCGTGGGCGTCGTCGAAGCAGGTGTCGTCGCGGAAGGCGTGGTGGAAGCCGGTGTGGTGGACTCCTCCGTAGTGGACGCCGTAGTCGACTCCGGCGTTTCGGAGCTGTTGTCTGAAGACTCGGTGCTCGACGGAGTCGTCGGATCGTCGATGGAATTCGACTCGGAGGGATTCGAGCCGGGCGATGACGTCCCCGACGGGTTTCCGCTGCCATTGTTCGTCCCGCGCGGAATGCTGCCGTCGTCGGAGCCGCTCGGATTCGTAGCCGACGCCGGACGGGGGATCACGGGGACGTTCGTGTCGGACTCCATGACGACCGGGGCGTAGACGGTGCTCAACACCCGCACCGCCTCGGCTTTCGCGTTATGTTGCGCCACATCGTCATTCCGCCAGGCACGCCCTGCGAAAAGACCGATCGCGTTCTCGAAACCACTGCGATGATCCGGAGCATGCGGGACCAATTCTTTCGTCGGCTCCAACCCGGTTTGCAATTCGGCCAGCTTGCTACTGGTCAGGCGCGCCGCGTTCGATACCTGTGCGCCCTGGGCGGCGTAGTCGCTGACAGCGCTGGCCGCCGCGTTACGCGCTTCACCGCGCCACACCCCTTCATCGGTGGCACGGGCCATTGCTTCGGTGAAGGTCCTCAGCGACTCTTGGTGTCGTTCCGCGATGGTGTTCCACGCTTCGACCAGGCCACTGACAGTCGCGAGATCGATCTGATCGACCTTGCTGCGCAGCGTGGCGACGTCGTACCGTTCGAACTCATCCGTCTCGAGGACTTCCCTTGGCCGAAATTCGCCCTGGAAGCCCAGACCGGCGGCCCGCGAGCGTACGTCGTCTCGCTGCTGGTTATATTTGTCCTGCACAGCGAAGGGGTCAGCATCCGGCTGGATGTCGAAGACCCAGTTGGAAACGTTGCGGAGCACCGTAGCTCCCACGTCCTTGACCGCTGGGTTACTGAACGGATTGACCATCAGCGCACCTGCTCGGTGGTACTCGCGATCTGCGTCGCGTTCTCGATGTCCTGCCCGGTGATCCGCTTGAACGAGATCGCCATGACCTCACGCATGTTCTTCACGGTCTCGATGTGTTCGAGGATGATCTGGTCGATCGAGTTGGAGTCACCCACCGCTTGCTTCAAGAACTTCTTGACCAGATCGTCGGCCATTTTGAAATCGCCGAAACCGGAGACGTTCTGTGCGTTACCCGCCAACCTGCGTAAGGATTCGAGCGCCGCGATTCGCGTGTCACATGCTTGCGCACAGAGAAGTGCGGCGTTCTGATCGTCTAGGTATAGTTCTCCGGCTTTGGCTTGACTAGCAAGCCGACCCCAAACCGATGCATTTTCCTCACTCATGCGTCCCCTCCCTGTTCAACGCGGTAGTGTGGGCACAATCGACTCGCCGACGCGATAGAGGACCGCGCACGGGTTCTCTAGATCATCACGACCTGCCCGGCCCTGAACCCTCAACTGCAAGACACCCTGTGTTGCGGGGAACAGAACGTCGCAATCGAGATTCTTGGAGGCACCTTCCACTCTGAATTGCCGACCCTGACGACCTGCGACCGTGACATCCTCGAAGTCGACATTCCCAGGCTTCCGCTCGAACTCCGCCACGGTGCGTCTTGTCGAGAACACCGTGACGAAGTACTTGGGCCCATCCCAGCTGCAGATTTCCCAGCCGGATTGCGGCACACCGGCGATTCCCGACTCCTCGGTCTTCGGATCGACCCCGGCTGCCCGCAACGCATCGTCGGGGATCCCCGTGCACGGGTTGAACAAAGCCTGGGCAGCAGTCGTACTGGACCTCGTCGTCGGTGTGCCGCTCGTGGTGTCCTCGCAGGCGACGACTCCGGCTGTCAGCGCACCGATGAGCAGTGCCAACGTGATTCGACGACTCATCCCCACCCTCTCGACCCGCGACGACTCAGGTGCGCCAACACTAGCAGACAGTCAGTTGGTGGCCGCCTGTCTGCGCTGGGTGACGAGACATGGCAGGCCGAGGGCTGACTCAGCGGTCGGGATTGGGCTCTCGGCGTTGTGGTGTCGCGGGTTTGGGCACGCATCTAGGGTGGCAGTGCAGTAACGGGTTGGGTGAGGGTTGGGACATACGGCTGGGTTGGACTGATTATTCGAGGAGTTGGAATGATGAAGTTGGGCAAGATCTTGGCTGGGTTTGTGCTTGCTGTTGCGGCGGGCTCTGTTGTTCCCGCGGTTGCCTCCGCTGAGGATCCGGAGTTTCCGCGCAACGGTGTCATCCCGCCGGGGACCTATCACATCGGGCGGGGGCCTTCCAATGTGATCGGGTCGCCGCTCGAGAACTGTGACTTGCAAGTGTTTGTGGACGGGAAGACGGTGGTGCTGGTCTGTGGCGGTTCCAGCCGGGGTGGGCATCAGACGCCGGTCGGGCCGGACGAGACGTATGTTTCGTTCGACTTCGTTCCGTTCGGGCTCGACCTGCATGACATCGACCCCCGGCAGGGACTCTGGTCGGGAACGGTGAACCTCGCCGGGACCCCGATCATCGCTCCGTACCCACTGGCAGCAGTCTGGCTCAGCCGCCGTTGAGGTGGACGCGTCGGCAACGCCGTTACGCGGCGTGAGCCCGTCAGAAGTCGAGACAACGACGGCCCGGACGACGGCTGCGAAGCCGAAGCCCGGGCCGTTCGTCGCGATGTCACAGATCGGAACGCGGATCGAACGCACCAGCCGTAATGCAGGCGGTGAAAGAGCTCCATTGACCCGGTGTGAAGATCAACGCCGGACCGGCCGGGTTCTTCGAATCACGGACACCGACGTGACCAGCCCCGAGCCACGCGATTTCGACGCACTGATCGGCCTCACCACTGTGGACAGACTTGAACCACTTCGCTCCGGATAGGTCGATGATCATTGTTCGTATCTCCTTGCCATATTCCTGAGCAAGTCTCTCGATCGTTGCTCTTCCAATGCAGCGCCCTTGACGGCTTCGTGAATCACCCGGAAGCGGTTCACATCGTCTTCCTCCTCGAAAATCATTGTCCCTATGGCACCTTCCGTGTAGACAACAGACGGCTCGTTAGGTGGGAAGTCGATGATGATGTACGGCGGTACCGCCACCCCTCCAGGGAATCCGGCAGTGAAGGGGACGACGCGGATCGAGACGTTCTCCCGCGTCCCCATGTCAGCGAGATGACGGTATTGCGAAGACATGATTCGCGTAGAACCGACAACAGTACGCAGAGCGGACTCATGCACCAGGAACTCGGCCTGCATCGGTTTGTGCTTGCGGGTGAGTATCGCTGATCGCCGTATCCTCCGTTCCACTACCCAGTCGGTCTCTTCGGATGTGCCCATCGACGCAGATGGTCGCACATTGCGGGCATAGTCAGGAGTCTGCAGTAGACCCGGTATGATGAGCGTCTGGAAAAAGTGCAATCCTGTTGCCGCAGCCTCTAATTGAACATAAGTATTGAACCCGGGCCGCACCAGATCCCGGAAGTCCTCCCACCACGGTTTCACCCGCGCCTGCTCGGCCAGCGATTTCAGGTACCCGGTGCGCTCCTCCGGTAGCCCGTAGTACTGGCAGATGAACTCGATGTCGCGAACCTTGACCTTCTCGTTCTGCCCCAACTCCAGCCGTCCGAGTGACGATCGGCTGATCTCCAGGACTTCGGCTACCTGCTCGAGGGTGTAGCCGTTGGCCTGACGCGCGTCGCGCAGTGCGCGGCCCAACTGGCGACGCGGCAGCGTCGTCCGGCTGATGTCCGACTTGCTACCGACCATTTCCGCTGTGTCCTCCCCTGCTCTCCCACGGTGTGACGTGTTTTTTCCCACGGCGAGAATCGATGTGCGCCCAACTCGGGAATCGTTCGGCGCGTATGCGCCGTTTGTCGCGCGCCTGCCGTTTCGAGCCTCCCGTCGTGAGCACGCCCGCAGCATATGCACATGACCGAACACCACGGAACAGAACTCGATTTCGTCACGAATTTCCGCGCGTCGGACCCGAATACGCGCGATTTCCGGCCGCCGACGCACGGCACCGGGTCGCACCGGCACGGCGGTCGTGGAGCACCGGATGGCTTGCTCGTCCCGCCCGAGATCTGCCGCCACGCGGACGTCCAGCTGGCGCACGAGCAGATGCGGGCTCACCTGACCTGCCGAATCGAGCGGTGTGCGTGGAAGGCGGCGGCGTACCGCACGCTTGTGTTCGCGGGACGGCTGATACCGCAGGCGGTGAGTCACCGGGAACGCGCCGCCGCACGTGGCATGCGGTTCCCGTCACATGACGAAGGTCGTAGGGCCGATCACCTCCACGATGTGCCCACGATTCAGGCTGTGCTGGAACGGCTGTCGGCGTTGGCGACGCCGCCGGAATCCGCGCGAGGGTGACCCGATTGCATCGCACCACCGCGGGAACCGCGCAGGCCGGATGGCGGATAGTGGGGACCCGCATCGAAGTCGTGTTCCTGCGTGACGACGCCGATCCGACCCCTGCCTATCGGCTGCGCAACAACGGCGACACCGTGCCGATTCCGTTGGGCCAGAGCGGGTTCGTCGCATTCGACGAGCGCGCACTCCCGGACCTGGCACAGGTTCGCGAATGGTTCCCGCGCCACTTCCGGCTGTGGGACGCGGTACGCGCCCAGTTCTGGGAGGTTCTGCTGTCCGCGAGCCGGGCGCGAACACCGGATCCGTCCCCACCCCGGCCGGGCGATCTCGCCTGACCCAGTCCATCACTCCGTGCGAGCAACCGAGAGGGACATGTCCAAGCGACGAAACCGTCCGCGCCCCGAGCCGCGGAAGCCCACGAATTCCACCATCCGATACCCACCCCGCGCCACGATCGATTCGATGCTCGCGGCAATGATGACCGAGCGCCGCGCAGACACCCCCGACACCGACACCGTGCACTTCTGGGGATTCGCCCGCACCGAAAGCATCACCGCACACGACGCGGCCCACATCCCGATAGTGCTCGACCCCGATGCCGAGCGCTCTCCCATCCTTGATTCGGCCGAATGGCTGATCCGGAGATTCACCGGTCGTCTGTGGGGTTTCGGCCTCGCCTACCTGACGGTGGGCGAGATGTTCACCGGGGCCGACGGCGTTCCCCCGGACGCGATCCAGGCCGCGGAGACAGGCCGACTCAGCGAACGCGCCACGTCCGACCCGGTATGCGCCGCAACGATTTTCGATGCGCGCGGACGCGCCTACACCTCGTTGACGTACACCCACCTGCCCGAACTCGGACCGACGCCCACCTGGGTGACCGACACCCGCGAGTCCACCGACACCTGGGTCACCCTCTTCGACCAGCGCGCCGTCGCGGCACACGTCTGGGCGGCGGCCATAACTCTGGATCCCGACGCGAACCACCTCGCCATATCTCGTCTGCGGTCGCACTGAATACCGGGCTTTAGGCAGGATGAATAATGCGTTGGGCCGACAGAGGTGCGTTGTTATGGTGTGGGCGTGAATTCTCCGGAGGCGTCCAGACGATAGCCGCCCGGCATATGTGCTGGGCGGCGTTGCGGGTCCAGAACTGCCGGTCGTAGTGCGATCGGCGGGTTTTTCGCAACGCCGGACGATGTCGGTTTCTCCGCGGTCGGGCGACGTTCGCCCGAATTCCGCGACCATCCCGGGCGCCGCGCCGTGTCTGCGTGGCGCCCTGTATCCGGGGAGTTCTCCTATGCCCATTGTGGTGTTCGTGCTGGCTGTCGCGGTGTTCGCGCAGGGCACGTCCGAATTCATGGTGTCCGGGTTGCTGGAGCGGATCGCCGTCGACCTCGGCGTCTCGCTCGGTACCGCCGGTCTGCTGACCTCGCTGTTCGCGGCGGGCATGGTGCTCGGGGCGCCGGTGATGGCGATGGCGGCGGGCCGATTGCCGGTCCGGCAGTCGCTGGCCGCCTTCTTGGCGCTGTTCTGTGTGACCCATGTCGCCGGTGCGATGACCAGCGATTTCGCGGTACTGCTGACGACCCGGGTCGTCGCGGCGGTCACCAACGCCGGGTTCCTCGCTCTCGCGCTGGCGGCCCTGCCGCGCTTGGTCGACCCCGCTATGGTCGGGCGCGCCACCTCGGTGGTGGTATCCGGGGTGACGGTGGCCTGCATCGCCGGTGTACCGGCCGGGACGCTGCTGGGGCAGGCCTGGGACTGGCGGGCCGCGTTCTGGGCCGTCGCCGTCATCAGCGGTGCGGCGGTGATCCCGGTGTGGACGATGGCGCCCCGTGCCGTGGAAGCCGGTGATCGGCCGACAACGCAGCTTCGGAACGAGTGGGCGGTGCTCGGCACACGCCCGGTTCGCATCGCGGTTCTAGTCGCGATCCTGGTCAACGCGGCGACCTTCGCGGGATTCACGTTCCTCGGCTCGATCACCGCCGGGCTCGGCGAGGCCGGTGGCCGCTGGGTTCCGGGCGTGCTGGCTTTGTTCGGCCTCGGTTCGTTCGCCGGCGTGACGTTCACCGGCCGCTACAGCGACCGCCATCGCGAGCGGCTCGTCACGCTGGGCACGAGCGGTCTCGTCGTCGTGTGGCTGCTGGCCGCCCTCACCGCGCATACCCTGCCCGGGGTGGCGATCATGGCGGCGGTGTCCGGGGCGGTCGCGTTCGGCGTTGGATCCACGCTGATCACCACGATCGTGCAGACCGCCGCGCCCACGGCACCGCGAATCGCCGGCGCGCTGGCCACCACCGCCTTCAATATCGGCGCTGTTGTCGGCCCCGCCGTCGCCGCTGTGGTCGTCGACCACGCAGGTGAGCCCGCGAAGGCGCTGTGGTGCGGCACGGTCTTCACGATTGCCGCGGTGACCGTCGTCCGCGTATCCGGACGGCCCGTCCCGTCTCCGGCTGCCGCAGCCACGACAGGAGACCCGGTCGAGTGAATTTGGCGAATTACCGCCAATAGACTTGACGGAGCCCATATCGAGATGCCACTATAAACATGGGAAGACACAAGAAATCATGTGTCTATTTTTTGATGTCCTCGACATCGGTCTCATTTGGGTGTAATTTAGGGCTTCGCGCCGGGTCGCGTGCTGTCCAACTCTCGAAATACGAATCGACCGTGGAAAGTGGCACTGTCTGCGTGTCACCTTCTACCCGTTGTTGTCGAGGCATGTTCGGGCACAGTCCAGCACGGTGCGTGATGAATACCGCCCACAGGACAAGCAGATACGTGCCGGCCACGCGAACGCGTGGGCGGTACCAGGTGCTGGAAGGACGCATCTTGACAGTCTCGACTCAGGCCGATGTCGATGCCGCAATGCCTGCCGATGCCGGTTTCTCCCGGGCCTCGAACCGACTCTCGTTCGCGAAAATCCGTGAGCCACTGGATGTCCCGGGGTTGCTGGAGATCCAGCTCGATTCGTTCGAATGGTTGATCGGTGCGCCTACCTGGCGCGAGCGGGCGGCGCACGGTGGGAGCGCGGGCGGACTGGCGGACGTGCTCGCGGAAATCAGTCCTATCGAGGATTTCGCCGGGACGATGTCGCTGACGCTCTCCGAGCCGCGCTTCGAGGAGGTCAAGGCCTCGATCGACGAGTGCAAAGACAAGGACATGACGTATGCGGCTCCGCTGTTCGTGACGGCGGAGTTCATCAACAACAACACCGGTGAGATCAAGAGCCAGACGGTCTTCATGGGTGATTTCCCGATGATGACCGACAAGGGCACGTTCATCATCAACGGCACCGAGCGCGTCGTGGTGTCGCAGCTGGTGCGTTCGCCGGGTGTGTACTTCGACCACAGTGTGGACAAGGGTACGGAGAAGGACCTGCACAGCGTGCGGGTGATCCCGTCGCGCGGTGCGTGGCTGGAGTTCGACGTGGACAAGCGCGACACCGTGGGTGTGCGCATCGACCGCAAACGCCGCCAGCCCGTGACGGTCCTGCTCAAGGCACTCGGCTGGACGAACGAGCGGATCGCCGAGCGCTTCGGCTTCTCCGAGGTGATGATGACGTCCTTGGCGAAAGACGGCACGTCGGGCACCGATGAAGCCCTGCTCGACATCCATCGCAAGTTGCGTCCGGGCGAGCCGCCGACGAAGGAGTCGGCGCAGACCCTGCTGGAGAATCTGTTCTTCAAGGAGAAGCGCTACGACCTGGCGCGCGTCGGCCGCTACAAGATGAACAAGAAACTCGGCCTGCAGGCCGGCGAAGTGGTCGGCTCACCGGTGCTCACCGAGGAAGACCTCGTCACGATCATCGAGTATCTGCTGCGCCTGCACGCGGGCGACAAGACCATGACCGCGCCCGGTGGCATCGAGGTCCGGGTCGAGGTCGACGACATCGATCATTTCGGTAATCGCAGGCTGCGCACCGTCGGCGAGTTGATCCAGTCCCAGATGCGGCTGGGGCTGTCGCGGATGGAGCGCGTGGTCCGCGAGCGGATGACCACGCAGGACATCGAAGCGATCACGCCGCAGACGCTGATGAACATCCGTCCGGTGGTCGCCGCGATCAAGGAGTTCTTCGGCACCTCCCAGTTGTCGGTGTTCCTGGACGAGCGCAATCCACTCGCGAGCCTCACCCAGAAACGCCGCCTGTCCGCGCTCGGGCCGGGTGGTCTGTCGCGCGAGCGCGCCGGTCTGGAAGTCCGCGACGTGCACTACAGCCATTACGGCCGGATGTGCCCGATCGAGACCCCGGAAGGGCCGAACATCGGCCTCATCGGGTATCTCTCGGTGTACGCGCGGGTCAACCCGTTCGGTTTCATCGAGACCCCGTACCGCAAGGTCGTCGACGGCCGGGTCACCGACGAAGTCGACTACCTGACCGCCGATCAGGAAGACCTGCATGTCGTGGCGCAGGCGAACGAGCCACTCGACGCCGACGGCCGGTTCATCGAATCGCGAGTCGCGGTGCGTCGCCGGAATTCCGAGGTGGAGATCATCGACTCCGCCGAGGTCGACTACATGGACGTCTCGCCGCGCCAGATGGTGTCGGTCGCGACGGCGATGATCCCGTTCCTCGAGCACGACGACGCCAACCGCGCCCTCATGGGCGCGAACATGCAGAAGCAGGCGGTTCCACTGATCCGATCCGAAGCGCCGATCGTCGGCACCGGCATGGAGCTGCGCGCCGCGATCGATGCGGGCGACGTGGTGGTCAGCGAAAAAGCCGGTGTGGTGGAGGAGGTTTCCGCCGACTACGTCACCGTCATGCATGACGATGGCACCCGGCGTAGCTATCGGATGCGCAAATTCGCTCGGTCCAACCAAGGCACCTGCGCCAACCAGCGTCCGATCGTGGACGAAGGCCAGCGGGTCCAGGCCGGGCAAGTCATCGCCGATGGCCCCGGTACCGAGAACGGTGAGATGGCGCTGGGTAAGAACCTGTTGGTGGCGATCATGCCGTGGGAGGGGCACAACTACGAGGACGCGATCATCCTGTCGCAGCGGTTGGTGGAGGAGGACGTGCTCACCTCGATTCATATCGAGGAGCACGAGATCGATGCTCGTGACACCAAGCTGGGTGCCGAGGAGATCACCCGCGATATCCCGAACGTCTCCGATGAGGTGCTCGCCGATCTGGACGAGCGTGGCATCGTGCGTATCGGTGCGGAGGTGCGTGACGGTGACATCCTGGTGGGCAAGGTGACCCCGAAGGGTGAGACCGAGCTGACTCCGGAGGAGCGGTTGTTGCGGGCGATCTTCGGGGAGAAGGCGCGGGAGGTGCGTGATACCTCGTTGAAGGTGCCCCATGGTGAGTCCGGCAAGGTGATCGGGATCCGGGTGTTCTCCCGGGAGGACGACGATGATCTGCCGCCGGGTGTCAACGAGCTGGTTCGGGTGTATGTGGCGCAGAAGCGCAAGATCCAGGACGGTGACAAGCTCGCAGGCCGCCACGGCAACAAGGGTGTCATCGGCAAGATCCTGCCGACCGAGGACATGCCGTTCCTGCCGGATGGCACCCCGGTCGACATCATCCTCAACACCCACGGTGTGCCGCGTCGTATGAACATCGGCCAGATCCTGGAAACCCATCTGGGCTGGATCGGCAAGACAGGCTGGAACGTTCAGCTCGCCGACGGGTCGCGCCCGGAGTGGGCCGAGCGTTTGCCCGAGGAGTTGTTGTCGGCGGGACCCGACACGAATCTCGCGACCCCGGTGTTCGACGGCGCCCGCGAGGAAGAACTCGCCGGATTACTGGCCTCGACGCTGCCCAACCGCGACGGCGACGTGCTGGTCGGAGCGGATGGAAAAGCAACTTTGTTCGACGGCCGCACCGGCGAGCCTTTCCCGTATCCCATCGCGGTCGGTTACATGTACATCCTGAAGCTGCACCACCTGGTCGACGACAAGATCCACGCGCGCTCGACCGGCCCGTACTCGATGATCACCCAGCAGCCGCTGGGCGGTAAGGCGCAGTTCGGTGGCCAGCGTTTCGGCGAGATGGAGTGCTGGGCCATGCAGGCCTACGGCGCGGCCTACACCCTGCAGGAACTGCTGACCATCAAGTCCGACGACGTCGTCGGCCGCGTGAAGGTCTACGAGGCGATCGTCAAGGGCGAGAACATCCCGGAACCGGGCATCCCGGAATCGTTCAAGGTCCTGCTCAAGGAACTCCAGTCGCTGTGCCTCAACGTCGAAGTGCTGTCGGCGGGTTCGGCGATCGAGTTCCAGCACGGTGACGACGAGGTCGATCGCACCGCCGCGAACCTGGGCATCTCGTTGTCCGGCAGTGAATCCGCTTCGGTGAACGACCTGTCGAGCTGATACCGCCGCGCATTGGCCGGCGCGCCGCGCACGGAACTGTCGCGATAGTCCGTGCGCGGTGCACCGGAGCCGTCAGGAAGCCCTCGCCTGGTTGGACGGCGGCTTGACGACGCCGACGAGCGATCCCGCGTTCATGGAATAGTGATTGGACCTCAATGCATCCCCCGAATTTCCTTCGATGGTGGTGATCCGGCCGGTGCGCGGATCCACGGACTCGACGATCCCGACATGGTCGGGGTTTCCGTCACCCTCCCAGTCGAAAATGATCATGTCGCCTGCTTGCGCGTTCGAGATATTCGCCGCCAACCCCATGTGCTTGGCGTCGTTCCAGATAGAAGGCACGTAGTTCGGGTTGGACCAGTCGACGTTGTAACCGGCCTTCTCCCACACCCAGGTGGAGAAGGCCGCGCACCACGCGTCATTGATGTTGTAAGGCGCCTCGTAAAGCTCGCCATTCGGACCACGGAACACCGGGATATTGTTGCCGCCCGATTCGGAGACACCGAGCGCCAGTTGCTCGCGAGCCTTCGCAAGAATATCGTTGGGGGTTCCTTTCCCTGGGGTCCAGGTGGCATCGCTCGCGGGCAGCGCCCACGGAGCCCGGTATCCGGGATCCGGCGCGTTGCCGTAGGGATTGCGCGGGAGGTCCGGAATCATCTGGTAGATATTCCCCGCGTCCCTTTGCATGCCGCTGTCCGCGTCTTCGATCGTGTCGAGCACACGGTCCACGCCCTCCAGGATCAACTGCAGCAACCGGTTTTCCTCGGCGGCGGTCAAGTGCAAATTTCCATCGGGCAGCTGGGTCAGCTGATGCTCTCCGGGTGCACGACCCAACTCGTTTTTGAGCCCATTGACGATCTCTACGACGTCCTGGAACGCCTTGTTCGAGGTGTCGAAACTCGCGATAGCACGTTCCTGCACGTTGTCGTTCTGCTTCTGCAGTTCCGACGTTTTGTCCAGGAACGCTCCGCGCTTTTCTTCGTAGTCGTCGACCAACACCGACGATCCTGGATCGAGCGTCTGGGCGCCGTCCTGGGTGAGCTTTCGGCCGGCCGAGGTCAGCAGACCGCCGTCCTTACCCCATACATCTTTGTCCGCCAGCCAAGTGATCATGTCCTTCTGCCCGCCGTCCCAGCCGGACGCGAACAACAAGACCGAGTTCTGCATATACACATTCGCCGCGTCGACGACCGCATTGAGACCGGCGCTGGCGTACTTGGGATATGGCAGGTTAGGGAGATCCAAGTCCGACAAGGTCGTCATGCACGCCCTCCACCCGACGCGGTCCCCACGGTCGGCCTCCGCGGGATAACAAACAGCATTCGTCAACCTCTCTCGGCGAGAGTCTCCTGGCACATGCGGCGCGCACATGCGTTACCGCGAGTATCCGGCATTCCCGACATTGGCGACAACGGGCGGCGACCTGCGAATCCGTCCGAACCCGGGACCGAATGCCCGCCGGATCGAACGAGCAGGACCCCGCGCATCGAACCGCGTTGTCCGAGAGAGACTTCGTCTTCAGAGGGTCAGGCGCACCATGTCCGCCGTGCGCGCCAGACCCGGGAACGCCTGGGGCGTCGACCGTGGATGCAGCGCGTGCACCGCCAACCGGAACATCACCGCGCGCAACAACATCTGCGGCCACTCCGGCAGGTCCGCCCAGCGATCGAGCAAGCCGTCGTCCGCGCCGCCCCAGGACAGGGCGTCCACCACGACCACCGCCGCCGCCCACGGCACCGGCCGCCAGTACGGGGTGATGTCGGAGAGTCCGGGGACCTGCGCGCCCGCGAACAAGACCGTGCCGAACAGGTCACCGTGCACCAGCTGCGGCGGGGTCTGCACCGGCTTGCGCAGGGTGGCCAACTGACCGATCAGTTCGATGCTGCGCCGGCCGTCCGGGGAGGTCGACAGCGAAGCGCCCCCGGCGCGCAGGCTGCGCAGGGGCACCGGCTCCCAGGCGGCGCGATCGGCGGCGACGAACACGTCGATGTCCACCCACGGCACGACCGGTGGCTGGGCGAGAAAGCGCGGCCGCTCCAGATCCGCCGTCGCCTGATGCAGGCGCAGCGACACCGAGACCACCTCGTCGTGCCGTGGCTCGGGAGCGCCCTCCAGATAGGTGTCCGCACGCCAGCCGGACACCACGTAGCGGCCGTCGGTCGCCCGCACCGGACGCGCCAGCCGCAAACCATCGACCTTCAACGTCTCACGGATCTTCGCCGACCACGCCGCGCGCGCGTGATCGGCGACGGGACTCAGCACCACGTCGCCGAAGCGCCAACCGCCTTCCCAGTCACCGAGCGAAACCGGGGTCACTTCGCGCAGACCGAACGTGGCACGCACATGCTCGGGAGGTTCCACAGAAGTCACGGCCGTACGGTACGTCGTGTCTGATTTGGCGCGCCTCCGGCGCGCCGTGTTCGCGGCCCTCTTGTGGCTCGTGTCCGAGCGACCGCCGCTGGCGACTTCGTCGCGTACGCGGCGGCCGTTCGGACACGAGCCGGGCCGCGAACGGCACATGCTCGGTCTCGCTTCGCTCGAAACCGGTGGTCGGGCATATGTTGTCGCTCCGCGCCCATCGCGTCTACCGGGGGTCTCGGCGATCGGGATTCGGCAACGCGCACACCGAGTGCACACGGCCATGATGGATCCCGGTCAGCGGGCACCAGCCACTGAATCCAGCAGCGGCCGCTCACATTGACACTGAGCGTCTACACCGCAGGCCATTCCGACGGCCGAGCACTTGCCGCGCCCCAGCTTCTGCCCGAGCGACGGCGATCGACGCGTTCTCGCTCCGCCGATGCCCCGGTAGGGGGCGTCGGCGTCTACCGCCTCAGTACACCGGTAGCGACTTGTCCACCTGGTTGGCCCAGGCGATCACGCCGCCTTGCAGGTGGGTGGCGTCGGAGAAGCCCGCGCGTTTCAGGGCGGCCAGGGCCTCGGCGGAGCGCACACCGGTTTTGCAGTGCAGCACGATCGGACGGTTCTGGGGCAGCTCGGCCAGCGCCTCGCCGGACAGGATGCGGTCCTTCGGGATGAGTTTGGCGCCCTCGATGTGCACGATGTCCCACTCGACCGGCTCGCGCACGTCGATCAACTCGATGTCCTTACCCGACGACAGCAACTCCTCGAGTTCGCGCGCGGTGATGGTGGACCCGGCAGCGGCCGCTTGGCCCTCCTCGGACACGACGCCGCAGAACGCCTCGTAATCGATCAGCTCGGTGATCGGCTGACGCTCCGGATCGCGGCGCAGCTTGATGGTGCGGTAGTTCATGTCCAGTGCGTCGTACACCATCAGACGGCCCAGCAGCGGCTCGCCGATGCCGGTGATCAGCTTGATGGCCTCGGTGACCATCACCGAACCGATCGACGCGCACAGCACGCCGAGCACGCCGCCCTCGGCGCAGGACGGGACCATGCCGGGCGGCGGGGCTTCCGGGTACAGGTCGCGGTAGTTGATGCCGCGCCCGTCCGGGGCGTCCTCCCAGAACACCGAGACCTGACCCTCGAAGCGGTAGATCGAGCCCCACACGTACGGCTTGCCCGCGAGCACCGCGGCGTCGTTGACCAGGTAGCGGGTGGCGAAGTTGTCGGTGCCGTCCACGATCAGGTCGTATTCGCGGAAGAGCTCCACCGCGTTCTCCGGTTCCAGCCGGAGCTTGTGCAGCCGGACATCGATGCCGGAGTTGATCTCCAGGATGGAGTCGCGCGCGCTGTCGGCCTTCGGGCGGCCGATGTCGGATTCGCCGTGGATGATCTGACGCTGCAGGTTCGAGGCGTCGACCTCGTCGAACTCGACGATGCCGAGCGTGCCGACACCCGCCGCGGCCAGGTACAGCAGGGCGGGCGAGCCGAGGCCACCGGCGCCGATCACCAGCACTTTGGCATTCTTCAGACGTTTCTGTCCGTCCACGCCGAGATCGGGGATGATCAGGTGTCGGCTGTAGCGGGCTACCTCATCCCTGGTCAGTTCCGCAGCCGGCTCGACAAGTGGCGGCAGGGACTTGGGTGATGACACGTCCAGGACTCCTCGAATCGCTTGGCCGATCGCTGCGGCGGTATGACGCCCGTGGCGGGCTGGGTCCACTGTGCAACACCGGCGACCGGGCCGTTCTTCCCGTCCATCGTTCCGTATACCGGATACGGCGTGACAGCCGCCCCGCCCTTACCCCCGCGGGTAGGGCCAGGGGTTGAAACGGCAGCGCTTGCCGTCCATCGGGACCACGCCGTGCGGATCGAGGGCGGCGATGTCGTCGTTCTTGGTGCCGAAGGTCTGCTGCATCATCACCGGCGCCAGCCCGCCGTCGGTCTCACATGCCTGGTGCTGGTGATAGCCGATGGCGTGGCCGACCTCGTGGTTGATCAGATACTGCCGGTAGGAGCCGATATCGCCTTCGAAGGCGAGCGCGCCGCGCACCCAGCGCACATCCGACAGCACCACGCGGCGATCGTCGGCGTTGTAGCAGGAGGTGTCGATCGGGATGTCGAAACCGCACTCCTTGCGGCTGGAGCCGCGTGAGGTGAGCGAGACGCGGAAGTCGGCGTCGCCTTGGTCGACCCGGCGGAACGCGAACTTGGGGTCGTGCACCCAGCTCTTCGGATTGGCCAGGGTGGAATCGACCATCTTGGCGATGGCCTCGTCACCGCCCAGGCCGGAGGTGTCCACGCCGTTCTCGATCTCCACGGTGTAGCGGAAGACGGTCGCGGTTCCGGTGCCGATCTGGGCCGTGGTGCCGGGCACCACGTGCCAGGAGCCGGCGCCGGTCTCGGCGAACCCGCCGCCGTCGGGCAGTGCTCCGGTGGGGAGATCGGTGGGAAAGTGCCCGTCGCCCGGCGGGGCGCCGATGATGCCCGCGGTGGCGGTGGCCGGGCTGAGTCGCCCGAGCCCCGGATCCGATCCGGCAGAGCTTGCGGTGTCGGCCGCGCGCACCGCGTCGACGGCGACCAGAACGGTGATCACGACCAGAACGGGCAACGCGTATGCCCGCCAGCCGTAGGTGGAGACGAATCTGCCGAGGGCGCTCTGCTTCTTGGCGTCCCGTTCGGGACGACCGCGGTCCCTGCCGTCGTCGGGTGACGTGGGATCCCAGCGGGCGCGCAGCGGCTGATGGGATCGCTCCGCCTTGTGGGAGTAGAGGCCGAGCGGATCGTAGACCTCGACATCGTCCTGATCGGACTGCTGCCGGTCCGAATCAGGCTGCGGCGCGGGAGTTTCGGGTGCCGTGCCGCGCTTGCGCTTGCTCGTCCTGCGGCCGGGCGACCCGCCGCCTGCTCCGGAACGCTTGGCTGCGCCGGTCCGAGCCGCACCATCCGTTCGCGCCTCTGGCCAGGTTCTCGCCATGCTGTCCGACCCTACGGAACCGGGCGCGCCGGAGCCAGCCGGGCGGCGCGCACCACGCCGCCCGCCGGGTGGTCGCTCCGGTCGGTCGGTCACGGTCATCAGAGTCTCACAGCAGCGGATCCCCACTGACGGGCACATCGGCGGCCCCTTCGGTGCGACAATGTGTCTCCGGGTGGCACCAGTTGTCCGGCCCCGATCCGCGGGCGGGCAACAACCGGGTATCGTTCATGAGATAACCCGGTGCACACCCCTTTGCCGGGGAATCGACTGGGAGAGCCGAAATGACTGACCTCGTGGACCGGATGACGTCCCGTCGATCGTCGTCCGAGGCCATGGCACCCGCCAAACGCGGTACCCGGCTTCCGCGCGACGAGCGACGTCAACAGCTACTCGCGGCGGCAAGCGAAGTCTTCGTGCAGCGCGGCTACCACGCCGCGGGCATGGACGAGATCTCGCAGTGCGCCGGAGTGAGCAAGCCGGTGCTGTACCAGCACTTCAGCAGCAAGCTGGAGCTCTATCTCGCTGTGCTGCAGAACTACGTGGACATGCTGGTGTCCAGCGTGCGCCAAGCGCTGCGCTCCACCACCTCCAACAAGCAGCGCGTCCGCGCGGCGGTGCAGGCGTACTTCGATTTCGTGGACAACGAGATGCAGGGCTTCCGCCTGGTCTTCGAGTCCGACCTCACCAGCGAGCCGCAGGTGCAGCGCCGGGTCGAGCAGGCCACCGAGGCCTGTGTGGACGCCGTCTTCGACCTGGTCGCGCACGACTCGGGCCTGGACCCCTACCGGGCCCGCATCCTGGCCGTCGGCCTGGTCGGCGCGAGCCAGTTCACCGCGCGGTACTGGCTGGAGGCCGATCGGCCGATCCCGAAGGAGGAGGCGGTCGACACCACCGTCTCCCTCGCGTGGGGCGGCTTGAAGCACGTGCCGCTGCATCCCATCGACTGAGCGGTTACAACGACGAACGAGCCCCTGCCCCCGAGCGATCGGGGAACAGGGGCTCGTTGCTTGTCGGCCGGAAACCGGGAGTCAGACCGCGGCGAAACCGACGCGGCCGCCGGTGGTCGAGCCGATCTCGACGTAGGCGACCTTCGAAGCCTGGATCAGGAACTTGCGGCCCTTCTCGTCGGTGAGAGCCAAGACGCCGCCGTCGCCGCCGAGCGCACCGGACACCAGCGCCTCGACCTCTTCCTGGGTCTGCGCGCTGCTGATCACCAGCTCGCGCGGGCTATCCGAAATACCGATCTTGACCTCCACGGCCAACCTCCGAACCTGAGAGTCCTGTGCTGTCGAGTCCAGGCTAGTGGTGGCCGCCGGAGAAGCTCACTTCGGCTCGATGAGCTGAATCTCGAGCTCGATCTTCACGGTGTCGCTGAGCATGCCGGGCAGCGGGCCGCCGACGCCGAAATCGGTTCGCTTGATGGTGCCGGTGGCGGAGAAGCCCGCGTGCCGGTCGCCGGTCGGGCCGAAGTCCTGCACCCCGCCCCACTCGACCTCCAGGGTGACCGGCTTGGTGATCGTGCCGAGCGTGGCCTCGCCCTCGACCTCGAAGGTCTCCGCGACGAGCACCGGATGGTTGGCGCGGAAGGTCAGCGTGGGGCGATTGGCGACGTCGAGGAAGTCGGCGGTGCGGATGTGCGCGTCCCGGTCGGCGTTGCCGGTGTCGAAGGAGTCGAGGTAGATCGTCGCGCCCACGGTGGCCGCGCCCGACTCGTCGACCACGAATTCGGTCTCGAACCGGGTGAATCCGCCACGGACCTTGGCGATGCCGAGATGGCGGATGGTGAAGGCGACCGAGGAGTGCGCGGCGTCCAGCGCCCACGAACCGGACTTCAGCGTGGTGGATTCCGAGGTAGATGTCATGCCTCCGACAATGACCGGACCGCGGTCCGGTAGCCAGACCGCCGTTATCCTGGACCTGACAGGGCGCGGATAACCGTCCTCGGACCGGGCACGATGGGACCTATGGCCACTAACGGATTCGCGGAGTTCCTCATCGCCCGGCGCGCCGAGCTACGGCCGTCGGACGTCGGCCTGCCCGAGGGCGGACGCCGCCGGACACCCGGGCTGCGTCGCGAGGAGGTCGCCGTCCGTGCGGGCGTCAGCGCCGACTACCTGGCCCGCCTGGAGCAGGGGCGCGACACCAATCCGTCGCTCGCGGTGATCGACGCGTTGGCCGACGCGCTGCTGCTGCGCGGCGACGACCGCCAGTACTTCGGCATGCTCGCGATGGCTTCCGGCAACGAATCCCGATGCCCCGGTGGCGAAGCCGCACAGGAACAGGTGGCCGCGACGATCGAGACGATCCTGCAGGCGTTGCAGCCGACACCGGCCTTCGTGGTCGGCCGCAGACTGAACGTGCTGGGCTGGAACCAGGCGTGGGCCGATTTCGCCGCCCCGCTGGGCCTGCTGGACGGACCTGATCAGCCCAACCTGGCCTGGTATACCTTCGCGCACCCCGCGGCACGGCGCGTCCTGCGCAACTGGGAGGAAGCCGCCGACACCTTCACCTCCGCGCTCTGCCGCGCCAAACTCCACTGGCCCGGCGACGACGCGCTGCTCGAGACGATCGAGGCGCTGCGCGGGCTGCCGGGTTTCGCCGACCGCTGGAAGCCGCATCGGGTCGGCGCGCCCGGCGCCGGCACGTTGCACCTGGACCATCCGGTGCACGGCATGGTCGAGGTGCCGTTCGAGAACTTGGAATCCGACCGCCGGGACCAGAGCGTCGTCGTCTGGCTGGTCGACCGGGCGAGCACCCACGCGCCCGGTTTGCGGCTGGTGCCCAACCGCGCGGCGAACGCGTAGCCGCGCTCAGATACCGAGTACCGCCATACGCTCGGCGTGGCTGTCCTGCATCCGCTCGATCAGCGCGGCGATGCCGTTGAGGTCGCCGGTGGCGGTGAGGACCAGATCGGTGAGCTCGTCGCGCTGCGCCATGACGAATTGCGCCTGCGTGATCGCCTCACCGAGCAGCCGCCTGCCCCAGAGCGTGAGCCGGTCGCGTTCGGAACGGCTTTCGGTGACCGCCCGGCGCACCTCCTCGACGACGAACTCGGAATGACTGGTCTCGGCGAGCACGTCGCGGACCACCGCGGCGATGTCCGGGGTCAACGCGCCCGCGATCTCGGTGTAGAAGTCCGCGGCGATGCCGTCACCGACATAGAACTTCACCATCGACTCGAGCCACGTCGAGGGGTCGGTCGAGGCGTGATAGTCGTCCAGCGCGCGCACGAACGGCGCCATGGCGTCGAAGACATCGGCACCACGCGCGGCCAGCGCGGACTCCAGCGTCTTGAAATGCTCCATCTCGGCCGCGGCCATCGTCGCCACCGCCACCTTGCCCCGCAAGGTCGGCGACAGCTTGGCTTCCTCGGCCAGCCGGTAGAACGCGGAGATCTCGCCGTAGGCGAGCACCGCGAACAGGTCGGTCACGCCGGGATGGCTCGCGGGGATGAAGAGGTTCGCTGGGTCGGTCGACGAAACACCTAACGCGGCAGGTGACTGTGCTCCCATGCGGCCCAGCGTAATACTCGCCGCGGCTCACGCGGTCTCGGCCAGGAACTTCTCCAGGTAACTCCATGTCGTGTCCCGTGCGGTCGGTGCGGCCAGAATGCCGAGGTGGCTGCCGGGGGCGGTCTCGTAGCGGACCATCGCCGCTCCGGTGAGCACGCGAGCGCCCGCCTCGACGGCGGGAGCCGGGGTGATCACATCGGAGGGCCCGCCGACCAGCAGCACCGGCGCGGTCACCCGCGCCAGCTCGATCCGGCGTCCGCCGAGGACGACGACACCGCGCCCGATGTCGTTGTGCAGGATGAACCTGCCCCACAGCTGTCCGTAGAAGCGCCCCGGATACCCGGGCATCTCGGCCATGAACCGGTCGATCGTCTCCATTTTCGCCAGCGCCTCGGTGCGCGCGATATTGCTCGCGACGAACCACGGGCGAGTGAGCTCGCGGTCCCATGCGGTGACCTTGTAGCCGATTCGAGTCAGTGTCGCAGGAACGCCACCGGCAGCGCGGATGACGGTCGAGGTGGCCCGGCCACCGGTGAGGCGCGCGACGGCGCGCAACTGCGGCACGCCGGTCATGCGGTCGTAGTCCAGCGGCGAGCCGACGGCCGTGATCGAACGGATGGGCAGCTCGGGGTGCGCCGCGGCGGTCAGCAACGCCAGCGTGCCACCGAGGGACCAGCCCACCAGATCGACCCCGCGTCCGTCGCGGTCGGCGCTGGTTTGCAGCACCGCCTCGGGCAGGATGTCGTCGATCCAGTCCTCGAAGCCCATACGCCGGTCGGCGAAGGTGATCGCGCCGTAGTCGACGACGTACGGGCTGCGGCCGATCTCCAGCAGAAAGCGCGCCAAGCTCTGCTCGGGCCGCAGATCGAAACAGGTGGCGGGCGCGGCGAGCGGCGGGACCAGCAGGACGGCGGAATCCCCTTCCGGCACAGTTCCGTCGGCTCGCTCGAATCGCCGCAGCTGCCGGTGCGGCTGGTCCCAGAGGATCGTCGCGGGAGTCGGGTCCGGCGCCTCGATGCCGGAGCCGAAGGTCAAGGCCCACGCGTTGCGCGCGGCGAGGGTGACGGTGTCGGCAAGGCTCACAGCGAAGAGAGTCTCATATTCGGTACCGCGGGTAACAGGCAACTCCCGGACGGCGTCACCGCGGTCCCATGCCGACCGGGTTGAGCGGCGGGACCACCGCCTCCTGCACAGCGCGCACCAGGGGCGCGAGCGAGGTGGTCAGCTCCGTGATCGCGTCGGCCGACAGCACCGCGAGCGCCCCGGTCCACGCCGCTTCGTCGGTCTCGGCTTCGACCTCGGCCAGCAACGCCGCGCCGCTGCCGGTGAGGGTGGGCGTGACCGGTTCTCCGGCGACCAAGCCACGGGCGCGCAACTCGTCGAAAGCGTCCGCCCACTCCGGCTCCGACACCCCGCGCGCGGGCCGCATCACGGATTCGGGCGCCTTGCCCGCGGCCACCTGCACGACCAGCGCTTGACGTCCATCGAGACCGTGGGTCACCAAGGCCGCGACATGGCCGTCGCCGCGGTGCTCGCGCAGCGAGGTGGTCAGCTGCCACAGCGCGGCCACCGGGTCGGTGGGCAGCGGCAGGGCCGCGTTCGCGGCGAACAGCGCCCGCCCCGTGGGATCGGCCGCGCGCTGCACCGGTGTCAGCAATTCGACCGCGCGGGCGCAGACGGCGTCACCCGCGCCCACGCCGCGCAGCAGGCCGGTGGCCAGGTCGAGCCGCGCGGCGAGGCAGCGTTGCGGCGTCGCCCGATCCCACGCCTCCGGCAGCGCGCGACGGACCATGTCGGGATGGAATCCGGCGAAGATCGCCTGCACGGCGGCGGGCGTCACCGCGCCCAGCGGGGCGGCGCGGAAAGCGAAGTAGGTCTGCCAGTAGCCGCGCAGCCCGATCCCGACGCCCGCCTCCTTGACGCCGGTTCCGAAATAGACGACATCGTGTAGCGGTTCGAGCGTCGCCCAGATTTGCCGCGCCGGATGAATTCCCATGTGGCGCAGCGTACGTGGGCGCCCGGCACGGCGAAAGCACACGTGCGGTGCGAGGGATTTTCGATACCGCGCCGCAGTGGCAATTCGAGCGAGGCACAATATCACGCTACAATCGCGTCGGACAACGGAAAGTTTCGCTCGACAGAGTCGCCGGACGTCGCGCTCACGCACACCGCGGAGACGCCGCTGCGACGCTCGGCCGCTTTCGAGTGCGAAGTTTTCGTTGGACAAGAAAATGTGCGCGCACCAATCCGCGTCACCAGTGCGCCGCGCCGATGTCTTGCGAGGTAGCCGCCGCTTTTCGCGGCAGGCGCCCGGCATCCGGAGCGTGGCCGGGTGAAGTATCGCCTGCGGAGTCGTGGTCGTCGTGGACCGCCCGGTCCGCCCCACCTCGTGCGCGCGGGACGTGATTACGAGGAAGGCACGAACCCTGAGCAAGATCACAGTCGATCAGGAACCAGGTCTGGCGGAGACCCTGTTGACGGCCGAACTGGACGCAACGCATACCGCCCCGACATTCGCCGAATTGGGCGTGCGCGCGGAAATCGTCCGCGCACTCGGCGAGATCGGAATCGAACGTACTTTCGCCATTCAAGAACTGACCCTGCCGCTGGCGCTCGCCGGCGAAGATCTGATCGGTCAGGCCCGCACCGGTATGGGTAAAACCTTCGGATTCGGCGTGCCGCTGCTGCACCGGATCGCCACCGCGGAATCCGGCACCACGCCGCTGGACGGCACGCCGCGAGCGCTGGTCATCGTGCCGACGCGCGAGCTGTGCATCCAGGTCACCAAGGACCTGGAGAACGCGAGCAAGTACCTGACCAACCACCAGGGACCGCTGCGCGTCGCGTCCATCTACGGCGGCCGCCCCTACGAGGCGCAGATCGCGGCGCTGCGCGACGGTGTCGACGTGGTGGTCGGCACGCCCGGCCGCCTGCTGGACCTGGCCGATCAGCAGCACCTGATCCTGGGCAAGATCGGCGTGCTGGTGCTGGACGAGGCCGACGAGATGCTCGACCTCGGCTTCCTGCCGGACATCGAGCGCATCCTCGGCATGGTCCCGGACAAGCGCCAGACCATGCTGTTCTCGGCGACCATGCCCGGGCCGATCATCACCCTGGCGCGCACCTTCCTGACCCGCCCGACGCACATCCGGGCCGAGGAACCGCACGATTCGGCGGTGCACGATCGCACCGCGCAGTTCGTCTACCGCGCGCACGCCCTGGACAAGAGCGAGCTGATCGCGCGCATCCTGCAGGCCGAGAGCCGCGGCGCCACGATGATCTTCACGCGCACCAAGCGCACGGCACAGAAGGTGGCCGACGACCTGGCCGAGCGCGGCTTCGCCGTCGGCGCGGTGCACGGCGACCTCGGACAGATCGCCCGCGAGAAAGCGCTGACCAAGTTCCGCAAAGGCGCCATCGACGTGCTGGTCGCGACCGACGTCGCCGCGCGCGGCATCGACATCGACGACGTCACGCACGTCATCAACTACCAGTGCCCGGAAGACGAGAAGACCTACGTGCACCGCATCGGGCGCACCGGCCGGGCCGGGCGCACCGGCGTCGCGGTGACCCTGATCGACTGGGACGAGCTCAACCGCTGGGCTTCGATCGACAACGCGCTCGGGCTCGGCATCCCCGAACCGGTCGAGACGTACTCGCGCTCGCCGCACCTGTACTCCGATCTCGGCATTCCCGAGGGTGTGACCGGTGTGGTGCGCAAGCCGAAGCCGGAACGCGACGCCGACGCGGTCGTGGTCGAACGCCCCGCCCGTACCCCGCGCAAGCGCAACCGCAAGCGCACCCGCGGCGGTCAGCCGATCGACGGCACACCGAACGTCACCGACGCCGACGACACCGACGCTCCGGCGGGCGACGAGGTCGCGGACACGGAGCAGGCAGCCGAGGCCGACAAGCCCGCACGCCGCAGGCGCAGGCGGCGCAGGACCACCGGCGACGCCACCGACACCCCCGCCACGGCGGAGCCGAGCGCCGAGTCCTCGGACGACGACAGCGCCGCGGCGGAATCCGACGCGGCCGACCGGCCCGCTCGCCGCAGGCGCAGGCGCCGTCGGTCGGGCGAGGGCGACGTGGTGACCGAGGACACCGGGAGCGCGGCCGAGCCCGCGGCCGCCGCATCGGCCTGACCGCCCGGATCGGCTAGTCTCGCACTCGTGCTCGCACCCGAGCGGCGGACGCGCGCCGATATCCTTTCCGCAGTCGCGATCGCGATTCTCGTGGTGATCGCCGGGGCCGTGGTGTGGGTGCGCGGGGACGCGCACGGCACCGAGTCGGTGACCGCGTCCTCCACGGTGCCGACCCCGGCGGCGGCCGATCAGTTACCCGCCTCGCTGCGCGAGCTGTGGCACGCGTCGGACGGCGCGAGCGCGCGGGCGCTCGTGTCCGGCGGCGTCGTGGTGACCGGCGACGGCGACACGGTCACCGGCCGCGATCCACGCACCGGCGACCAGCTGTGGAAGTACCGGCGCGACATCCCGTTGTGCGGGGTCGAGAGCCAGTACGGCATGGTGATCGCCGTCTACCGCGACGAGCGCGGCTGCAGCCAGGCCACGATGCTGGCCGGCGACAGCGGCGCCCGTCGCACCGCGCGCAGCAGCTACATGGATCGCGACGTGCGGCTGTCGGTGGACGGCACCTACCTGCTCGCGCAGGGACCGCAGCGGCTGGAGATGTGGCGCTCGGACCTGGTGCGCACCGTGGAGTACGGCTTCGTCGACGCCCCGGTGAACGTCAAGACCCAGCCGCGCCGAGGCTGCACGTTGCTGTCGTCCGGTTCCAGCCCGTCCCGGCTCGCCGTGCTGGAACGCTGCCCCGCGGACCCGGCCGAGCGGCTCACCGTGCTCAACCCGGCCCCCAAGGACAACACGGTGCCGGAGGAGTACGGCTCGCACGTACTGAGCGGCCCCGGAGCCGATTCCCCGGAAGCCAGGGTGATCGCGGTGTCCGACAGCCGGATCGTGCTCTACTTCCCCGGCGCCGCGACGGGCGCCGAGCCGCTGCCGCCGCGCTTGGCCGTCTACGATGGCAACGGCAATCCGATTGTGGTGCATCAACTCTCGGCGCCGTTGAGCCAGACGGCGACGACCACCCGCATCGGATCGGCCTACCTGGTCTTCACCGGCAACAGCCTGATCGCCTTGAACGGCAGCACTTTCGACCCCCTGTGGACCGCGGGCGGCGCCCTCGGATCCCCCGCGCTCATGGCGGGCAAGCTGCTGCTGCCCACCACCGGCGCGCTCACTGTCCTCGACCCCGCCACGGGAGCCGAAACAGGGCGCATCCCGGTGGAGCGGCCCGGCTATGCCGGAAGCCCCATCGCGCTCACCGTGATCGGGACGACCGTTCTCGAGCTCCGGGACGGCGAACTCCACGCCTTCGGGTAAGGCCGGCGAACTTGTCGGTGCCGTGGGGCACACTGCGGGGATGAGCGAAACCCTGCCCGGCACAACCGGAAACACCGCCGCCATCACGTCCTACGACGACCCGGACGCGCCCTGGAACCAGAAGTTCTCCGACGACGACATCGCACACTGGAACGACGGCGTGATCCAGGAGTTCCGCGACAACGCGGGCAAGGTCGGCGGCGCGTACGAAGGCGGTGAGCTGATTCTGCTCACCACCACCGGCGCCAGGAGCGGTAAGAGGCACATGGTCCCGCTCGGCCTGTTGCGCCGCGGCGAAACCCTTTACGTGAGCTCGTTCATCGAGGACCGGTACCCGGCCTGGTATCACAACGTGAAAGCCGATTCCGCCGTCACCATCGAGCTGGGGTCCACCACCTATCGCGGCACGGCGCGGGCGCTGGAGGGAGCCGAGTACGACGAGTTCGCGACTTGGGTGACGACGAACAATCCGTTGCTCGCGGACTACCAGTCCAAGGTCTCGCGGCCGCTGCCACTGGTGGTGCTCGAGCTCGGGGACCCGGTCGAGTCCTAGCCCACGGCGGTCGGCACGGCATGTCGACACGGTCGCCTCCGGAACGAGGGGGCGGCCGATCCGGCGCGGCCCCATGATCATCGGTGGACCATCATGGAGGCATGTCCGCACTCGATGACGCCCGTGTCGTGCTGCTCCGGCACGGCGAGACCGACTGGTCCACGCAGCGGCGGCACACCGGCCGCACCGATCTGCCGCTCACCGAGCGCGGCGAAGAACAGGCCGCGGCGGCAGGCCGCTTGCTCGCCACACTGGAACTGCGAAACCCTTTGGTGCGCACCAGCCCACGGCTGCGCGCGTTGCGCACCGCGGAACTCGCCGGGCTCGCCGGCGCCGTGGTGGACGACGACCTCGCCGAGTGGGACTACGGCGCCTACGAGGGCCTGACCACCCCGCAGATCCGCGAGTCGGTGCCCGGCTGGACCATCTGGACCGGCCCGGTCCCGGACGGCGAAACCGGGGAGCAGGTGCGGGAGCGCGCCGACCGGGTGCTGGCCGCCGTGGCGCCCGCGCTGCCGGAGCGGGATATCGTGCTGGTGGGGCACGGTCACTTCTCCCGCGCGCTGATCGCCCGCTGGGCCGAATTCGACATCCGGGAGGGCCGCCGATTCGCCATGTCGACCGGCGCGCTGACCGTGCTCGGCTACGAACACGACGCGCGCGCGATCCGCGCGCACAACCTGGTACCCAACGGAGCGTCACTGTGACCCGACCCGCCCCCACCGCCACCACCGCCGTCGACCTAGGCGGCGCCGTGCTGCGCCGCGCCGTCCCCGCCGACGTGCCCGGACTGGTCGGCCTCGTCCACGACTTGGCCGACTACGAGAAGGCGCGGCACGAATGCACGGTCACCGCCGAGCAGCTGCGCGCCGCGCTGTTCGGACCGGAGCCGAAGGTGTTCGCGCACGTGGTCGCGGACGAGTCGGAACTGCTCGGCTGCGCCGTCTGGTTCCTCAACTTCTCCACCTGGGACGGCGTGCACGGCATCTACCTGGAAGACCTCTACGTCAAGCCGGAGACCAGGGGCAAGGGCTACGGCAAGGCACTGCTCACGGCCCTGGCGAAGGAGGCGGTGGACCACGGCTACAGCCGCGTTTCCTGGTCGGTGCTGACTTGGAACAAGCCATCGATCGACTTCTACGAGTCGATCGGCGCCGTGGCCCAGACCGAATGGGCGGGCTACCGGCTGGCGGGCGACGCGCTCGGCAAGCTGGCCGCCGGCGCGCGGTAGCGCGTATGTCGTGGTTCCCGCCGCTCGATCCGGCGTCCTGGCCCACCACTGCCGAAGCGGCGATGGCGATGCAAGACGAATTGCGGCCACTGGTCTCCGAGCGCACCCCGCCGGGCGCGCAGTTCCGCACGGTGGCCGGGCTCGACTCCGCCTATGACCACACCGGCGCGGTGGCCGCGGCGGTAGTGGTCTTGGCAGCGGGCACCCTGCGCCCGGTCTCCTCCGCCGTCGCGCACGGCGTCGCCGCCTTCCCCTACGTTCCCGGTCTGCTCGCTTTCCGGGAAATCCCCGCCACCCTCGCGGCGCTCGAAAAGCTGGATGCCGCACCGGATCTGCTGGTGTGCGACGGGCAAGGACTCGCCCACCCACGCCGCTTCGGGCTGGCCTGCCACCTCGGACTGCTCACCGGCGTGCCGACGATCGGCGTGGCGAAGACCGTGTGGGGCGACTACGTCGAACCCGGTCCCGAACGCGGCGCGGCCACCGACATCACCCTCGATGCCGCGGTGGTCGGGCGGGCGTTGCGCACCAGAACCGGCGTCAAGCCGGTGTTCGTGTCCGTCGGACATCGCATCGACCTCGACACCGCCTGCGCACAGGTGCTCGCGCTGACCCCGCGCTACCGGCTGCCGGAAACCACCCGGCACGCCGACCAGCTCTGCCGGGCGGCGCTGCGCACGGCGGACTATTCCGGCTCGACCCCGTAGTCCTGGGCCATCCAGCGGGTGGACGGCGGCGCGAACAGCAGCACCAGCGCGGCGACCGCGACCACCCCCAGCGCCGTGCCGTAAACGGGCTGATGCGAGTCGGTGAGCAGCGACCAGGTGACCGGGAGCAGCAGCAGCTGCGCGATGACGGCGATGGCGCGACCCCAGCGTTTCCCCAGCAGCAGGCCGACACCCGCGGCCAGTACCGCGCCGCCGAGGATGCCGAACCAGGCCGCGGTGCCGTATCCGCTCGTCGCGGACTGGTCGTGACCGAGCAGCCCCCGCACCACCAGCACGACCGCGACGCCCACGGCGACGACGCCTTCGAGCGTCACCAGGGCGCCTGCCGCCCGCACCGTCGTCGGCACCGCCGCACTCTTGTCGCTCACGATCGCGCCCCGCCCGCAGTCGGCTCCGTCGTGCGCGGCGGCGCACGGTGTCCTCGCTTGCCTTGCTGACGCTCGTTCACGCGGCAAGCCTACGGCCCGCCCGTCCGCGCGATCGTCCTGGCGTGGGCGCCCGCAACGGCACCCAGCGCATCGCTCGCCGCTTTTCCGGGGCGGGCCGGCCGCCAACTAGGCTGCCATCGTGCGGACGCTGCTGATCGTGAACCCGAATGCCACCTCGACGACGCCGGCGACTCGGGACCTACTGGCGCACGCGCTGGAGAGCCGCACCCAGCTGACCGTTGCGCACACCCAGCACCGCGGGCACGCGGCGGAACTGGCCCAATGGGCAGCCACCAACGAGATGGACCTGATCGTGGTGCACGGCGGCGATGGGACGGTCAACGAGACCATCAACGGCTTCCTGCCGCTGCCCGTCCTCGACGACGGTCAAGCCTGGTTGCCGCGCCTCGGTGTGATCCCGGGCGGTTCGGCGAATGTCTTCGCCAGGGCGCTCGGCATCTCCCCCGACCCGGTGACCGCCACCAATCAGCTCATCGACCTGCTCACCCTGGACGCCGATCGCCGGATCGGCCTCGGGCTGGCCGACGACCGCTGGTTCTGCTTCAGCGCGGGCGTCGGACTGGACGCCGACGTCTGCGAGGCGATCGACGCCAGCCGCGCCCGCGGCCGCAGCGCCACTCCGGCGCGATATGTTCGAACAACTGTTCGGCAATTCTTCCGGGCAAAACGTAAGGAACCGAGCGTTCAGGTCGAAATTCCCGGCCGGGACCCCGTAGACGGCGTGCATTACGCCTTCGTTACCAACACCACACCGTGGACCTATCTGAACGCCACGCCGGTGCACACCAACCCCGGCACCCGGTTCGAAACGGGTCTCGGCGTGTTCGCGGTGCGCTCCATGAGCGTGGCGCCGACCCTCCTGCTCGCGCGCCAGCTCCTGGCCGCCGACGGAAACCCCAAGTCCCGCAATTTATTTCGCGAAGACGACGTTCCCGCCGTACGAATCGAGTCCAAAGAACCCATCGGCCTGCAAATCGATGGCGACTTCATCGGGAAGCGCAACGTGGTGGATTTCACTGCCGTGCCCGACGTGCTCGCCGTGGTCGCTCCGCGGCCGCACTGAGGGCGAAACACCGGGAAAAACATGGCGGGTAGTGCTGCGAAATCCCGGTGGAGCGAGTACAAAGGACCGGGCAGGCTTCCCATCACGGGGGCCTTCAGAGCGTGAGCTTCCCCACGGTGCACCGCGTGCCTATTGACATCTACGGTGTTCGTGAAAGCATTCACAAGCAACCGTGCGGAAACATTCGAGTCGCACAAGTGAACGAACCACAAACCGTAGGCGCCCTGCGCGGCGCCCAGCAAAGGAGCAGAGGAATGGACTGGCGCCACAAGGCCATCTGTCGCGATGAGGACCCCGAGCTGTTTTTCCCGGTGGGTAACAGTGGTCCGGCGCTCGCGCAGATTGCCGATGCCAAGCTGGTCTGCGCTCGCTGCCCCGTAACCGCTGACTGCCTGTCCTGGGCCCTGAAGTCCGGACAAGACGCCGGCGTGTGGGGTGGTATGAGCGAGGACGAGCGCCGGGCGCTCAAGCGTCGCAACGCGCGCACCCGCACCCGCACCGTCGTCTGATCAGACGACGAAGCCTTACCGGGCCATTCAGCCCGGCCCGGTAACGCATTTCAGCCCGGCACCCATAGGTGCCGGGCTGTGTTGTTTTTGCACACCGGACAGTGAAGTGGAAATGATCGGTCTCGCTTCGCGGTGAAACCCGGAAGCCGACCAATGCGGTTGCGCCGGACCGCAATATCCGCTGCGCGGATTACGCGCGACAGCGGCCGCGGTTCGACTCGCGGAAGATCGAGACCTGTGGGAAAGTGGTTGGTTCTCAATCGGGTTGGGATGGTCGCAATCCGCTCGGCACCCTCGCATTCCGCTCGATACGGACATTCGAGCACTCACTACGCCGCAAGCCGCAAACGGCACGTGAGCAGCGGCCACCCGCGACCTCCGAGCAACACATCGATCCACCGGGATCAGCCACGGATCCGACCATCGGCCGAGGACCGCGCCCTGCCGAGGCCGGCCGAGCCGATCGGGAGGACTCCGTCGGCTCGAACTCAGCGGCCGGAACGACGGCCCAGCGGCACGCGCAGCACGGCGTCGGTGCCGATGTCGGCGCCGGGATGCAGACCGATGGAACCGCCGAGTTCGGCGGTGACCAGCGTGCGGACGATCTGCAGGCCGAGCCGGTCGGAGGATTCCAGGCTGAACCCGGGCGGCAGACCGCGACCGTCGTCGCTGATGATCACGTCCAGCCAGCGGGCCGAACGCTCGGAACGGATTGTCACCGTGCCGTTTTCGCCGGAATCGAAGGCGTGCTCGATGGCGTTCTGCACCAGTTCGGTGAGCACCATCACCAACGGGGTGGCGCGTTCGGCGGAGAAGACGCCGAGCGAACCGGCGCGGCGCACCTTGATGCGCGCGGTGTGCACCGTGGCCACGTCGGCCATGATCGGCAGCAGCCGGTCGACGACCTCGTCGAGATCTACCTCTTCGTCCACCGACATGGACAGCATCTCGTGCACCGACGCGATGGAGGTGACCCGGCGCACCGATTCGGTGAGCGCGACCTGCGCTTCCTCGTTCTCGGTGCGGCGGGCTTGCAGGCGCAGCAGCGCGGCGACGGTCTGCAGGTTGTTCTTGACCCGGTGATGGATCTCCCGGATGGTGGCGTCTTTGCTCAGCAGCGCGCGATCACGTCGCTTGACCTCGGTGACGTCGCGGACGAGCACGGCGGCGCCCGCCAATTCCCCATGCGGGCGCAGCACGAGGGTGCGCAGCAGCACGGTGGCTCCGCGCGCCTCCACCTCCATCCGCCGACCGGTCCGGCCGGCCAGCGCGGCCTGGATGTCGCCGACCACTTCCTGGGCGTCGAACGGATCGGTGATCAGCGAGCGGGTGGTGACCGCCAGATCCTGCCCGGCCAGGTCGGACTGCAAGCCCATCCGATGGTAGGCCGACAGCGCGTTGGGGCTGGCGTAGACGACGATGCCGTCGGTGTCGAGCCGGATGAATCCATCCCCCGCGCGCGGGCTGGAATGGGTCGCCGCGCGATCCTCGGTGGTGGGGAAGGTGCCGTCGGCGATCATCTGGCACAGATCGTCCGCGCACGCCACGTACGCGCTCTCCAGCTGACTGCGCACCCGGGAGCGTTGCAGATCGGTGTCCCGGCTCAGCACCGCGATCACGTCGTCGCCGCAGCGCACCGGGATGGCCTCGCGGACCGCGTGCACCGGATGCGGGTGGTAGACGCCGGACGCCTCGACCTCACTGTCGGATCGCACGATATCGCCACTGGTCAGCGCCTCGAACACCTGCGGATGGTCGGCCTTCCGGGCGGTCGTGCCGACCAGGTCCTCCTGGTGCACGGTGGGCGCGGTGGTGGGACGGCACTGCGCGACACACACGATGTCCGCGCCCTCCGTCACCGGTCCCGCACCGACCCACAGCAGCAGATCGGCGAAGGACAGATCGGCCAGCAGCTGCCAATCGCCCACCACCCGCTGCAGATGATCCACGGCGACGCCGGGTAGGTCGGTGTGCTCGGCCAGCAGCTCGCTCAGTGTCGCCATGCAGATCTACCGCCGCAATCGATCAGGAGATGACCGCGATCAGGTGGCCCGCCTTGATCGCGTCGCCTTCCTGCACACCGACCGACGTCACGGTGCCGCTGGACTCCGCGACCACCGGAATCTCCATCTTCATGGACTCGAGGATCACCAGAGTGTCGCCTTCCTGAACTTCGTCGCCTTCCTTGACCACCACCTGGTAGACGACCGATACCAGTTCGGCGAGCACTTCCTCAGCCATGACACCCCATTCGCTCGTTGGCCTGTATCCGCTGACGGTACAGCCAACCACACGTGAAAGAATGGCCTTCAATCAGAAGGGAGACTACTCATGGGTAAGCGCGGACGTAAGAAGCGTAGCCGCAAGGGGAACGCAGCCAACCACGGCAAGCGGCCCAACGCCTGAGCTGACGCTCGGCCCGCAAGCACGAAGCGGCACGCACTTCCGTAAGGAAGGCGTGCCGCTCGCGTTTCGCACGGCTACTCGGAGGTCTCGACCGAAGTCTCTTTCGTGGTGACCGTCCGGCGGAGCTCGATGGTCAGCCGCTCACGCAGCGAGGCGGGCGCGCGATCGCCGCCGCATTTGCGGCTGAGCAGGCTCTTGATCTTCTCCTCGATGCCGTAGGCCTCGATACAAGGACTGCAGTGCTCCATGTGGTGCTGCAACCGCGCCCGGGTCGCGTCGTCGCATTCCCCGTCCAGCATCAACCACACGTCGGCGAGCACCGCCGTGCAATCGAGTTCCATATCGGGGTCCCGCTCGGTACTCACTGCTTGACCTCCTGGCGTTCCCCCGAACGGTTGAATCCACGCTCGCGCGCGACATCGGCGAGCAAACCCTTCAGTTGTTTCCGGCCGCGGTGCAGCCGGGACATCACCGTACCGATGGGAGTGCCCATGATGTCGGCGATCTCCTTGTACGGGAAACCCTCGACATCGGCGTAGTACACCGCCATGCGGAACTCCTCGGGCAGTTCCTGCAGCGCGGCTTTGATGTCGTCGTCCGGTAACGCGTCCAGCGCCTCCACCTCGGCCGAGCGCAGTCCCTGCGAGGTGTGCTCGGCGGTCGCGGCCAGCTGCCAGTCGGTGATCTCGTCCGTCGGATACTGCGCGGGCTGGCGCTGCTTCTTGCGGTAGGAGTTGATGTAGGTATTCGTCAGGATCCGGTACAGCCAGGCACGCAGGTTGGTGCCCTCCCGGAACGACTTGAAGCCCTGATAGGCCTTGACGTAGGTCTCCTGGACCAGGTCCTCGGCATCTGCCGGGTTCCTGGTCATGCGCAGCGCGGCGCCGTAGAGCTGGTCGAGCAGCGGGAGCGCGTCCCGTTCGAACCGCTGCGCCAGCTCGGCATCGTCGACGGCGGCGACATCGTCGGCCGCCACGTCATCGTCGCTCGTCACACCTGTCCCTTCGATCGCCGTACCTGCCAAATCTACCGGCATCGGCACATCGAAGGAGAATCCGCCGTCCGCCGGGGACACCTCGGTCCCCACCGGACGGTCGTCTAGCAGCACGGGCACAGGCATCTCCTTCACATCTCCATAGGGCCTGCTCACGCCGTGGAATTCCTTCCGAGCGCGGTGTACCGGCTACAACATGCGCGACCCGTCCGGTGTTCCCGCCGATCACGGGCTCGCGGCGGACCGCGGGAAAACACGTTGCGGCCGCCGTTAGGGTTTGGCCATGGCAGCAGGCTCGACCCCGGCGATCCGCGCGTTGACCCAGGCGAAGGTGGCCCATCGCGTGCACGCCTACAAGCACGATCCGCGCGCCGACTCCTACGGCACCGAGGCGGTCGACGCGCTGGGCGCCGAACTCGGAGTCGCCGCCGCGCAGATCTTCAAGACGTTGGTCATCGAACTGTCCACCGGTTCGCTCGCGGTGGCCGTGCTCCCGGTGCCGAACACGTTGTCGCTCAAAGCCGCGGCGGCCGCGCTCGGCGCGTCGAAGGCGAGCATGGCGGACAAGACGCGGGCGGAGAAGACCACCGGATACGTGCTCGGCGGCATCTCCCCGCTCGGCCAGCGCAAGCTGCTGCCCACCGTGATCGACGACTCGGCGCTGGCCTGGGACCGGATGCTGTGCAGCGCGGGACGGCGCGGACTGGAGATCGAGCTGGCGCCCGCCGACCTGATCCGGCTGACCGCCGCGGTGACCGCGCCCGTGACATCGGCGTAATTCGGCCACGATCGGCGCGATCTGTGCGTTACTGAACTGGCCAGATCGACCCGACTCGAGAGGATGTGATGCGAATGTCTACCCACCAGCGGGTGCGCACCGTGATCGTCGCGTTGTCCGGAGCTCTCGTCCTGGCCCTCGGTTCGGTAACGCTGCTCGCGCCGGAGGCCGCCGCAGCGCCGGACAACGCACCGGTCGTGCACGTCAGCGATTCCGTCTTCGACTTCGACGGTCAGGGCTCGAAGAGCGACGACAAGGCCGGGAAGGCCGAGAAACTCAGCGGGAATGTCACCACCAAGCTGATCGACCTGGTGGCCGGAATCATCAAGTGCGGGCTCAATATCGCCTCACCCAGCGTGAAGTGCTCGCTGTAATTTTTTTGCAGCGACTGCGGCGCTGCGTGTTCGCGGCCCCTTATGGCTCGTGTCCGAGTGGCCACCGCTGGCGACTTCGTCGCGGACGCGGCGGCCACTCGGACACGAGCCGGGCCGCGAACGGCGCATGCTCGGTCTCGCTTCGCTCGGAACCGGCAGTCGGGCTGGTGTGGTCGCGTGCAGCGGCGACACCGGCACCTCAGTTCGCGGAGTACTGCCGGAGGACGAGTGGAAGTTACGTCTACGCGGGGGTACGGCAGCCAGTCGATCGGCGACGTGCTCTCGCACTCTGCCGGGATACCAGGTGGCTGATGTTGCTCGCTGGACGGTGGCATCGGTCGTCCTCTCGACCAATCGCGGATGGGTCTGCCACGCCGCAGCGCCCGACACCGGTGAAGGCGGGTTGATCGGAAGCCGGGAGTAGTGGCGAACGACGGTCGCGATCACCTCGACGCGTGTCCACTGTTGGGCCCGGACGCCTGGCTCGTGGTGCAGCTAGCCATATCGTGGGTGGCGCTCGACCGCGCTGTGACTCCGGGCTGGGCGCTCGGAACGGTGCCGGAAAGGACGGTGTGGCAGCGAGCGATCAGAGCAGGCTGATCTGCTCGGCTTCCTTCCGATCCTCCACTCGCGCGAGCAGTTCCGGGCCGTTGTTGCGCACGCTGTTGACCAGGGTGGGCACCGCGCGGGGCACGATTCCGGCGACCACGTCCTCGGAGGGCGTCGCCAGCAGACTCGCCGGGGCCGGGTGATCCGGGTCCAGCCACGCGTCCCAGTGCTCCTGCGGCATCGGCAGCGGCATCCGGTCGTGGATCCGGGTGAGGTCGCCGACCGCGTCGGTGGTCAGGATGGTGCACGACAGCAGCGGCTCGCTCTCCGGCTGCGACCGGTCACGCCAGACCGACCACAGACCGGCCATGTAGAGACGGGAACCGTCCGCGTTCGCCATGTAGTACGGATGCTTGGCGACCTTTCCTTTCGGGCCCTTCTCGCCGTTCGGCTCCACGAGCCACTCGTACCAGCCGTCCATCGGCACCAGGCAGCGCCGGTACTTCACCGCGTCGCGGAAGGAGGGCGTGGTGGCCGCCTTGTCGGCGCGGGCGTTGAACAGCGGCTTGCCCTTGACCGGCACACCGGGCTCGGCGGCCTTGGTCCACACCGGGATCAGCCCCCAGCGCATGCGCCGGATGCGCCGCTTCGGGTCGTCGTCCGCACGGCCCTGGTCGTGCCGCTCCACCACGGTGAGCACCTGCGTGGTCGGCGCGACGTTGTAGTTGGTGAAAGAACTCTGGTCGGCGGGGCCGGTCTCGTCGATCGCATCCAACTCGACCGCGAGCCTGCCGGGGTTGGTCGTGGTCGCATATCGTCCGCACATATCCCGATAGTCCCACTTGCCACCGACAGCGTCGGAGACAATTAGTGCATAGCTGGTGACCTGTTGAGAGTTGTGGCATAGCATTCTCTCATCGGAAGGACGGGCTGCCCGTCCACTCGGACATGCGCATCGACCGTCCACCGCAGACGGCAAGAGGAGACCCACTGTGACATCCACCGACACCAAACCGGCCGATCACGACACGGCACTGACGTCGGTCAATCCGGCGACAGGAGAGGTGATCGGCACGCACGTCATCGCCGACGACGACGCGGTTGCCGCCGCCGTCGCCAAGGCCCGCGCAGCGGCCGCCACCTGGGGCGCGCTGAGTTTCGACCAGCGGCGCACCCATCTGCTGCGCTGGTCGAGCAAGCTGGTGCAGGACTCGGAGAAGTTCTGCGCGTTGATCCACGCCGAGAACGGCAAACCGCTCGACGACGCCTTCCTGGAGCTGATGCTCGCGCTCGAGCACATCGCCTGGGCGGCCAAGAACGCCAAGAAGGTGCTCGGCCCCAAGCGGGTGTCCCCGGGCGCGCTGATGTCCAACTTCAGCGCACGGCTCGAGCAGCGCCCGCTCGGCGTGGTCGGCGTGATCGGCCCGTGGAACTACCCGGTCTACACGCCGAACGGTTCCATCGCCTACGCGCTGGCCGCGGGCAACACCGTCGTGTTCAAGCCGAGCGAATACTCCACCGGCATCGGCAATTTCCTCGCCGAGGCGTTCGCCGCGGCCAATCCCGAACTGCCCGAAGGCGTCTTCATCACGATCAACGGCTACGGCGCGACGGGCGCGGCGCTGGTCCGCTCCGAGGTCGACAAGATCGCGTTCACCGGCTCCACCGCCACCGGCAAGCGGATCATGGCGGCCGCCGCGGAGCGGCTCACCCCCGTGCTGCTGGAGTGTGGCGGCAAGGACGCGGTGATCGTCGCCGCCGACGCCGACATCAAGGCCGCGGCGGACGCGGTCGCCTGGGGGGCCACCGCCAACAGCGGCCAGACCTGCGCCGGTGTCGAGCGGGTCTACGTGGACCGCTCGGTGCGCGAGGAGTTCGTCGCGGAGGTCAAGCGCATCCTCGCCGACGTCAAGCCCGGTTCCGGCGACAAGGCGTCCTACGGCCCGATGACCATGCCGAGTCAGATCGACATCGTGCGCCGCCACATCGAGGACGCGCTGAAGAACGGCGGCACCGCGGTGCTCGGCGGTCCCGAGTCGGTCAAGGCGCCGTTCATCGAGCCCGTCGTGCTGGTGGACGTGGACGAGAACTCCGAGGCGGTGGCCGAGGAGACCTTCGGCCCGACCATCACCATCCGCACCGTCGACGGCGTCGACGAGGCGGTGCAACTGGCCAACAACTCCAAGTACGGCCTGTCCTCGGCGGTCTATTCGAAGAAGAACGGCCTGGACATCGCGCGCAGGCTGCGCGTCGGCGCCACCTCGGTGAACTCCGTGCTCGCCTTCGCCGCCATCCCCGGCCTGCCCTTCGGCGGCGTCGGCGATTCCGGCATCGGCCGCATCCACGGCGAACCGGGTCTGCGCGAGTTCGCCCGCCCGCACTCGATCGCGGTGCAGCGCTTCACCGTTCCGGGCATGGCGCTGCTGAGCTACAGCCGCACCGACTCCACGATGAAGCTGCTGCGCAAGCTCGTTCCGTTCCTGCACGGCCGGCACAAGTAGGAAACCCACGGGCGGGTGCTCGACGTCGTCGAGCACCCGGCCCAGGGCCATAGGTGGCACCAGCGGCAATCCGCCACGCGAACGCGCCGCGAATGGCGACAGCGACGCGCTGTGACACCGGACGAAGTCCGCCGGGCATCGTCCGCGCGGCGGATACCTCCGCAACCGGGGCATTCGATCGGCACAGCCACGTGCCGCATCCCCGATTCGGCGAAGCTTCCCCCACGCAACTACTTCGGCCGAACCCCGGTCCGAGCGAGCGAGACCGAGCATGCGCGGTTCGCGGCCTCGCTCGCAACCGATTGCCCGCCGCGTACGCGACGAGAGCAAGCGACGGCCACAGCAGAGGCGCCTCCCGAAACGGCGTGCCGCGAGCCGCAGCATTCGTCCCTGACGCGCCCAGCGCACCGCAACCACGTCTTCCGAGCGAAGCGAGACCGAGCATCACCCGTTCGCGGCCCGGCTCGCGTTTGCGCGGCCGCCGCGTCCGCGACGAAGGAGCAAGCGGCGGCCGCGCAAACGCGAGCCACAAGAGGGCCGCGAACACCCAGCGCCGCAGGCGCTGGCAAACCAACACCGTGTGATGATGGAGGAGTGAACTTCTGGCCAGCGCCCCATGTCGAGGTCCCCGTACACGCGACCGTGACCCTGCCCGGATCGAAATCGATCACGAACCGGGCGCTCATCCTGGCCGCTCTGGCCGACGGCCCTTCCACGATCACCGGGGCGCTGCGCAGCCGGGACACGAATCTGATGATCGCCGCGCTGCGCGCGCTCGGCACGGGCATCGAGGGCGCAAAGGACACGCTGACCGTCACCCCGGCGCCGCTGGGCGGCGGCACGGTCGACTGCGGGCTCGCCGGCACAGTGATGCGCTTCCTGCCGCCGGTCGCCGCGCTGGCGGCGGGCGAGGTCGCGTTCGACGGTGACGAACAGGCCAGGATCCGTCCGCTGCGCACCATCCTGGAGGCGCTGCGCGCGCTCGGCGCCGACATCGACGGCGACACGCTGCCGTTCACGGTGCGCGGCAAGGGCGCGCTGCGCGGCGGCACCGTGACGATCGACGCGTCCGGGTCCTCGCAGTTCGTCTCGGGTCTGCTGCTGTCGGCCGCGCACTTCGACGAAGGGCTGGTGGTGCACCACGACGGCAAGGCGCTGCCCTCGATGCCGCACATCGAGATGACGGTGGAGATGTTGCGCCGCGCCGACGTACGGGTGCACGCACCCGCCGACAGCTTCAAGGCACAGACCTGGACCGTGGAGCACGGGCCGATCCGCGCGGTGGACTGGGAGGTGGAGCCGGACCTGTCCAACGCCACCCCGTTCCTGGCCGCGGCCGCGGTCACCGCCGGCACGGTCAGCATCCCGCACTGGCCGCGCCTGACCACCCAGCCGGGTGACGTGATCCGCGAGATCCTCGTGCGCATGGGCGCGGAAGCGCGCATCTTCGACGGCGTGCTCACCGTGCACGGGCCCGACCGGCTCGCGGGCATCGATATCGACCTGCACGACGTGGGCGAGCTGACGCCCACTGTCGCCGCGCTGGCCGCGCTGGCCGACTCCCCGTCCGTGCTGCGCGGCATCTCCCATCTGCGCGGTCACGAGACCGACCGGCTGGCGGCGCTTTCCACCGAGATCAACCGCCTCGGCGGCAAGGTCACCGAGACCGAGGACGGACTGGAGATCGTGCCCGCCGACCTGCACGGCGGCAAGTGGCATTCCTACGCCGACCACCGAATGGCCACGGCGGGAGCCATTCTCGGCCTGCGTGTGCCCGGCGTCGAGATCGAGGACATCGGTACCACGGCGAAGACCCTGCCGAACTTCGTCGCCCTCTGGGAGCGCATGCTCGAGCCCACGCCATCCGACGAAGGAGCGGCGCACTGAGCCGGGGGCGACGAACCGCGGCCAGCTACGACGAATCCGACGTGCGGGTTCGGCCGGGGCGTAGCTCCCGTCCCCGCACCAAGACCCGGCCGCAGCACAGCGATGCCGAACCGGCCATGGTGGTCTCCGTCGACCGCGGCCGCTGGGGATGCGTGCTCGACGGCGATCCGGAGCGCCGCATCGTCGCGATGCGGGCCCGGGAGCTGGGCCGCACCCCGATCGTGGTCGGCGACCAGGTGGACGTGGTCGGCGACCTGTCCGGGCGGCCGGACACCCTCGCCCGCATCGTCCGGGTCGCCGACCGCCGGACGGTGTTGCGCCGCACCGCCGACGACACCGATCCGTACGAGCGAATCGTGGTCGGCAACGCGGAGCGGCTGTTCATCGTGGTCGCGCTCGCCGACCCGCCGCCGCGCACCGGTTTCGTGGAACGGGCGATGGTCGCCGCGTACGCCGGTGGGCTGCAACCGGTGCTGTGCCTGACCAAACACGATCTGGCCGCAGATTCCGAATTCGCCGAGTCTTTCGACGATCTCGATCTCACCATCGTCTACGGCGGCATCGACGATCCGCTCGAGCCCGTCCTGGATCTGCTCACCGACCACCTCACCGCGCTGATCGGTCACTCCGGTGTGGGCAAATCCACGCTGGTGAATCGTCTTGTGCCGGAGGCGGAGCGGGCCGTCGGCGAGGTGTCCGGGGTGGGCAAGGGCAAGCACACCTCCACGCAGTCGGTCGCGCTCCCGCTGCCCGGCGGCGGCTGGGTCATCGACACACCGGGCGTGCGGTCGTTCGGCCTGGCGCACATCACCCCGGACGACGTCATCGCCGCTTTCACCGATCTCGCCGATGCCATCGAGGACTGCCCGCGAGGCTGCACCCATCTGGGGCCGCCCGCCGACCCCGAATGCGCGCTGGACGAGTTGTCCGGCAAGGAACGCCGGGTTGCCGCCATCCGCCTCCTGCTCGTCGCCCTGACGTCCAACGACCCCTGGTAGGCCGGGTCAGTGCCCGTCCGGCTGCCCGGGCGCGAACGGCCACTCTTCGAACCACACACAGCGGCCACCCTCGTCGAAGCGCAGGATCCACAGGTCACGCCACCGTGCGGGAGTATCCCGCGCGTAGTCCACCTCCACCCGGACCACCGCCGTGTCCCCGTCCACCGCGACGACGCTCGACCGCATGGTGAAGGGCTCGCCGGGCCCGTCGCGGCCGCTTTCCCAGAATTCGGCGAGCGCGTGCAGACCGGTCAGCGGCCGCGCCCATGGCGAGACGAGGTATCCCGCGTCCGCGGCGAACAGGTCGGCGAGTAGTTCCGTGCCCGCCGACCGCCAGGCGCGCTCGTATCCGGCCACCCATGTTTCGACGGCTGCTCGGTCCACGTCAGGAAGATACGCCGATCCGCGCTGCTGCGGCGGCGAACCGTCGCGTGTCGAGCCTCGATGTGAGCATGCCCGCGGGCGGAGGGCCGGCGCATCGCTTCGATCGAATCGTCTGAACGACGAAGGCGCCCAGGAATAACCCTGAGCGCCTTCGGCTTTCGATCAGTGGCGGCGGCGGGACTTCGGCCCGCGCCTTCCTTTCGCCTCCGCGCGGGCCGCCTCGCGGCGCTCGCGGCGGGTGGGCTGCGGACCACCGTCCACGCCGTATTCCTCGGTGTCGCTGTGCACCGCGGCCCGGCCGCCCTCGTCCGGGCCGGAGTAGCTGAAACCGCGCGGCGCGGTGTCATCGATACCCCTGGCGCGCAAGGCCGCCGGCGCGGCATGCCCGTTGGCGACCCGAGCCTCCTCGGTGGGCAGCGGTGCGGGGGCGGCTCCGACCGGCGAACGCAGGCCGGGGCCGACGGCGACGCCTTCCGGCTGCGGCTGCTGCACCTCGACCTGCAAGTTGAACAGGAAGCCGACCGACTCCTCCTTGAGCCCCTCGAGCATCGCGGTGAACATGTCGAAACCCTCGCGCTGGTATTCCACCAGCGGGTCGCGCTGCGCCATCGCGCGCAGGCCGATGCCCTCCTTGAGGTAGTCCATCTCGTAGAGGTGCTCACGCCACTTGCGGTCGAGCACCGAAAGCAGCACCTGCCGTTCCAGGTTGCGCATGCTGCCCTCGCCCGCCAAGCCGTCGATCTCGGCCTCGCGGCGCTCGTAAGCCGCGTGCGCGTCGTCCAGCAACGCGTCGAGCAACTCCTCACGCGTCAGCTCGCCCGCCTCGCCGACCTCGGTCTCGCCGGTCAGGTCCCGGTAGTCCAGGCCCACCGGGTACAGCGTCTTCAGCGCCGTCCACAGCTTGTCCAGATCCCAGTCCTCGACGTAGCCCTCCGCGGTGGCGCCGTCCACGTACGCGGTGATCACGTCGGTGATCATGTTCTGGACCTGACCCTCCATGTCCTCACCGCGCAGGATCCGGTCGCGCTCGCCGTAGATCACGGTGCGCTGCTGGTTCATCACCTCGTCGTACTTGAGGACGTTCTTCCGGATCTCGAAGTTCTGCTGCTCGACCTGCGTCTGCGCGCTCTTGATGGCCTTGGACACCATCTTGGCCTCGATCGGCACGTCGTCGGGCAGGTTCAGCCGCGTCATGATCGCTTCCAGCGCGGCGCCGTTGAACCGGCGCATCAGCTCGTCACCCAGCGAGAGGTAGAACCGGGACTCGCCCGGGTCGCCCTGCCGGCCGGAGCGGCCGCGCAACTGGTTGTCGATGCGGCGCGACTCGTGCCGCTCGGTGCCCAGCACGTAGAGGCCGCCCGCGTCGCGCACCGCCTCGGCGTCCTCGGCGGTCTGGGCTTTGACCTGGTCCAGCGTGGGCAGCCAGGCGCGCTCGTACTCCTCCGGCGTCTCCACCGGGTCGAAGCCCTGCTTGCGCAGCAGGATGTCGGCGATGATGTCCGGGTTGCCGCCGAGCACGATGTCGGTACCGCGGCCCGCCATGTTCGTCGCGACGGTCACCGCGCCCGGGCGGCCCGCCTCGGCGATGATCTCGGCTTCCTTCTCGTGGTACTTCGCGTTCAGCACGTTGTGCGGGATGCCGCGCTTGGTGAACTGCTTGGACAGGTACTCCGAGCGTTCGACGCTGGTGGTACCGATCAGCACCGGCTGGCCCTTTTCGTGCCGCTCGGTGACGTCGTCGACCACGGCGGAGAACTTGGCCTCCTCCGTCTTGTAGATCAGGTCGGACTGGTCGGCGCGGATCATCGGCTTGTTGGTCGGGATGGGGACCACGCCGAGGTTGTAGATCTGGTGCAGCTCGGCGGCCTCGGTCTCGGCGGTGCCGGTCATGCCGGAGAGCTTGTCGTAGAGGCGGAAGTAGTTCTGCAGGGTGATCGTGGCCAGGGTCTGGTTCTCCGGCTGGATCTCCACCCCTTCCTTGGCCTCGATCGCCTGGTGCATGCCCTCGTTGTAGCGCCGGCCGACCAGGATGCGGCCGGTGAACTCGTCGACGATGATCACCTCGCCGTCGCGGACGATGTAGTCCTTGTCGCGGGTGTAGAGCTCCTTGGCCTTGATAGCGTTGTTCAGGTAGCTCACCAGCGGCGAGTTGGCGGCCTCGTAGAGGTTGTCGATGCCGAGCTGGTCCTCGACGAACTCGACACCCGCCTCGTGCACGCCGATCGTGCGCTTCTTGATGTCGACCTCGTAGTGCAAGTCCTTCTTCAGCAGCGGCGCGATACGCGCGAACTCGGCGTACCACTTCGAGGAGGCGTCGGCGGGCCCGGAGATGATCAGCGGGGTGCGCGCCTCGTCGATGAGGATGGAGTCGACCTCGTCGACGATCGCGAAGTTGTGCCCGCGCTGCACCAGGTCGTCCAGCGAGTGCGTCATGTTGTCGCGCAGGTAGTCGAAGCCGAACTCGTTGTTCGTGCCGTAGGTGATGTCGGCGCCGTAGGCCACCCGCCGCTGCGCGGGGCTCATGCCGCCCAGGATCACGCCCACCTCGAGGCCGAGGAAGCGGTGCACGCGGCCCATCCACTCCGCGTCGCGCTTGGCCAGGTAGTCGTTCACCGTGACGACGTGCACGCCGTCGCCGCTGATCGCGTTCAGGTAGGCGGGCAGCACACAGGTCAGGGTCTTGCCCTCACCGGTCTTCATCTCGGCGATGTTGCCGGTGTGGAGCGCGGCGCCGCCCATGACCTGCACCTTGTAGTGCTTCTGGCTGAGCACCCGCCAGGACGCCTCCCGCGCGACGGCGAACGCCTCGGCCATCAGCTGGCCGAGCGGATCGGTCTCGCCGTCCTCGACCATCTCGGCGTAGCGCTCGCGGAACTCGTCCGTTTTGGCCCGTAGCTCCGCGTCGCTGAGATCCTCGTACTCCGGTTCGAGGGCGAGGACCTGGTCGGCGAAATGCGAGAGCCGCTTGACCACGCGACCCTCACCAATCCGTAGCAACCTCGTCAGTGTCAGCGCAGGCACGGGTCTCGTCAGTCCTCTGGTCGGTGTGTCAAAACGTGTCGTCGGCCCCCGGGCCGGTGCGGCCCACGCGGTTGCGCGGAATCCGCTGCAAGCTTCATGGTAATGCTCTGCTCGATGTGCAGCGCCTGCGGCGCTACGTGGCTGGGCAGCGAACTGCTCCGCCCTGTGATCGAATCTATGCGCCGAACTCGGATCGACCAGCGTGTCACGGAACCCCGGCGTGAAAAAACGTGTACGGAATTCATCGGAAATGCCACAACGGCCGAGGCGACGGTTGCCGCGGCAGCACAATGAAGCGGGGACGGCATCGGGAAAAGGAGTACCGGTCAGCGTGATCACGAGACTGACGCCGCAGGACACGGCCTTCTACCGGCTCGAGTCGAGTAGCAACCCGATCCATATCGGCTCTCTCGCGATCGTGCGGAACACCGACCCGGGCGACAGCTCGGGCCGGCCGATTCTGGACTACGACCGGCTGGTGGACCTGGTCGAGAGCAGGCTCCCGCTGGTGCCGAGGTACCGGCGCAAAGTGCGGGAGATCCCGCTGTCGCTCGGACGACCGGTCTGGGTCGAGGACAGCCGGTTCGACATCACCTACCACATCCGCCGTTCCGCGCTCCCCGGCCCTGGCACCGACGAACAACTGCACGAACTGGTCGCGCGGCTCACCTCGCACCCCTTGGATCCGGCCCGGCCGCTGTGGGAGATGTACCTGATCGAGCGGCTGTCGGAGGGCCGCTGCGCCATTTTCACCAAGACCCATTCCGCCCTGGTGGACGGGGACACCGCGCTGGAGATCGGCCACGTGATCCTCGACGCGGGCCCAGCGCCGCGCGACTTGGCCGGCGACGACTGGATCGCGCCACGCGAACCCGGCGACATCGAGCTGCTGGTCGGCGCGCTGGCCCAGCTCGCCGCGCAACCGCGCAGGACGCTGGAAGTGGCCAGGGACGCGAGCGCGGGTGCGTTCGCGATGCTCGGGACGGCGGGTAGAGCGGTCGAATCGGTGGTCGCGGCGGTGCGCACCGCGGCGACCGGCGCGCCCGCCAGCCCCCTGAACACCCGCACCTCGCGCAACCGCCGCTTCGACGTGGTGCGCACCGACCTGGCGGACTACCGCACCATCCGCGCTCGGTTCGGCTGCTCGATCAACGACGCCATCCTCGCGGTGGTCACCGGCGCCCTGCGCAACTGGCTGCTCTCGCGCGGGGAAGCGCTCACCGAATCCAGCACGCTGCGGGCGGTGGTGCCGATGTCGGTGTACGTCGAGGGGACCGACGGCGACCAAGCGCGCTCGGCGAGCGAGGTGTCCTCGTTCCTGATCGATCTGCCGGTGGGCGAACCGAGTCCGGTGATGCGGCTGTCGCACATCGCGCACGCCACCGAACTCAACGGGCGTCAGCGGCGCGGAGTCCGCGCGCGCACCCTGGTGCATCTGGCCGGTTTCGCTCCGGCCAGCCTGCATGCGATGAGTGTGCGCGCGGCGAGTACGTTCGCAGAACACACGTTCAATCTGGTGATCACCAACGCGCCGGGTCCGCAAGCGCCGATGTACATCGGCGGCGCGCGGATGCTGGAGATGTACCCGGTGTCGCCACTGCTGCGCAATCAGGCGTCGAGTATCGGGATCACGTCCTATGACGGACGCGTCTTCTACGGTCTCAACGCCGACCGCGACGCGATGGCCGACATCGGCGTGCTCGCCACGGCGGTGCGCGATTCCATGGAGGAGATGCTCGGTGCCTGCGTCTGATCAGAAGAAGCTGCGGGTCTACATCCCGGCTACGGTGCCGATGCTGCGCGAGCTGGTCGACAGCCGGGAGCTGGCCCCCGTCGGCGGGACCGCGTTCGCGGTGACACCCGCGCTGCGCGAGGCGTACGCCTCCGGCGACGACGAGGAGCTGGGTGAGGTCGCCATGAACGAAGCCGCCCGCGCGTCGCTGCGGCTGCTCGCGGCCGAACGCGACGCGATCGGATCGGCGGAGGGCTCCGACGACGAGGCCGCGCCGGTCGCGGGCGGCAGCCCGGTCTACCGCCGCGCGGTGATCGCCGCCGACGTGACCGGCGCCAAGCTGCGCCCCGACCTCGACGACGCGGTGGTCCGGCTGGCGGGTCCGATCCGCTACCAGCAGATCGCCTCGGTGCACGTCGATCTGGCCGACGCCGAACCGCAGGTGGCCAAGGCCGTCGACGTGGTGGACGCGGCCGACCTCGGCGACGCCGACGCGGAGTTCGTCCTCGGGGACGCCGAAGACCATCAATTGGCCTGGTACGCGGCCCAGGAGCTGCCGTTCCTGCTCGAACTGCTCTGAATCGCGGCGGCGGGCGCGGGCTAGCCCACCGCCGTAACCTACGATGCCGTAACCTTGCTGCGAGGCATCCGATCGGCGAGACGGCGGCCTACGCATCCGACGACAGGGAGACCAACGGCAGCGATGGGTTCGAAACTTGGAAGCTTCTCCGTGCGAAGCGTGCGCGCGTGGCTGGAGGCGCCGGCCGCGAGCGTAGCCGAGCGCGGCGGGAAGCTGAACGTGCTGCGCGGCGCCGTCGCGCGGGTGACCACGCCGTTGCTGCCCGACGATTACCTGCACCTGGCCAACCCGCTGTGGTCGGCGCGCGAACTGCGCGGGCGCGTCGTGGAGGTGCGCAAGGAGACGGCCGACTCGGCGACGCTGGTGATCCAGCCGGGGTGGGGCTTCGATTTCAAATACCAGCCCGGCCAGTACATCGGCATCGGCCTCCTGGTGGACGGACGCTGGCATTGGCGCTCGTATTCGCTGACCTGTCCGCCGGACTGGTCGGTGCCCGGGCACGGCGGCAAGCGGCTGATCTCCATCGCCGTGAAGGCGATGCCGGAAGGCTTCCTGTCCAGTCATCTGGTCAGCGGTGTGCCGGTCGGCACCGTCGTGCGGCTGGCCGCGCCGCAGGGCGGATTCGTCCTGCCGTACCCGCCGCCGGGGAAAGTGCTGTTCCTCACTGCGGGCAGCGGTATCACCCCGGTGATGTCCATGCTGCGTGCGCTGGACCGCCGCGAGCTGTTCACCGATGTGGCACACCTGCACTCCGCCCGCACCGCGGACGACGTGATGTTCGGTGCGGAACTGCAGGCGCTGACCGAGCGCAACCCGGGCTTCGATACCCGCCTGCATCTCACCGCCGAGCGGGGCAAGTTCGCGCTCGCCGATCTCGACACCCAGTTCCCGGATTGGCGCGAACGCGACACGTGGGCATGCGGCCCGGCCGGGATGCTCGACGAGATCGAGAACCACTGGCGCGCCGCGGGCCTGTCGGACCGCCTGCACGTGGAACGCTTCGAGATCGAGCGCTCCGCGATCGGCGAGGGCGGCACGGTCACCTTCGGCAAGACCGGACGCACCGTCGCGGCGGACGGCGCGACCAGCCTGCTCGAGGCCGGCGAGTCCGCCGGCGTGCAGATGCCGTTCGGCTGCCGGATGGGCATTTGCCAGACCTGTGTGGTCACGTTGAGTTCCGGCTACGCGCGCGACCTGCGCAACGGTGAGGAGCGCCGCGAAGGCGACAAGGTGCAGACCTGCATCTCGGCCGCGGCGGGCGACTGCACCCTGGACGTGTAGTCCGGCAGGTACCCTCGATGGGGATCGAGTAGGGAAAGGACCCCGGTGGCCATCACCGACATCAAGGCGTTCGCGCACCTCACGACAGCCGATATCGAGACACTGGGTCAGGAACTCGATTCCGTCCGGCGTTCGGTGGAGCTGTCCCGTGGCGAGCGGGACGCGAAGTACATCCGGCGCGCGATCGCGGCGCAACGCGGTCTCGAGGTAGCGGCTCGCGCCGTGCTGTTCGGCAGCCGCAATCGCTGGGCCTGGCTGGCCGGCACGGCGTTGCTGTCGGTGGCCAAGATCATCGAGAACATGGAGCTCGGGCACAACGTCAGCCACGGGCAATGGGACTGGATGAACGATCCGGAAATCCACTCCAGCTCGTGGGAATGGGACATGACAGGTCCCTCCGCGCAGTGGCGCCGGGCGCACAACTACTCCCACCACACCTACACCAACGTGCTCGGCAAGGACGAGGACCTCGGGTTCGGCATCCTCCGGATGACCCGCGACGAGCAGTGGCGGCCGATCCACCTGGTGCAGCCGCTGGCGAATCTACTGCTCGCCGCGACCTTCGAGTGGGGCATCGCGCTGCACGACTGGAGCATCGAAAAGGAGCTGTCGGACACGCCGCGCTGGGAGATCGCCTCGGAGCCGAACGTGGCGTTCGCCCGCAAGATCTGCCGCCAGGTGGCCAAGGACTTCCTCATCCATCCCGCGCTCACGGGCCCGGCGTTCAAGCACACGCTGAAGGCCAACGCGACGGCGAACCTGGTGCGCAACCTGTGGGCGTACGCGGTGATCTTCTGCGGCCACTTCCCCGACGGCGCGGAGAAGTTCACCATCGAGCAGCTGGAGGACGAGACCAGCGGCGAGTGGTATCTGCGCCAGATGCTCGGCAGCGCGAACTTCAAGGCCGGGCCCGCCATGGCGTTCATGAGCGGCAACCTCTGCTACCAGATCGAGCACCACCTGTTCCCCGATCTGCCGAGCAACCGCTACCCGGAGATCGCGGTGCGGGTGCGCGAGCTGTGCGACAAGTACGACCTGCCCTACACCACCGGGTCGCTGGGCAAGCAGTATCTGCTCGCCTTCCGCACGATCCACAAGCTGGCGCTGCCGGACCGGTTCCTCAAGGCGACCGCCGACAATGCGCCGGAGACCTCCTCGGAACGCAAGTTCGCCGGTATCACGCTGCCGTCGCTCGGCACGGAGTCCACGCACTGGTTGCGCGTCGATCCCGAGACCGGCAAGCGGCGCGGCCTGCGTTCGGCGCTGCACGAGGCGAAGATCGTGCTGCGAGAGAAGGCGCGGCAGGAGAAGGAGATGCTCCGCGAGGCCAAGGCAGCCTTGAAGGAGAAGGCCGAGCACGAGCGGCAGGTGCTACGCGGGGCCAAGGTCGCACTGCAGGAACGGGCCCGCCACGAACAAGCCGCGCTGCGCGAGAAAGCCATGCGCGACAAGCGTTTCCGCTTCAAGCGAAGGGCGACCTAACCTACCACTCGGTCACCGGTATCGCAATAGGGTATTTGACACATCCACGGGCCACACCTCGGAAACCTACGCTCTCGTAACTTACGGTAAGGTAACCCGTATGGCGATCTCGGATGTCAAGGAATACGCGCACCTCACCGAGGCCGACGTGGAAGCACTCGGCGCGGAATTCGACGCGATCCGGCGAGAAGTCGAAGCCTCGCGCGGCGAGCGCGACGCGAGATACATCCGCAACGTCATCCGGTTGCAGCGCGTGCTCGAGATCAGCGGCCGCGCGGTGCTGTTCGCCAGCCCGAAGCGGGCCGCCTGGTTGTCCGGCGTCGCCCTGCTCAGCACTGCCAAGATCATCGAGAACATGGAGATCGGGCACAACGTCATGCACGGGCAGTGGGACTGGATGAACGATCCGGAGATCCACTCCAGCTCGTGGGAGTGGGACAACACCGGCGCGGCCAAGCACTGGAAGCACACCCACAACTACCTGCACCACAAGTACACCAACGTGCTGGGCATGGACGACGACATCGGCTACGGCCTGCTGCGGGTGACGCGCGACCAGCGCTGGAAACCGTTCAACCTGGGCAACCCGATCTACAACCTGGTGCTGCAGCTGTTCTTCGAGTACGGCGTGGCCATCCAGCATCTGGAGCTGGGCAAGCTGGTGGCGGGCCGGTATAAGCCGGGCACCCCCGAACGGGCCGACTTCGAGCGCAGGCGCGACGAGGCGCTCACCAAGATGGGCAAGCAGATCCTCAAGGATTACGTGATCTTCCCCGCCCTCACCGGTCGCGCGTTCCTCTCCACGCTGACGGCGAACCTGGCCGCCAACGCGATCCGCAACGTCTGGTCCAACGCCGTGATCTTCTGCGGGCACTTCCCCGATGGTGCGGAGAAGTTCACCAAGGCCGACATCGACGGCGAGACCCACGGCGAGTGGTATCTGCGCCAGATGCTCGGCAGCGCCAACATCTCCGGCGGCCCGGTCATGCACTTCATGACCGGCAACCTCAGCCACCAGATCGAGCACCACCTGTTCCCCGACCTGCCCAGCAACCGGTACGCCGACATCGCCGTGCGGGTGCGCGAACTGGCCGACAAGTACGACCTGCCCTACACCACCGGCTCGCTGCCGGTGCAGTACTTCAAGGCGTGGCGCACCATCCTCAAGCTCTCGCTGCCGAACAAGTACCTGCGGGCCACCGCCGACGACGCCCCGGAGACCGCCTCGGAACGCAAGTTCGGAGGCAGCACCACGGCAGGCATCGATCCGGTGACCGGACGGCGCCGCGGGCTGCGCACCGCGCTCGCCCAGGGGCGTCGGCGGTTCGCCCGGCGCGGCAAGTCCGCGGCACGCTGACTTCCGGCGCCACCGGCCGACAGTCGGAATCCGACGCGCGAGACCACGCCCTGCGCGGCGGGCTCACCGGGTTTGATTGACTCGGGCGGTGCATCCTGAGGTTCTGAGCGTCTACGAGGCCATCCGGCGGCGCCGCGACGTGCGCGCGGAGTTCACCGGCGAACTCGTCGACGATGCGACATTGTGGCGGCTGCTGGACGCCGCGCACCGGGCGCCGAGCGTGGGGAATTCGCAGCCCTGGGATTTCGTGGTGGTCCGCGAACCGGCGACGCTGCGCGAGTTCGCCGCGCACGTGGCACAGAAGCGCGCCGAGTTCCGCGACGCGCTGCCCCCGGAGCGCGCCGCCACCTTCGAGCCGATCAAGATCGAGGGCATTGTGGAGAGCGGCACCGGGGTGGTGGTCTGCTACGACCACGATCGCGGCGGACCGCAGGTGCTCGGTCGGGCGACGGTGCCCGAAACCGGCATCTACTCGGCGGTTCTGGCCATCCAGAATCTCTGGCTGGCCGCCACCGCCGAGGGCGTCGGCGTCGGATGGGTGTCGTTCTACGATCCTGTCTTCCTGTCCGGCCTGATCGGACTCCCGGAGGGCGTCCGTACGGTTGCCTGGCTCTGCGTGGGGCCGGTGCGCGAATTCCAGCGCGTTCCCGATCTCGAGCGCTTCGGCTGGCGCGCCGGAAGACCGCTCACAGAGGCGGTGCACCGCGAGACCTATCGCGGGTGACTTCCGGCCGCGCGGGCATCGTTACGCAACTGTGCACATCGTTGAGGGTTCAATCGAATACCCACTGGGTACGACATGGACGAAACTGCGTCTTACGCAGTGCTGTTCATCGTGGTTCGTCGGTTCCAGGAGGTTTGTCAATGGCCAATGTCGATGCTGTTCGGCTGTCGAGCGAGCTGGGCATCGATCTGGCACAGGCTACGTTGCGCCTGCGTCGGGAAGGCGTCCCCGGCGAGACCAAGCACCAGACCTGTCTGCGGATCCTCGCGGACGAGGGACGCAAGCGGCGGGGCATCCCGGGCAAGCCCTGACGCCGACGTCCGGCACCGGTAGCGAACTGTCGCCGACCGACGCGGAACTCCCGGTCGGCCGGCGACACCGCCCCAGTCGTATCAGACGCGTTCGAGCACCGCCGACGCGCCGATTCCGCCCGCGGCGCAGATGCCGAGCAACGCGGTCTCCTTACCGGTGCGGGCAAGTTCGCTGGCCATCGTGGTCACCATGCGCGCCCCGGTCGCGCCGAACGGGTGACCGAGCGAGATCGAGCCGCCGTGCACGTTCAGTTTGTCGATGTCCACCTCGCCGACGGCGGTGTCACGATCCAACCGGGTCTTGGCCCATTCGTCGCTGGCCAGCGCGGTGAGCACCGCCAGGGTCTGGGCGGCGAAAGCCTCGTGGATATCGACGAGATCCGCGTCGCCCAGCGACATTCCGGCTTTCTCCAGTGCGCGGGGCATGGAGATGGCGGGGCCGATCAGCACCTGGTCGGTCGGATCGACGCTCACATAGCTCCAGGACCGGAACGCCGCCAGCGGCCGGTACCCCAGGGCATACGCTTTCTCCTCGCTCATCAGCAGCACCGCGGCGGCCCCGTCGGTGAGCGGGCTGGCGTTGCCCGCGGTCACGCTGCCGTCGGCGGCGAAAACAGGCTTCAGAGCAGCCAGTTTCGCGACGCTGGTATCGCCACGCACCAATCCGTCGCGCTGGATCTCCACGTCTTCGGGGGTGCGGACGCGCAGCACTTCGTCATCGAAGCGGCCCGAGTCGATGGCGGCCGCGGCGCGGTGGTGCGAGCGGGCGGCGAACTCGTCCTGGTCCGCGCGGCTCACGCCGTGGATGCGCGCCATCTTCTCGGCCGACTCGCCCATCACCTCGCCGGTGGTGCGCTCGGCGATCTTCGGCCGGCTCGGCAGCAGATCGGTGAAAGGCGCCAGCCGCGCGACCGCGGACAGGTAGTCCTTCGGCTTCGGCTTGCCCAGCGCCAGCGGCGCCGCCGCGTGCACCACCTTCTGCGGCAGCTTGACCTCGGCATTGGAGGTGGAATCGCTACCGCCCGCGATCATGATGTCGTATTCGCCGCGCTCGATCGCGGCCGCCGCCGAGGTGACCGCCTGCAAGCCGGAGGCGCAGGCCCTGGTCACGGTGTAGCCCTCACAGCCGGGATCCAACCGCAGGTCCAGCGCGATCTCGCGGGCGATGTTCGGCGCCGCCCCGGGCAGGATGACGCCGCCCCAGACGATCGCCTCCACTTGCGCGCCGGGCAGCCCCGTCCGCTCCAGCAGTCCCCGCACCGCGGCGTCGGCCAGTGCGATGGAGTCCATCGTGGTGTACCCGGTGAACGCCCGCACGAACGGCGTGCGCGCACCGGACACGATCACGGCACGGCGAGCAGCTTTGGTGGCCATGCGATTTCCTTTCGAAAGCCTCGGACCACCAAACTTACTCTATAGTAAGTTCACCGTCGACCCCCTTCGCCGACGGTGAACCCGACGTAGCGACACTCCCCTCCGCCGCCGCTGAACCGGCCCGCCGCGCACCGTTGAGCGGCAGACCGGGACGTCCGTCCCGGCGAACGCCCCTGCCCGTTCCGGAACCGTCGTCCAGCCCTCCCCCTGGGCCTTCCGACGCAAAGTACGGTACCAAACTTTCGAATCATTTTCCAAATAGTTTCTATTGATTTGCCTAAGACCTCCCAGCGGCTTACCATGAACTCACTATGCATAGCCCTTCGGAGCTGTCGCGGCAGAAGAGATTCGGGCGAATCATCAAAGAACGCCGGGACGAGCTCGGTCTCACCCAGCTACAGATCGGCGACCTCGGGGGACCTTCGGCGCCGACCATCCGGAAGATCGAAGACGGCGAGGCGGCCATCAGCATGCAGACGCTGAACAAGCTCGACGCCCCGCTGCGCTGGCTGCCGGGCAGTGCCGCACGCACCTACGCCGGCGGCGTCCCCGCTGCCGACGAACCCGCGAACGCCGTGCGCGGCGTGGGTGACTCGGTCGTGGCCGGGCCGGACGCGATCCGCTTCGAAATCTCCGATCTCACGGGGCTTCTCGCGTCCTCCGGCAGGCTCAACGACGCCGTCGAGAACGGTCGCACCACCGACCCTCAGGTGATCGCGGCGGTCGCGGAACTCAACCGGGTGATCTCCAAGCTCTCCGCGCGGTACGCGACCGCCATGCTCGAACGCAACGGCGGCCCGGGCAGGCAATTGCATCCGCTGGTGGAGATGGCCTTCGCGCATCTGCTCGCGGTTCCCGCGGAGGCCAGTGACCCCGGTGAGTTACAGGAACGCCGGTACCGCCGCTGGCTGGCCGGTCGATCGGAGGACATCGATGCAGCGACCGAAGCCCGATTCCGCGCACGCTGGCTGGCGGCCAACGTGGCGACGACAACGGAGCGAAACGGCGAGTGACGAGGCAGCCATGACCGACACAGGACCCGACGGCGCGGCACTCGCGCTGAGCCACAAGATCAATCGACTGTTCGCCGTCGTGCATCCGCGCGACGCGCCGGAACGCAGCACGGAATCGGTCGCCGTCCAGGTCAGCGAATTCCTCGGCCGACCGGTGCACCCCGGCTACCTGAGGCGCCTGCGCGACGGCGAGTTCGACGACCCGGACACGGGCGCCGCAGTCGATGCCGAGATCCTCGCCGCGGTGGCGCGTGGCTTCGGCGTGGCCGCCGACTACCTGGTCACCCGCGGTTCCACCGCGGACGCGATCGACCGCGAACTCGAGTTGCTCGCCACCATGCGGGACGCGAACGTCGCCAGCATCGCGCTGCGTGGTTCGAACGTCGATCGGGCCATGCTCGCCAAGATCATCCAGAGCACCGAAGGGTCGGTGCCGCCGAGTCGGTAGCATGCTTCCCTACATGGGCCACTGAGCTTTTGTAGGAGACCGATCACATGGCCATCCAGGCCCGGTTCCGGAGCTTGACCCGGGACCTCCCGATACCCCACCCATGGAATCTGCGGACGTACGTGGATGACGTCGCGGCCTACCGGGGCCGCAGCATCAGCCTGTTACCGATCGACACCGCGCTGCTTGCGGGAACCGGATGCGGCACGGGCAGCGGCTTGTGGATCGCGAAGCAGGACAGCGACGTCATCGTCTACGGCGCCGACACCACCGAATGGCATGCCGAGCACATCATCATGCACGAGCTCGGCCACATGCTGCTCGGGCACGGTCCGGAGCAAGCCGAAGCCGGTGAGCCGCCCGCGAGCACACCGACCCTGGCCGCGGTCGCCGACCTGCTGCCCTCGATCTCGCCCGAGTCGATCGCCCACGTGCTCGGCCGCACCGACTACGGCACCCTCCGGGAGCGCGACGCCGAGACCTTCGCCGACATGGTGATGCTGCACGCGATGCGTCCGCCGCGGCGCGATTCGCTGCTGCACCGCACCTTCTTCCGCGACAGGCGGCGGTGACCTCGCCGATCCCGGCGCCCATCGCGATACCGCTGATCGTCTTCGTCGCGGTGGTCGTCCTCGGGCGATGCCTCCTGCTGCACCGAGCCACGGTCGACCGTCTGCTCAATCGGGCCATGCTGTGGGGTGTCGCCACGCTGATCCTGCTCGAGCGCGGCATCGCGCCGCTGATCGGGAGTCTGCTGCACCAGCTTTCGATGGCGACACTGCTGATGGAGGTGGCCGGTCTCTATGGTGCGGCCCGGCTGTGGTCGGGCGCCGACCCTACGCACGCAGCGGCTCGACAGCGGGTGTACGACCTGGCCGGGCTGGCCGGAGGCGCGATCATCCTGGCCGTCGGCACCGAGGCGCGGCAGGGCGGCCGGCTGCTGGGGCAAGCCCTGGACTGGCCGACGGCGGTGGTCTGGTCGATCTTGTGGATTCCGCTGGTCGCCGTTGGACGGCTGGCCTGGCGCGCGGCAGTGCGCGAACTGCGCTCGAGCGAATCCTCCACCGCCGAACGCATCGTCTACGGCACCCTGCTGACGACCCTGGTCGTCGGTTCCGGCGGCTTGGTCTTCTCCGCGGTGCAGCTCACCGGGCCGGGCGCGAGCGCGGACCCGGCCATGGTGCGTTGGGCCGCACCGACTTTCGCCGCCTCGGCACTCGGCGCGGCGCTGCTCGCCGTGCCGCTGATCGGTTCGCTGCGGGCCCGCGCGGGCTGGGACCGGGCCGGACGGTACTGCCGCCGCCTGCGGCCGCTCTGGCGCGATCTCACCGCCGCGGTACCCGAGGTCGTGCTCGCGCCGGATCATGCCGTGGCCGAATCCGACGCGCGGCTGCTCCGCATGACGGTCGAGATCCGCGACGCCCTGATGCACCTGCGGCACTACCTGCCGGGCGACGCGGGCGATGCCGACCAGGTAGCACAGATCCGGCGGGCCATCGCCGCCAGATCGAGCGGGGCCGCCGTGCGACCGCGGCGGTCGCACGATCCGGCGGGACTGCCGGTCGGCGATATCGACTCGGATCTGCGACTGCTGCTCGAGCTGGCACGCCGGTGGCCTGCGAGCGGCGTTTCGGCGAAAATCTCCGGGCATCCGGCCGGTGAGCCGAATGCCCGGAGAAGTGGGGACGGGTGGTGTCTGTTTCGTCAGGCCAGGCGGATCAGGCCGTAGTCGAAGGCGTGACGCCGGTAGACCACCGAAGGCCGGTCGGTCTCCTTGTCCTGGAAGAGGAAGAAGTCGTGGCCGACGAGTTCCATCTGGTACAGAGCGTCGTCCACGGACATCGGCGTCGCCGAGTGCACCTTCGTGCGCACGATGTGCCCGGGACCCGCTTCGTAGTCCGGCTCCCGCCCTTCCTCCTCGTGCGCGTGCGCGGCACCGGATTCGCCGAGCCGCTCGAACAGGGAGTCGTCCACCAGATCGGCAGTGGCCTGGGCGACCGACAGCGGCGTCTTGTCGCCGTAGTGCACCCGGCGCCGATCCTTGGTGCGGCGCAGCCGGCTCTCCAGCTTCGCGGTCACCGACTCGAAGGCGGCGTAGAAGCTGTCGGCGCACGCCTCCGCCCGCACGACGGGACCCTTTCCGCGCGCGGTGATTTCGACGCGCTGGCAGTTCTTGCGCTGACGGCGGTTGCGCTCGTGGAACAGCTCGACGTCGAAGAGGAAGATCGATGGATCGAAGCGTTCTAATCGGGAGAGTTTTTCCGCGACGTAAACACGAAAGTGATCGGGCACCTCGACGTTGCGGCCCTTCACCACGATGTCGCCGCGCGGCGCCCGTGGTCGTTCCGTTGCGGGTTGCTCGAATGTTTCCTGGGTGCCGGCTTCCAGCACCGAAGGAGCGGGATCTTTCACTGAAGGTCGTGAAGAAGTCGTCACGCGTACCTCCCGGATCTGGCCGCACCGACCGATTCCAGTGCGGCGGGATTGAGCCGTGCCGATCGACAATTGCTCGGCACATGTGGTCCGAGGCGCCACCTCCAAACTTGCGGTTCGGGTGTGTGTCCGCGACGCTAGTCCGCCGACGCGCTGATCGCCAGTGTTCACGCAAATTTCCCGGAGTCAAGCAGCACACGTAACCAGAACGCCACGTGTCGGCAATCCGGCGCGCTCCAGCGCACGCACCGACTCGCGGGCCGTCGCACCGGTGGTCAGAACGTCGTCGACCAGCACCACCTCGGCATTCGCCGGTACTCCCCAGTCGGTAGCAGGACCGGGGGCCGTGGTCACCCGCCCCTTCAGGTTGCGAGCCCGCTCGGCGGGTGTCAAGCCCACCGAATCACGCACCCCTCGCCCCATCCGCAACAGGGGCATCAGCTGGCTGTTCGGCAGCCATCGCACAGCTACCGCGGCCGCCCGCGATACCGGATCACCACCCCTGCGGCGCGCCGCCATGCCTCTGCTGGGTGCGGGCACCAGCACCAACGGCAGGCGTGGCGAACGCAACTCGGCGAGCGCGCCCGCCAGCGCCGCGCCGAGTGGCGTCGCCAGATCCCGCCGCCCCCGTTCCTTGGCGGCGAGCACCGCCCGCCGCGCGGGCCCGGCGTACGGCCCGAGCGCCCAGCACGGAACGCCGGGATCGGTGCGCGGCCACACTCGCACCGGCGGGCCGGACAGCGTGGCGGCGCAGGCGGCGCACCACTCGGCTCCGGGACGTCCGCAGCCCGCGCAGGCGGCGGGCAGCACCAGATCGAGCAGGGTTCGCATCGACCGAGTGTGCGCCCGGCCCCCGACATGTTCGCTCGATCACGTCGATCGCGATGCCACTGGAAGGAAGAACGTACGCCGTTGCGGCACCGACGTTCAGCTGCCGACCGGTCGCCGTTTGCCCGGCCGCTGGCCCTTGAATCCACCGAGCCCTGACGACGGCACCTCTGCTCGCGCTCGCCCATGACCACCTGCCCCACGCGGGATACCGGTGCGCCTTCGGCGGTCAACGTGGGGCCGCGGCGGGACTACCCAGGCAGCACAGGGACGGCGTTCGCGCCCAGCCCCGGCACCTCGCGCCAATAGGGCTGCCCTTGGTCGGGAGCGGAGGTCAGCTCCAGCACCGCGCGCGAGTCTGCGACGTACTGATGATCCGGGCTCGCGCTCACCGAACGCACCGGCGCCGTCAGGTTCTGCGACGTCAGCGGCGTCGGCTCCGAGCCGTCGACCGAGACCGTGCTGACCGGGTCCACATTGCCCTCGCGGGCGATGACGATGGTGTCCGCGTCGAGCCAATCGACCGACACCGCGGCCGTGCTGAGCCCGACCCCCACGGGAAGCGCCGAGGTCAGCGCCAGCTTTCCGTCGGGTTGGGGCACCACGACGGCGACGTACACCCTGCCGTCCGCGATCATCGCCGCGCGCACCCCGGAACGCGAGACGCGCAGTTCCGTGATCGGCAGCCGGGGTGCCGTGGCCGAGGACGCCGCCGTCAGCCCCGAGATGTCGACGTTCTGCACCGACACGTTCCCCGTCCCCCGATCGGTGACCGCGCGGATTACCCGCTCACCGTCGACCACCGCCCACGCCGCGCTGCCGTCCGCGGTCCACGACGGCCGGGAGATGGTGAAGCCTTCGGCCACCGGAAAGGCGTTGCCACCGTATGTGCCGACCATCAGGGTGCGCGACGGCACGCCAGGCGGTCGTGCGGCTTCCGCCACCGCGGCCACCAGCTGACCGTCCGGCGAGAGCGTCGCCGACTGCAAGTTCGTCACCGCGCCGAAGTAGCCGGGCGCGGGAGTGATGCCGCCGTTGGCGGCGATCTGGACCAGCCCGCCGCCACGCAGCGCGTGCAGCCCGGCCTGGTTGCGCGCGGAGGAGACCGGATTGAACTGCTGCACGTCCGCCACGCTCCAGCCGTTCGCGGCGAATCGCTCGTCCAGCGGCTTGCCGTCGGCGAGCAGCATGTACGGGCCGAGGATGTCGGCACTGGACAGCGTGAGCACCACCTGTGCGGCCAGGAGTTCGCGCTCGCGCGGGTTCAGCGCCGACGCGCCGGCGAAGTCGATCTTGACACCACCGAGCCCGATGCCGACGCCGTCGGGGTCACCGTTGGCCTTGGTGATCGTCCCGCGCAGCGCGATCGGCGGCGTCAGCTCGTTGCGCAGCACCGACGCCAGCGCGGGCTGCGGCCCCTCGAGCAGCGAGCTGAGCAATCGCTGGGCCAGCTGGGCTTTCGGCACCGACATCCAGCGCAGGTCCGGGGCGGCCAGGTTGCCGGTCGGATCGATGAAGTACAGCACGTAGCGGCGGTAGGACTTGAAGAACGCGGTGGAGTCCATGACGACGCCGTCGGGCAATTCGTCGATGCGCCACTGGCCGTTGATCTTGGTCAGCTCGATCTTGTTCTCGACGAAGGGAATGTCGTCGTTGGGGCGGTACCCGCCGTCGGCGGACAGCTCCCCGACTTTGCGCGCGCGGATCAGGTAGTTGGCTTTGTCTCCCGAGCGCGACTCTCGCAACGTGTCCGGTTTCTCGACGATGACCGTGCCCGCCGCGTCGTCCCACTGGGTGGAGGCCGCGGGCGTCATGTACTGCCGGGCGGCCAGGTGCCGGTTGGTGGGATCGGCGGTGGCCTGGAGGAAGTCACGCAGCAGCAGATCGGGATCGCGGTCGGCGACCGGTGGCGGCGGCCCCTCGGAGGTGGGCTCCCGGTTGATGGTGCCCAGCGCCTCCGGCGCGGAGGACTCCGGCAGGCTGGCGCAGCTCGTGAGCGGCACCACGACCGCCAGCACCGCCGCCACAAGCACGCTCAGTCGCCGCATCCGCGTAGCTCCGACACGCATTGTCATGGCTGTCCGTCCCCCGATTCGCGTGACCCACCGGTCTGCGCCGACTCCGACGCGGGCGATCCGTTCGCTCCGGACACGGGCGCCGCTTCGGTCGAAACGCTGTCCGCGGGCGTCGCCGTGCCGTTGGCCGCTCCGTGCGGCCCACCCGTGCTCGGCTCGCCGCCTCCCGAGCCCGTGTCGTCGCCGTCGTCGCCACCCGGCTCCGAGCCGTGCGGCGCGGCCGCATCGTCCGAGAGCTCCGACCGCACGCCCACCGGCGCCACGGTCTCGGAGCCGTCCGGATGCGCGCCGACCGGATCGGAAGCATCCGCCTCCGCGTCATGACGCACGGCATTCGTCACTCGCGCGGCACCTGGATCGGCCGAGTCGCGCCGCGGCGCGCTCGCACCGCCCGGCTCGGCGACGGCCGGTTCCGCCGTACCCGCGTCGGCCGCGCCGCGATCGGCCGGCGGTTCCGGCTCCACGACGCGCATCGACTTGCGCGCCGGCTCCAAGGGCAGCGGGCTCGGGCCGAGCTTCTTGCCGCGCACCAGCGGCAACGTCAGGCGGAAGCTGGCGCCGAGCCCGGCCTCACCCCACGCTTCGAGCTTGCCTTCGTGCAGGTTCGCGTCCTCCACGCTGATCGACAGTCCGAGGCCGGTGCCGCCGGAGCGGCGCATACGGGACGGATCCGAGCGCCAGAACCGGTTGAAGACCAGCTTCTCCTCGCCCGGCCGCAGGCCGACGCCTTGATCGCGGACGACAACGGCGACGGAATTGGCATCGGCGTCGCCCCGCATCCGGATCAGCACCGGCTTGCCCTCGCTGTGGTCGATCGCGTTGGCGAGCAGATTGCGCAGCACCCGCTCCACGCGGCGCGGATCGACCTCGGCGACCAGCGGCTCCTCCGGCATGTCGCTGATGATCTCGACGCCGGCGTCCTTCGCCAGGTGCCGCACGGTCGAGATCGCGGCCCGCGCGCACATCCGCACGTCCAGCGACTCGACCTGGAGTTCGGCGACGCCCGCGTCGTGCCTGCTGATCTCCAGCAGGTCGTTGAGCAGGCCCTCGAATCGGTCCAGCTCGTTGACCAGCAACTCGGCGCTGCGGGCCAGGGCGGGATCGAGGTCGTCGCTGCTGCCGTGGATGAGGTCGGCGGCCATGCGCACGGTGGTGAGCGGAGTGCGCAGCTCGTGGCTGACATCCGAGGTGAACCGGCGCTGCAGATTGCCGAATTCCTCCAGCTGGGTGATCTGGTTGGACAGGCTCTCGGCCATCTCGTTGAACGCCTGGGCCAGTCGAGCCATGTCGTCCTCGCCGCGCACCAGCATGCGCTCCTTGAGCCTGCCGTCGGCGAAACGGCCCGCGATCCGGGCCGCGGAGCGGATCGGCAGGACCACCTGCCTGGTCACCAGGGCGGTGATCGCGGCCAGCAACACCAGCAGGACGATGCCGCCGACCAGCATGGTGCCGCGCATCAGCGACAGGCTGCGCTCCTCGTTGGCCAGCGGGAAGATCAGGTAGATCTCCAGGGTCGGGATCTCGGCGCTCGGGCTGCCGATGATCAGCGCGCGACCCCGGTAACCCTCCGCGTCGTCGACGGTGGCGAACTGGTAGCTGACCTGGTTGCGCTGCACGAACCGGCGCAGTTCGTCGGGCACCTCCTGGATCGGGCCGGACGGGATCTGCTGCGGCGGCATCCCGCCGATGACGCTCAGCGCCGAATCGAAACTCCCTGCCGCGCCGGTGGATCGGCCGGTACCGGCCCGGTTGGACAGCGCGTTACGCGCCTCCTCCAGCCGCTGCGGCTGAGCGCCGATGTCGTGCACACCGGCAAGCTGGCTCTCCACCGTGTTGCGCGCACGGTCCATCTCCTCGACCGCGGCGTTGATCTTGGCGTCCAACAGCCGGTCGGTGATCTGACTGGTCAGCACGACGCCCAGAATCGTGATGACGATCAGCGACAGCGTCAGCGTGGACACGATGACACGCAATTGCAGCGAACGCCGCCACAGGTGGCCTAAGGCAATGCCGACCGCTTGGAACCAGGCCACCACCGGAGCCAGCGATCGTTGGAGACGCGAGATCACGCCATGGATCACGGCGGTCCGGCCTTGTAACCGACACCGCGGACGGTCAGCACGATCTCCGGGTTCTCGGGATCCTTCTCGACCTTCGCCCGCAGCCGCTGCACGTGGACGTTCACCAAGCGGGTGTCGGCGGCATGCCGGTAGCCCCAGACCTGCTCGAGCAGGACCTCACGGGTGAACACCTGACGCGGCTTACGAGCCAGAGCGACGAGCAGGTCGAACTCCAGCGGTGTCAGCGAGATCTGCGCGCCGCCGCGGCTGACCTTGTGCGCGGGCACGTCGATCACGATATCGGCGATCGACAGCAGCTCGGCGGGCTCCTCCTCGGTGCGGCGCAGGCGGGCCCGCACCCGGGCGACGAGTTCCTTCGGCTTGAAGGGCTTGACGATGTAATCGTCGGCGCCCGATTCCAGACCCAGCACGACGTCGACCGTGTCGGTCTTCGCCGTGAGCATCACGATCGGAACCCCGGAATCGGCCCGCAGCACACGGCACACGTCGATGCCGTTCATGCCGGGCAGCATCAGGTCCAGCAGCACCAAATCGGGGCGGATCTCGCGAACCGCCGCCAGGGCCTGTGTGCCGTCGCCGACCACGTGCGGGTCGAACCCTTCCCCGCGCAAGACGATCGTCAGCATCTCAGCGAGTGCCATATCGTCGTCGACGACCAGAATCTTCGGCTTCATAACTACTATGTTGTCATCTCCCAGGCCAGGATCGGGCCGCCACGCCAACACTGGTGCGAACCCGCGGCACAACCAACCTTATCGACCAACGATTTCGGCGATGCGCGCGGCCAGCGAAGCCGGGCCGTCCTCGGATCGATAGGTCCACCACGGTCCGCGCCAGTGGCGTTCGGCCAGCTCACGGTACACCGCACCGGTCCGGTGCTGCAGACCGCCGTCGCGCTCGTACGCGTCGAGCGCGCGCTCGGCGTCGAGTTCGCCACGCTTGCGGGCACGCTCGGCGGCGAGTTCGGTCGGCACGTCCAGCAACACCTGGAGCGCGGGCTCCGGCAGAGCGAATCGGCCGAACTCCAATTCGCCCACCCAATCCACGATTTCGCCGTCCGCCGACTGCCCGAGGCGGGCGGCCGAATAGGCGGCGTTGGAAGCGACATAACGGTCCAGGAGCACAACGTCGTTGTCGGCCAACAGCTTCGACAGCTCGTCTGCGGCGTCCGCGCGATCCAGCGCGAACAGCAGGGCCATGCCGCTGACCGAGCCCGCGAGGTCGCCGTGCGCGCCGCGCAGCGCCTCCGCGGCCAGGTCGGCGTGCACCGAGACCCGGTAGCGGGGGAAGGCCATCGTCGCGACGCGCAGCCCGCGACCACGCAGATCGGCGACCACCCGCTCGATCAGCGTCCGCTTACCCGCGCCGTCGAGCCCCTCGACCGCTATCAGCACTCCCATGACCAGGGAGAATACCCCGCCTACTACCCGATGCCACCACCGGCTGACCGGTGGGCATCCCCTGCTCCGGCGGGGTTCGCCGGGCCGGGTGTCCCGCCACCGAACATCGACGGGACATCCGGCAGGGCGGTCAGTAGCGGTAGTGGTCCGGCTTGTACGGGCCCTCGACGTCGACGCCGATGTACTCGGCCTGGTCCTTGGTGAGCTTGGTCAGCTCGCCGCCGAGCGCTTCGACGTGGATGCGGGCGACCTTCTCGTCGAGGTGCTTCGGCAGCCGGTAGACCTCGTTGTCGTACTCCTCCGGCTTGGTCCACAGCTCGATCTGGGCGATCACCTGGTTGGAGAAGCTGTTCGACATCACGAAGGACGGGTGGCCGGTCGCGTTGCCGAGGTTGAGCAGACGCCCTTCCGACAGCACCAGGATCGAGCGGCCGGTCTCCTTGAACGTCCACAGATCGACCTGCGGCTTGATGTTCAATTTCGTTGCGCCGGAACGCTCCAGCGCCGCCATGTCGATCTCGTTGTCGAAGTGGCCGATGTTGCCGAGGATGGCCTGGTCCTTCATCGCCTTCATGTGGTCGAGGGTGATGATGTCCTTGTTGCCGGTGGCGGTGATGACGATGTCGGCCTCGCCGATCGCCTTCTCCACGGTCACCACGTCGTAGCCGTCCATCAGCGCCTGCAGCGCGTTGATCGGGTCGATCTCGGTGACCTGCACCCGGGCGCCCTGTCCGGCAAGCGATTCCGCGCAGCCCTTGCCGACATCGCCGTAGCCGCAGATCAATATCTTCTTGCCGCCGATGAGCACGTCGGTGCCGCGGTTGATGCCGTCGATCAGCGAGTGGCGGGTGCCGTACTTGTTGTCGAACTTGCTCTTGGTGACCGAGTCGTTGACGTTGATCGCGGGGAACACCAGCTCGCCCGCCGCCGCGAACTGGTAGAGCCGCAGCACGCCGGTGGTGGTCTCCTCGGTGACGCCGCGTACCGACTCGGCGATCTTCGTCCACTTGCCGCGGTCGGTCTCGAAGCGCTCGCGCAGCAGGTTCAGGAACACCTTGTACTCGGCCGAGTGGTCCTCGTCCTCCGGCGGCACGACGCCCGCCTTCTCGAACTGCGCGCCGCGCAGCACGAGCATGGTGGCGTCACCGCCGTCGTCGAGGATCATGTTGGCCGGCTCGCCCGGCCAGGTGAGCATCTGCTCGGCCGCCCACCAGTACTCCTCCAGCGTCTCGCCCTTCCAGGCGAACACCGGGGTGCCCTTGGGCTCATCGACGGTGCCGTTCGGGCCGACGACCACGGCGGCCGCCGCGTGGTCCTGGGTGGAGAAGATGTTGCAGGAGGCCCAGCGGACCTCGGCGCCCAGGCTGGTCAGGGTCTCGATCAGCACCGCGGTCTGCACGGTCATGTGCAGCGAGCCGGAGATGCGCGCGCCCTGCAGCGGCCGCACCTCGGCGTACTCACGGCGCAGCGCCATCAGACCGGGCATCTCGTGTTCGGCGAGGCGGATCTCCTTGCGGCCGAAATCGGCCAGCGACAGATCCGCCACCTTGTAGTCGATGCCGTTGCGGACATCGGCGGTCAACGACGTGCGTGCGGGAAGTTCTGAGGTGGTCATCAGCCTCTCCTGGTTCGGCAAGTACCGAGGCAAGGCTAGTCGCTCACGACCGGGGGCGGACGACGCGGCCGCTCTTCGCACCGGCCGGGCCGGGACCCGGCGACCGCAGCGCCCGTTACGCCGTCGCCCCGCGCGCCGCCAGGATGCGGCCCCGCTTGCGCGGCTGAATGTTCGCCAAGGTGATGTCGCCGCCGTAGTGGGCGAGGACGCGGTCGTCCATCATCCACCGCCACAGCGGCGGGATGGCGGCCAGCACGATCATGGCGGCGTAGCCCGCGGGCAGTTGCGGGGCCTGCTCGGAGGTACGCAGGGTCTGGTAGCGGCGGCCCGGATTGGCGTGGTGGTCGCTGTGCCGCTGCAGGTGGAACAGGAAGATGTTGGTGACCAGGTGGTCGCTGTTCCAGCTGTCGCGCGGCGAGCAGCGAGCGTACATGCCGTTCGCGCGGCGCGCCCGCAGCAATCCGTAGTGCTCGACGTAGTTCACCGTCTCCAGCAGGCCGATGCCGATCACGGCCTGCAACAGCAGCCACGGCAGCACCTGGTAGCCGAACGCCGCGATCAGCGCGCCGAACAGCACCAGCGTCATCGACCATGCCTGCAGGATGTGGTTGTGCACGCTCCACCAGCCCTTGCCCTTGCGCGCGAGCCGCTCCCGCTCGAGTGCTAGCGCGGACCGGAAACTGCCGGAAACGCTGCGTGGCAGGAACTCCCACAGCGACTCCCCCAGCCGGGCGCTGGCCGGATCCTCCGGTGTCGCCACCCGCACATGATGGCCGCGGTTGTGCTCGACGAAGAAGTGCCCGTATCCGGACTGGGCCAGCGCGATTTTGGCCAGCCAGCGCTCCAGGTGCTCCACCCGGTGCCCGAGTTCGTGGGCGGCGTTGATGCCGATGCCGCTGACGAATCCGAGGGTCGTCGCCAGACCGAGCTTGTCGACCACGCTCAGGTCGTCACCGGCCCACATGTAGCTCGCGATCACCAGGCCGATCAGCTGCACCGGGAGCATCAAGTAGGTGCACCACCGGTAGTACCGGTCGTTGGAGAGCAGCTCGTAGTCCTCGTCCTTCGGATTGCTGCCGTCCACGCCGATCGACCAGTCCAGCACCGGGATGACGATCAGCACGATGATCGGGCCGATCCACCAGAACACCTCGAGACCGGTGTGCAGCACCAGTTGTGAGGGCAGCAAGGCCGACGACGGCGCGAGCAAGCCGAGAACCCACAGATGGCGTTTGGGATCGGGCGATCCCACCCGTTTGCCAACCGTTTGCACTTTTGCTCCACTCAGAGAAGACCCGAACACCGTCGCCTGAGAATACTTCGTGACTTGTGGTCCGTTACAACGATGCCGTCGGTTGAAACGTGATCGCTATTACAAGCCGTGCAGTCGGTTTTTAATGTGCTGCATATGCGCCAGGTCGCGAGCGGTGGCTCGCGCGGCTCAGCTCTGCACCCGCGCGGCGAGGATCGCTTCGACGTAAGGACTCAGCAGCGCGCTCAATTCCGCGGGCGCGTCGCGGCCAGGACCGGGCGGAGTGGGAATGTAGCTGAGGGCGATGCGCACCAGCGCGTGCGCGATCACGTCCGATTCGGCCGCCGTCGATGCCACCCAGCTGTGCTGGAAGGCGCGCGACAGCCGTTCGGTCGCGTGCTCGAGCAAAGGTCCCGCGTCGAGCGTGATCAGGCGCAGCAGATCCAGCTTCACCTCGCCCGCGACCAGGGACTGCACCAGCGGGTCGGACGCCGCGTCGAAGAAGAAGTTGGCCATCCCGTCGCGGAACGCGGCGCGGACGTCGCCGACGTTGCCGTTGATCGCGGCGTCGACGTGATCGACCAGGAAGTCGGCCAGGCGCAGCGCGTAGGCCTGGGTGAGGCCGCTGCGCGAGCCGAATTCGTTGTACAGCGTCTGCCTGCTCACGCCCGCCCTGGCCGCGACGTCACCGAGCGTGATCTTGGACCAATCCCGCTCGGTGAGCAGTTCGCGCATCGCGTCCAGGACCGACGTCCGCAGCAGGTCCCGCGCGGCCTCCTGGTAGGGAATCCTGGTTCCGTTGCGCGGCATACCCGCGACCCTGTCACGGGCGCCTGCCGCAGTCAAAATCTCACGACCGTTCGATTTCGACCATGTAGAAATCCGCCTTGGCGGCGCCGCAGTCCGGACAGGTCCAGTCGTCGGGGATGTCGTCCCAGCGGGTGCCCGGCGCGATGCCGTCCTCCGGCCAGCCCTCGGCTTCGTCGTATTCGAAACCACACTGGATGCACTGGTAGAGCTTGTACTCCGTCATTTCGTCGTCCTATGTCCCTATCGGCTCGAAGTCGATCTTTTCCCGTACACCACAGTCCGGGCAGCACCAGTCGTCCGGAACCGCCTCCCACCGGGTGCCCGCCGGAAAGCCCTCGTGCGGCGCACCTTTCGCCTCGTCGAAAACGTAGTCGCAGACGGGGCAGCGATACGCGCTCACGCTGTCTCCCTTTCGGCACCTCCGGCATCGGCGGAGCCGTAGCGCGCCAGCACCTTCTCCCTCTTGCGCGGATCGATATTGGCGCGGGTGATGTCGCCGTCGTAGTGCGCGAGCACCCGCTTGTCCATGACGCGGCGCCACAGCGGCGGGAAGTAGGCGAGCAGGATCATGCTCGCGTAGCCGCTCGGCAGGTTCGGCGCGCCGTCCCAGCTGCGCAGCGTCTGGTAACGCCGGGTGGGGTAGGCGTGGTGGTCGCTGTGCCGCTGCAGGTGGTACAGGAAGATGTTGGTGACGATGTGGTCGCTGTTCCAGCTGTGCACCGGGGCGGGGCGCTCATAGCGGCCGCCGGCCGTGCGCTGGCGCACCAGACCGTAGTGCTCGAGGTAGTTGACCGCCTCCAGCAGACTGAAGCCCACTACCGCCTGCAGGATCAGGTACGGCAGCAGCTCGATGCCGAACACCGCGATCAGGACCGCGAACAGCGCCACCGACATCAGCCACGCGCTGAGCACTTCGTTGCGCAGGCTCCACGGCTTCTTGCCGAGCCGTTCCAGCCGGACCTTCTCCAGGCGCCAGGACGACTTCAGGCTGCCCCACACGGTGCGCGGCCAGAACGCCCAGAACGTCTCGCCGACCCGAGAGCTCGCCGGATCCTCGGGCGTGGCGACGCGTACGTGGTGGCCGCGGTTGTGCTCGATGTAGAAGTGCCCGTAGCAGGACTGGGCCAAGGCGATGCGGGACAGCCAGCGCTCCAGGTCGACCTTCTTGTGGCCGAGTTCGTGCGCGGTGTTGATGCCGATGCCGCCGATCATGCCGACGGTGATCGCCAGCCCGATCTTGTCCACCACGTGCAGGCCGCCGTCGATGCCGAGCCAGCTCACCTCGTCGGCGGTGATCAGGTAGGCCGCCATGAGCAGCGTGGCGTACTGGAGCGGCAGATACAGGTAGGTGAGGTAGCGGTAGTACTTGTCGTTCTCCAAGTACTCCATCACCTCGTCGGGCGGGTTGTCGCCGTCCGGTCCGAAGAAGATGTCCGCGATCGGGATCAGCACGTAGACCAGGATCGGCCCGAGCCAGAACGGCACCTGCGCGAGGCGATGCCAGCCCAGCTCGTTCAAGCCCCAGATCAGCGGCAGGCCGATGAGGAACAGGCCGGCCGGGGCGAACAAACCCCACAGCCACATGTAGCGCTTGCGATCCCGCCAGGCCGGTACCTCGACCGGCTGGGCGGACGTGTCGGCGTGCGTCGACATCGTTGTCTCCATTCCCGAACGGCACGTCACATGTGACGTGCATTACCTCACCTATGGACGATATAGGGACATTTGTCGTATGTCTAGACAAATGAGGCAATTTGTAAACGTCGTCGGGCGCGGACGACGTGAGCCCCGGCCGGATGGGCATCCGACCGGGGCTCACGCGTTGGAATGCGGCTAGCTCACCGCAGCAGGACGTCGGCGTCGATGGGCAGCGCGTTCACCGGCCACCAGCGCAGGTCGGTCGATTCGTGGCTGCGCACCGGGATCGCACCGGCGGGGGCGGTGATGCGGAACAGGAGGTCCAGATGTCTGGTGGGCACGCCCAGCGAGCAGGTGATGGGGTGCGCCTGCGCGCCGTACAACCCCGGCGCCAGCCGCAGGTCCGCGATGCCGGACTCCTCGGTGGCTTCACGCAGCGCGGCGCCCGCGACCGTCTCGTCCCGCTCCTCGCAGTGGCCGCCGAGCTGGATCCAGCGTCCCACCCGCGGGTGCAGGGTGAGCAGCACCTCCCGCCCGTCGTGGGAGAAGACGACCGCGGAGGCGGTGATATGGCCCGGCGCGTGCTCGCGCAGGCAACCCCGCGGGGCCGAACCGAGGAAGGCCAGCATCGCCTCACGCAGCGATCGCTCCGGACCGGTTGCCGGACACCAGGTTTCGAGCAGTTCGGTGGCCGAAGCGTGCAGCGACTCCGCGCTCACCGGCGCTTCTCCCGCGCGGCGGAGAGGAGGCGCTTCACAGCTCGACCAGCCCTGCGCCCGCACCCGTCGGCTGCCGCGGAGTCAGGTCCTCGAGCGGATGACCGACGGCGATGGCGCCCAGGGGGCTCCAGTCCTCGGCCAGGCCCAGCACCGCACGCGTGACCTCCGGCGCGAAGATCGTCGACCCGATCCAGCAACTGCCGATCCCCTCGGTCGCCAACGCGACCAGCAGGCCCTGCACCGCGGCGCCCACCGCGACGGTGAACATGGTGCGCTCGTTCGCCCGCCTGCGCTCGTCCGGATAGTCGTGCGCGCCGTCCGGCACGCAGAACGGGATGATCACCTCGGGCGCGTCGAACAGGATGCGCCCGCGGGCGACCCGGCGCTCGATCCGTTCCGGCGGCAGGCCGTCCGCGGTCAGATCCGCTCGCCACTTCTCCGCCATCGCCTCGAGCAGCCGAGCGCGCAGTTCCGGCGTACGCAGCCACACGAACCGCACAGGGCGCGTGTGGTGCGGAGCGGGCGCGGTCAGCGCGACCGACACCGCCGAGCGGACGCGCTCGGGATCGACGGGCGCGTCGGAGAACTGGCGGATCGAGCGACGCAGCAGGATCGCCTCTCTGCGGCCGCGTTCGATCGCCTCCGCGGTGCCGAGCCAGAACAGGTCGTCGGTGCCGCCGCGGAGCAGATCGGCGGCGCCCGAGCCGTCGTCGACGATCGGCAACCCGCGCACCACGGCGACCGGGACACCGCCGAGTTTGCCTTTGACCAGGTCGGCGGCCGCGGCCAGTTCGTCCGCCACGGCCACCTGGGTGACGAACAGCTCGTTGCCCTGACCGTCGACCGCGCCGGCGTAGTCGTGCAGCACCCGCAGGCCCGCCGCGCCGATGGCGGCGTCGGTCTGCCCGTTGCGCCAGGCACGGCCCATCGTGTCGGTGACGACCACCGCGACCGTCACGCCCAGCCGCTCGGCGAGCGCGGCGCGCAACGCCTTGGCGCTGGCGTCCGGGTCGACGGGCAGCAGCACGAGTTCGCCCTGCTCGACGTTCGAGCCGTCCACGCCGGAGGCCGCCTGCACGATCCCCAGCTTGTTCTCGGTGATCAAGGTGCGGCCCTTGCGGGCGAGCACCCGCACCGCCTCCTGGTCCACGAGCCTGCGCCGGGCGGCGTCGCGCTCCTCGGGGTCCAGCGGCGCCTGCACGATGCGCCCCTCGACCTTGGCGACGATCTTGCTGGTCACCACCAGCACGTCCCCGTCGGCCAGCCAGGGCGCGCAGCGGGCGATGTGCGCGGCGAGGTCGTCGCCGGGACGGAATTCGGGCAGCCCGGTGACGGGCAGGATGCGCAGCTCCCCGGCCGCGTGATCGATGGGTGTGGTCACAGGGCGACTCCAGCGAGATCCAGGGCCTGACGCACCATTTCGGCGGTGGTGGGCGGGTCGGTCATCAACAAAGGCACGCTGCGCACCTCGACCCCGGGCACCTCGGCGGTGTCGGTGCTGTGGATCAGCCAGCCGTCCAGGATCCCCGTGGCCGAACGCGCGCCGTAGTACCGGCCGATCGCCTCGGCCGTGGTCTCCACCCCGATCACCGACAGGCACTCGTCGGCCATGCCGCGCAACGGCTTGCCGTCGATCACGCCGGAAACGCCGATCACCTTGGCCGCGGTGGTGCGCAGCGCGCCGCGGATCCCGGGCACCGCGAGGATGGCGCCGATGCTCACGACGGGGTTCGACGGCGCGAGGAGGACCACGTCGGCGGATTCTATGATATCGATCACATTTGGGGCAGGTTTGGCTTCATCGGCGCCAATTGTGGCGAATCCATGGGTGTCGATGTTCGCGCGGTAGCGAACCCACCACTCTTGAAAATGGATCGCGCGCCGTTCGCCAGGGTTGTCCGGATCGGTCACCACGACATGCGTTTCGCAGCGATCGTCGGTTGCCGGGATCAGTTTCACGCCGGGCTGCCACCTGTTGCACAGCGCCTCGGTGACCGCGGAGAGCCGGTACCCGGCGCGCAACATTTCGGTACGGATCAGATGCGTGGCGATATCGCGGTCGCCCAAGCCGAACCAGTCCGGCTGCGCGTGATATTTCGCGAGTTCCTCCTTGGCGTGCCAGGTCTCGCCGACCCGGCCCCAGCCACGCTCGGTATCAATGCCTCCACCCAGCGTATACATGCAGGTATCGAGGTCGGGGCAGATCCGGAGCCCGTGCATCCAGACGTCGTCGCCGACGTTCACGATCGCGGAGACGTCCGCCTCGGGCAGCAGTTCCCGGACGCCCTGAAGGAAACGCGCGCCACCGACGCCGCCGACCAGCACGGCGATGCGGGGTCCGTTCGCGGGCGTGACGTCCGCTTGTTGTCCAGTCACATCCGCACAGCCTATGCGTTGACGCGAACCCTCCCGTTCGCGGCAAATTTGCTATACATTTGCTATCGCAGATCACAAGACAGACTCGGAATGCGGCTGCGGATAGTAACGGAATAGCGACGGCGGCTTGACCATCGACGCGTCCGGCGTGTCTAATCACAGTCATGTCATTCCGGGTTCGCGCGAGAGGTCAACGCGCGAACCGCTTTTCGAACAGATGTTCGCATCGGTATGACAAGCTCGGGGACGTCCGCGGGACAACGTCGCGGGGTATGGCCGTCGGTGCGAGTGTTGGTCCGACGGAAAGAATCATTCTGCGCTAACACACAGTGAGGAGGCGGAGCGTGGCCAACGAGATGGTCTCGCCGACCGATTCCACAGCAGGCGCAGCACGTGGCGTCTGCGCAGATAACGGCGGCTGGAAGGACCAAGAGGGGGGTGACGGAGTCACGGCGCCCCGGCTCAGCCTGGTCGTGACCGGCTTCGACGAGATGTTCGAATCCATCGAAGAGCAGTGGCAGGAGCGCGCCCTGTGCGCGCAGACCGATCCAGAGGCGTTCTTCCCCGAGAAGGGCGGCTCGACCCGCGAGGCCAAAAGGATCTGCATGGGCTGCGAGGTACGCGACGAGTGCCTGGAATACGCGCTCGCGCACGATGAGCGCTTCGGTATCTGGGGTGGCCTCTCCGAGCGGGAGCGCCGCCGCCTCAAGCGCGGCATCGGCTGACAGACGTACGCGAAGCCCGGAGCCGCCCGTCCACGGGCGCTCCGGGCTCGCGCGACACGACCGGACAGCTCGCCGACCGCCTCGGTGCGGACGACACGAGCCCGCTGGCCTAGATTTTGTCTCATGGCACGTTCCCGTAAGCGCCGACCGCCGACCGCCCGGTCGGTGATCCGCCGCGGCCGCGGAGTGCGCGGGCCGATGCTGCCACCCACGGTTCCCGCCTGGCGGACCCGCGGCCAGAAGTTCGACCGGCTGGTCCTGGAGGCGTTCGCCCCGTTGGACTCCCGCTGGCACGACCGGCTCACCAAACTCGACATCGCGGTCGACGACGTTCCGAAGATCCGTCCGCTGCATCCCGATTCGGTCACCTGGCCGGATGAGGTGGTCGCCGACGGCCCGGTGCCCCTCTCGCGGCTCATCCCGGCCGGCGTCGACCGGCACGGCGCGGCGACCCGGGCGCGGGTGGTGCTGTTCCGCAAGCCGCTCGAGCTGCGCGCCAGCGACCCCGACGACCTGGTGGATCTGCTGCGGGAAGTGCTGGTCCAGCAGGTCGCGACCTACCTCGGCGTCGACCCGGACGTGATCGATCCGGAAGCCGAGTGAGTCCTACCCGTCCACGTGGCGGCGGCCCTCGAATGCCGTTGCGGGGCAGACGCGCACGCGTGTAGGCCGGTCGATCTCGGGTACTCCGGCACTCTCAGCCGCGACGAACCACTCGCGTTGCCGATCGGGACACCGTTGTCCGCGCGGCGGGCTACGTCGTGCAGATCACCGCAAGCCGCGTCGCGGCCTGTGGAGCGCCGTGCTGTCCTCGTTTCGCGACGCGCGGACCGAGATTCTTCAAGCGTGTCTGTCCCCATCGACGCGCCAGGGGGGTTACTCTCATCGGCGTGATTCCCATGCGTCGTTGCTGCCGACCAGGCTGCAAGAATCCGGCCGTCGCGACGCTCACCTATGTGTACTCGGACTCGACGGCAGTGGTCGGACCACTCGCGACGGTCGCCGAACCGCACTCCTGGGATCTCTGCGAAACGCACGGCTCACGCATCACCGCTCCGAAGGGCTGGGAACTGGTTCGCCACGAAGGTGGATTCTCCTCCAGCACACCGGATGACGACGATCTGACCGCGCTCGCCGAGGCGGTGCGCGAGGCGGGGCTACGCCGCCGCCCGCCGGAGCGCGAGCAGCGCGGCTATCGCGACTACGCTCCCCCGCCGCCGCGCACCACACGCACGGGTCGCCGCGGCCATCTGCGCGTCCTTCCGGACCCGCCGTCCTGATCGGACGAGGACGATGTCGGACCGGTCCGGCGCAACCACTAGGGTGTTGGGCATGACAGTCGCCCGCTCTGCCGAATTCGTGAACGCGGTGATCAAGGCCTACGACGTTCGCGGCGTGGTCGGTGATCAGATCGACGCGGATTTCGTCAGGGACGTCGGCGCGTCCTTCGCACGGCTGATGCGCGCCGAGGGCGCGCACCGGATCGTCATCGGGCACGATATGCGCGACTCCTCCCCCGAGCTGTCGGCCGCCTTCGCCGACGGCGCGCTCGGCCAGGGCCTCGACGTCGTGCACATCGGCCTGGCTTCGACCGACCAGCTGTACTTCGCCTCCGGCCGGCTGGACTGCCCGGGCGCCATGTTCACCGCCAGCCACAACCCCGCCCGGTACAACGGCATCAAGCTGTGCCGCGCCAAAGCGCTCCCGGTCGGACAGGACACCGGTCTGGCCACGATCAAGCGCGAACTGATCGACGGCGTGCCCGAGTACGCGGGCGAGCGCGGCACCGCGACCGAACTGGACCTGCTCACCGAGTACGCGGAATTCCTGCGCGGCCTCGTCGAGCTCGGCGGCATCCGCCCGCTCACCATCGCGGTGGACGCGGGCAACGGCATGGGCGGCCACACGGTGCCCGCGGTGCTCGGCGCCCTGCCCCAGGTGAAGATCGTGCCGCTGTACTTCGAGCTGGACGGCAGCTTCCCGAACCACGAGGCCAACCCGCTGGACCCGGCGAACCTGGTGGACCTGCAGAAGCTGGTCCGCGAAACCGGCGCGGACATCGGGCTGGCCTTCGACGGCGACGCCGACCGCTGCTTCGTGGTCGACGAGAACGGCGACCCGGTGTCGCCGTCGGCGATCACCGCCCTGGTGGCAGAGCGCGAACTGGCCAAGGAACCCGGCGCGGTGATCATCCACAACCTGATCACTTCCCGCGCGGTGCCGGAGCTGGTGCACGAGCTCGGGGGAACGCCGGTGCGCACGCGGGTCGGCCACTCGTTCATCAAGCAGGAGATGGCCGCCACCGGAGCGGTGTTCGGCGGCGAGCACTCCGCGCACTACTACTTCCGCGACTTCTGGGGCGCCGACTCCGGGATGCTCGCGGCGCTGCACGTGCTGGCCGCGCTCGGCGAGAAGGATCGGCCGGTGTCGGAGCTGATGGCCTCCTACGCGACCTACGCGGCCTCGGGTGAGATCAACTCCACCGTGGCCGACGCCAAGGAGCGGACGATGGCCGTGGTGGACGCCTTCGCCGACCGGGCGCACTCGGTGGACAGGCTGGACGGGGTGACCGTGCAACTGGCCGACAACGCGTGGTTCAACCTGCGCGCGTCCAACACCGAGCCCTTGCTCCGGCTGAACGTCGAGGCCCGATCGGCGGAGGAAGTAGACGCACTCGTGACCGAGATCCTGAGCATCGTGCGCTCCTGACTGGAATAGTGGAATCACAGGCCTTGGATTCGCCCGCCCCGGTCTCGCTGTCGCAGCCGGACCGGGAGGGCGTGGGGGCGGAAAAGACACAGCGCGATGAGGGGAGGTGGGACGCCCGATGATCGCTGGAACACCGGTGCTCGACCTCGACGATGCCGCATCACTCGAGGCCGCCGACGCAGGCGGCGCCCTTCGCTCGGCCGCCTCCGGCGGCGCCCAGGTACGCGCTACCGCGGCGGCCGTGGGTGAGGACGCGCTGGCCCGGCTGGCCGATCTGCGGCCCCGCAGCGTGGTGCTGGTCTCCGGTTCCGGACGGGCCGCGCGTGCCGCCGGACTGCTCGTAGCCGCGCTCGGCGATCGTGCCGGCCTACCCGTGGTGCCCGCCGCCGCTCTTCCGCCGTGGGTGGGGCCGCTGGACGTCGTCCTGGTCTCCGGCGACGACGCGGGCGATCCTCGCCTGATCGATGCCGTCGACCGGGCGCTGCGCCGCGGCGCCGAGGTGGTCGTCGCCGCGCCGCACGAGGGGCCGCTGCGCGCCGCCGCGGCCGGACGCGCCGCCGTGCTGGAGCCACGGGTGCAGGTACTCGGGCACAACCGCCTGTTGCGCTTCCTGGCCGCCGGAATCGCGGTGCTGCGCGCGGTCGACCCGCAGCGCACCGGGCCCGTCGTCCCGGAACTCGCCGAACTGGCCGACGTGCTGGACGCCGAGGCGCTGCGCGACGGCCCGCACAACGAGGTGTTCCACAACCCGGCCAAGACGCTGGCCGCCCGCATGCAACAGCACGGCATCGTGCTCGCGGGCGATTCCCCGGCGGCCGCTGAACTGGCCGAGCACGGCGCCGAGGTGCTGCTGCAGTCCGCGGGCAAGGTCGCCACCGCGGTGGATCTGGCCGAGGCCGTGGCGGCGCGGACCCGGATGGCCGAGGCGGCAGGCGAATCCGCGCCCGGCTTCGATCCGCTGTTCCACGACGAGGAACTGGACGGCCCCGCCCCGGTGGAGCGCATCCGGGTGTTCGTGCTCAGCGCCGATCGCGATCGCGCGGCCGCGCGCCGCCGCATCGCGGTGTTCGGCGGGGAGGGACCGAACCTGGTGGACGCCGATCTGGTGAATGCCGACGTCGACCTGCTGCACACCGAGATGACCGACCCCGCCGCCCCCGCACCGGCCCGCGCCGAGGAGCCCGCGCCCGCGAACGGCACCGAGCTCGAACAGCTCGCGGTACTCGCGCTGCGACTGGAGATGGCCGCCGCCTACCTGCGCCTGATCGGCTCGCGCACCGCCGCCGCCGACAGCCAGGGGCAGTACGGGGGAAGCTACTAGTGCACGAACTCGTTGGTGCGCTGCGCTCGTATGCCTGGGGCTCGCGCACCGCGCTCGCTCAGCTGTGCGGCAGGCCGGTGCCGTCCGCGCATCCGGAGGCCGAACTGTGGTTCGGCGCTCACCCCGCCGACCCGGCGCACGTGCGCGTCGGCGACGGCACCACCTCGCTGCTGGACCTGATCGCCGGCGATCCGGACCGGGAGCTGGGCTTCGCCGCAGACCGATTCGGCGGGAAGCTGCCGTTCCTGCTCAAGGTCCTGGCCGCGGAGGAACCGCTGTCGCTGCAGGCGCATCCGAGCACGGAGCAGGCGCGGGCCGGCTTCGATCGGGAGAATCTGGCGAAGGTGCCGTTGGATTCCCCGCTGCGCAACTACCGCGACGACAATCACAAGCCGGAGCTGGTCGTCGCGCTGGAGCGATTCGAGGCGCTGGCCGGTTTCCGCGATCCGGACCGCACCGTCGCGTTGCTGCGCGCACTGTCGGTGGACGGGTTGCGCTCCTATTGCGAACTCCTTGCCGCCCAGCCGGATTCGGCGGGCCTGCGCACACTGTTCACGACCTGGATCACGCTGCCGCAGCATGTGCTGGCCACGTTGCTGCCCGAGGTGCTCGACGGGTGTGTGCGGTACCTGTCCGGCAAGGGCTCCCGCGAGTTCACGGCCGAGGCGCGCACGACGCTCGAGCTGGCCGAGGCATATCCCGGCGACGCGGGTGTGCTGGCGGCGCTGCTGCTGAACCGCGTGACGCTGGAGCCCGGGCAGGGCTTGTTCCTCGCGGCCGGGAACCTGCACGCCTACCTGCGCGGGGTGGGCGTGGAGATCATGGCGAACTCCGACAACGTCCTGCGCGGCGGCCTCACCCCCAAGCACGTCGACGTGCCGGAACTGTTGCGCGTGCTGGATTTCGAGCCGATCGGCCTGCCGGTGGTGCTGCCCGAACCGGCCGGCGACGGCTCGGTGCGCTATCGCACGCCCGCCCCGGAGTTCGCGCTGCGCCGCTTCGACCTGGTCGCCGGTTCCGCGCGGGTGCCGCTGACCGCGGCGGGGCCGGGCATCGTGCTGTGCACGGCGGGGACGGTGCGGCTGTTCCGGGAGGGCTCGTCGCTGGAGCTCACCCGGGGCGCCGCGGCCTGGATCTCCGCCGCCGACACCGACATTCGCGCGCAGGCGGTGGACGGTGCGGTCCAGCTGTTCTGCGCCTGCGTCGGTGCGGCCGGCTGACCGATCCGGAACGCCTGGTACCCGGTGCCCTAGTCTGTTCGCGGTAGGTGGAAAACAGAGAGGACATGCTTCCATGTCGGCTGGCGGTGGCAAGAAGGCGATCATCGCGGCGTTGACCGCGAACGCGGGGATCGCCGCGGCGAAGTTCGTCGGTGCGGCGATCACGGGATCGGGGTCGATGCTCGCCGAGGCCGTGCATTCCGTGGCCGACACGGGCAACCAGGGTCTGCTGCTGCTGGGACAGCAGCGCGCCGCGAAGGAAGCCGACGAGCTGCACCCGTTCGGCTACGCGCGCAATCGCTACTTCTACTCGTTCATCGTGGCGCTGGTGTTGTTCACCCTCGGCTCCGGTTACGCCATCTACGAGGGCATCCACAAGATCCAGCACCCGGAGGAACTGAGTTCGCCGATCGTGGCGATCGTCATCCTGGTGATCGCGATCGCGCTGGAGACCTACAGCTTCACCACGGCGGTGCGCGAGTCCGCGCCGCTCAAGGGCGGCGCGAGCTGGTGGCGGTTCATCCGCAATTCGCGCAGCCCGGAGCTGCCGGTGGTGCTGCTGGAGGACACCGGCGCGCTGATCGGTCTGGTCTTCGCGTTCGCGGGTGTCGGCCTGACCATGCTCACCCACGACCCGATCTGGGACGGCGTCGGCACGCTGGCCATCGGCGGCCTGCTCGGCGTCATCGCGATCGTGCTGATCGTGGAGATGCAAAGCCTGCTGATCGGTGAGGGCGCGACGCCGGAGGAGAACCGGCGGATCCGCGCGAACCTGGTCGACGAGACGCGCATCGACCGCGTGATCCACCTCAAGACCCAGTACCTCGGCCCGGAGGAGCTGCTCGTGGCCGCGAAGGTCGGCGTGGTGCCCGGGCTCGACGTCGCGGCGATCGCCGACGCCATCGACGACGCCGAGTCCCGCGTCCGCGCGGCGGTGCCCGCGGCGCGCGTCATCTACCTCGAACCCGACCTCTACCGCACCGAACTCGCCAAGGGCTAGGCGGGACATCCCACTCGCGCGGGGACCTGCGCGGTCAGCGGTGCTGGAGAGCGGGAGCGCGTAACAGATCGAGGGGATCGGTGCGAACCCCGAAACGGTCGCGCAGGGCGTGGCGCGCGGCGTGCAGCCCGCTCATGCCGTGGACTCCCGGGCCGGGCGGGGTCGCTGACGAGCACAGGTAGACACCCGGGATCGGTGTGGCGTAGGGGTTCCAGCGCGGGGCGGGACGGAAGGCGAACTGCCGCAGGGTCATCGCCCCGGCGGAGATGTCGCCGCCGATGTAGTTCGCGTTGTGCGAGGGCATCTCTGCGGCGGTGATCACGTTCTTCGCGACGATCAGATCGCGGAAACCCGGCGCGAACCGCTCGACCTGAGCGATCACCTCGGCGCTGACATCGCGGGTGGAGCCGTTGGGCACGTGGGCGTAGGTGTAGAACGTGTGGCCGCCCGCGGGTGCGCGAGTGGGATCGACCACGTCCGGCTGAATGGACAGCACATAGGGCCGTTCGGCGTGCCGCCCCATGGCCACGGCGTGCTCGGCGGCCATGGCCTCGGCGCGGGTGCCGATCACGTGCACCGTTCCGGCCAGCGCGCAGCCCTCGGCCTGCCACGGCACCGGTCCGGAGAGCGCGAAGTCGATCTTGCACGCCGCACCGCCGTACCGGAATCGCCGCAGCCGCTTCGCGTACCGCGCGGGCAACCGGTGCTCGGCGATGCGCAGCAGTTCGGCGGGAGCCAGGTCGAGCAGGACAGCGCGCGCGTCGGCGAACTCGTCGAGCGAATCGACCCGGTGCCCGGTGTGCACCCGGCCGCCGAGACGTTCGAGTTCGGCGATGAGCGCGTCGGGAATGGCCTGACTGCCGCCGCGCGGAATCACCCAGCCCCCGACATGGGCCAGTGCGCCGAGCATCAGCGCCGCGCCCGCGGCCGTGATGGCACGCGGCGGAATGATCGCGTGCGTCGCGATGCCGGTCAACAGGGCGGGCGCGACCTGTTCGCGAAACCTGATGTCCCACAGCGGCGAGCCCTGCTCCAGGGTGCGCAGGCCGAAACGCATCGCGGTGGCGAGCCCGGACGGGACGCGGCGCAGATCCGACATCGCGAGGTCGACCACGTCCGGCCAGTGCCGTACCAGCGGAGCGAACAGTTTGTGCCAGGCCGGGCCGTCGGCGCCGAGATCGTCGACCGTCCGTTCCAGGTCCCGCCAGGCCAGTCCGGCCACGCCGCCGTCGAGCGGATGCGCGTAGGAGACCTCCGGCGCGAGCAGGTCGACGCCGTGCGCGGTCAGGTCGAACGCGCGGAAGAACGGCGCGGCCGCCGCCATCGGGTGCGCGCCCGCGCACAGGTCGTGCCGATAGCCGGGCAACGTCAGTTCCGCGGTGCGGCATCCACCCCCAGCCGTCGCCTCGGCCTCGTACACCTCCACGGCGAGTCCCGCCCGGGCCAGGATCACCGCGGCGGCGAGCCCGTTCGGACCGGAACCGACCACCACCACATCAGCCATATCCCCACGCTACCGGCCGACCTGCTCTCGACGCGGTCGCCGACACCGCAGCACCGCCGCACCCAGCAGTACGGCACCAGACGCGCGTCGTCAGTGCGGACGCCCCACCGCTTCGAGCATGGCCTGACGCCAGGCCTGCTCCGGACGACCCGGACTCGTTCTCGAAGGCCGGAACATGGCCCCGCCTCCAGACCTCGCCGACCGCGGCGAGCCACTCCACCACCAGGACGTCCGATCGCCGGCCGCGCTGCTCAGGTCGAAGACGGCCGCCGCGTTCGAGGGTGGCCAGACCGTGCGCGGGCCGCCTCGGTGCGCGCGCCCACTTCGGACTCCACCGAGCCATAGCGAATCCTGTTTCAGGTGATCCCGAACACTTGGGCGGGACCGGCGACGACTTTCCGAAGCCCGCGCCGTCCGCACCAACGAACGCACGACGAGCAAGGAGAACCACCATGGCGACCAAGCCGCACGGCCCCGCGTCCTACTTCCCCGCCATCGAGGCCAAGTACGGCCGCGCCATCGAGGAGTGGAAGACCGCCATGCGCGACTCCGGACTGACCTCGCACAAAGAACTCGTCGAATGGCTGAAGACCGAGCACGGCTTCGGGCACGGCCACGCCACCGCCCTCACCCAGCACCACCTGCACCCCGAGAAGTGGGCGGCCTGACCCCGGACACCACGAAGGGCCCGCAGATCCTGCGGGCCCTTCGTCCTGCGCGCGCTATGCCTGGACCAGGTCCTTGGTCTCGGCCTCCTGCGGCTGCGCGGGCGTGCCGTGGTCGTCGTCGACCATGGTCCGCTCGTCGAAAGGCGCCTTGCGCTCGAGCACGTCGCGTACCCGATCCACGTCCACGGTCTTGGTCCAGGTACCGATCAGCACCGTGGCGACCGCGTTGCCGGAGAAGTTGGTCAGCGCCCGCGCCTCGGACATGAAGCGGTCGATGCCGACGATCAAGCCGACGCCGTCGAGCAGTTCGGGACGATGACTCTGCAATCCGCCCGCCAGCGTGGCCAGCCCAGCACCCGTCACACCGGCCGCGCCCTTGGACGCGACGATCATGAACAGCAGCAGCCCGAGTTGCTCGCCGATGGACAGCGGCTTGCCCATCGCCTCGGCGATGAACAGCGACGCCATGGTCAGGTAGATGGCGGTGCCGTCCAGGTTGAACGAATAGCCGGTCGGCACGACGACGCCCACGGTGGTGCGTTCCACGCCCATGTGGTCCATCTTCGCGATCAGCCGGGGCAGCGCCGATTCCGACGACGAGGTCGCGACGATCAGCAGGTACTCCCGCGCGAGGTAGCGGACGAGCTTGAAGATCGATACCCGCGAGACGCTCCACAGCAGCAGTCCGAGCACGCCGAAGACGAACACCACGCAGGTGAGGTAGAACGCCAGCATCAGCGTGCCCAGCTTCACCACGGCGTCCAGGCCGGTCTTGCCGACCACATTCGCGATCGCCCCGAACGCGCCGATCGGCGCCAGCCACAGGATCATCACCAGGATCCGGAACACGAGCTTCTGCAGCAGCGCCACACCGCGCAGGATCGGCTCGCCCGCCGTGCCCATGGCTTGCACCGCGAAACCGACCAGCAGCGCGACGAACAGCGCCTGCAGGACATTGCCCGTGGTGAGCGAGGACAGCAACGTCGAAGGGACGATGTTCTGGATGAATTCCCAGGTGCCGCCCGCACTGTGCGCGGTGTTGGCCAGGTCGTGACCGGCTTTGGCCGACTTGCCGATATTCAGTCCCGCGCCGGGTTGCAATAGATTGCCGACGACCAGGCCGATCCCGAGCGCGATGGTCGACATGACGAGGAAGTAGCCGATGGCCAGCCCGCCGACCTTGCCGACGGTGGCCGCCGCGCGCACCGAGCCGATCCCGAGCACGATGGTGCAGAAGATGACGGGAGCGATCATCATTCCGATGAGGTTGACGAAGATGGTCCCCAGCGGGGCGAACGACTGCGCGGCGCCGGGCGCCAGCCGGCCGACCAGGACGCCCGCAACCACCGCCACGATGACAGCCAGATACAGCCAATGAGTGCGGTCGCGCCGCGTGCGAGTCGAGTCGCTCATAGCGAGGATTTCCCTTCGAACGGTACCGACGCGAGGTGGCTCACGCCTTCCAGGCAGAATGATGGTCGGCCGGGTGATCCCGGTCACTGTTTGGTGCATTACGTTCAGCGGAGGCAGAGCTTGTGAGACGCGGTCGGCTCTCCCTCGCCGGGCAGGCGTTCGTCTTCCAGTTGGTCGTACTCGCGGTGATGATCGGGATCGGTGTGGTGCTCGCGGTCCTGGACGCCAGGCACGACAGCGACGTCACCACCACCAGGGAGGTCACCGACGTCGCGGTGAGCGTGGCCGACGCGCCCTCCACCGTCGACGCGCTGCGCAGCGCGGATCCGACGGCGCTGTTGCAGCCGGTGACCGAGGAGATCCGGCGCGAGACCGGCATGGACTTCATCGTGGTCATGGCGCCGGACCGGACCCGTTACACGCACACCAACCCCGCGATGATCGGGCTGCCGTTCAGCGGCACCATCGATCGCGCGCTGGCCGGCGAGACCTTCACCGAGACCTTCACCGGCACGCTCGGCCCCTCGATCCGGGCGGTCACGCCGGTGCACGACAACGGGCGGATAGTCGCCTTGGTCTCCGCGGGCGTGACCCGTGCCAAGATCGGCGACCAGGTCGCCACCCAGCTCCCGGTGATCCTGGGCGTCGCGGGAGCGGGCCTGGTGCTGGCCGCGGGCGGTTCATTCCTGCTCAGCCGCAGGCTGCGGCGGCAGACCCACGGCCTGGCGCCGGACGAGCTGCGCGTGATGTACGAGCACCACGACGCCGTGCTGCATTCGGTGCACGAGGGGTTGGTGGTGTTCGGGCCGTCCGGCGAGGACGCCGAGGTGGTCAACGACGAGGCGCGCCGCCTGCTCGATCTGCCGCCGGGCCAGGTGCGGCGCAGCGACCTCCCGCTGTCGCTGCAGCGGATGAGCTGGGGCACCGTCCGCGACGAGACGCACGTGACCACCGACCGGATCCTGCTGGTCAACCAGGACACCGTCGAATGGGAAGGCCGGGCGATCGGCACGGTGATGACCATCCGCGACCACACCGAACTGCAGGCGGTGATGGGCGAATTGGATTCCGTGCGCAGCTTCGCGGAGTCGTTGCAGGCACAGGCGCACGAGTCGGCCAACCGGTTGCACACCGTGGTCACCATGGTCGAGCTGGGCCGCCATCGCGAGGCCGTCGAGTTCGCCACCGCGGAACTGGAGCTGTCCCAGGCGCTGATCGACCGGCTGTTCGCCGCGGTGGGCGCGCCCGCCCTGGCCGCGTTGCTGCTCGGCAAGGTGAACCAGGCCGCCGAACGCGGCATCGAGCTGACCATCACCGACGACACCGCGCTGGACTCGGTGGAGCCGCTGTCCCCCCACGAAACCGTCACGCTGGTCGGTAATCTCGTCGACAACGCGATCGATGCCGCGGCGGACAGCACGTCCGGCTGGGTGGAGGTCACCCTGGCGCACCGACGCGACGCCGCGGACGAGTCGATGCTCTACATCCGGGTCGCCGACAGCGGTCCCGGCATGTCCGCGGAGATGTTCGCGCGCGCGTCCCAGCGCGGGTATTCGACCAAGGCCGCCCATCACGGCCTCGGACTCGCGCTCGTCCACCGGCTGATGGCTCGCCACGGGGGCAGTATCCGCACCCAACGGGATCCCGAAAGCGCGGTGACCGTGACGATTCCACGAAAGGAAGCGCGATGATCCGTGTGCTGATCGTCGAGGACGAGCCGCTGATCGCCGAGGCGCACCGCGCCTACGTGGAGCGCATCGCCGGATTCACGCCCGTCGGCGTCGCCCACACCGGACGCGAGGCGATGCGCGCGGCGGCCGACGCGGCGGCCGAGGGCACGCCGATCGATCTGGTGCTGATGGACATCGGCCTGCCCGACGCCAGCGGCCTCGACGTCGCCGCCGCGCTGACCGGTCTGGCGCCGCGCCCGGACGTCATCGCCATCACCTCGGCGCGGGACCTGGCCATGGTGCGCACCGCCGTGTCGCACGGCGTCGTGCTGTATCTGCTGAAGCCGTTCACCTTCGCCGCGTTCCGCGACAAACTCGACCGTTACCGCGAGTTCCGCACCGCGCTTCCGGCCGGTGAGAGCGCCATCTCCCAGCACGACATCGACCGGGCGCTGAGTGCGCTACGCACCCCCGACCAGCGCGCGGCGACACCCAAGGGCGTCGCGCCGCAGACCCTCGACGAGATCTCCCGCACGGTGCGCGCGGCCGAGGGCGAGGGCGTGACCGCCGCGGACACCGCGACCTCGGTCGGCGTCTCGCGCATCACCGCCTGGCGTTACCTGGAGAAACTGGCCGACGACGGGCTGGTCGTCCGGCGCTCGGACTACGGCAGGGCCGGGCGTCCGAAGACCCGCTACGTCTGGAAGACCACCGGTTGATCAGACCGGCTCCGGCGCCTGCGCGGGTTGCCCGAGACGCACCGGCAGCCGCTCGTAGCCGTGCAGGGTGAACAGCGCGCGCCGCTTCGGCGAACCGTCCGGGCGCAGTCCGGGGAACCGCTCGAAGAGGGCTCGCAACGCGTAGACGCCTTCCATCCTGGCCAGGCTTGCCCCCAGGCAGACGTGCACGCCGCTGCTGAACGACAGGTGCTCCTTGGCGTTGTCGCGCCCGACGTCGAATCGCCCGGGATCGGCGAAGACCGCCGGGTCGCGGTTGGCTCCGGCCAGCGACAGCACCACCGTGTTGCCCTCGCGCACCGTGATCCCATCGATCTCCACGTCGGTCAGCGCGGTCCGCGCGGTGGTCTGCACCGGTGAGTCGAAGCGCAGGATCTCCTCGACGGCGTTGGGCCACAGCTCCGGTTCCGCGCGCAGCCGCTCCAGCTGATCCGGGTGCGCCAGCAGCTGCGCGACACCGTTGCCGATCAGGTTGACCGTCGTCTCGAAGCCCGCTCCCATGAGCAGGCTCGCGGTGGCCTTGAGCGCGTAGGAGTCCAGCTCCCCCGCGGTGACCAGCGCGGAGAGGATGTCCTCGCCCGGCTCGCGGCGCAATCGTTCGATGTGCTGGTCGAGGTAGTCGTTCATCACCTCCATGGCGCGCAGCGCGTCGCGGTACGCCCGCCACGGGATGCCGACGTCCAGCAAAGGCGTCATCTGATCGCCCCAGTGCAGGAACCGCGCTTTGTCCTCGTCGGGGAACCCGAGCATCTCCGAGATGATCGCGATCGGCACCTGGGCGGCGAACGACCGGATCAGGTCCGCCGAACCGTGCGCGGGCAGCGCGTCCAGCAGCTCCGCGGTGACCGTCTCGACGCGGTCGCTGAGCCTGCGGATCGCGCGCGGGGTGAACGCCGAGGCGACCGGCTTGCGCATGGCCGTGTGCTCCGGCGGATCGATCACCAGCATCGAGGGCGGCTCGACCGGATTCGGCGGCAACGGGAAGCGTTCGGCCAGTTTCTGCAGCGGCTTGGGGATGTTGAAGCTCTCGGTGGTGCGCACACCGAAACGGCTGTCGCGCAGGATGGCGCGGCACAGCTCGTGGTCGAAGGTCGCCCACGCGATGGAGGTGCGCAGCAGCCTTCCCTGCCCACGCAACCGCTCGATGAGCGGATACGGGTCGTCGAAGCCCGCGGGCCCGCCCATCAATTCGGCGAACGGGTCACCGTGGCGCGCCTGCAGGCGCAGGACGAGGCGCGGCGCGCCCTGTACGGACAACCAGCGGAACCAGTAATGCGGCTGCATACTCCAAACCCCCTCGTCGTGCGGTGACTCCACCGTACGGAACGCTACCGGGTTGTGGAACGTGCTCAGGTCGGATTCGGCGCTGATACCGTGGTAGGAGCCGCTACCGGCCGTGCGCCGCGCTCATCCGCGCTGCGCGGTCACCCGCTCCGCCGCGACGCGCCGCTCGCGCTGCGCCGGATCGGGGTTGATCACCTGCACCAGCGACGCGCCCGCGGCGAGCACCGCGAGATACCCGTCGATCAGTTCGGCCGGCGTGTCCCACGGCGTGCTGGACAGCACCCGGTCCCCTTCGGCGAAGCCCTGCCGCATGGCGGACTTCCGCGCCTCGGCGAGCACCTCGGCGACCGGCATGCCGTCCAGCGCGACCCCCGCGCCGCGAGGCAGGAACTGATCGCCGTGCACGCGCACGGAGGTGGCGAAGTCGGTGACGCCCACCGGCACGTCGCGCACCGGGGACCCCATCGCGTCCAGCGACAGCGCCGCGACCTCGCCCACGCCGTCGGCGTCGTCCAGGCGATCCAGGGTGACCAGGGCGAGATCGGCGTCCTCGTCCGGGCGCAGCACCACCTCGGTACCCGCCCACCAGCAGCCGAGCAGCACGGCGGCGGTCTGCCAGTGCGCGGGGAGCAGGACCGCGACCCGGGCGCCCGGGCTCAGGCCGAACTCGTCGCGAATCAAGTTGGCGGTCTTGGCCGCCCAGTTCGCCAGGGTCGCGCCGGACAGCTCGATACGGGCGCCGGTGGCGTCGTCGTAGTAGGTGACGCGCGGGCCCGCGGGATCGCGGGCGAGGATCGGATCGAGTACCGCTTCGGTGAGGGTGTTTGCCTGGTCGATGTCACGCATGGTTCAGTTCACGCATTTCGGTCCGTTCTGGCCTGCGTCGATCGGTGGAGCGGGCGGGACTGGTGTGGCCGCCGCCGACGATCCGGACAGGTCGAACATCCGGCTCGCCGACGAGCCCGGACCAGAATAGTCGCTCGCCAGTACGACGCTCACCGAATCCGGGGACAGCGCCGGATCCGCCAGCACCGGCAGCCCGCCCAGCGTCTTGGCCACCGCCTGCGCCTTCGGGCTCCCGGTGTCCGCGGCGAGCACCCGGCTGCTCGTGACGCGGCCGCCGCCGTAGTTGGACACCGTGCCTTGACGGAAACCTTTGGCGCTCAGAGTCTGCGCCACGTCGGCCGCGAGGCCGCCGACGCCGCCCGCGTTGTAGACGCTCACGGTCACCGTCGCGGGATCGAAGCCCGGCTCGGCGTTGCGCGGGGCCGGGGCGTCGCCGACCAGCGACGCGACGTAGGACTTGACCGCCTTCGGCTCGACCTTGACGACGGATTCGCCGTTGCCGGTTTCCCCGTTGAGGTCGGCGACCGGGATGGTCTCGAATTTCACCTGGCCGCCGGACAAATCCTTGAGCCGCTGCAGGAACGCCAGCACGTCCCAGTCCTCGTCCAGCACGATCGTGCGCCCCACCGCGTCGCTGAGCTGCTGCAGCTTGACCGGATTGGCCAGCGTCTTCGCGCTGAGCACCTGCTGCACCAGCTGTGCCATGAACACCTGCTGGCGCACGATGCGGTCGATGTCGCCGCGCGGCAGATCGTGGCGCTGGCGCACGAAACTCAGTGCCCGCGGCCCGTCCAGGCGCTGACGTCCCGCCGGGAACCGCGCGCCGGACATCCATTCGTCGACCGGGTTCTTCAGGCACACCTCCACCCCGCCGACGGCGTCGGTGAGCAGCGCGAAGCCGAGCAGGCTCACCTCCGCGTAGTGGTCGACGGTGATGCCGGTGAGACCGGCCACCGTCTTGATCAGCGCCTGCCTGCCCGCCTGGGTGGACTGCCGCTCCGCGTCGGCCTGCGCGACCCCCTGCTCGGTGAGCTTCTGCAACTGCGTCGCCTTGGTCGCGCCGTAGGCCGAATTGATCTTGCCCATGCCCAGGCCGGCGATGTTGACGTAGGAGTCGCGCGGGATGGAGATCGCGGTCGCCGAGCGTCCGTCGTTCGGCACGCGCAGCAGCACGATGGTGTCGGTGTTGGTGCCGACCTCGTCGCCCGCGTGCAGCATCGCGCGCTCGGCCTCCGACAGCGGGTTGCCGTGCGCGTCGGTGCGGCTGTCCACCCCGACCAGCAGAATGTCCACCGCGCCGTCGCGGCTGCCGCCGAGGCCGAGATCGCCGAGGCGCTCGATGTCGGCGACCAGCGCGTCCACGCTGTGCCAGGCGAAACCGGTGAGCGCCAGCACGATCACGGCGGCGGCCACGGCGAACGAGCGCAGCGGACCGAAGGAAGGGTCGCGGGTTCCGGTCCGCCGCGCCGCCGATGTGCCCCTCCGCTGCGACAAGTCTCATCCTCTCGCCGAAAACCCGCTCTCGCCGAAAAATTGGTGTCCTGGCGACGCGCGCGCAACCGATCCGCCACCATGGTTACCGCTCGCCCCGCCCGATTTCGGGATCCCCCGATAGCTCAAGGCTATCGAACGGTTATCGCGAACGGCCGCAACCGAGGGACCGGCGGCGTGCCAGACTTGCGCCCGTGACCGACCCCACCGCCCCCCAACCCACCGTATCCGCCCGCCTCGTCGTCACCGGGGCGCACGGACAGGTGGGCCGGGAACTGCGGCGTCTCGCCCCGGCCGCCGACGGCTACGGGCGCGCCGACCTCGACATCACCGATCCCGTCGCCGTGCGCGCGGTGCTCACGCCCGGCGACGTGGTGCTCAACTGCGCCGCCTATACCGCCGTGGACCGGGCCGAAACCGAAGCCGAAGCCGCGTACGCGGGCAACGCCACCGGACCAGCCGTGCTCGCCGAGGTCTGCGCCGACCTCGGCGCCCGGCTGATCCATCTGTCCACCGATTACGTCTTCCCAGGTACCCAGGATCGGCCGTACGACACCGCCGATGTGACCGGACCGACGTCCGTGTACGGGGCGTCCAAGCTCGCGGGCGAAGAAGCGGTGCTCAGCCGCTGCCCGGACGCGCACGTGGTGCGCACCGCGTGGGTATACAGCGGGCGCGGCGGCGATTTCGTCGCGACGATGCTGCGGCTGGAGCGGGAACGCGACACCGTCGACGTGGTCGACGACGAGGTCGGCTCGCCCACCTACGCCGCCGACCTGGCCGCCGCGCTGCTGGAACTGGCGGGCCGGCCGGACGCCCCGCGGGTGCTGCACGCCACCAATGCGGGGCGGGCCAGTCGATTCGAGCTCGCCCGCGCCGTATTCGCGGGTGTCGGCGCCGATCCCGGGCGGGTCCACCCGTGCAACTCGTCCCGGTTTCCCAGACCCGCACGGCGCCCGGCGTATTCGGTGCTCTCGCCGCGGGCCTGGAACGACGCCGGACTGACGCCGCTGCGGGATTGGCGCACGGCGCTGCGCGACGCGCTGGCGCGGCGGTCCGGCTAGGCGGTGCCCGCGCCGGTGCTCCCACCATGCGCGGGCCATCGACGGACGGCGTCCGGCCGCGCCCATTAGAGTTGGCTGTCGTGAGTGATTCCGATTCCGCCGCGCCCGCGGGCCTGGCCGTCGTCACGGTGACCTACTCGCCGGGTGAGCACCTCGAGCACTTCATCAGCACCTTGGCCGCGGCCACCGCGGAGAAACCGCAGGTGATCCTCGCCGACAACGGGTCGGTGGACGGTGTGCCGGAGCTGGTCGCCGAGGCCAATTCGCACGTGCGGCTGCTGCGCACCGGCGGCAACATCGGCTACGGCGGCGCGATCAACCGGGCGGTCGCGGAGATCGATCCGGGCATCGAGTTCATCGTGATCGCCAACCCGGACATCCGCTGGGGCACCGATTCCATCGACAAACTGCTCGCCGCCGCCAAGCGCTGGCCGCGCGCGGGCGCGCTGGGGCCGCTGGTGCTCGAGCCGGACGGCAGCGTCTACCCGTCGGCCCGGCGGGTGCCCGGCCTGCTCGACGGCGCAGGCCACGCGATCCTGGGCACGGTGTGGAAGTCCAATCCGTGGACCCGCCGCTACCGGCAGGAGAACGAGGAGATCTCCGAACGCGCCGTCGGCTGGCTGTCCGGGTCGTGCCTGCTGGTGCGGCGCGCGGCGTTCGACTCGATCGACGGCTTCGATTCCCGCTACTTCATGTACATGGAGGACGTCGACTTCGGCGACCGGATGGGCAAGGCGGGCTGGCACAACGTGTTCGTGCCGGACGCCGAGGTGACCCATGCGAAGGGTCACGCCGCGGGCCGCCATCCCGAGAAGATGCTGCCCGCCCACCACGCGAGCGCCTACCGGTTCCAGGCAGACCGGCATCCGCACTGGTGGCAGGCTCCGCTGCGGCTGGCGTTGCGGGCCGGACTTGCGATCCGCTCGCGGATTGCGGTTCGATCTGCCCTGCGCCAGCAGGCGCGCGACGCCGGGTAACCGGCGGCGCAGGCGAGAAACGACCTTGTGAACAGGGGAGCTTGATGGCAGGAAATACAGGCACCGACGCGGTGATCCTGGTCGGCGGGCAGGGCACGCGGCTGCGTCCGCTGACCCTTTCGGCGCCCAAGCCGATGCTGCCGACGGCCGGGCTGCCGTTCCTGACCCACCTGCTCGCCCGTATCGCGGAGGCCGGGATCACCCACGTGGTGCTGGGTACGTCGTTCAAGGCCGAAGTGTTCGAGGAATACTTCGGCGACGGCTCCGACCTCGGCCTGGAGATCGAGTACGTCACCGAGACCGAGCCACTCGGCACCGGCGGCGCGATCCGCAACGTGCTGCCCAAGCTGCGCGCGGACAACGTCATGGTGTTCAACGGCGACGTGCTCGGCGGCACCGACCTCGGCGCGGTGCTCGACACCCACGAGTCGACCCGCGCCGACGTGACGCTGCACCTGGTCCGGGTCAGCGACCCGCGCGCGTTCGGCTGTGTGCCCACCGACGAGGACGGCCGGGTCACCGCGTTCCTGGAGAAGACTCAGGACCCGCCCACCGACCAGATCAACGCCGGGTGCTACGTCTTCCGTCGCGAGTACATCGAGAAGATCCCGGCCGGGCGCCCGGTGTCGGTGGAGCGCGAGGTGTTCCCGGCGCTGCTGACCGAGGGCGCCCGCCTCCAGGGGTACGTCGACGCGTCGTACTGGCGCGACATGGGCACCCCCGAGGACTTCGTCCGCGGTTCCGCCGACCTGGTCCGCGGCATCGCCCCCTCCCCCGCCCTGCCCGGTCAGCGTGGCGAGTCGCTGGTCCATCCCGGCGCGGGCGTCGCCCCGGGGGCGGTGCTCATCGGCGGCACGGTCGTGGGCCGCGGCGCCGAGATCGGCGCGGGCGCACGCTTGGACGGCGCGGTCGTCTTCGACGGCGCTGTGATCGAGGCGGGCGCCACGGTCGAACGCACGATCATCGGGTTCGGGGCGCGCATCGGCCCGCGCGCGCTCGTGCGCGACGGCGTCATCGGGGACGGCGCGAACATCGGCGCGCGCTGCGAACTGCTGCGCGGGGCCCGCGTGTGGCCCGGCGTGGAGATCCCGGACGGCGGCATCCGCTTCTCCACCGACGTCTGACGCGCGCGGCCGCAGATTCCCGCCGGGGCGTATCGGACTTCGATCTACGCGGGCGGAACGCCGATCATGCGGTCTCGGGTATCCACACCTGCGGTCGCCAGGCGCGGACAACGCCTGCTAGGAGAACCCGACGGCTTGCTGCCCCCAGGCGGTGTGCAGGTCACGGTCCGGGTCGTCGACCACGCGGTCGACGCTGTCGAGGAGCAAGGTGGTGCGGGCGGGCAGGCGGTAGGGCGGCCAGTGTTTGGAGCCGTCGAGGGCGGCGGGAACGCCGTGGGCGGCGAAGGCGAGCCAGCGGCGCATCATCCGCCCGGAGACCTCCATCGCCGCTCTGCGCCCGCCGAGCCAGAACGTCGGGTCGAGGTTGAGCGTGCCGAAATTGCCGAAGACATAAGGCAATTCGGTGGCGTGGCCGGCGCCGACCCGAGCCGCGCGCAGCATCGGGGTGGCGTAGTCGAACCGGTACATCCAGGTGGGCGAATGCTCGGCGTGACCGTCGGCCACCCAGTGCGCGGGCATCCGGAACGCCGCGTCGGTGGACATCGCCAGGGCTCCGCGCGCCTTGCCGAGGTCCGGGTAGGCCGAGGTGATCTCGGCGATCCGCTCCGCGGACATCTCCGGGTGGCTCGCCGCGACGTCCCGCAGCATCGCGTTCACCGCGTCCGGGGTCACCGGCATGATCGGTGAACGCAGCAGCCGGAACAACGACGCCTCGTCCTTGTTCGTCCCGATGATCAACGGCACCCGGTGCGACCCGCCACGCTGGAACCGGTCGATCGGGTAGGTCGGCAGGAGATCGCCGTCGACCACGGGCGCGGCCGCGAGCCTGCCCGGCTCCTTGAGCGGTATCTCGTCGAGCAGGACACCCGCCGCCGTCACGATCCGCTCGATCGGGCATTCCAGCAGCTCCGCCGCCCGGGCCGGGGGCAGTTCGATCAGCTCGAGGAAACGCTGCGCGACCGTCGCCGCCCGCTCCGGACCGAACACCGTGGTCGCGGGCGGGCTCTGCGCGATCGCCTTGTGGAACAGGCCCGCCGCGCGCGGCGCGGTGAGCAGCGCGGTGACGCAGCCCGCGCCGGAGGACTCGCCGAAGAGCGTGACGTTGCCGGGGTCGCCGCCGAACGCGGCGATGTTGTCGCGCACCCACTCCAGTGCGGCGATCTGGTCGCGCAGGCCGAGGTTCGGCGCGAAGTCCTCGCCGAGCGAGGACAGGTCGAGGAAGCCCAGCGCACCGAGGCGATAGTTGACCCCGACGACCACGACGTCACCGGTCGCGGCCAGTTTGCGCCCGTCGTAGATCTGCTGCGCGGCGGTGCCGAGGCAGTACGCGCCGCCGTGCAGCCAGACCAGCACCGGGCGCGGCTCGGTGTCCGCGACGCGGTGCGGATCGCCGGTCTCGGGCCGTGGTGACCAGACGTTGAGCCAGAGGCAGTCCTCGCCCATGGTCAGGCCCGAGTCGATGGGGACCATGGTGCCCATCGTCTGCGGGGCGATCTGCCCGAACGAGGTGCAGTCGCGCACTCCCTCCCAGGGCTGCGGGGGCTGCGGCGGCGCGAACCGGGCCGGTCCGGTGGGGGCCGTGGCGTAGGGGATGCTGCGCCAGACGGATACGGAGCCCTCGCGCACGCCGCGGACGTCGCCGTGCGCCGTTCGCGCGATGGGCTCGGCGAAACCGTCGGGACCGGGCACCGCCTCGGAGAACTGAGCGCGCATCGCGGACCTCCTCATCCTTCTTTTCGAGAGTACGTCGAAGATCAGCACGCCAGCGTCGCGATGTGGGACATCGCCGCGTCGACTCCCATTCATCCGCTGTTCAGGCCCTGCCGTCGGCTGCTGTGTCGAATCGGTCACGGCGGCCGCCGCCACTTCCGATCGTCTGGAGGATGCGCGGACGCAGGCCCTAAACTGAGCGGATGCCGAGTTACAGCTATCGGTGCCGCAGTTGCGGCGACACGTTCGAGGTGACCCGCCCGATGGCGGAGTCGTCGGCGCCGGCGACCTGCCCGGTCGGCCACGACGACACGGTCAAATTGCTGACCACTTTCGCCACCGTCTCCCGGGGCGGCGTGAGCGCGCCCGCGCCGAGCCCCGCTGCGCCTCCGGCCGGCGGCGGCTGCTGCGGTGGCGGCTGCTGCGGCTGACTTCCGGCGTCAGTCGCGCCGGTCGGCGTGACCGAGGTCGCGGTCGGGTGCCACCCGGTCGCGCACCCGCTGCTTGAGCACCGCGATCTCGGGGAAGCCGCCGTCGGTCTTGCGTTCCCAGATCTGTTCGCCGTCGACGGTGATCCGGAAGATCCCGCCCGAACCCGGGAGCAGCGCGACCTCGTCCAGGTCGGTGGCGAACGTGCTGAGCAGTTCCTGCGCCATCCAGCTCGCCCGCAGCAGCCAGCGGCATTGGGTGCAGTACTCGATCGCGACGCGTGCCATGCCCGCTGACGCTACCGGTCACTCGGCGTGCGTGCCGTCCAGGTAGACCCAGGCGCCGTCGGAGCGAGCGAATCGACTGGTCTCGCGCAGTGCGCCGCGCCCGTCCGCATCTCGGTAGTGCGCGACGAACGCCACCGTTCCGGTGTCGTCGAACAGCCCGCCGCGGTCGGTGCGGGTGATCTCCAGGAACAGCCAGCGCTGGGCGGGGTCCACCGTGAGTTCGCGCGGGCGGGTGCGCGGATGCCAGGAACGCAGCAGATAGTCGACATCCCCCACCGCGAAGGCGGTGTAGCGCGAGCGCATCAGCGCTTCGGCCGTGGCAGCGGGACGCTCGCCGCGCAGCACCGGACCGCAGCAGTCGTCGAAAGCCTCGCCGCGCCCGCACGGGCACCGTCGTGATTCGCTCATGCCACGTCCTTTCCGGCCCGAGTGAGGCACCGCATGGTCACGCTCGCCAACGTCTGCCCCGATCCGCTCATATCGTGCCTCTGTCCGGCCGGGCGGCATACTCCACGCGCACACTTGACCGCATCATCGCAGGGGGTCAATCTCGGCGCGCCTCCACGGCCGCCAAGTCCGCGGCCAAGGCGACGGTCTGTTCCCGCCAGCGCCGTAGATCGGTGACGCTGGGCGCGAGTTCGTAGTCGTGGTGGTGGGCCGCGCGCGACAGCGCCGCCCAGAGCACCGCGACGCGCGCCGCCACGTCCGGTCCCGCGAAGGCGCGCAGCGCGATCAGCTGCGCCCGCATCGGGCAGCGGACCAGCGCGGGCGCCAGCCGCAGCCACAGTTCGTCCACGGCCTGCTCCAACGCGATCCGCAGGATCCAGGCTGTCGCCCGCGACCACAGTCCGCCCGCGTCGGTCACCGATCCGGCGAGCAGCAGATCGACGGTCTCCAGCCGCTCGGCGATCGACGGCCGATCGGCGCGCGGCCGACGCGCGCCGTTGTTCCGCCCACGCTGTCCGTGCCGGGGCGCGCGACCGCCGCCCGCGGGCCCACGGCGCGCGCCGACCGGCTTGCGCCGCCCGGTCATCCGCGCTTCACCTGGCCAGCCACGCGACGAATTTCTCGGTCTCACCGATCAACTCGCGCATGTCCCGCCCGATCGGCACGTGCGCGCCCGCCGTGGCGTCGCGCAGTGCGTCCACCACCCACCGCCCTTCCCGCTCGATCAGATTCTTGTTCAGGTCGTCGACCTTGCTACCCACCCCGAAGACCGCCAGCGCCACCTTCGCCCTGGTGGAGTGGGCGGCATCGATGTGGCGTTCCACCTCGCGGTGATTCATACCCGCGGCGAGCAGGGTGCGCCGCGCCCTGGCCAGACTGGCCGCCTCCACCGCCGAACGGCAGCAGGTGGCCACCAGTTCGTCGGCGATCGCCGCGGGCAACTGGGGCGTGCGGACCAAGGCGCGGGCGTCGTCGAGATAGCGTCGGATCGGGTCGCTGGACACCCGCACCTCGACCACCGAGCGGTCGCGGCGCTGCACTTCCAGGACGGTCGCGTCGAGCTGCATCCGCCGCACCGCCTCGGCGAGGCGCTCGTCATGGGTGAAGACCACCACCTGACGGGTCCAGGCCACCGTGGCCAGCACCTGCGCCAGGCCGTCCACCTTGGCCGGGTCCATCGCCTGCACCGGGTCGTCGATCATGACGAAACGGAACGGGCTCTCCTCCACCGTGGCGCGCGGCAGGAACAACGACAGACCCAGCGCGTGCAACTCGCCCTGGCTCATCACGCCCAGCGCGGCCCCGTCCACCTCGTCGACGGTCACGTCGAGCAGCACGCGCCGCGCGGTGCCCGCGTTGCCCTGCAAGCGGATCGCGCCCAGCTCGACGTTGCTCTGCTGCCGCAGCGTGCGCCACACCCAGCGGGCCGTCGTCTCCAGCGGCGTCATGCGCTCGCCGCGCAGGCCCGCGGTGGCCGCTTTCAGCCAGTCCTCGGCCTTCTTCACCGTGCGCAGTTCCGCCGCGTGCGCGGCCACCTCACGCGCGCCCTCTAGCCAGGTCACGATCCGCGGCACCAGCGGGGTCCACACCTCGTCCAAGCGGTCGAGTTCCTTGCGGGTGCCCTGCTGCAGCAGGTCGAGCTCGTCCACCAACCGCGCGTGCGCGCTGCGCAGCAGCTCGGGCAGGTCCGGGGTGTATTCGGCGGTGGTCAGCGCGGCCCACTCGGCCCACGCCTCGCGCACCGCCGTGGTGTCGACCGACGGCGGGTTGCGCGGGTCGAAATCCAATTCGGCGGGAACGAGTTCGGGAAGCGCCCGCGCGGCCCGCACGGCGTCGCCGAGTTCGACGCGGGCGGTGGTGAGCGCGTCCACCCGGGCAGCGAGCCGCTCGATGGCCGTGTCGGTCTCGCGTGCCCAGTCCTCGTCCAGTGCGCCGCGGCCGCACACCGGGCAGGGGCACGGCCCGCTCGCCGCCTGATGCGCACGCGCCATGCGCAGCAGTTCGAGCAGGCGCAGATCGGCTTCGGCGTCGTCGGTGGCGCCCTCGGCGATGGCCGCGCCCCAGGTCTCGAGCCGGGTGGCCACCGCATCGACTTCGGCGTCGCCGGGCAGCGCGAGCCGCACGATCGCGCGCAAGCCGTCCGGGCCGGCCGGGTCGTCCACCACGCCCAGCACTTCGCGACCCACCGCGGCGAGGTCCGGTTGAGCGGGCCGCAGCAATCCGGCGACCCGGACCGCCCGGTCGTCGGCCACCGACGCGAGCAGTTCCAGCAGCTCCAGCCGCTCCTGACGCGAATCCCGCACCGCGCGTTCGAGTTCCAGGCGGCGCATCCGGATGCGTTCCTGCGCCAGGGTGAGTTCGTCGAGACCCAGCAGTTGGTGCAGCGCGTCGAACAGGTCGCTCGGCTTCCCGTCCACCAGCGCGCCGAGTTCGCTGTAGGACAGGAACGGACGGTAGAGCTCGAGCTGGGCCGCCCACCGGTCCATGTCGAACGCCGACGGCGGCGCGGGCGGATAGCGCTGGGTCCAGTGCGCGTCGGGCAGGTCGGCGTCGGCCGCCCATTCCTTGGCGATGGTGAGCCGGGGCGCGTCACCGGCGGTCAGCAACTCCAGCTCGATGCGAGCAGCAGCGCCGTCGTGCAGGTTGCGCCAGCCTTCCCGCCAGGCCGCCGAGCGACCGTCCCACCGACGGTTTCCACCGGTCAGAGCCATTTCGGCGGCTTCGGCGAAACTGGATTTGCCGCTGCCGTTGCGGCCGACCACGAGCGTGAGACCCGGACCGGGTGGCAGTTGCAGCGTCGTCTCGGGACCGATGCCGCGGAAACCGCGTACCCGGATGGCGCTCAGAAATATGCCGGAATGATCGAATGTCGTTGCCCCATCACCCGATTCGGCGGCGCCCAGGGCGCGCAGCACGGTCCGCGTGACCGAGGGCGTGACCGCCGGATCCTCGGCGAGGCGCCGGGTCACCACCTCCGAGAGCCGGGGCGGCGCGTCCGCGGAACCGACGGCCTGGACAGCGTCGGGATCCAGGCGCATGCGAAAAATCCCCTCCACCATCGAGCCGCCACACGTCCTCCGACCCCGTGCGCGGCGCCTTGTCGAAGCTGTGCGAAACGCTACCCGATCGCGCCGGGATCGCCCAGCGCACCCAGGCGAATCTGCCCGCGGGGATGGATATGGTCATCGAAACGCCTGCGCCCTGTCTCGATGTCCACCCCTCGCCAACCCCGGCGGGCAGCTCGATGGTGTCTACACCCGTTCCGGGTGGCTCGGTCGAGCCGAACAGGACAGAATGCCAGAGCGTCCCCATCGGCGCAAGATTTGTCCGAATGACGAATACGGCGCCGAGACAAGCGCTTCCGAGCGCGGCGCGGCACCGGTGGCGGCACATGTCGGTGCGCTGCGGTAGAAATCCGGTCAACCGAGCAACGAAGGAAGGCGATGAGCCACCACCGAGCTGGAGCCGCGCGATGACGACGCCGTGGACCGAAGACCAGGTCGCGGCGCTGGCGCCCGACGCGAATTCGCTGTCGGCGGCCCACAAGCTGGTGCATCGCTGGCGCGAGTGCGGGCAGCACGGCACGGCGCTGTGGGGGCGGTGCCAGGGCAGCGGCGCCACGCCGTATCAGACGATCGTCGACCTGTCCGGCCCGGCGTACCGGTGCTCCTGCCCGAGCCGCAAATTTCCCTGCAAGCACGCGTTGTCGCTGTTGCTGCGCTGGGCCGCGGGCGAGGTCGCCGTCGCGCCGGAGACCGCGGACTACGCGGCGTCGTGGATCGGCGGCCGTGCGGCGCGGGCCGCCACGACAGCCGACCGCCCCCGCACCCCGAACCCCGCTACCGCCGAACAGCGCCGGGTGCGGGTGACGGCCGGACTGGAGGAACTCGACGTCTGGCTCGGTGACCAGGTACGCACCGGGCTCGCGCAGGCCGACCGCTCGTATCGCGCCTTCGAAGCCGTGGCCGCCCGGATGGTCGACGCGCAGGCTCCCGGCCTCGCCGCCACCCTGCGCAGGCTCCCGGCCGCCGTGGCCACCAGGACCGACTGGCCCGAGGTGGTGCTGCGCGAGTACGCGCGGATGCACCTGCTGATCGCCGCGCACCGGCAACTCGACGCGTGGCCGGCTCCGCTGCGTGCCAGCATCCGGACCCACGTCGGCTATCCGAACCCGGCCGAGGCGGTGCGCGCCGAACCTCCGGTCCGTGACCGGTGGATGGTGTTCGGCTCGCGGATCACCGAGGACGAGCGCCTCTATACCCGGCGCACCTGGTTGTACGGGCGGACGAGCGGGCGCTGGGCGCTGGTGGTCGACCATTCCTTCGGTTCCCCCGGCTTCCCCGCCGACGTTCCCGCGCTCGGGCAGCTGGCCGACGCGCAGCTGCATTACTACCCGGGCGCCGCGCCGTTGCGCGCGTTGTGGGGAGAACGGCACAGTGCCGCCGAACCTTTCACCACGCTGCCCGTCGACGCCGATCGGCCCGCCACGATCGCCGCCGCGCTGGCCGCGCACGCGTCGGCGCTCGGCGCCGATCCGTGGGTGCGCTCGTGGCCGATGCTGCTGGCCGACGTGATCCCCACCCGCACCGAGCAAGGCTGGTTCGTCACCGAATCCGATGGCACGGCGCTGCCGATCCGGCCCGGGGAGCAACCGTGGACGCTCCTGGCCGTCTCCGGCGGTCATCCGGTCACCGTGGCAGGCGAATGGAGCGCCGACGGATTGGAGCCGATTTCGGTGTTCGCCGCGGGTGAGGTCGTCGACCTGGCCGCCACCGAGACCTTCGGGCCCGAGCCGGACCGCCCGGCTCCCGGCAACGCGGACCTCACTTCCGTCGCGTTGCTCGGCACCGCGCGCCGCGCCCCGGATTCCGCCGCACTGCCGCCCCCGATCGCACGCGCGGCCGGCCGGTTGCCGAGCGATCCCGCGACGCGTCTGCTCGAAACGGCCGCGTTGCACGACCTTTTCACCCGCGGTGGAGTCACACCGGCCACCGCGGCGGCGCCGGAGCCCGCACCGGACGACCCACGGCCGTCACTGCCGCGTCCGGCGGCGGCGCGGCTGGCGCGCATGCTGCGGGAACGTTCGGCATTCCTTCCCGAATGGTTCGAGGCCGCGCTGCCGTACGACTACCGCGCGCCGGACGCCCTCTGCGAGCAGCTGCTCGAGCACGCGAAGATCAATGCCTCGTTACGCGAGCCGCTGCTGCGCCTCGCGGGTGCCCGCGGCAGCTGGCTGGCGGCCCGGCATCCGGCCTGGCGGGAACTCGTGCGGCGGTCGTCGACCACGTCCGAGCGCTCCACCGACACCTGGCTGTTCGGCCAACCCACCGAGCGGCGCGACTGGCTCGCCGACCTCCGGCGCGCCGACGCAGGCGCGGCGAGGGCGCAGTTGACCGCGGCGTGGCCGAAGGAGTCGGGCCCGTTGAAGGCCGAACTGCTGGCCGTTCTCGCCGAAGGCCTCGGCCCGGACGACGAGCCCCTGCTCGAAACGGCGTTGGACGACCGGCGCGCCGACGTGCGCCGCACCGCCGCCGGACTCCTCGCGCTGCTGCCGGAATCGGCGTTCACGCGTCGGATGCGCGAGCGAGCGAGCGCGTGGATCCGCGCCGAGCACCGGATGCTGCACACGAATGTGGTGCTCACGCTGCCCGATACGCTCGACGCCGCCGCGCAGCGCGACGGGATCACCGATCGCACCGTGGAATTCGCCTACCGCTGGAACGGCGCGCCCGACGTGCTCGCGGCCCGGCTCCGGCAGGTGGTCGCCGCCACCCCGCTGACGCACTGGGCCGGTGTGCTCGGCACGCCGCAGCAGGCGGTGCGCGCCACGATCGAAGACCGGTTCCGGCAGCCGGTCTTCGACGGCTGGGTGGACGCCGCTCTGGCGCAGCGCGATTCGGCCTGGGCGCGGGCGCTGTTCGAGGCGGGCGTGCCCACCGACCTCGCGATGCTGCGCAGGAGGGAACTGTTCGCGCTGCTGCCGCGGGCGGATCGGACCGCGCACCTGGTGCGGCTGGACGGCTCGTGGCTGTCCGAAATAGAAGCGCTGCTGCCCGCGATGGGCCACCCGTGGCCGGACACGCTGGCCCAGCACGTGGTGCTGCTGCTGTTCGAGCGGGCACGGGCGGCGGCGCGGCGCCCCGAGACGCACGGCGCGGCGCCGAACGCGCATCGGTCGCTGCTCGCCGCGGCCGCGGTCCACCTTCCGGTCACCGCCGCGGACACGCTGTCCGCGGTGGCCCGCCGGTGCGACGATCCCGCCTGGGCACGAGCCTTCGACCAGCTCGCCCACGACCTCACCCACCGCTCGATGATGCTCGAGGAGTTGCAGTGACCACCACCGACCCGGCGCCGGACCTGCTGCGCCCCCATGCCGAACAGGCGTACGCCGACGAGTTGCGCGCCCTCGCCACCGCCGACGACCGCACCCGCCCACCGTCTTGGCGGTTGTCACCGTGGGCGGTGGTCACCTACCTGCTCGGCGGCACCCTCCCCGACGGCACCGTGATCACCCCGAAGTACGTGGGTCCGCGCAGGCTGATGGAAGTGGCGGTCGCGACGCTGGCCACCGACCGGGCGCTGCTGCTGCTCGGCGTGCCGGGGACCGCGAAGACCTGGGTGTCGGAACACCTTTCCGCCGCCATCAGCGGTTCCTCGACGCTGCTGGTGCAGGGCACCTCCGGCACGGCCGAAGAGGCGATCCGCTACGGCTGGAACTACGCGCGGTTGCTCGCGGAGGGCCCGAGCGAGGCGGCGCTGGTGCCGTCGCCGGTGCTCACGGCCATGCGGGCAGGCTCCATCGCCCGGCTCGAGGAACTCACCCGCATCCCCTCGGACGTGCAGGACGCGCTGATCACCGTCCTGTCCGAGAAGACGCTGCCGGTGCCCGAGCTCGGTATGGAGGTGCAGGCCGCCAAGGGCTTCAACGTCATCGCCACCGCGAACGACCGCGACCGCGGGGTGAACGAGTTGTCCTCCGCGTTGCGCCGCCGGTTCAACACGGTGGTGCTGCCGCTGCCCGCGAGCGAGGACGAAGAGGTCGCCATCGTCAGCAGGCGCGTCGAGCAGCTCGGTTCCGCGCTGGAACTGCCCACCGTGCCCGCGGCGGCCGAGGAGGTGCGGCGGGTGGTGCGGGTCTTCCGCGAACTGCGCTCCGGCAGCACCGCCGACGGCCGGACCAAGCTCAAGTCGCCGTCCGGAACGCTGTCCACGGCCGAGGCGATCTCGGTGATCACCAACGGCATCGCCCTCTCGGCGCACTTCGGCGACGGTGTGCTGCGCGCCTCCGACATCGCAGGCGCGGTGCTCGGCTCGGTGATCAAGGACCCGGTGGCCGATGCCGTCGTGTGGACCGAGTACCTGGAGGCCGTGGTCCGCGAGCGACCCGACTGGGCGGACTTCTACCGCGCTTGCCGCGAGGTCACCGGGTGACCTCCGGCACCGGATCCACCGCGGTGACCAGGGTGTTCGGCATCCGCCACCATGGTCCCGGGTCCGCGCGCTCGCTGCGGCTGGCCCTGGCGGACTTCCGGCCCGACATGATCCTCATCGAAGGTCCCGCGGACGCCGATCCGCTGGTTGGCTACGTCGCCGCCGAGGGGATGACCCCGCCGGTCGCGCTGCTGGCGTACGTTCCCGACGCACCCGCCAAGGCCGCGTTCTGGCCGTACGCGGTGTTCTCGCCCGAGTGGCAGGCGCTGCGGTACGCGGTGGACAACGACGTGCCGGTGCGGTTCTGCGACCTGCCCGCGACCGTCACGCTCGCGACGGAGGACGAGCCCGGCGACCGGTTCGACCCACTCGCCGCTCTCGCCGAGGCGGGCGGCTACGACGACGCCGAACGCTGGTGGGACGCCGTCGTCGAATCCGTGCCCGACGCCGAGGCGTTCGACGCGATCACCGAGGCGATGGGCGCACTGCGGGAGACCGCCGAGCGACCTGCGCAAGGCGACCCGGCCTCGGGCACCGGCCCGGCGAACGGGAACCCGTCGAGCGGCGAGTCCACGGACACCGGAACCGTCGGCACAACGCCGGCGGTCGAACCCACCGCAGACCACCCAGCACAACGCGTACCCACGAGCACCGGAACCACGGGAGACCGGCACCTGGACGGTCCCGCATCCGCAGACCACGCGACGCCGCCCGCGGAAGACCCTTCGGCGAACCGCGCGCCTGAACCGGATGGGGACCGAGCGGCCACCGAATCGGGGCGCGGTCGATCCGAGAGCGATCAACCCCGGACCGCCCCACCAGCACAGGATCGATTCACGAAGAGCCCTGCGCCGGAATTCGATTCGGTCGCAGAGGCGGTCTCCGAATCGGTTGCCGAATCACCGCCAGAGCCACTCGTGGTCGACGCGCACACCTTGCGGCGCGAGGCCTACATGCGGCAGACCATGCGCAAGGCGCTCAAGGACGGGGCGGTGCGGCTGGCGGTGGTGTGCGGTGCGTGGCATGCGCCCGCGCTCACCGGCGCGCTGGGTCCCGCCGCGCCGGACGCCCGGTTGCTCAAGGGGCTGCCGAAGACCAAAGCCCGGCTCACCTGGGTGCCGTGGACGCATTCGCGGCTGTCCACCTCCTCCGGCTACGGCGCAGGCGTCACCTCGCCGGGCTGGTACCACCACCTGTTCACCGCCACCGAGCAGCCGATCACCCGCTGGCTCACCAAGGTGGCGGGGGTGCTGCGCGCCCACGATCTGCCCGTTTCCAGCGCGCACGTCATCGAAGCGGTCCGGCTCGCCGACACCCTCGCCGCGCTGCGCGGCCGGCCGCTCGCCGGTTTGCCGGAGGTCACCGAGGCCACGCGGTCGGTGCTGTGCGGCGGTGACGAAACGATGCTGCGGTTGGTGATCGGCGAACTCGTGGTGGGTGAGGCGCTCGGCGCCGTGCCGGAGGAGACGCCGACCGTGCCGCTGGACGCGGACCTGCGCGCCACGATCCGTTCGCTGCGGATGAAGCAGGAGCCCGCGATCCGCGCCATCGACCTGGATCTGCGCAAGCCACGCGAGGTCGAGCGGTCACGCCTGCTGCACCGCCTGCGGGTGCTCGGCATCGAGTGGGGCACGCTCACCACCAGCGACGTTCGCAGCACCGGCACCTTCCGGGAGACCTGGACGCTGCAATGGCATCCCGAGTACGCGATAGCGGTCATCGAGGCCTCGCGCTGGGGTACCACCATCCGCACCGCGGCGGAGGCGAAGATCCTCGACACCGCGAGCCGCGCCGACCGCTCGGTGGGCGAACTGACCGCCGCGCTGGAAGTCGCGCTGCTCGCCGACCTGGGCGGTGCCACCGACGGTTTGATCGCCCGGCTGGAATCCACGGCGGCGCTGGACCACGACGTGACCCACCTGCTGGCCGCGTTGCCCGGCCTGATCCGCACGCTGCGCTACGGCGACGTGCGCGGCACCGACACCAAAGCGCTGGCCCACGTCGCCGACGGGTTGCTGGTGCGCATCTGCGCGGGCCTGCCCGCGGCGGTCACCGGGTTGGACACCGACGCTGCCACCGATCTGCGCGGGCTGCTGGACGCGGCGCACACCGCCATCCACACCAGAGACGACGGCTGGGCCACCGGCGAGTGGCTGGCCGCGCTGCGCCGCGTCGCCGACCGCGACGACGTGCACGGCGCCCTGGTGGGGCGCGCCGTCCGCTTGCTCGCCGACGCGGGCCGCATCGATGACGCCGAATCCGCGCGCCGCCTGTCCGCGGCCCTCTCGGTAGGCGCAACGGCCGCGGCCAAAGCGGCGTGGATCGACGGGTTCCTCGGCGGACGCGGCCTGCTGCTGGTGCACGACCGGGAGTTGTTGCGGCTCATCGACGACTGGCTGCGCGGACTGGGCGACGACACGTTCGTCGAGACGCTGCCGCTGCTACGCCGCACCTTCGGCGGGTTCGAATCAGGTGAGCGCCGCGCGATCGGGCAGGCGGTCCGCGACGGCGGGTCCGCGGCCGCCGCGGCGGCTGTCGCCGGAATCGACACCGACCGCGCCACAGTCGCGGTGCGTGCGGCAGCGGAGATTCTGGGGGTCACGATATGAGCAGTCAGGCGGGGATGTCGGCCTCGCGGCAGCACCACGCCGTCCATATCGAAAGCGCACAGAGCACAAGACGCCAGGCCCGCAGACGACAGCGCAGCACTATCGCCCGCACCGAAAGCGGGGACAGTGTGAGCGGGTCAGGCCCGGCGGCGCCAGTTCAGCGTCCACCCGTGACGTCCGCGCATGCCGGAAAGGACACAGCATGAGCGGTCAGGCCTGGAGGCGGCAGCGCAGCGTAACCACGCAAGGCCCCGCCCATGCCGACAACAGACACAGCATGAGCGGTCAGGCCTGGAGGCGGCAGCGCAGCGAGGTTCCCGCCCTTACCTGGAAGGACCCGGCATGATCGACGAAGCACAGTCCCGGCGTTGGCGCTTGGTGCTCGGCGCGGCCGCGGAGGAAGGATTGGGCGGGCTTGGCTCCGGTCCGGACGCGGCCATGGACCGGGCGCTGTCGGCGCTGTACAACACCGATGACGAGACCTCCCCCGGCAAGCGCACCGGCGGTTTGCAGGGTTCGGCGCCGCGCGTGGCCCGCTGGCTCGGCGATATTCGCAGCTACTTCCCTGCCTCCGTCGTCGAGGTCATGCAGCGTGACGCCGTGGAGCGACTCGATCTCACCCAGCTTCTGCTGGAGCCGGAACTGCTCGAGGCGGTGGAGCCGGACGTGCACCTGGTCGGTACCCTGCTGAGCCTGAACCGGGTGATGCCCGAGACCACCAAGGCCACCGCCCGCATGGTGGTGGAGAAGGTGGTGCGGGAGATCGAGCAGCGCATCGCGGCACAGACCGTCGCCGCCGTCTCCGGCGCGCTGAACCGCGCTGCCCGCGTCTCCCGGCCGAAATTGCGGGATATCGACTGGGACCGCACCATTCGCAAGAACCTCGCCACCTACCTGCCCGAGCATCGCACTGTGGTGCCCGAACGCCTGGTCGGCTACGGCCGCAAGGCGCAGGCGGTGCGGCGCGACGTGGTGCTGGCCATCGACCAGTCCGGTTCGATGGCCGCCAGCGTCGTGTACGCGTCGGTGTTCGGCGCGGTGCTCGCCTCCATGCGGTCGCTGCGCACCTCGCTGGTGGTCTTCGACACCGAAATCGTCGACCTCACCGACAAACTCGACGACCCGGTGGACGTGCTGTTCGGCACGCAACTCGGCGGCGGCACCGACATCAACCGGGCCCTCGCCTACTGCCGGTCGTTGGTCACCCGCCCGGCCGACACGCTGTTCGTCCTGATCTCCGACCTGTACGAGGGAGGCATTCGCGACGAGATGCTGCGCCGCGTGCGCTCGATGCAGGAGTCCGGCGTGCAGGTCGTCGTATTGCTCGCCCTCTCCGACGACGGCGCGCCCGCCTTCGATCACGACAACGCCGCTGCTCTTGCCGCCCTGGGCATCCCGGCCTTCGCCTGCACGCCCGACAAGTTCCCGGAGCTGCTGGCCATCGCCCTCGATCGGGGTGATGTGCAGTCCTGGGCGCATACGAACGCCGCCCACCACTAGATCCCGCCTTGTCGGTTGGCGTTGTCGACTACCGGAGATCAGGACGGTCGGACCGCGGTGACCTGGGCTTACTCGTTCCAGCCCACCGCGGCCCCGTCGCGGCCACCGGTATCGGCATTCGTCGGCCGGACCATGTCGGCGCTCATGCGGGAGACACTCGCCGCAAGCAAGAGCGGCGCGGAAGCCGCGGCCGGAACGGGTCAGCCGGGGTAACCGCCGGGGAATCCTCCCAAAAGGGAGAACACCTGAATGGCAAGCGAAGACAGCAGATCCATGATGGTCATCGGTTCCATGGCAACTCCTTGTCCGGACGGGCGAACAGGATGACTCCGCGATCGTACGCGCGACGGAGCGCTCTTCCGGTCAGCGCCGCCGCGCGTGGCGGACCGCTAGGAGCTGGTCAGCATGGGTTTCGGTGGAACGGGACCCATCACGCCCCACGCCGTCGCCGCCGCGGGCACCACGACGGGATGCAGCACGGCGGACAGCGCCAGCAATACGACCGCGACGATGACGTCCAGCCAGTAGTGGTTGGCGGTGCCGACTACCACGAGCGTGGTCAGCGCCGGATGAGCCAGGGCGAGCCAGCGCCACGGCGTGCGGGTCGCGGCGACCACCGCCACACCGAGCAGCAGCGCCCAGCCGACGTGCAGCGACGGCATGGCCGCGAACTGATTGGACAGACCGCCGGAATCCGCCGCGCCGTAGACGGATTGGCCGTATCGCGCGGCCAGGTCGACGAAGCCGTGATCGGCCAGCATGCGCGGAGGCGCGAGGGGGACCAGGATGTGCACCGCGAGCGCGCCCGCGGTCAGCGCCACCATGAGATTCCTGGTCCAGCGATAGTGCTCCGGCCGGAACATCCACAGCCACAGCAGCACTCCCACTGCCACGGTGAAATGCGCACTGGCGTAATAGAAGTTGGCCGGAACGGCGAGGAACTCGCGGTGCAGGAACAATGCCTGAACCGTCCGCTCGTCCGGCAGGCCGAGCCGTTCCTCGAAGCCGAGCAGGCCGTGCGCGTTGCCCATGGCGCGCCCGGTGTCGTCGGCGGTGATCAGCCGCCCGGCGCGATAGCCGAGATAGAGCACCGTGATCAGAAGGAGCTGGGTCACCGCTTCGCCGCCGCGACCGCGCACCGCCGACCGCATTCGTTCGACGACTCCGCCCGGCGCGAACTCCAGTTCGCCGAAGTCCACAGCGACCATCGCGCGGCCTCCTTCCCCGTCGAATCAGGCCGTTTACCGGAAATTAAGTGGAGTGGTAACCTCCGTTTGAGTTAACACTACGAACCGGACAACTTCAGCAGGATGTGACGGGATAGACACCGCCACGATGACGATCGAATTCGCTTGTGTCGCAAGTGAATTCGCGATTCCTTCGGTCCGCACCATGCGAGGCGGCAGGCACCGGCAGCGGCGGTCTTCCGCCATTCGGTGCGCGCACGGCGCCCGCGCCGAGAGTCACCCAGGGGTACCAGCGGTCGCATACGAATCGGCGACGACTCCGTCGGCGGGTCCAATGAACGGGACACTTTTCGCTGTCAGCCCGCAGACGACGCGGCGATACCGTCGGTGTCCGGCGCGGCCGATCTTCGGCAAGAAGATCACCAACTTCTACGCCGTGCGCAACCCCGACAAACTTGTCACCGTGGCGGTTCCGCGGCGGATCAGCCGATAGCGGGAGCCGACAACGTTCCGTCGTATCCACGACCGCACTGATCCGTCACCCGTGCGGCGCACCGCGCAGGTGCGCCGCACGGACGTCAGAGATCCGCGATGGCCGCCAGCGGCGGTGTGCGCGCCGCCCGCACCGCGGGCCAGAGCGCGGCGAGCACCCCGACAACCGCCGAGCTGACCAGGACCAGGACCAACTGGCTCCACGGGACGGCGATCTGGTCGAGCCCGAAATCGCGCAGGGTCCGCAGGAAGCCGACGCCGAGCCCCAGCCCGAGCGCCATGCCGACGACCGCGCCGAACACCGCGATCAACATCGACTCCAGATAGATGGTCCGGCGCACCTGGGGGCGCTGCATGCCTACCGCGCGCAGCATGCCGATCTCCCGCCTGCGCTCCACGACCGACAACGCGAGGGTGTTGACGATGCCGAGGATCGCGATCACCACCGCCAAGGCGAGCAGGCCGTACAGGATGGCCAGCAGGGTGTTGATCTGCTTACCCTGTGCTCCCTTGAACTCCTCGCGGTCCTGCACCTGCACCACGACGAACTGCTCGGTGGCCTTCTCCAGGTCGGCGCGCATCTGGGTGAGATTCGCGCCCGATCGCGCCTTGATCAGGACCAGGAAGTTGGTCCGGAAATTGAGCGGGACGACCTCGTCGTAGACCGTCTGCGACACCACCATCGGACCGAGCAGCGGGTTCTTCTTGTACACGCCGGTCACGGTGAGCGGAACCTTTTTACCGTCGACGCTGGTCGGGGTCACCTGATCGCCGACCTTCCATCCGCGATCAGTGGCCTCGTCCTCCGACACGAGTACGTCCCTGGCGCCGAGGGTGTCGCCGCCGCGCACGATCTCGTAGTTCAGCACGCCGGCCAGCGGACCGTCCGGCGACGTGGCGAACACCTGCTCGTCGCCGAGTTTGAACCCGGCGCCTCGCATCCCCACCGCCTGCTCCACTCCCGGCACCTCGGTGCGCGCGGCATCGGCCGCGCCGAACGGCACGCCGAGCAACTGCGGTCCCGCCAGCACGTAGTCGGCCCGCACCCCCTTGTCGACCAGCACACCGACGCTCTCCTTCGCCGAAGCGCCCAGCATGCCGATGGCCGAGACGAGCATCAGTCCCAGGGTGAGCGCGAAGGCCGTCGCGGCGGTGCGGCGCGGATTGCGCGCCGCGTTGTTGCGCGCCATGCGGCCGATCGGCCCGAACGGGCGCACCAGCACTCCGAGCCCACCGACCAGCGGCCGCGACAGCGCGGGCGCGGCGAGCAGCACCGCGAAGACCAGCCCGAGCGCGCCGACGCCGACCGTGGCGGCCGCCGTACCGCCGGTGCGCTGCGCCCCCAGCACGACGAAACCCGCGCCGAGCACGGCGAGCACCACACCGAAGACCGTGCGCAGGCGCAGCGACTCCCCGGTGGACGCGAACTCCTCGCGCATGGCCTGCACGGGCGGAATGCGCGAGGCGCGGCGCGCGGGCGCGTAGGCGCTGACCATCGTCACCGCGAGACCGACCAGCAGCCCCACCACGATGGTCCGCGGCCGCACCGCCATCGATCCGGTCGGCAACCCGAGGTCGAACGCGTTGAGCACCGCCGACAATCCGAACGCCAGACCGACGCCGCCCGCGAGACCGACGGCGCTGCCGATCAGCCCGATGACGAACGCCTCCGCCACCACCGACGTGCCGACCTGCCGCCTGCTCGCGCCGACCGCGCGCAGCAGCGCCAGCTCCCGCAGGCGTTGCGCGACGATCATCGAGAAGGTGTTGTAGATGATGAACGTGCCGACGATCAGCGCGATCGCGCCGAAAGCGAGCAGAAAGTAGTTGATGAAGTTGAGCGCGTCGGACACTTCCTTCTTCAGGTCCGCACGCACCTGATCGCCGTTCTGCACCTTGTAGCCCGGCAGTTCTCGGGCCAGGTTGTCGCGCAGTTCGTCGCCGGGGATGCCGTCGGCCGCCAGGTCCACATACGCGACGTGCAGGCCGTCGGTGAACAGCTTGCGCGCCTGCGTGTCGTCGAACAGCACCCCGATCAAACCGCCCGTGTCAGACGGTATTTCGTAGATGCCGGTGAGGGTCACATCGATGGGATCCGGCTGGGATGGGATGAGGATCTTCGTCCGGTCTCCGACCTTCAGTGCGGCGCGCTCGGCCCCGCCGGTGTTGAGCGCGATCTCACCCGGCCGGGCGGGCGGGACGCCCTGCAGGAATTTCTCCGGCTCCGCGACGGCCTTCTCCGGCGGCAGGTAGGACTTGCCGAACGTCGGCGCACCGCCGGTCTGGACGGCCTTCTTGCCCGCCGGATCGAGCAGCACCACCGGGCCGTTCACGCTCGGCGCGACCGTGCGGACGCCCGGATACTTCACCAGCTCGTCCACCACATTGTTCGGAACACCTTGCGCCTGGCGCTCCTTCGGGCTCACCCGGACGTCGACGCCCTTCGCCTCGTTGGCGAAGATCCCGTCGAACGTGCTCTGCAACGTGTCGGTGAAGACGAACGAACCCGCGATGAACGCGGTGCCGAGCACCACCGACAAGAGGGTCAACGCGAGCCGCACTTTGTGCGCGGCGAGATTGCGCAGCGCGACTTTGCGCATCGGACTTCCGGCCATCACGCCCGCCCCCGATTCTCCCGCGAGCGCCCGATCACGCCTGCTCCAACGCTTTCATCCGGTCGAGCACCGTGTCGGCGGTCGGATCGCGCATCTCGTCGACGATGCGTCCGTCGGCGAGGAACACCACCCGGTCGGCGAACCCGGCCGCGTGCGGTTCGTGGGTGACGATGACGACCGTCTGCCCGAATTCGTCCACCGCGGCGCGCAGGATCGACAGCACCTCCTCCGAGGCGCGGGAGTCCAGGTTGCCGGTCGGCTCGTCACCGAAGATGATCTCCGGCTTGCCCGCCAGCGCCCGGGCGCAGGCCACCCGCTGCTGCTGACCGCCGGACAGCTCGCTGGGACGGTGCGTGAGCCGATCGGTCAGCCCGAGCCGCTTCAGCACCGTGTCCAGCCACTCCTGGTCTGGTTTGCGTCCCGCGATGTCCAGCGGCAACGTGATGTTCTCCAGCGCCGTCAGCGTCGGCACCAGGTTGAACGCCTGGAAGACGAAGCCGATCCGGTCCCGGCGCAGGCGCGTCATCTGCTTGTCGGACAGCGTGGTCAGGTCGGTGTCGCCGATGCGGACGGTGCCCGAGCTGGCGCTGTCCAGCCCGGCCAGGCAGTGCATGAGGGTCGATTTGCCCGACCCGGACGGACCCATGATCGCGGTGAACTCGCCCTTCGCGAACTCGGCCGACACCCCGTCCAATGCCCTGACCTGGGTATCACCCGATCCGTAGACCTTGGTCAGTTCGATAGCGTGGGCCGCGACATCGGTGGATGCCGCCAGGTCGGCGGTGTCGGCGCCCAAGGCTTGCGAAGTCATGCCGTCCAGTCTTACCGGCATCTCCCCCGCACGCCATCAGGGAACACCCTGTGTTGGATTTGCATGCTCGGTCTCGCTTCGCTCGAAACCAGTGGTCGAGGTGAGCTGAGCGCGTCGGGTTGGAGCCTTCCGGAACTGGCTCGCAGTTCGGACGCACCAGCACTGCTCCGATGTGAGCCGGGCAGACGGCAGTGTGCGCCGTTCGGCACAAGCCCGGTACCCGGCCGGTTCGGGAGCGACTATGCCTGCGGCTGACTTACCACCCACGCGAAAGCCGATGCCTTGGATCTGGCTCCTTCGAGGGTGCGGGAGCGGTTGGGTTCGCCGAGTTCGGCCAGTAGTTCTTCCGAGAGGTCGACCAGCGCGGCCAGGGTGGCAGGGGTGAACCAGTCCGGCCTGGTGGCGAAGAGAATGTCCTCGGAAGCGGTGTTGCCGCTGGCACCCGGCGCGAAGGGGCAGCCGCCGAGCCCGCCGAGCGCGCCGTCGACCATATCCGCGCCCGCCGCGATCGCGGCGAGGGTGTTGGCCACGCCCATGCCCCAGGTGTCGTGACCGTGGAAGACGACCCGTCGCGCGGGCGTCCGGTCGCGCACCGCGGCGACGAGCGCGGCGACCTCGCCGGGATGGGCCTGGCCGAGCGTGTCGGCCAGGACTATGTCGTCCGCGCCCTCGGTGCGCGGGTCGCGGGCGATGGCCAGTACCCGCTCCGGGTCGACCGGGCCGTCGAACGGACAGGTGAATGCCGTCGCCAAGCAGAGCTGAATGGACCCGTCCACCTCGCTGGCCAGGCGCACCGCGTCCGGCATGGCGGCGACGCTGGCCTCGGTGTCACGTCCGATGTTCGCCCGATTGTGCGCGTCGGAGACCGAGAAGCAGTACTGGAAATTGCGCACTCCCGCCGCGGCGGCCTTCTCCACATGGCGCGGCGTCGCCACCCAGACCCAGCAGCGGCTCAGTTCCTCGGGCGTCAACGCGGCGACCAGTTCCATGGTGTTCGCCATCGGCGCGACCAGGTCCGGGCGCGCCATCGAGCCGATCTCCAGCGCGGGCACGCCGAGTGCGAGCAGGCGGCGCACGATGTCCACCTTGCGCTGCACGGGCAGCAGCTTGCCGGTCAGCTGCAGTCCGTCGCGCAAGGTGACGTCGCGCAGCACCGGCGCGGTCATCGCTGCTCCCGCGCCCGGTGGTGCCCGCACATCACGCCGCCCCAGGGCTTCTCGCCCGCTCCGGTGGGATTCGGCTGGACGGCGGGCCTGCTGGTACCCGGCGAACGCAGTTCCCGGGTCCCGCGCCCCTTCGGACGCCTGCGGTCGTGCGGTCGCGTGCTCATCGCGCCTCCAACGCATCGATCTCGGCCTCGCTCATGCCGAGCAGATCGGACAGCACTTCCCGGGTGTGCTCACCCAGGTCGGGGCCGACCGTACGGATGGGAAGGGACTGATCGCCGATCACCGGGACGATGCCGGGAAAGCCGACCACCTTCGGCTCCGGCGCGCCGACGTCCACGGCGAACGGCTGAATCATGTTGCGTGCCCGGTACTGCTCGTCGGCCACGATGTCGGCCGCGGTGTAGATCGGGCCGCACGGGATGGCGGCGGCATCCAGCAGTTTCAGCGCCTCGGCGCGGGTGTGCCGGATCGTCCACTCGCCGATCGCCGCGTCCAGCCGCTCCCGGTGGCGCCAGCGGCCCGCGTTGTCCTGGAGTTCCGGGTCCGCGGCCAGGTCCGGCCGCTCGATGACCGCCATGTAGCGCTGGAAGATGGCGTCGCCGTTGCCGCCGATGATGATGCTGGTCCCGTCCGCGCACGGGTAGGCGTTGCTCGGCGCGATGCCCTCCATCCGGCCGCCGACGCGTTCGCGCTGGATGCCGTAGGCGAGATAGTCCGGCACCAGCGACTCCATCACCGAGAGGATGGCTTCGTTGAGCGCCACGTCGATCACTCTCTCCCGCAGCGGGACAGGCGCGTCCCGCTCGGTGCTGCGCTCGCGCTGGAACAGCGCCATCACGGTGCCGAACGCGGCGTAGATGCCCGCGATGGAGTCACCGATCGAGACGCCCGTGCGCACGGGGGGACGGTCCGCATCGCCCACCAGTTCGCGAAGGCCACCCACCGCCTCGGCCACCGCCGCGAACCCGGGACGCTCCGACATCGGCCCCGTCTGCCCGTAGGCGGAGATCCTGGTGATCACCAGATCCGGATTCGCCTCGTTCAGCACCTCCGGCCCCAGGCCCCACTTCTCCAGCATGCCGGGCCGGAAATTCTCCAGCAGCACGTCACAGCGCCGCACCAGATCGAGCACTATCCCGCGCCCCGTCTCGGTGCGCAGGTCCAGGGTGATCGACTTCTTGTTCCGGTTGATAGTCCGGTACAGCATCGAGGTGTCGCCGCCGTAGAGCCGCCAGTTGCGCAGCTCGTCGCCTGCCTTCGGGCGTTCCACTTTGATCACCTCGGCGCCGAAATCACCGAGGATGCGCCCGGCGGTCGGCGCGGCGATGTAATTGCCGAGTTCCAGGACGCGCACCCCGTCCAGCGGCCGAATACTCATGGCAACCAGTCTGGACCATGCCGTGCCGGTTTCCGCACCGCCCGCGGCGCCGCGTGTTCGCGGCCGTGGTGAGTTCGGGGGGCACACGCACCCTCCGCTTCGGTCGCCGCGCGGGGTCCAGGGCGGCGGGAGCTGGTCGCGGTGCACCCGCCGACGGTGGATCCGCTTCGGTCACCGCGCGAGGATCAGGGCCGCGGGAGCCGGTTCACGGTGCGCCGGGCGCTGCCGGTTCTTCCGCCCTGTTTGCGATCAGCCCGACGAAAACCCTGGTCAGCGATGTGGTTTCGGTGATGTGCTCGAGCGAGCACCAACCGATCTCGACAGCGAAGGTATCTCATGACGGTCGCACCCGTAACACCGACCACCGCCTCGGTGACCAAGCTCGGCGCCCGCATCGGCGCGCGGATCGACAACGTCCGGCTCGGCGGCGATCTGGATTCGGTGACCGTCGAGGTGATCCATCGCGCACTGCTGGAGCACAAGGTCGTCTTCTTCCGCGGGCAGGATCACCTGACCGAGGACGGGCAATACGAATTCGCCCAGCTGCTCGGCGCGCCGACCACCCCGCATCCGACGGTCACCTCGCACGGCGTGAAGAGCCTGGCGATCGATTCGGAACACGGCCGCGCCAACAGCTGGCACACCGACGTCACCTTCGTCGACCGCATCCCGAAGGCGTCCATCCTGCGCGCGGTTCACCTGCCGTCCTACGGCGGCGCCACCACCTGGGCCTCCACCGTCGCGGCCTACGAGTCGCTGCCGGAGCCGCTCAAGCGGTTGGCCGAGTCCTTGCGCGCCGTGCACACCAACGTCTACGACTACGCCCGCGTCGAGGAGACGCCGCGTCCGAACACGGCCGCCTACCGCGCCGAGTTCGAATCCACTTACTACGAGACCGAGCACCCCGTGGTGCGCGTGCACCCGGAGACCGGCGAACGCGCGTTGCTGCTCGGCCACTTCGTCAAGCACTTCGTCGGGCTGTCCAGCACCGAGTCGCACGCGCTGTTCCGGCTGTTCCAGGACCGGGTGACCCGTCTGGAGAACACCACCCGCTGGAATTGGGCCCCCGGTGACGTCGCGATCTGGGACAACCGCGCCACCCAGCACTACGCCATCGACGACTACGACGACCAGCCGCGCAAGCTGACCCGCATCACGCTGGCCGGCGACGTCCCGGTCGGCGTCGACGGCGCGACGAGCACCACCATCGCGGGCAACGCCGAGCACTACTCGATCATCGAGGACACCCAGCTGCTCGCGTCCTGAGCCGAGGACCCCGCATGGTTGCCGGACCCCGGCTGTTGAGGGGCCATGCGGTGTCTTCGGTCGGAGCTGAGGTCAGCTCCGCTGTCGCGACGGAACCGACCAGCCGAATCGGCCCGTCGTGCGCCCGAAGCGCGGCGCGTCGCCGGGAAGCACCCGTGGTCGCCGGCTGGCTTCCGACGCGCTGGTCCGATCGCCGAAAGCGCCCGTCTCGATCAAGACCAGTCCGTCGGACGCCGTCTCGACCGGATGGCAGTGGTTCCCGGCATGCCGCGCGGCGATCGAACCCAGCGCCGCACCTCAAGCACAGTGCTCGCGCAAGTACGCCAGGTCCTCCGCGAGGCCGTCCCCCGGAGTTTCCAGGACAACCGGCGCGCCCGCCGTCCGGCACACCTCGGCGAGCAGTTGCGGGTCGATGGTGCCGTCGGCGAAGTTGGCGTGCCGGTCGGCGCCGGAGTTGAACTCGTCGCGGGAGGAGTTCAGGTGCACCAGGTCGATGCGCCCGGTGATCGCCTTGATCCGGTCCACGACGCCGACGAGTTCTTCGCCGCCCGCCCAGGCGTGGCAGGTGTCCAGGCAGAAACCCGCGCCGTAGTCGCCGACCGCGTCCCACAGCCGGGCGATGGCGTCGAAGTGCCTGGCCATGGCGTGATTGCCGCCGGCGGTGTTCTCGATCAGGATCGGCACCGCGAAACCGCCCTTGTCCTGCTGCCGCTCGAACAGTTTGCGCCAGTTGTCGATTCCGGTCTCCAGCTCGGCGTCGGATCGCACATGCCCGCCGTGCACCACCAAGCCGAACGCACCGAGGTCGGCGGCCGCCCGCGCTTGCTGGGCCACCGCGTTGCGCGAGGGCATGCGCAGCCGGTTGTTCAGGCTCGCGACGTTGATCTGATAAGAGGAGTGCACCACGACATCGATCGGGCTGGCGAGGATCTCCTCGGTCCGCGGGTGCGGGGTGGGTTTGTCCCAGCTCTGCGGATCGACCACGAACATCTGGATGACGTCGGCGCCGAGTTTCTCCCCGAAGCCGATCGGGTCACTGTCGAGCCGGACGTGTGCTCCAATGCGCATGCGGGCCACAGTACTGGCAGCTACCGACGACAATCGAGGTTGCGCCGCGACTGTTGCATCCCGATGGTTCGCAGAGATACATGGATAGTGTCCGCGCGCTCGACTCGACAAGGGGGTGTAACGGTGTCGCAGACCGGCGATGTGTTCGCGGGCTATCGCGTCAAGCGCGCCCTCGGCCGAGGCGGGATGGGGACCGTGTCCCTGGCCAGGCGCCGCCCCGTGCACCCCGGCCTGATCGAGTTGCCGAACTTGTCCATGCGCCCGGGATCCGGGGTGCGGCCGCACCAGCAACCTCCGGACCCCCGGCCCCCGCCGGGCGGTCCGGGTCCCGTCGATCGCCCGCGCGTCACCACGCTCGACGAGCGATAAGGCGAGGCGCGACTACTGCTATGGTTTCGATGTTTTCCGTGGTCGGACCCTGCTCCGGCCACGCATTCTTTTGCTGTACGCCTGTTCGCCGGTGGGTCCCGGCGGGCGGCGGGAAGTGGAGCAGTCATGCTGGCCAGCGGTGATGTTTTCGCCGGCTATGTCATCGAGCGGCAACTCGGCCGCGGTGGCATGGGCTCGGTCTATCTGGCGAAACATCCGCGGCTGCCGCGGATGACCGCGCTGAAGCTGCTGAATCGGGAGATGTTCTTCGACAAGGAGGTGCGGGCGCGGTTCGAACGGGAGGCGGATCTGGTCGCCCAGCTCGATCACCCGAACATCGTCACGGTCTACGACCGCGGGCTCGAGGACGAGCAGCTGTGGATCTCGATGCAGTACGTCGACGGCATCGACGCCGCGTCGGTGGAACCGAAGTCGCTGCCCCCCGAACGCGCCGTGCAGATCATCAAGGAGACCGCCGACGCGCTGGACTACGCGCACGGCAACGGGGTGCTGCACCGGGACGTGAAGCCCGCCAACATCCTGCTGGCCCGCTCCACCGCCGGTCGCGGCGAGCGGGTGTACCTCACCGACTTCGGCATCGCGCGGCTGCGCGACGACACCGGTCATCTCACCCAGACCGGCACGTTCACGGCGACGCTCGCCTACGCCTCGCCCGAACAGCTCACCGGCGCTTCGCTCGACCACCGTTCCGACCAGTACTCGCTGGCCTGCTCGCTGTTCTGGTTGTTCACCGGCACCGGACCGTTCTCCGCGACCAATCCCGCCGCGGTCATCCAGGGGCATCTGCAGGGCGCGCCGCCCGCGCTGAGCAGCGTCCGGCCCGGACTGCCTTTCGCGCTGGACGGCGTTCTGGCCAGGGCGATGGCCAAGCGGCCCGACGACCGATACGGCAGCTGCGCGGAATTCGCCGCGGCCGCCAAGCAGGCGCTGACCGGTTCGAGTGTGCCGTCGATGCCGGTGGTGGGCGGCCCACGCCCGGTCACCGGGCCACCGCACCCGACCGCCGGACCACGTCCGACGACCGGGCCGCAGGTCCCGACCACCGGCTCGCCGTATCCGGCGGCGCAGGGCCACTTTGTCAGCGGTCCCGGACACCAGATGCACACCCCGCAGACCAGCGGACCGAACCCGCTCGCCGCCTCGGCGTCGCCCGCGACTCCACCGCCGGCGCCGGTGGCCAACTCGCGACCGCAGACCGGCCCCGCGCCGCAGCCGACGGCCGCCAATCCTTATCCCCAGCAGCAGTTCTCCGGCTTCGCCGCGCCGCCCGCGCCGCCGCACGGCGCACACGCCCATCCTTCGGCCGTGCCGCCGCCCAAGAAGAACACCGGGCTGATCGTCGGCCTGGCGGTGGGCGTGGTCGTGCTGATCCTGGTGGCGCTCGGCATCATCGGCGCGGTCTCCGATTCGGGCTCGAACAACGGCGGCACCACGACCACATCGGCGGTGAAGCCGAACCTCGTCGACGCGACGCCGGAGTCGATCAGCGCGGAGTTCCCGCGGATGGTGCCCGCTTCCCAGACCGAGGAGATCGGCTACAACGGCGCCGAGTGCTGGCTGGCCTCGCCGAGTTCGCCGCCCTCGCCGTCCAAGGGCGACCCGGACTTCGGCGACTGGGCCGCGCAGTGGCGCTGCTTCAAGGGCGGCAACAACGAGGACCCGTACTACCGCATCTACGTCTACAAGACTCCGGCCGACGTGCAGGCGGTGCTGAAGACCCTGCCCTCGTCGGCCACCAAGTCCACCGACACCAACGGCGGGAAGACCTACACCAATTACAAATACGTCGACGAGGGCGCCAAGATGGTGACCGCGTTCACCGGCGACCCGGATCGAACCCAGTACCTGATGTACACCGACGGCTTCGCCCACACCACCATCGACGAGGCGCTGCGCTGGTGGCGCTCGGCGCCGCTGAACTGACCGATGCTGCGCACCGGCGAGGTCTTCGCGGGATACACCATCGAGCGTCTGCTCGGCCGCGGCGGGATGGGATCGGTGTACCTGGCCCGGCATCCGCGGCTGCCCCGGCTGACGGCGATGAAGCTGTTGAACCCGGAGCTGTTCGACGACCGGGAGATCCGGGCCCGCTTCGAACGGGAGGCGGACCTCGTCGCGCGGCTGGACCACCCGAACATCGTGACGGTGTTCGACCGGGGCATCGAGGGCGACCGGCTGTGGATCTGCATGCGCTACATCGACGGCACCGACGCCGCCGCGCTGGACGCGTGGACGTTGCCGCCGCAGCGGGCGGTGCAGATCATCGCGGAGACGGCCAAAGCGCTGGACTTCGCGCACAGCCGCGGCGTGCTGCACCGTGACGTGAAACCCGCGAACATCCTGCTGGAGCGCGTCGACGGCGAGCAGGAACGCGTCTACCTCTCCGATTTCGGCATCGCCCGGTTCCGGGACGACACCGGAAGGCTCACCCAGACCGGGACCTTCACCGCCACCCTGGCCTACGCCGCGCCGGAGCAGCTGTCCGGTGCGCCGCTGGATCACCGCGCCGACCAGTACGCGCTGGCCTGCACGCTGTTCCGGTTGCTGACCGGCACGGTGCCGTTCGACGCGACCAATCCGGTCGCGGTGATCCAGGGCCATCTCAGCGCTCCACCGCCACCGGTCAGCAGGCTGCGGCCCGGATTACCGGTGGCGTTGGACGGCGTCCTGGCCAAGGCGATGGCCAAGCACGCGGCCGATCGTTTCGACTCGTGCGGTGAGTTCGCCGCCGCCGCATGGCAGGCGCTCACCGCTCCCGCGACGTGGTCGCCACCGCCCGCGCCGAATGCGCCGCCCCGAGCCGACGCGGCGATCCCCCAGCGTCCGGCGCGCGCCTACCTCGGCCCGAGGCGTCGTTCCCGATGGCATGCGTCGGTGGGCGGCTGGATCGGCTTGCTGTTGGTGGTCGCCCTGCTCGGTCTCGTCGTCGCGGTGGCCCTCACCGACAACGGTTCCCCCGGTTCCGCCGCCCCGACGACGACCGCACGCCCGCAGAACACCATCTCCGCCGCGCCCTCGACCGGGCGGCCCACCACGACCGCGTCCACCACCGCGGACCGTGCCACGATCGGCGCCCGCGCGGCGGAGCTGAGCGCCGCGTTCCCGGACATGCTGCCGGAGACCTCCGCGCAGCGCTTGGTGCACTCCGGAACCGGGTACAACAAGGCGGGCTGTTTCGCGCACGCGCCGGACTCCGCGACGACGCGCGACCACGACGATCCGGATTTCGGTCCCTGGCTGGTGATGTGGAGCTGCTTCGGCGGCCCGAACAAGGCGTCCTTCGACTTCTACCTCTACGGTTCCCCCGCCGACGCGCAGGCGGCGCTAGCCGCGCTACCGGCCAACGACCGCGCCACCGCCACCAACGACAGCGGGCGCAGTTACACCAACTACACGCTGCACGACAGTCGCAACCTGCGCCCGCGGATGGTCACCGCCTTCTCCTCGGATCCGGGCCGCGCGGCCATGTTGATGTACAGCGCCGGATTCATCGCCACCGACGCCGAGTTCATGGCTTGGTGGAAATCCGCACCGCTGAATTGAGTTGCGGGGAGACGCAAGGGTATGCCCACCCGCCGCGCGTTCCGCGGCCACGTTCGGCAGGCCCCGCGCCGCGCGAGTGGATGCCGACACGACCGATGGTGGCCGACGACCCACGCGTGGAGCGGTACCGGTAGTTGCTCGCGGTCAGCAACGGGTGGCCCGCGCCGCCGACTCCGGCGCGGTGTTCGCCTGGTTCACCACCGCCTCGCGCACCGTCCTGGCCGGTTATTCGAAGACGTAGTGCGCGAACTCGTGCGTCGGGTGGAAGCCGATCGTGCGGTAGATCCGGTTGGCCGTGGTGTTGGCGGTGTCGGCGAACAGGCAGACCTCGAGGCTCTGGGCGCGCAGCAGCTTCGCGACGTGCGCGGTCACCGCGGAGGCATAACCGTGCCCGCGTGCCTCCGGCGGGGTATAGACCGGCCCGATCCGGGACCAACCCTGGATCGGGATCTGATGCGCGGCAAGACTGACCGGTTCTCCGTCGCGTTCCCACAGCCACCAGCGGCCCGCCGCCACCCGCCGGCGGATCGCGGCGTGGTCCAGTCCGGACGCCATGCCGGACTCCTCGCGCATGGCCGCCAGCCAGTCCAGGCACAGCGCGACGTCGGAGTCCCGGGCGGGGCGCGGCGCTCCGGCCACCTCGGGGATCCGCAGCGCGCCCAGCCGGTGCAGCCGGGTGGCGTACGACTGGTGAAAACTCTTCCCCAGCAGTGCGCACCAGTGCTGCGCGAAAGCAGTCGCGTCTTCGACGACGCCCTCGACGCCCGCGCTCGCGGGGACGACGTCGGCCAGCGCGCGAGCCACCGCGGGAATGCCATCGGGCGGTAGCGCGCCGAGATACACGTCGCGACCCGCCACGCGCATGGCGGCGCCGACCACCGCGGCGTCCTCGCCGTGGACCGACAGGAATCGCGAGGCCTCGGCCGGGGCGTCCATGCCCGTGAGGTGGTTGGCGACGCTCGTGGTGAGCACGGTGTGCCGCAGCGGATCGCGGAGCAGGAACGACCCCGCGACCGAGCGGAACTCGGCGGCGTCGGTGGTGATCTCGATCCTCATGGAATCACGGTAGGCGCATGAAGTGTTGCGCGCCTTCGTTTCTCACGGCCGATGCCGGTCCGGTCACCGGGCGACCGGCCGGTTTCGTGTCAGTCGGGTTCGCCGCCACCCGCGCGGAGTTTGAGCAGCACCAGCCCCGCGGTGCAGGCGAGAATGAGTCCGGCGACGGTGATCTCGACGTGCAGGCCGGCGATGCCGAGCACCGCCCCGACGAGTCCGCCGATGAAGAACAGCCAGGCGAGCGTCCGCGACACGATCGTGAACACGCCCTGCTGGTTCGACGCGGGATGCTGTGCCGTTGCCGACACCGCATCTTCCGCGGCGCGGGATGAACCACGCCGCGACGCTGTCGAGTAAGCTCCCATCATCTACTCCTCGATGACGCCGGTCAGAGAACCACTATCACGTTCTCACACAACGTGTCTCTCATCCTTGAACCGGCGTCTCACGCGTAACTTTGCTCACACACGCTACGACCCCGGGACGCCGGAAGATAGCGACACGTGCCCACGACACGCCGAAGAGACCAATTCGATATCTGAATCAGAACTGTTTTATATGCGCCGCCCGGCGTACCCCCAGCGACCACTCGCCTCGCCGGACCGACCGGCCTCGAGTAAGGTGAGTCCACTCGATACACACGAGGAGCGTCACCGTTGGAAAGCAGCAGGGCCAAGATCGCCGGTCCGGCGATCGCCGCGGGAGCGGTTTCCATCGGACTCGTCCTGATCGGCGCCTGCGGCGTCGGCAAGCAGGACACCTACGTGCCGCCGCCGCCGCTGAAGGCGGGCGAGTACGCCGAACCCGTGGTCCACGAAAGCACTACGGGATCGACCACCCCCAGGGTCGTCATCCCGCCGTCGCCCAGCTGGCGGATCGCACCGGCCGACCAGCGGCACCCGACCCCGTTCGCGGGCTTCATGAGCAGCACGACCGCCGAGCCGTCCCCGCGTAACCCGCACGAGGACACCTCGCAGGCCGCGCCACCCGAGGACCCCAGGCCGCCCACCGCGCGGACGCCCACCGGCGAATCGACGGACGAGGCGCCCACGCAACTGCGGACCTCCCCGGAGGGCCAGGACGAGTGAGACGCGGTGGTGCGCAAGCACGCACCACCGCGGCACTCCTTACAGCTCGGGCAGCTCGTAGTCGCCGACCCGGTCGCTGAGCACCCGCAGGTGCTCGAGTCCGCTGCCGAGAGTGTGCTCGATCGCGGTCAGCCGTGCCACGTAGTGGCTCACCGGGTACTCCGCCGTGACGCCGATGCCGCCGTGCATCTGGATCGCCTCTTGCCCGATGTGCCGGGCCGCGCGACCGACCTGCAACCGGGCGCGCGAGGCGATCACCGGATCGTCGGCCCCGTCCGCCAGCGACGCCGTGGCGTACAGGCTCATGCTGCGCGCCAGCTCCAGCGAGACGTACATCTCGGCCGCCCGCTGCGTGAGCGTCTGGAACTTCGACAGCGTGACGCCGAACTGCTTGCGCTGCTTGAGGTAATCGGCGGTCAGCCGCAACGCTTCTTCCATCGCGCCGACCGACTCCGCGCACAGGCTCGTCTGCGCGTGCGTGAGCACGGACGCGATCGCCTCGGCCGCGTCCGCCGCGCCGAGCCGCTCGGCGGGCGCGCCGGTCAGTTCCAGCTGCGCGCCGCGCTGACCGTCCACCGTGCGGTAGGACTTGCGGACCACGCCCGTCGCGTCGGGCGCGACGAGAAACAGCCCCACACCGCCCTCCGGCAGCGTGGCGCTCACCACGAGTTCGTCGGCGCTGTCCCCGTGCGGAACGGGGTTCTTCACGCCGGTCAGCGTGTACGAATCACCCTGCGCCGCGGCGGTGGTCGCCAGGTCGTTCGACGGCCAGCGCACCCCGGGCTCGGCATGGGCGAACGCGAGCAGCTTCGCGCCCGAGGCGACCTCGGGCAGGATCCGCTGCCGCTGTTCGGCACTGCCCGCCGCGGCGACCAGCCCGCCGGGCACCAGCACCGCGTCCAGGATCGGTTCCGGAGCGAGCCTGCGGCCCACCTCCTCGAGCACGACCATGGTCTCCACGGGACCGGCGCCGACGCCGCCGTCCTCCTCGGTGAAACTCAGGCCGAGCACGCCCAGTTCGGCGAGCTGGCGCCACACGTCCCGGCTCCAGCCGAGCTCGGAGTCGACGACCTTGAGCCGCGATTCCGCGTCGTAGGTGCGGGCGAGCAGGTCACGGACCGTGTCGCGGAGCATGACCTGTTCATCGGTGAGATCGAAATCCATGGTGTCGCCTCACAATCCGAGGATCGTGGAGGCGATGATGGTGCGCTGCACCTCGCTGGAGCCTCCGTAGATGGTTGTCTTGCGGTAGTTCAGGTAGGAAGGGCCGCTGCGCTGCGCCCAGCCGGGCGAGGCGATGTCGTCCGCACCCACCGGGATGGCGTCCGGTCCCGCGATGTCCAGCAGCAGCTCGGTGGCCGCCTGCTGGAGTTCCGAACCGCGCAGCTTCAGCACCGACGAGGCCGGATTCGGCTTGCCGTCCGAGGAGTTGGACACCACCCGCAGCTGGGTGAGTTCCAGCGCGAGCAGCTCGTTCTCCAGTTCGGCGACCCGCGCCGCGAACACCGGGTCCTCCAGCAACGTGCCGTTGCCCGACTTGGTCTTCGCCGCGTACTGCTTGGCCACACCGATCTTGACCTTGGTGCGGCCGACGCCGGTGATGCCGGTGCGCTCGTTGCCGAGCAGGAACTTCGCGTAGGTCCAGCCCATGTTCTCCTCGCCGACCAGCTGGTCGGCCGGCACCCGGACGTTCTCGAAGAAGACCTCGTTCACCTCGTGCCCGCCGTCGATCAGCTTGATCGGGCGAATGGTGACACCGGGCGATTTCACGTCGAACAGCAGGAAGGAGATGCCCGCCTGCTTCTTCGGCGCGCTGGGGTCGGTGCGCACCAGGCAGAAGATCCAGTCCGCGTACTGGGCCAGCGTGGTCCAGATCTTCTGGCCGTTGACGATGTAGGAATCGCCGTCGCGGACCGCGGTGGTGCGCAGCGAGGCCAGATCGGAGCCGGCGTCCGGCTCGGAGAAGCCCTGGCACCACCAGATGTCCAGCGCCGCGGTGGGCGGCAGGAAACGCTCCTTCAGCTCCTGCGAGCCGAAGTGGGCGATCACCGGGCCGACCATCTGCGCGTTGAACGTCAGCGGCTCGGGCACCGAGGCCAGCTGCATCTCGTCCTGCCAGATGTGGCGCTGCATCGGCGTCCAATCCTTGCCGCCCCACTCCACGGGCCAATTGGGCACCGCGAGGCCGTGGTCGTTGAGGATCTTGTGCGTGGTGACGATGTCGTCGCGGGACAGCTCGCGGCCGTCGCGCACGCGCTCGCGGATGTCGGCCGGGATCTCGGTCCGATAGAACTTGCGCAGTTCGTCGCGGAAGGCGACGTCGTCGGGGGACAAGGATAGTTTCATACGCATCTCCCTGCGTGTCTCGTACGTCCGAGTCAAACCTACCTCCCGGTAATCCCCCATTGTCGACTGGATCACAACGGAGGGACACACACGCCGGTCACGACCCCCGTCCCAGGCGCCGCTCCCCGGGACGGCAGCGGCCGCGAGCTGGTACGTTGCTGCAGGTGGGTCGGGGGCCCACAGGGTTCGGTATCGAGGAGAACGAGTGAACGGCAGGACCATCGCACGCGCCGCAGCCGCGGCGGCATCTCTCGCCATCGGCGCGGTTCTCACCTTCTCCGCGCCCGCCACTGCGGAGCCCCAGGCGCCGGTGGACTCCGGCCTGGCCTATCTCACCGACATCGCCGGATCCGACCCGTCCGCGCAGGAGGGCGTCGGCGCGCTCAGGCGCTACGCCGACTTGATCGGCGCCGCGCGCCTGCGCGAGGTGTCCAGCGTGTTCACCCCGTTCTCCTACGCCGCGCCCACGTTCGGCTGCGGCAGCAACGGGCCGATCACCACGATCATCGCGGCCGCCACGACCGATGGGACGGGCACCGGCCGGGATCTGAACGTCGGTCCCGGCGAGCTGCGATTCAGCGCGACCCCGTCGCACTCCGGCGCTCCCCTGGCGTCCGGTCTCGTCGTCGCCTGGGTGAACGTGAACACCGGCGCCAGCGGCATCGATCCGCTCGACGACGTGACCGAGTACCGCCTCCCGACACTGTCGAAGACGGTCAAGAGCGGACCGGGCACGGTGCTCGCCTCGATGTGGGGCATCATCGACTACCCCTTCGCCCACTGTGTGATGACACCCACAGTCGGGTTGTTCACCGTCCCCGATGCCCCGGCTCCGCCGCCTGCGCCCGCGCCTGGCCCTGCCCCGGCGGCCCCCGCGCCGAGCGGCTCCGGCGGCGAGCCCACCCCTTAGGAGCCGTTTCACCCTGGCTCGGACCGGCTACGGCACGTAGCGGTTGCCCTCGGCAGGCTCGAAAACGGCGCACCCGCCCAGCCCCCTGGATGCGGTCGCATCGGTCCCGCTGATCGCTACACGGCCGAGGCGACATCGCTCGGCGGGGCATCGCCCCCGGCGCTCCCTACCGCAGGGCGGCGAAGAAGGCGCGGATGTCGGTGACGTGCGCCTGCGGCTGCTCCATCGCGATGAAGTGGTTGCCGGTGTTGCCCTCCGGCCAGTGCACGATGGTGTTGTCGCGTTCGGCGAGCCTGCGCATCAGCGCGGATCCGCCGCCGTAGGTGCCGGTCGGCACCAGTTTCTGTCCTTTCGGCCAGGCGAATCCGCCATCGCCGAGGCCGTTGTACATCGGCCACGACGAGGAGGCCGCGGTGGAAGTGAACCAGTACAGACTGGCGTTGGTGAGCAGCTGATCGCGGCTGATCACGTCCTCGACGCGGTCGGCGAGCGGGGCGAATTCGGTGAACTTCTGCATCAGCCAGGCGAGCAGGCCCACCGGTGAATCGGTCCACGCGTGGGCGAAGGTCTGCGGGGCGGCGTGCAGCAGGACGTGGTGGTTCACGCCTCCGGTCATCCATTGCTGCATGCCGTCCCATTCGGCGCGTTCCTCGGGCGTCATGGTGGGTACGTCCGCCTCGGTCGGCATCCCGATCCCGCCGTCGAGGTGTACGCCGATCACTCGGTCCGGCGCGGCGATGGCCAGTTCGGGCGCGACATACGCGCCGAGATCGCCGCCCTGCGCCCCGAAGCGCCGGTAGCCGAGGCGATCCATCAGGCTCAGCCACATCCGGGCCACTTTCGCCGGTGTCATGCCGAGCTCGCGCGGCCCTTCGGAGAAGCCGAAACCCGGGACCGACGGCACCACGACGTGGAATGCCTGGGCCGGATCGAGTCCGTGCGCACGCGGATCCGCGAGCGGGCCGATGGTCTCGGCGAACTCGGCGAACGAGTTCGGCCAGCCGTGGGTGAGGATCAGCGGCGTCGCGTCCGGCTCCGGCGAGCGCACGTGCACGAAGTGCACGTCGAGACCGTCGATCCGCGTGCGGAACTGGGGGAACGCGTTGAGCGCCGCTTCCTGTGCGCGCCAGTCGAACCCGGTCCGCCAGTACTCGGCCAGTTCACGCAGGTAGTCGACCGGGACGCCGCGATCCCAGCCCACGCCGGGCAGCTGGGCGGCCCAGCGGGTGCGGGCGAGCCGGTCGTGCAGGTCGGCCACCTCTGCCTGCGGAATCTCGATGCGGAAGGGTCGGATATCGGTCATTCGGTCGGCTCCTTGCCAGTCGGTCCTGCGAGTACGACGACGACGTTAGAAGCGATCTAGGACTGATCAGGTCCTAGATTTCCGGCATGCTCGGAGCATGAACGACACCCCCGCCCGGCTCCTTCGCCTGCTGTCGCTGCTGCAGACGCCGCGCGAATGGCCGGGCAGCGAATTGGCCGAACGCCTCGGCGTCACCGACCGCACGGTGCGCCGCGATATCGATCGGCTGCGCGAGCTCGGCTATCCGGTGACCGCGACGCTCGGCGCGGCGGGCGGCTACCGCCTGGCGGCGGGCGCGGCGATGCCGCCGTTGCTGGTGGAGGACGACGAGGCCGTCGCCATCGCGGTCGGGTTGCGCGCCGCCGCCGGGTCCGCGGTGGCCGGGATCGAGGAGGCGTCGGTCCGGGCGCTGGCCAAAGTGGAGCAGGTGCTGCCCGCGAAGTTGCGGCGCAGAGTGCGGGTCTTCGCCGCCGCGCTGACTCCGCCCACCGGTGACGGGCCAACTGCCGACCCCGAGGTGCTCGCCACGCTCGCGGCCACCGTGGCCAACCGGGAACGGGTGCGATTCGCCTACCGCGACGAAACAGGAGCCGAGACGCGGCGCAATGCCGAGCCGGTGGGCCTCGTGCCCGCCCGGCGGCGCTGGTACCTGGTCGGCTACGACCTCGACCGCGCAGGCTGGCGTGTCTACCGCGTCGACCGGATCGACCGTCCGCAGCCCACCGCCGCCCGCTTCGCGCCGCGCCCGCTACCCGCCGCCGATCCCGCCGCCTACGTCACGGGCCGCCGCACCGACTGGGGCACACCGGCCTTCCGGCTCCGCCTGACCATCCACGCTTCCGCCGACCGAGTCGCGGGACGGCTGGGTGACGGCCCGGGCGAGATCATCCCGATCGACGCGCGTACTTGCCGGATCGACACCGTTCGCGACGACGCACCGGAGTGGCTGGCCCACCGGCTGCTCGGGCTGGGAGCGGACTTCCAGGTCCACGAGCCACCGGAACTCATCGCGCAGCTGCGCGCCATCGCCGACCGCGCCGAGCGCGCGATAGGCACGCAGGAGCGCCCATGACTCGAGCGATTCGAACTCGTCACCGTCGCGCTGGGACAGCGCCGAAATTTGCGAGGCCACGAGCCGACCCGGGAGTTCTGGCGTCCGTGCACATCCCCAGGCGAACCGCCGCGCGCACCCGGCCCTCTACGAAGTCGTAGCCGAACACTTCTGAGCACCTGGCAATACCTTGATCAGCCGGTCCTCTGCGCATTCTGCGCGACGTCTGCGATCAGGGAGCGCATCCCCTCGGGCGCACCCCGCTTCGAGCGTCTACGCGCACCCGCCCGCGACCTCCGATTCAGCGGGCGAGGCGGATTCCGAGCAGAGCGCCGGATTCCGTGCTCGCGATCAATTCGTCCGGACGGCCGGGGGCAGCGGCCACCGCGGTGAGCGGCTGGCCCGCGAGGACGGCGCAGCCTGCGCCGGTGCGGGGATCGACCCGGACCAGCTGGCCGGTGAGAGTGGTGACGTACAGGATGCCGCTCGGGTCGACGAGCAGGTCGTCGGCGAAATCCGGCAGGCCGGGTAGTCGCCCGGCGACATCCGCGACGGTGGCGCGGGCCGCGGGGTCGTCGAGCGGGATGCGGACGATCCGGCCGAGCGGGCCGCCGTTGGCGGTGATGTACAGCGCGCCGTCGTGCACGACCGCGCCGTTGGCGGCCAGTCCGGCCAGCGGTGCGCCCCAGGCGGTGTCGACGGAGGCGTCGGGACGAACCTTGACCACGCCGGACAACGTCGCGACGTACAGGTTCCCAGCTGGGTCGAACGCGGCGCCGTTGGGCATCGTGAACCCGGAGACGTAGAGCTCCGGTGCCGGCACTGCCGCCGCCGGATCGAACCGGATCACGCCGCCGGGCCGCACGACGCTGACCGGCGCGTCGCCGTAGACGACGTACAGCAACCCGTCGGGACCGAGCCGGACCGCGCCCGGGAACTCCACCGGAACAGTCGCGGTCAGCGTGCCGGCGGCGTCGTAGCGCTGGACCTCGTTGCGGTTGAGCCGCGAGACCCACAGATTGCCCTGGGCGTCGTAGCCCAGATTCTCCGCCCAGTCGAGCACCGGCACCGGCGCCGGAACGGCCGTGACCGCCGCCGCGGGGTCACAGGCGGCGACCGGCGGCGCGGCCTCGGCGACCGGCGCGAGTACTGCGGTGCAGGCGAGCGCCGCTGCGGAGGCGAGGAAGGCGCCGGGACGGCGGAGGGTTCTCAACGCGGGCACCTCGGGCTCGGGTAGGAGTGAGTCGCCGCGGATCTTAGCCGTTTTCGGCGCGAAATCGTGCGGTCCCGTCCCGGACACGATCTTTGGCACTATCGGTGAATGCCTTTTTTCGACGGCGCGCGCGGGCGGATGCACTATCGGCGGTGGCCGATCGAGAATTCGCGGTACACCCTCGTTCTGCTGCCCGGAATCGGGCAACACAGCGGGCACTACCACCGGTTCGCGCGCGCCCTGGGACCCGCCGGGGCGCAGGTGTGGGCGTTGGACACCTCGGGACACGGGTTGAGCGAGGGCGATCCGGAACGGCCCGGCACACTGGCCGAGCTGGTAGCGGACGCCGTGCGGCTCGTCGAACTGGCGCGCGACGACCGGCCACTGATCCTGCTGGGTCACTCGCTGGGCGCGGTGACCGCGCTGGGCATGCTCGGCGCGGCGGCGCCGGAAACCACTGACACGACAGCGCATCCGGTGACCGTGGAACGAGACTACCCGCTGCGGCCGGCCCTCCCCGACGACGCGCTCGCGGGCCTGGTGCTGTCGGGAGTCCCGAAGCGCGCGCTCGGCGGCGGTGCGCCCGGCGCGCCGGGAACGCCACTGCCACGCGAACTTCCGATCCTCGCGGTGCACGGCGTGGACGATCGGCGCGCGCCGATCGATGCCGTCAGGGTCTGGACTAGCCGCCACGAATCGGTAGATTTACGGGAGTACATCGACGCAGGGCACGACCTGTTGCACGAGCCGGTGCACGCGCGGGTCACTGCCGACATCGCGGATTGGACGCAGGGTGTCGTCGTGGGGTTGGCACGACATCCGTGAACCGCTCTTCGGACGAGGAAGGGGGACGGCGCAGATGCCATCGCAGGAGAACGAGTTCGGCGGAGAGCCACGCGCGGAGGTCACCGCACCAGGTATCGACATCGCCGCGCTGAACAGGGCGGTCGACGACGGCTCGCTGTGGATCGACAGCCTGCTGGTCGCCGACGGCGCGCACGAACGCTGCGCGCGCCAGTACGAATTGCTCGCCGATCGGGTCGACGAGCAGATCCGCGTGCTGAGCGCCGCCACCGCCCTGCCCGGATTCGGCGGATTCGCCTCCGGCGACGCGCTACGCGCCGGTTTCGAGCGCAAAGCCGACGGCGCGATCACGCGACTACGCCAATATTCTTCCGCTGCAAGGGAACTCGCGCAGACATTCCGCGCCGCGGCCGCCACCTATCAGCAGGCCGACCAGGCCCTCGCGCTGGCGGTGGAACGGATCGACGTGACGGGAGCCGCGCATGCGTGAGATGCCGCGCGCCGGCGAGCGGGCCACCCACCGGCGCACCGATCCCGCTTACGCGCCGAACGTCGAAGTGTTCGACAACCTCACCCACAGCGAGATCCACGCCAAGGTGCAACTGCTGGATCCGGCCGTGCTCGCGGGCGGCCAGCAGGCGTGGAGCGAAGCGGCGGCGCATCTCGCCGACGCGGTCTTCCAGGCGCACACCGAGATTCGCGCGGCCATCGCCGACGGCTGGCGCGGCTCCGCCGCCAAGAGCGCGGACGCGGTGGTGCGCGTGTTCGAACAGGGCGGCCAGGACCTGGCCGACGTGTTCGCGGTGGTCTCGCAGCGCCTCGGGCGAGCGAGCGACGCGGCCGAAGCGCTGCGGGCCGCGGTGACCGAGCCTCCCACGGACGCACCGGATCTGGCGGGAGCACTGCTGGATCCGTCCCAGGCGACCAGCAATGTCGAGGGGCAGAAGGCGAGTGAGCACGCCCGTCAGGACGTCGTGCGCGCGATGAACGACATCTACGCCGGTGTGTTCGTGCAGACCGGGACCGACGTGCCCGCGTTCCCCGACGAGACGGATCCGCCGACCGCAGCGACGCCCGGTGCCGCACCGTCCAGCAAGATCATCGGAGACGCCCAGCCCTCCCCTGCCGCGCAACCCCTATCGTTCGCGACAGCCTCGCAGGAGCCGAGCCACCCGGTACAGCAGCGGGGCGCTGTTCCGCAGGCCGATCCGGAACCCACTGCGGAAGCTCCATCCACATCCACATCCGCCGCCGCTGCCGCGCCGACCACCACCGCTGCCGCTTCGGGCGAGGCACCGGCGCCGACGGCGCCTCGTGTCGCGCCCGCCGCCGCGGCGGCGCTTCCGGCGATGGCGGCCGCGTCCGTCCACCGTACGACGCCCGTCCCGGGCGCACCGGGGCCGACGACCGCCCCCGCCGCGGTGACGGGCGAGCCGATGACGGTGCCCGCCGTGCCGGGCGCGGGCCCCCAGGTTCCGCCCGAGGAACAGCGCAAGCGCGACGAGCGGCGCAGGAACGACGACAGCGGTGACGCGGCCGTCACCGGTCTCGGCGCGGGCGCGATGGGCGGCCTGATGGGCGGTGCGGTGGCCGCGGTGGACACCCCGCGCGGGGGTGCGAGCGTGGCCGCGAACGCGGCGACCGCACGCCTGGCTCCGATCGACGACGAGGACGACGAGTTCGACCTCGACGACCTGCCCACCTTCCTCGAGCCCTCCGACGACGGCGGCGAACTCATCGGATCGCTCGATCCGACCACGCCGCCCGTGCTCGGGGAATGGTCCGAGTACGAGTGAACTGGACGCTGACCCCGGACCAGTTCGCGCTGGCCTGGTCACGCACCGACGGTGATCGCATCCCCTATCCCCTCGCCGTGCGCTTGTCGGCCCGCGACATCGGCGAACGCGCCGCGCAGCTTCCGGCGCTCGAACGCTGGTGTGATCAGGTCCTGGACGCGGATCTGGAGGCGGCGCTGCGCGTTCTCGCCGAGCCGGACCTGCGCGTCGAGGTGTTCGGTCAACGTGACGCGGCGCCGCGCGAGGATGGCGGACCGCGACCGGCGACCGACACCGAACCGGCGGTGCGGCCGGTGCGCATCCTCGGCGCCGCCGCCGGGAACATCGCGGTGGTCGCGGCGCAACGCCCCGGCGCGACGCCCGACCGCGGCGGTGAGGTGCGATTGTTCGCGGGCAGCTCGAAAAGCCTCTGTGCTCGGATCGTTTCGATGCTTCCCGAGAACACCCCCGGCACCCTCCCGCGGCTGACCGCTCCCCTGACCCAGGTCGGCGAGGACAGCCGCAACCTGGTCACCGTTCCGGTCGCCGGGCCGTCCACCCCATCCCGGATCCGCAAGTTGCTCCGGCAGCCGCGCGAAGGCATCGGGCAGATGGTCGTCTCCGCCCGGCGCGGCGCGGGCGAACTACGCCCGTTCGGCGTGCTGTGCTGGATCGACGTGGTCGCCGACGGCCGGTACGCAGTGCGCACCGGCGCGGACGTCGACATCGTCGCGGTGAACGCGGAGCGTTTCGCCGCCCACCTCCGACCGCTCGTCACCGCGGCCGCGCGCACGTCCACCGCCTACGCCGGACGCTGAACATCTCGGCTACCCGTCGCGGGTCAAGCGCCCGCCGACACTCGACAGCGCAACGGATGAACGCGTGACGGACACGACGATCGGACCGCACGCTCGGCCCGGCCTGCTGCTGCGCCGCTGACCGTTACGCGGCGATCAGCCACCGGTGTCGGTTGGACCGGCTTGTCCACACGAACGCGGAGACCGACTCGACGGGCATGCGCGGGCTCATCATCCGAGGCAGGACGATCGCGCCAGGCGCGGACCGGGCACACGGCAGCCGATGGACCGCGGCACCGCGTTGGGAGTCCCACTTCCATCCCGGATTCGACACTCCTGGGATCCAGACCGGGGCTGAGCCGCACGGCGGTTCCCGACGCCGGTCCGGCGACGACCCGACACCACCGTTTACGGTGTACGAGTGCCACTCTACGAATTCGAAGGCAAACGGCCGCAGGTCGATCCGACGGCGTTCGTCGCGCCGACGGCGACCCTGATCGGTGACGTCCGGGTCGAGGCGGGCGCTTCGATCTGGTACGGCGCGGTGCTGCGGGCGGACCTCGCGCCGATCGTGATCCGGGAACGCGCCAACATCCAGGACAACGCGGTGCTGCACGTGCCACCGGACGTGCCGATGGAGATCGGGCCCGGCGCGACGATCGCGCACAGCGTGGTCTTCCACGGCGCGGCGGTCGGCGCCGAGGCCATCGTCGGCAACGGGACCACGGTGCTGGACCTGGCCAAGATCGGCGCGGGCAGCATGATCGCGGCCCACTCGCTGGTGCCGCCCGGGGCCGAGATTCCCGACGGCGTGCTCGCCGCAGGTTCCCCCGCCGAGGTGAAACGGCCGATCGAGGGCACGCAGGCGCAGATGTGGGTGCAGCTCAACCCGGGCTTCTACGCCGAACTGGCCCAGCGCCACCGCAAGGGCATCGCCGAGATCTGAGCACTGTCAGCACAGCAACGCGGTGACCTCGGCGTCCTCCAACTGATGGAAGTCCCGGTACGCGCCGCCGACGCCGCCGAGCGAGCGCGGCACCCACGGGCAGACCGCCTCGTCGGCCTCGTCGGCGACCCGGCGCATCGCCTCCGTGGAGGAGACCGGCACGGCGACGACGACGCGCGCGGGCCGGTGCAGCCGCGCGACCCGGCAGGCGACCACGACCGTGGCGCCGGTCGCCATGCCGTCGTCGACGATCACCACGGTGCGCCCTTCCAGCGGAATCGGCCGCGCCGAACCGCGCAACACCTGCCTGCGCCGCTCCAGTTCGGCGCGCTCGCGCGCCTCGATCGAGTCGACCTTCTTCGGCGTCAGCCCGGTGTGCGCCAGCACATCCGGATTCAGCACCCGAACCCCGTCCTCGCCGACGGCGCCCAGCGCGAGTTCCGGTTGCCAGGGCACGCCCAGTTTGCGGACCAGCAGGATGTCGAGGTCACCGCCGATCACCTCGCGCACCGCGGCGGCCACCGGCACTCCACCGCGCGGCAGCCCGAGCACCAGCGGATTCGCCGCGCGTAGGTGTTCGAGATGCGCACCCAGCGCGTGACCGGCCGAGGTCCGATCGGTGTAGACCATCGATTCCGAACGCTACTCCGGTCCGCGCTCGGTGATCGAGAATCGACGCAACGCGAGGCTCGGGTTGGCGGTGCGCACCTTGCTCAGGTAGGCCAGGTCGATTCCGGCGGTCAGCACACCGGGCTCGTCGCCGAGTTCGGCGAGTACCGCGCCTGCCGGGTCCACGATCATCGACGCGCCCGCGCCCCGGGGAGCGGCCTGATCGGCGGCGGCGACGTAGACGGTGTTCTCGATGGCACGCGCCCGGACCAGCGTGGTCCACTGGTCGACCTTGGCCGGGCCGGGTATCCACTGGGCGGGCAGCAGCAGCACTTGCGCGCCTGCCGCGGCGACCCGGCGCGCACCTTCCGGGAAGCGCAGATCGAAACAGGTCTGCATGCCGAATGTCACATCGCCGACCGTGAAGGTCGCCGGGGCTTCGATCACGCCCGGTTCGACCACGTCGGATTCGAGGTGGCCGAAGGCGTCGTAGAGGTGGACCTTCCGGTAGCGCGTGACGAGGGCGCCGTCTGGGCCGAGCACGACCAGGGTGTTGCGGATGCGGTCGCCACCGGGAGCGACCTGCTCCACCGTTCCGGCGACCAGGAACACGCCGAACTCGCGCGCGATCGCCCCGAGGCCGGTGACGAATGGGCCGGTCAGCGGCTCGGCGACGGCGACGACCCGCTCGTCGAGCCGGGTCACGGCAAACATCGAGTATTCCGGTGCGACGACCACGCGCGCCCCGCGCTCGCGGGCCGTGCGGACGTGCTCGCGCACGGTCGCGAGGTTCGCCGCGGGGTCGGTCGACGGGGCGAACTGGACGACCGCAACGTCCAGCTGATCCGGCGTCACATCGCGATGCGCGGGCGAGTTGTCCAGTTGCATAGGTCTCACGGTATTGGGGCGGTGGCCGGGACGACCAGCACGAGGCAGTAAACTCCTGGTCAATGAGCACCAATCAGGTCGACAGCGTTTCTGGCGACAACGACAGGGACACCGACGGCCCGTCTTTCGCCGATCTGGGGATCGATGACCGCATCCTCGCGGCCATCGCCGACGTCGGTTACGAATCGCCGTCGCCTATTCAGGCCGCGACGATTCCCCCGCTGCTCTCCGGCGCCGACGTCGTCGGTCTCGCGCAGACCGGCACCGGCAAGACCGCCGCGTTCGCCATTCCGATCCTGATGGGGCTCGAAGCCACCGGCCGCACTCCGCGCGCCCTCGTGCTCGCCCCGACCCGAGAGCTCGCGATCCAGGTCGCCGAGGCGTTCGGCCGCTACGCCGCGCACATCCCGGGGCTGCATGTGCTGCCCATCTACGGCGGACAGAGCTACGGCGTGCAGCTGTCGGGCCTGCGCCGCGGTGCGCACGTCGTGGTCGGCACTCCGGGCCGGGTGATCGATCACTTGGAGAAGGGCACGCTCGACCTGTCGCAGCTGCAGTATCTGGTGCTGGACGAGGCCGACGAGATGCTCAAGATGGGCTTCCAGGAGGACGTCGAGCGCATCCTCGCCGACACTCCGTCGGACAAGCAGGTGGCGCTGTTCTCGGCGACCATGCCCGCCGCGATCCGCAAGATCTCCAAGCAGTACCTGCACGATCCGGTGGAGATCACGGTCAAGGCCAAGACCTCGACGGCCACCAACATCTCCCAGCGCTGGGTATTGGTGTCGCATCAGCGCAAGCTGGACGCGCTCACCCGGGTGCTCGAGGTGGAGTCGTTCGAGGCGATGATCATCTTCGTCCGCACCAAGCAGGCCACCGAGGAACTCGCCGAGAAGCTGCGCGCCAGGGGCTTCTCCGCCGCCGCGATCAACGGCGACATCGCGCAGAACCAGCGCGAACGCACCATCGGCCAGCTCAAGTCCGGCGCCTTGGACATTTTGGTCGCCACCGACGTGGCCGCGCGCGGGCTGGACGTGGACCGCATCTCGCACGTGGTCAACTACGACATCCCGCACGACACCGAGTCCTACGTGCACCGCATCGGCCGCACCGGCCGGGCCGGGCGCAGCGGCGAGGCGCTGCTGTTCGTCGCGCCGCGCGAGCGGCACCTGCTCAAGTCGATCGAGCGGGCCACCCGCCACCCGCTGACCGAGATGCAGCTGCCCAGCGTGGAGGACGTCAACGCCCAGCGCGTGACGAAGTTCGGCGACGCCATCACCGAGAACCTCACCTCGGCGAACCTGCCGCTGTTCCGCAAGCTGATCGAGGACTACGAGCGCGAGCACAACATCCCGCTGGCCGACATCGCCGCGGCGCTGGCGGTGGGCTCCTACGACGGCGACAACTTCTTCATGGAGCCCGAGCCGGAGCCGGTGGAGCGCCCGCAACGCGACCGGACCCCGCGCGAGCGGCCCGCCCGGCGTTTCGACGAACCGGTCGGCGGTTCCCACCACCGCGCCACCGGAACCGAGCTGGCGACCTACCGGATCAGCGTGGGCAAGCGCCATCGCGTGGTGCCCGGCGCGATCGTCGGCGCCATCGCCAACGAAGGCGGCCTGCGCCGCAGCGACTTCGGGCACATCAGCATCCGTCCCGACCACAGCCTGGTGGAACTGCCCGCCCAGCTGCCGGAGGAGACGCTGGAGGCGTTGCGGCGCACGCGGATCAGTGGTGTGCTCATCCAGTTGCAACTGGATCAGGGCGCGCCGCAGCATCGCACGTTCAGCCGCGGCCAGCGCCGGGAGCGCGAAAGCGGCAAGCGGCCGGAGCGCCGTAAGCCACGGTCCTGAGCCGGGGAGGGTAGGCCGAGGTCAGGCGCGCTAGCTACAGTGTTGCGGTCCGTGTGTAATTCGGCGCACGCCGGCAGCGGGTGTCCCGCGAAGACACAGGAGGGCCGCGTTTGTTCGTGTTCGGTGATCGTGTCGTCTGCAGCACCGTCGATCTCGTCCGCGCGGCGCACTGCGAGTTCGCGTTGTTGCGCGCCCTCGACGCCGAACTCGGTACCATCCCGGCCGAAACCCGCAGCACCGCACCGGGAGACGAGCCCGCGCGGGGAACCGATGACGTCCGGCGACGCCTGCTCGACGATTACCGCACGCGGTTCGGCGGCGCGGTGGTCGAGATCGATCGGCCGCCGGACGATCCGAGCGATCCCGGCCGGTATGCCGCGGCACTGACCGCCGCGCACGCCGAAACGGTCACCGCTTTGCGCTCCGGCGCCCACGTGGTGCACGGCGCGTCCTTCTTCGACGGCCGATTCCACTGTGGCGCCGACTTCCTGGTACGGGCGGAACATCGGGTCCGCTACACCGTGCACGGCATCGCGCCCACGACGGCGGACCGGGTCGCCGCCGCGCTCGAACTCGCCGCCTGCGCCGAGGCCCTCGACCGCTCGGGCGCGCTCACCGCACCGCTGGTCCGGCTGCACCGGGGCCCGCAGAGCAGCGCCCGGGCGCTGAGCGAGTTGCTTCCGTTGTATCGGGCGCGTAGGCGGCGGGTGGAGCGGATCGTGGACGAGAAGCTCGGTGAACTGCTGCCCGTGCAGTGGGGCGACCCCCGTTATCTGGCCTGCGGCCGCTGCCGGACCTGCACCGACGCCCTGTCCGCCGCGCGCGACCTCCTGCTCGTGGCAGGCATGCCGTCCGCCGCCCGCGCCCGGTTGCGCGAAGCGGGAGTGACCACCATCGACCGGCTGGCCACCACCGATGCCGCGGTGCCCGGCGTGCCGCCGCGGACGGTCTCCGCGCTGCGCCGCCAGGCGGAACTCCAACTGCGGCGCGAGTTTTCCGGAACACCCACGTATGCCCTGCTCGACGCGGCCGCGCTCGGAGCGCTGCCCGCGCCGTCCCCCGGTGACCTCTCGCTCACCATCGCGGGCGGCGGCCGCGCTCCGCTCGTCGTGGAGGTCGGCGGCCCGGACACGGTGCATCTCTCGCTGCGCGGGCCGATCGATTCGAGCGACCCCCGGCACGCCGCGGCCGCGGAACGCCGCGTGCTCGAGCAGGTGCTCGACTATCTGACCCAGCGCCGCCGGATCTATCCGGACCTGCACGTCTACCACTACTCCGCCGCGGTGCGCACGGCGCTGCTGCGCTGCACCGGACGGCACGGCGTCAACGAGGAGCTGGTGGACGAACTGCTGTGCGGAGGCGTTCTGGTCGATCTGTATCCGATCGTGCGCGGCGCGCTGCTCGTCGGCGAATCCTCCTACCGGCTCAGCGGGCTGCGCCGACTGCTTCCCGGCCCTGCCGATACCTCCGCCGAACACGATTGCGGTACCGTGCTGCGGCTGCGCGATTGGCTGCTCGATCGCGCGGCCGAGCAGCGCGTCGCCGCGCGGACGCTGCCCGCGGCGGCCGGATACACCGCGGCGATCCCCGGCGCGGCCGCACCGCCGCCGTCGTCCCGGCCGTCGTCGCTGGAGGCCGCGCTCGCCGAATACGCCGCCGCGCAAGGTGATTCGCTGCATCCCGCCGCGCTGACGGCCGCCGCGCTCGGCTACCATCGCCGTGAACGGCAGCCGTTGTGGTGGGCGCACGCCGACCGGCTCAGCCATCCGGTGGACGAATGGGCCGACGCGCCAGGAGTCCTGGTCGCCGACTGGGGCACGGTCGACACCAAGTGGCATCGCCGCCCCGATCGCCCGGCGATGCGGCGCTACCTGACCCTGACCGGCCGGATCGGCACCGGTCCGAGCGGCGCTCCGGGCGCGAGCGCGCTCACTCCCGGTACCACCGTCTACACCTTCTACGACCAGCCGATGCCGGCGGGAATGGTCACCGCTCCGGGCCTGCGGGCCACCGCGACGGCCACGGTTCTCGGCTGCTCGGTGGACGCCGAATTCGACGACACCGTCCGGCTGGAGGAATCGCTGCCCGAAGGGTGCGAACCCTACGACGAACTGCCGTCCGCGATCGCGCCCGGCCTGCCGGAGTGGGACGAGAACGCCGCAGCGGCCATCGAGTTCGCGGCGCAGCAATTGCTGATGACCTTGCCGGACACGCCGCGGGCGGCCGTCTTCGACATCCTGGCGCGGCGCCCGCCCCGGCTGCACGGCGACGCCCGGTTGCCCGAGGTGCACGGCGACTACGCCGCGGCGATCACAGCCGCGCTGTGCGCTCTGGACCACTCCTACGTCGCCGTGCAGGGCCCGCCGGGCACCGGGAAGACCCCGACCGCCGCCCGCGTGCTGGAGCGGCTCATCACGCGGAACAAGTGGCGCATCGGCGTTGTCGCGCGGGAATCCGCCACCGTGGAGAACCTGCTCGACGCGGTGGTGCGGGCGGGCGTCCTGCCGGAACTGGTCGCCAAGAAGGACGCGGCGACGCTCGCCCCGGAGTGGTTGGTGATCGACGCCGCCCGCTACCCGCGATTTCTGGACAACGCGATCAGCGGGTGCGTGCTCGGCGGCGTCCCGGCCGATTTCGCGGACGAGAATTCGGTGCCGCGCGCGGGCCTGGACCTGCTCGTGATCGCCGACGCCGGCCGTTTCCCGCTGGCCGAGGCCGTGTCCGTCGCGGCGAGCGCGCGCAATCTGCTGCTGCTCGGCGATCCGGTGGCGTCGAGCGCGCGCGGCGCCCACCCGGCCCCGGTGGGCGAGTCGGTGCTCGGCTGGCTGGCCGCGGGACGTCAGACGCTGCCCATCGAACGCGGCTACTTCCTGGACCGCACCTGGCGGATGCACCCGGCGGTCTGCGAGCCGGTCTCCCGGCTGTACTACGACGGCCGCCTGCGGGCCAACGAGACGGTCACGCTGGCCCGGCGGCTGGACGGCGAGCAGCCCGGAGTGGACACCGTCCTGGTGGACCATTACGGCAACGCCACCGAGTCGCCCGCGGAGGCGCGCGAGGTGGTGCGCCGGGTCCGCGCCCTGCTCGGCATGTCCTGGACGATCGGCGCGACCACGCGCAGGCTGCACCCGCACGACATCTTCGTGGTCGCGCCGTACGCGGCCCAGGTGGGGCGCATCCGGACGCTGCTGGGCCGCGCCAAGATCGAGGACGTGCTGGTGGGCACGCCGGATCGATTCCGCGGCCGGGAGGCGGCGGTGGTGTTGCTGTCCATGACGACCTCGAGCCCCGCCGACGCTCCCTACGGCATGCCGTCGCTGCTGTCGCGCGGCGTGGTGCACGCGCTGTGCCGCGCCATGTGGAAGGCGATCGTCATCCGCTCACCACTGCTCACCGAGTATCTGCCCGCGAGCACGGACGAACTCGCCGATCTCGGGGCGTTCCTCCGGCTGACCGACGCCGGTCAGCCGAAGCAGACGCCCTCGCCGCGATAGGTCGGCACGCCGACGCGGGAACCGTCCTCGTCGACCAGGTGCACGGTGTCGAACCGCTCGCACAATTCGCCGGCCTTCGCGTGCCGAAACCACACCCGGTCGCCGACCCGGAGTGACGCGCCGCCCGACAGCGGGGTCTGCACTTCGCCCGCGCCCTCGGTGCCGAGCAGCTTCATCCCGCGCGGCCACACCGGCTTGGGCGCCCGCGACGCTCCGGTGGGGCCGGACGCGATGTAGCCGCCCGCGAAGACGGTGGCGATATCGGACGCGGGTCTGCGCAGCACGGGAAGCGCGAAATACAGCGCGGGCCGCGGGGTGAACGACCGGTACCCGTCGAACAGCGTGGGCACGTACAGACCGGACCCGGCGGTCACCTCGGTGACGTCCGGATCGGCGACGCTGACCTCGATGGATCCGCTGCCGCCGCTGTTGACGATCGCCAGCTCGCCGGTCACGGACCGGACCGCGTCGAGCACCTCGGCCCGGCGCTTGCGGATCTCCGCCGCGGACGCCCGCTTCACCAAGCGCACCGCGAGATTGGTGTCCGGCAGTCCCGCGATCTGCGCCTCGTAGGTCATCACGCCCACCACGTCGAAACCACGCCGCAGCGCCTCGCCCGCCAGGGCGGCGGCCTGCTGCGGCGTGCGTACCGGAGAACGGCGCACGCCGAGGTGCAGGGGGCCGATGCGCAGCGACGCGTCCACGTCCAGGCAGACCCGTGGCCGGACCCGGTCGGTGCCGACGGCGGCGCGGATCAGGTCGAGTTGCGCGGCATCGTCGATCATCAGCGTGATCGATCGCAGCGCGATGTCGTCGGCGGCCAGTTCCGCCAGTGCCGCACGGTCCACGCTGGGATACCCGAGCAGCACGTCGCGCGCCCCGTGGCGCACGAGCCAGAGGGCTTCCCGCAAGGAATAGGACATGATGCCCGCGAAACCGCCCGAAGCGGTGAGATCGGCGCCGAGGACTTCGGCGAGCACTGCGCGGCAGCGCACGGATTTGCTGGCCACACGCACCGGGGTGCCGGCAGCGCGGCGCACCAGGTCGGCGGCGTTCGCGCGCACAGTGGGCAGGTCGAGGGCGGCCAGCGGCGGATCCAGGTCGGCGGTGGCCGCGTGCAGCCCCGCGATCGGCGACGTCTCGGTCACCAGGACAACTCAACCACCAAGTTGGTCAAACGTCCAGTATTTGTCAGATCTCCGCGGCCTTGGTGGCCAGTCCGCTGACCATCTCGTCGAGCACCACCAACATGGTCTCGTCGTTGCAATCCGCCAGCCAGCGCAGGACCGTGCCCTGCACGATCGAGACGACGTTGCAGGCGATCGCCTCCACCGGCTCCAGCCACTGCGTCCCCGACCGCTCGGCGCACAGTTTCAGGAACGCGGTGACCTCCGCGTCCTTCTCACGGTAGAACTCCGTCGCGATCGGATCAGGGAAGCAACCGGCCCTGACCTCCCAGCGCGCGCGCAGCGCCTCCAAGGTCCTCTCGTACGACCTGATCTGCTTACCCGGAGTGGCCTTGACCAGCGGCCAGTAGGCACTGACCCCGGCGTGCAGCAACACCCGCAGCGCGCGCAGGCCCTTGTAGTCGAGCGTGGCGGCCGCCGCTTCGACCGCATCCGTGACGGCGGGTCGTAGCCGGATATCTGTTATTACTTCTCCACGTGCGCTCAACGACGACTCCCTCGGCGAAAGAACTCGCGCACCTCCGTTGGCGCGACTCGCTGAACAGGGCGGGCAACATCGGGAAACACCTCGGCTGCCCGGTCCAACGTTCATCAATGGTAGAGCGTTTTCGGGGTTTGAGAACGGGTTCGATGGGTAATTCCAGACTGAAAGAATGTTTTGTTACCCAACCGGGACCGGTATGCGATCCAGCCGTGTCGCCCGGAAATCCCGCTATGACGGTGGATCTCGACGACGCTGCGCCGCTCGACAGACCATGGACAACGGTACGGTTCAGGTGGGCGGCAACCCAAATCGTGTGGCAAATACCACAGCGAAACCGCCCAAATCGGTCAGCCTGTCGTTCGAGGTCCGATCCGCTATCGACACCTCTTCGCTCCGCCCGGCGGATAGCCTGGATCGGTGACTCTCTCGCCCCCCGCCGACCAGTACTTCCTCTCCGGCACGTTCAACTTCCGCGACACCGGCGGGCTGCGCACCCACGATGGCGCCAAGGTCCGCCCCGGCGTCCTGCTGCGCTCGGCTCAGCTCAGCGGCCTGGATGACGCGGGCCATGCCGGGCTGCGCGAACTGGGCGTCAGCGTCGTCCACGACCTGCGCGGACAGCGCGAGATCGACCATATCGGCGCCGACCGGCTGCCCGCGGACGTCCGGCTGACCATCACGCCGTTCGACTCCAGGATGGCCGAGGCGCCGCCGCACGAGGCGACCGCGCGGACCGCCTACGCGCACATGCTCGAGGTCTACCGGATGTTCCCGGCGCTGCCGGAGGCGCACGCCGCCATCGCCTCGCTCGCCGAGTCCATCCTGCGTGGCGAAGGCGCCGTGCTGGTGCACTGCGCGGCGGGCAAGGACCGCACCGGCTGGGCCGTCGCGACGCTGCTGCGCGCGGTGGGCGTCATCGAGGCCGACGTCCAGGCCGACTACCTGCTCAGCAACGGCGCCGTCCCGGCGCTGCGCGCCCTCATGACGACGAAACTGCTGGCCGGTGAGGAACTCTCGATCGACCTGCTCGGCGTGCGCGACGAATACCTGGACATCGCCACCGCGTCGATGCGCGAGTTGCACGGCGACCTGGACGGCTATCTCGCCGCCATCGGGCTGACGCCCGCTCTCCTGGCGCGACTGCGCGATCGAATGCTGGAGTGAGACCGCGTCATTCGGCGGGCACCGCGCCCCTGCGCACCAAACCGTCGGCATCGATCGTCACCTGATCGCCGGTGTGGAACCACGTTCCGGTGAATCGCGCCGCGGTCGTGGTGGGATCGTTCCAGTAGCGCGGCGTGACGTTCGGCCCGCGACACAGCAACTCACCGTGCCCCGCCCGCGCGCGCGGGCCCCAGAGCGCCAATTCCGTTCCGCCGAACGGGAATCCGAGCACCCCTGTCGCGTCGGGCGAGTCTTCCTGCTCGGCGTCGTCCACCGCAAGACCGATGCCGCTGGTCTCGGTCGCACCCCACACCGACCACTGCCGGGCCGCGGGGAACACGCCGCGCAGTTCGGCCGTCAGGTCGACCGGAGCGACCGGCGACGCGGCGCGTTCGGCCCGGTGACCGGCCTTGCTGATCCGCGCGATGCCCTCGGTGCACAGCCCCTCGGCGCGCAGTTCCGCGAGTTCGGGCAGCAGGCCCGCGAAGATCCGCGGAGTCGCGGAGACCATGTCGATCCGCTCGGCGGTGATGGCCTCGGCCATGCCGCGGGTGTCCCGGGTGAGGACCACGGTGCCGCCGACGGCGAAGGTCGGCAACAGCTGGTCGACGCAGCCGCTGGCGTGCGCCAACGGCAGGAGCACCAGGTTGCGCAGGCCGTCGGTCGGCAGGTCGAGCGCCGCGACCACCGAGCGCACGGCGGAGAGCAGATTCTCGTTGGTCAGCTCCACCCCTTTGGGCGTGCACGTCCCGCTCGTGTAGGACAGCAGCGCCAGGTCGCCCAGCGCCGCGCCGTCATCGATGTAGGCGGCCCCGTCGGGCAGTTCGGTCTCGGCGCCCTGGTGGCCGAGCACGAAATCGGCACGGCTGTCGGCGATCACGCGCTCGGCCACCGCGTCGGGCAGCCCGTCGTGCACCAGCACGGGCACCGCACCGCTGAGCAAGGCGCCGAGGAATGCCTGCACCCACCGGACGCCGGAAGGCATGTGAACGGCGACCCGGTCGCCGTATCCGATCCCGTGCTCCTGCAAGCCGCCCGCGATCCGGGAGGCCGAATGCCACAGCTCCCGGTAGGTCAGGCGCGGGCCGCCGACCTCGACCACGGCTTCGCGGGTACCGAAGGCGTGCACTTGCAGATCCAGCAGTTCGGTCAGCGCGGGCGTGAGGTTTCCGTAGCGCAGCACTCCGTCGGCGCCGCGGGCTAGCGGGTTGTCCCAGACGTGCGGGCCGGTGAGGGGATATTCGACGAGCAACTGCGACATTCGTCCTCCGCGTGCCTCGAGGTATCAGGCACTGCGACTATATGACGCATGTCACAACTTCGCTGGAATAGGCGATGAACGTGTCCCAGCTGTCACCGGCCCGCGTAGCGAGCCTTCCCCGGACCCTGCTCGAGGAAACTGCGCACCCCGCCCTTCAGGTCCTCGGTGTCGAACAACACCCCGGACACCTCGGGCGTCACCGAATCCGCGTGTGCCACACCGCCGGAACGCCACGCCTCGATGATCTTCTTGGTCGCCGCGTTGGCCTTCGTCGGTCCCTCGGCCAGCCGGTGGGTCAGTGCGCGCGCCGCGGCGTCGACGTCCTCGTGCACGGCGTTGACCACGCCCCACTCGGCCATGGTCGCCGCGTCGTAGAGATCGCCGGTCATCACGAACTCGCGGGCCCGGCCCGAGCCCGCGCGTTCGGCCAGACGCTGCGGGCCGCCCATCGACGGGGTCAGCCCGACCACGATCTCCACCAACCCGAACTTCGCCTTCGGCGCCGCGAGCAGGATGTCGCAGGCGAGGGCGATCTCGAAGGCGGCGGTCAGGGTCAGCCCGTGCGCGGCGAACACCACCGGGCACGGCAGCGCCTCCAGCGGATGGATGATCTGCGCGAACAACGTGCGCCACAATTCGGCGCCCTGCTCCGGGGTCAAGCCGTCGAAGACGTGCACGTCGACGCCGCCGGACACCACCTTGCCCTCCGCGCGCAGCAGCAGGGCGCGCGGCGGCCGCGCCGACAGCTCGGCGATGTCGGCGATCAGCGCGTCCAGCATCGACCGGTCGAAGAGGTTGAGCGGCGGGTGGGCGAGCGTGAGGGTCGCCACCTCCGCCCCGCCGTCGGTGAAGTCGCGTTCCAGGCGGGTGGCCTTCGTTTCACTCATCCGGTCAGCGTACGAGGTCGATCTGGAAGACTGTCGATGTGACCAAGTCGGCCAGTGCAAGCGGTTCCTACGTCGAGCCCGGCGAGTTCAAGAGGGACACGAACTACATCACCACCCGGATCACGGCCGACGGCCGCGACGGCTACCCGGTCGAGCCGGGGCGCTATCGGCTGGTCGCGGCCCGCGCCTGCCCGTGGGCCAACCGGACGCTGATCGTGCGCCGTCTGCTCGGGCTCGAACCGGTGCTCTCCCTCGGCCTGTGCGGACCCACGCACGACAAGCTCAGCTGGACCTTCGATCTGGACCCCGGCGGCGTCGACCCGGTGCTCGGCATCCCCCGGTTGCGCGACGCCTATCTGGCCCGGTTCCCGGACTACCCGCGGGGCATCACCGTGCCCGCCGTCGTGGACGTGCCAACCGGGCAGGTCGTCACCAACGACTACGCGCAGATCACCCTCGACTTCTCCACCGAATGGACCGAGCATCACCGGCCCGGCGCGCCACAGCTGTACCCCGAGCCGCTGCGCGCCGAGATCGACGAGGTGAACCTCGCGGTGTTCCGCGACGTCAACAACGGCGTCTACCGCTGCGGGTTCGCCGGGGCGCAGGACGCCTACGACGCCGCCTACGACCGGCTCTTCCGCCGCTTGGACTGGCTGTCCGAACGCCTTGCCGCGCAACGGTATCTGGTCGGCGACACCATCACCGAGGCCGACGTGCGGCTGTTCACCACGCTGGTCCGGTTCGACGCGGTGTACCACGGCCACTTCAAGTGCAACCGGTCCAAGCTCACCGAGATGCCGGTGCTGTGGGCGTACGCGCGCGATCTGTACCAGACCCCCGGATTCGGCGACACCATCGACTTCGGGCAGATCAAGACGCACTACTACGTCGTGCACCGGGACATCAACCCCACCGGGATAGTTCCCAAGGGCCCCGATCTGTCGAACTGGCTGACCCCGCACGGCCGGGAGGCGCTGGGCGGCATGCCGTTCGGCGACGGAACCCCGCCGCCCCCTCCGCCGTTGGGCGAACGCGTGCCCGCGATCCACGCCCCCGAGTAGCAGCGCCCCGTCCGGGTCGAAAGCGCGGCAGCCGCCGGTGGAACCGATGCGGCTGGGTACTTCGTTGTCATGACGAGCTGACGGCAACCGGTGCCATACAGTTCTACCCAGCAGACCGGAAGAGGAGGATGCCGCCGATGCTCAAAGGCGCGTTCGAGAAGACGGTGGTCGAGCTGCTCGACACCGGGTCCCGCCTGCAGGCCCCCGCGGTCGCCAAATACGTGGACCGAATCCGCCGCTCCCATCCGGAGGAAAGCCCAGCGCAGATCATCGAGCGGCTGGAGAAGCAGTACCTGCTCGCGGTGACCGGCAGCGGCAGCGCGGTGGGCGCGACCGCCGCCTTCCCCGGCGTCGGCACCGTCGCGGCCATCGCGGCGGTGAGCGCGGAGACCACCTTCTTCATGGAGGCCTCCGCGGTGTTCACCCTGGCGGTGGCCTCGGTGCACGGCATCACCCCGGAGGACCAGGAGCAACGCAGGGCGCTGGTGCTGGCGGTCGTGCTGGGCGAGAGCGGCATGCAGATCGTGCAGAAGAGCGTCGGCAGCTCCGCGAAGAACTGGGGCACGGCCTTCGCCAACCGCATCCCCGGACTGTCGAGCATGAACGACTCGCTGCTGAAGCGGTTCATCGTCCGGTTCATCACCAAGCGCGCCGCTCTGATGGCGGGCAAGGTGCTGCCCGCCGGCATCGGCGCCGTGATCGGCGGCGCGGGCAACCGGGCGCTGGGCAAGGCCACGATCACCAACGCGCGCAAGGCATTCGGGCCTCCGCCCGCCACCTGGCCCGGGCACCTGGTCATCGATGCCGAACCGCTCACCGCGATCGACCCGGCGAAGCCGCGCCCGCCGGCCACGCCACGATGAGCGGGACGCGGCCGATCGCGTTCGCGGTCCGTGGCCTGACCAAGCGGTACGAGCTGGCGACCGCGCTGACGGACGTCAGCTTCACCGTGCCCTCCGGCACCGTCGCCGCGCTGGTGGGTCCGCGCGGCGCGGGCAAGACCACGATTCTGCGGGTGCTGCTCGGGCTGCTCGTTCCCACCGCCGGAACCGCGTCCGTCGGCGGGCCCGGTTCCCGGCGGGACGGCGCGGGCTCCGCGGCTGTGATCGGCGGCGTTCTCGCGCCACGCGGCCTGCATCCGGCCCACACCGCACGAGATCACCTCTGGATCTACGCCGCCGCGGCGCGCGTCGCCGACAGCCGGGTGACCGAGGCGCTCGAGCTGGTGGGCCTGGACGAACACGCCTCGACGAAGATCGGCGTTCTGTCGATCGGGCAGCAGACCAGGCTGGCCCTGGCCACCGCGTTGCTCGGCGATCCCCCGCTGCTGGTGCTCGATGAGCCGATGGAGGGGCTGGACACCGCAGAACGCGGCTGGCTGCAGGACTTCCTGCGCAGGCATACCCGTCGCGGCGGCAGCGTCCTGTTGACCAGCGAGAGTCTCGGCGCCGTCCTGCCCGCCGCGGACCAGTTGGTCGTGCTGAACGAAGGCGCGGTGGTGTACCAGGGCACGCCGGCGCGGTTGCGGCGCGGGCATCCGGACCGGCTGGTCGTCGCCGCGTCCACCCCGATCGCGTTGGCGACCATGCTCGCGGCTCGCGGATTCACCGACGCGGTGATCCGGCCGGACGGTCGCCTCGCCGTCGCCGAGGCGACCGAAGCGCAGATCAGAACGGCGGCCACCGCGGCGCAGGTGCGAATCGATAGCATCGTGCCCGACCCGATCCACCCCGACCGCGTGCTGGCGTCGCTGACCAAGCCCACCGCCGCGCCCGCGCCGCACTATCCGGGCCTCGCCGCGCCCGGCGCCCAGCCACCCTCGCCGATGCCCTACGGAATCCCACGATGATCGCCATCCTGCCCGCGGACCTGGTGCCGAACGTCAACTCCGAGGTGCGCAAGGTCGTCACGATGCCGCGCGGACGGACGCTCGCCGCCGCGCTGCTCGCCGTGGCACTGTTCGCGAGCCTGGTGTCGGCGAGCCTGGCCGGACCGCCGGATCCGCGCGGCCAACCGGCCACGGGCGCTGCGACGATCGGGCTCTACGTGGGCCTGGCGCTGGTCGTGCTGGCGGCCGCCGTCTTCGGCGCGGTGGCGACCGGGGCGGAGTACCGGTATCACAGCATGGCCGTGACCACACTGTTCAGCGGCGACCGCGATCGGCTCGCGGCCGCGAAGTTCCTGGTCATCGGATGCTGCGCGCTGGCGGCTGCGGTCGCTGTCGAACTGGTGTCGGTCGCCGCGCTGTTCGGCGCCGGGCGGAGCAAATTCGCCGTCACCGGGGAGTTCTTCGCGGTGCTCGGCGGCGGGCTGCTCGCGGCGGTCTGCTGGTCGCTGATCGGCGCGAGCGCGGGCATCCTGCTGCGGTCCTCGACCAGGGCGGTGTCGCTGCTGCTGGGCTGGATCGTGCTCGCCGAACCGCTGATCTGGCTGATCGCGCGTGGTCTCGGCATCCCGGGTGTCGTCACCGTGCTGCCCGTCTCCGCCACCGTCGGCACGGTGGCGGTCGGCTCCTATCCCGACAGCGACGTGCTCGCCCCCGCACCGGCCGCCGTCGTGGTCCTTCTGCTGTGGAACATCGGGCTCGGCGCCGCGAGCTGGTGGAGCCTGCGCACCCGCGACCTGTGATGAACGGCCGGTAGGGAACAACGGCTTGTCGGTCGGTGTCGGTACCGTCGATGACGAACGCGGTACGACAAAGGGGGCGAGCGCACGACGTGGACGGGGGAAGCAGACCGGGCTGGATACGCAGGCTGTGGGCCGAATGCCTACCGCACCGCGCGGTGCTCGCCGGGCTCGCGGCGGCGGTGCTCGGCGGCGCGATCGTCGAGACCGCGGGGCCGCTGCTGACCAAACGGGCCGTCGACGCGGCGGGGATCGGTGATGTGGCGGCGATCAGCGCCGTCGCCTGGCTGATCGTCGTCCTGGCCGTCAGCCGATCCGCGGCCGGATTCGGGCGGCGCTGGCTGGCCGGGCGGCTGTCCCTGGACGTGCAGCACTCGTTGCGGGTGCACCTGCTCGGCGCATTGCAACGGCTCGACGGCGTCGGACAGGACACGCTGCGCACCGGGCAGGTGGTGTCCCGATCGATCACCGATCTCCAGTTGGTCCAAGGTCTGCTGGCGATGGTGCCCCTGTCCGGTATGGCGCTGCTGGAATTCGGGCTCGCCGCCGCGGTCATGACCTGGCTGTCTCCGCCGCTGGCCGCCGTCGCGCTGCTGGTGGTGCCCGCGATCGGCCTGGTCGTCTACCGGATGCGGCCGCGCCTGCACGCGGCGACCTGGTCGGCGCAGCAGCGCGCCGCCGATCTCGCTCAGCACGTCGAGGAGACGGTCACCGGCGTGCGGGTGGTCAAGGGCTTCGGTCAGGAAGCGCGGATGGTCGATCTGCTGGAGCGGCACGGTCGCAAGCTGTTCGCGGAGCGGATGCGCGCCGCGCGGATCGACGCCGGATTCGCGCCGACCGTCGCGACGATCCCGCAGCTGGGGATGGTCGCGGTGATCGCGCTCGGCGGCCTGCTCGCACTGCACGGCAGCATCGGCATCGGCACCTTCGTCGCGTTCGCCGCCTATGTCGCCGTGATGACCGGCACCGCGCGGATCCTCTCCTCGGTGATCGTCATGGCCCAGCTGACCAGGGCGGCGGCCGAGCGGGTCTTCCAAGTGATCGACACCGCGCCGGTCATCGCCGACCCCGAGCGGCCCGCGGAGCTGCCGGACGGACCGCTCGGCATCGAGATCGACGCCTTGACGTTCGGTTTCGATCCCGACCGTCCCGTACTGCGCGAACTGGACCTGCGCGTGCGGCCCGGCGAGACGGTGGCGGTCATCGGTCCGGCGGGCTCGGGCAAGTCCACCCTCGCCCTGCTGCTCCCCCGGTTCTACGCACCGGACGCGGGCAGCATCCGGCTGTTCACCGGCGCCCCGGCGCACGCGGGCGCGAGCGACGCGTTCGCGCGCGCAAGTTCGCCTGCCGGGACCAGTTCCGCCGAAACCACGGGCGTCGACATCGCCGACGTGCGCGCCGCCGACCTGCGGGCCGCGATCGGCGTCGTCTTCGACGATCCGTTCCTGTTCTCCGACACCATCGCGGCCAATATCGCGCTGGGGCGGCCGGAGGCCACCGACGAGGAGATCAGGCAGGCCGCCGTCCAGGCCGCGGCCGACGAGTTCATCACCGAGCTGCCCGACGGCTACGACACGGTGGTCGGCGAGCGCGGCCTCACCCTCTCCGGCGGCCAGCGCCAGCGGATCGCGCTGGCCAGGACGCTGTTGGCCCGCCCGCGCATCCTGGTGCTCGACGACGCAACCTCCGCCGTGGACGCGGTGACCGAGGCCGCGATCTTCGACGCGCTACCCGACCGCGGCGGACGGACCACGCTGATCCTCGCGCATCGGGAATCCACGCTGGCCCACGCCGATCGCGTGATCCGGTTGCCCGCACCGGCCGGGCACCTCGCGCCCGAGCCGCACGTGGACGCGGCCCCGGCCGCCAAGGGGCGAGCGCCGGACAGCTCCGCCGGTCGCCGCTTCGGCAGCGCGGCGGCCGATATCAGCGAGACCCCCGAGCTGCGCCGCACTATCGAACTCCTGCCACCCGCCACCGAGCAGCCGGGCATGGACGCGCAGCGGCTGCGCGAGCCGGATCCGCGTTTCCGGCTCGCCCGCCTGCTGCGCCCCGTCCGCCGGTTGGTGCTGACCGTGATGGCGCTGCTGGCCGCGGACGCGGCAATCGCGATCGCCTTCCCGCCGCTGGTGCGCTACGCGATCGACGGCGGCGTGCTCGGCGGCGACGCCGCAGCGCTGGTCCGCGCGACGCTGCTCGGCACGGTTCTGGCCGCGGCGGGCTGGGCGGTCGGCGCGGCCACCACGCTGCTCACCGCGCGCACCGGGGAACGGGTGCTGTTCGCCCTGCGCGTCCGCAGCTTCGCGCATCTGCAACGGCTCGGCCTGGACTACTACGAACGGGAACTGTCCGGGCGGATCATGACGCGGATGACCACCGACGTCGACGCGCTGTCGACCTTCCTGCAGACCGGAGTCGCCACCACCCTGGTCGGCCTGCTGACGCTGGTCGGCATCACGGTGGCGTTGCTGGTCATCGACGTCTCCCTGGCTCTCGTCGTGCTGGCGACGGTGCCCGCCCTGTTGATCGCGACGGTGCTGTTCCGCCGGGTTTCCTCCACCGCCTACACCGTGTCGCGCGAGCACGTGTCCGCGGTCAACGCCGACTTCCAGGAGAACGTCACCGGTTTGCGGGCGGTGCAGGCCAATCGGCACGAGCCGCGGGCCGCCCGTCGCTTCGCGGAATACTCGCAGCGCTACCGCAACAGCCGGTTGCGCGCCCAGCGGGCGATCGCGCTGTACTTCGCGTTCGTCGTGGGATGGGCCGATGTCGCGTTGGCGGCGGTGGTGTTCTTCGGTGCGCGTGATGTCGCCTCCGGTGCGACCAGCGCGGGAACCCTGATCGCGTTCGTGCTGTATCTGGAGCTGCTGTTCGTGCCGATCCTGCAGTTGTCCCAGGTCTTCGACAGCTACCAGCAGGCCAGGGTCGGCCTGCGCCGGATCGGGGACCTGCTGCGCACGCCCTCCTCGATCGCCGCCGATCCGGCCGACCCGGTGCCCATCGGGGCGAGGCTGCGCGGCGAGGTGGCGTTCGATGACGTTCGCTTCCACTACGCGGGCAGTCACATTCCGGCGCTGGACGGCGTCTCGCTGCGCATACCAGCGGGTTCCACCCTCGCCCTGGTCGGGCCGACCGGGGCCGGAAAGTCGACCGTGGTCAAGCTGCTGGCCCGGCTGTACGACCTGCCGCCCGATCCGGGCGGTCGCACGCGGCGCGGGCCCGCCGCCGTGGCGAAGAACGGAGCCTCGGCGGATCCGGTGGCCCCCGGCGCGATCCGGGTGGACGGCGCCGATGTGCGCGACTACCGCCTCGCCGACTACCGCGCGCGGCTGGGCATCGTCCCCCAGGAAGCTCACCTGTTCACCGGGGACGTGGCGAGCAACATTGCATTCGGGAAACCATCCGCGACCCCGGAGGAGATCGCCGCGGCAGCCGCGGCGGTGGGTGCGGCGGAGATGATCGCCGCGCTCCCGCTCGGGATGCACCAGCCGGTCGGCGAGCGCGGCCGCGGCCTGTCGGCCGGGCAACGGCAACTGATCGCGCTCGCCCGCGCCGAACTGGTCGCTCCGGACTTGCTGCTGCTCGATGAGGCCACCGCCACCCTGGACCCGGATACCGAGGCGTCGGTGCTGGCAGCGAGCCGATCGCTGACCCGGGACCGCACCACGGTGATCGTCGCGCACCGGCTCGGCACGGCCGCTCGCGCCGACCGGATCGCCGTGGTCGACCACGGGCGGATCGTGGAATTCGGCCCGCACGCCGAGCTGCTCGCGGCGGGCGGACCGTATGCCCGGCTATGGGCAGTGGCAGCGGCGTCGGAGGGAATATTCTCGGGTGACGACGGGTCGTCACCAATAGGGTCGGGGGTGTCGGGTGGTCAGTGAATCCGCCGATTTGCTGCTGGGCCTATCCTCAGATAGGGCGCATCGGCGCGCAATCCGCTGATCCCCGTGCCGGGCACGTCACAAACGTCGCAGCGCGAAGAACGAAATGAGGCGAACACCTGCTGTGAGCAGCTCAACTTCCCAGTTCGGACAGAACCAGTGGTTAGTCGACGAGATGTATCAGAAGTTCAAACAGGATCCATCCTCGGTCGACGAGAGCTGGCACGAGTTCCTGGCCGACTACACGCCTGACACGAGTGGCGACACCGGCAACAGCCAGCCCGCCCCCGCGCCCGCGCAGGCTGCCGCTCCCGCCCCGGCTCCAGCGGCCGCCAAGCCCGCCGCCAAGCGCAACGACGCCAGCCCCGCGGCCCCGAAAGCGCCCGCACCGGCCGCCGCCAAGCCCGCCCCGGCCGCCGCCAAACCGGCCGCGGTGACCACGCGCGCTCCGCAGACGACCCCGGCGCCGACGTCGAACGCCGCGCCGACCTCCGGCCCGAAGCAGGCCGACACCGCCGCCGACGAGTCCAAGGTGCTGCGCGGCGCCGCCGCCGCGGTGGCGAAGAACATGTCCGCCTCGCTGAGCATCCCCACCGCCACCAGCGTGCGCGCCATTCCGGCCAAGCTGATGATCGACAACCGCTTGGTCATCAACAACCACCTCGCCCGCACCCGGGGCGGCAAGATCTCCTTCACCCACCTGCTCGGCTACGCCATCGTGCAGGCGGTCAAGGCGTTCCCGAACATGAATCGGCACTACGCCGAGATCGACGGCAAGCCGAACGCGGTCACCCCCGCGCACACCAACCTCGGCCTGGCCATCGACCTGCCCGGCAAGGACGGCAGCCGGTCGCTGGTCGTCGCGGCCATCAAGGGTTGCGAGGCGATGACCTTCGGGCAGTTCCACACCGCTTACGAGGACATCGTCCGCCGCGCCCGCGACGGCAAGCTCACCGCCGAGGACTTCTCCGGCGTCACCATCTCGCTGACCAACCCGGGCACCATCGGCACCGTGCACTCGGTGCCGCGCCTGATGAACGGTCAGGGCGCGATCATCGGCGCGGGCGCGATGGAGTACCCCGCCGAGTTCCAGGGCATGAGCGACGAGCGCATCGCCGATCTGGGCGTCGGCAAGCTGATGACGCTCACCTCCACCTATGACCACCGCATCATCCAGGGCGCGGAGTCGGGCGACTTCCTGCGCACCATCCACCAGCTGCTGATCGCCGACGAGTTCTACGACGAGATCTTCCACGGTCTCGGCGTACCGTACGAGCCGGTCCGCTGGCGCAAGGACGTCCGCGAGCGCGGCGTCGACAAGAGCGCGCGCGTGCTGGAGATGATCGCGGCCTACCGCAACCGCGGCCACCTGATGGCCGACACCGATCCGCTGCGCCTGGTCAAGGACAAGTTCCGCAGCCACCCGGACCTGGACGTCACCCAGCACGGCCTGACCCTGTGGGATCTGGACCGCACGTTCAACGTGGCGGGCTTCCACGGCCAGGAGCGGATGAAGCTGCGCGACGTGCTGTCCGTTCTGCGCGACGCCTACTGCCGCCACGTCGGCGTGGAGTACACGCACATCCTGGACGTGGAGCAGCTGCGCTGGATCCAGGACCGGGTCGAGCAGAAGCACGCGAAGCCGACGGTCGCGCAGCAGAAGTACATCCTGAACCGGCTCAACGCGGCCGAGGCGTTCGAGACCTTCCTGCAGACCAAGTACGTCGGGCAGAAGCGCTTCTCGCTGGAGGGCGCCGAGGCCGTCATCCCGATGATGGACGCCGTCATCGACCAGTGCGCCGAGCACAGCCTCGACGAGGTCGTCATCGGCATGCCGCACCGCGGCCGGCTCAACGTGCTGGCCAACATCGTCGGCAAGCCCTACTCGAAGATCTTCACCGAGTTCGAGGGCAACATGAACCCGGCCGCCACCCACGGCTCCGGTGACGTGAAGTACCACCTCGGCGCGCAGGGCACCTACCTGCAGATGTTCGGCGACAACGAGATCGAGGTCTCGCTCACCGCCAACCCCTCGCACCTGGAGGCGGTGGACCCGGTCCTCGAGGGCCTGGTCCGCGCCAAGCAGGACCTGCTGGACAAGGGCGACGGCCCGGAGGGCTTCTCCGTCGTGCCGCTCATGCTGCACGGCGACGCCGCGTTCGCCGGTCAGGGCGTGGTCGCCGAGACGCTGAACCTGGGCGGCCTGCGCGGCTACCGGGTCGGCGGCACGATCCACATCGTGGTGAACAACCAGATCGGCTTCACCACCGCTCCGGAGAACAGCCGCTCCACCGAGTACTCCACCGACATCGCGAAGTTCATCGGCGCGCCGATCTTCCACGTCAACGGCGACGACCCGGAGGCCTGCGACTGGGTGGCGCGTCTGGCGGTCGACTTCCGGCAGAAGTTCCGCAAGGACGTCGTCATCGACATGATCTGCTACCGCCGTCGCGGCCACAACGAGGGCGACGACCCGTCGATGACCCAGCCGTACATGTACGACGTCATCGACACCAAGCGCTCGGTCCGCAAGGCGTACACCGAGAGCCTGATCGGCCGTGGCGACATCTCGCTGAAAGAGGCCGAGGACGCCCTGCGCGACTACCAGGGCCAGCTGGAGCGGGTGTTCAACGAGGTCCGCGAGCTGGAGAAATACTCGCCGGGGCCGAGCGAATCGGTCGAAGGCGACCAGCCGGTGCCCGCCTCCGTGGTGACGGCTGTGGACAAGTCCATCCTGCAGCGCATCGGCGACGCGTTCCTCAACGTGCCCGACGGCTTCAACGTGCACCCGCGCGTCAAGCCGGTGCTGGAGAAGCGCCGCGAGATGGCCTACGAGGGCAAGGTCGACTGGGCCTTCGCCGAGCTGCTCGCGTTCGGCACGCTGATCGACGAGGGCCGCGCGGTGCGCCTGACCGGTCAGGACTCCCGTCGCGGCACCTTCACCCAGCGTCACGCGGTGATCATCGACCGCAAGACCGCCGACGAGTACACCCCGCTGCACAACATCGGCAGCGAGAACCCCGGCTGGTTCGCCGTGCACGACTCGGCGCTGAGCGAGTTCGCCGCCGTCGGCTTCGAATACGGCTACTCGCTGGGCAACCCCAATGCGCTGGTGTTGTGGGAAGCGCAGTTCGGTGACTTCGTCAACGGCGCGCAGTCGATCATCGACGAGTTCATCTCCTCCGGTGAGGCCAAGTGGGGCCAGCTCTCCGACGTCGTGCTGCTGCTACCGCACGGCCACGAGGGCCAGGGCCCGGACCACACCTCCGGCCGCATCGAGCGCTTCCTCCAGCTGTGCGCGGAGGGCTCGATGACCGTCGCGGTGCCGTCCACCCCGGCCAACTACTTCCACCTGCTGCGCCGCCACGCACTCGACGGCATCCGCCGCCCGCTGATCGTCTTCACCCCGAAGTCGATGCTGCGCAACAAGGCCGTGGTCTCGGACCTGAAGGACTTCACCGAGAGCAAGTTCCGCTCCGTCTTCGACGAACCCGCCTACGAGCAGGGCGTCGGCGACCGCGGCAAGGTCAAGCGCGTCCTGCTGACCAGCGGCAAGCTCTACTACGAGCTGGCCGCCGAAAAGGCCAAGCAGAAGCGCGAAGACATCGCCATCGTGCGAATCGAGCAGCTCTACCCGCTGCCCGTCCGCCGCCTGAACGAGGCCCTGGAGGGCTACCCCAACGCCACCGATCTGGCGTGGGTCCAGGAGGAACCGGCCAACCAGGGCGCCTGGCCCTTCTTCGGCCTCAACCTCCCCGAAACCCTCCCCGCCCGCTTCGCCAACACGAAGCTGCGCCGCATCTCCCGCCGAGCCATGTCGGCCCCGTCCTCGGGGTCCAGCAAGGTCCACGCGGTGGAACAGGCGGAGATCATCGCGGAGTCGTTCGAACCGACGAGTTAGTTTCCTGCTGTGACGCCGGCCCGGATCGCTCAATCCTTTGAGCGATCCGGGCCGGTTTCGTTCTGCGGGATTGAGTTCTAGGACGTTCGAACAAGGTTTCAGGGCTGCGGGACAGGTCGTTGGCTCTCCCGATCGCTGCTCACGCCTCGAACAAGCTCACACCTTGACGATCTCGATCTTCGGACCGCACAGCAACGCCATGTCCTCGGGGTCCGACGTCACCACCGTCGCCAACCCACGAACCGAGCGGGCCGACGCAGCCAGAACGGCGTCGATCGCGTGTTTGTGCCGGCCAAGGCCATGCTCGCGCAACAGCGCAGCGGCCCGCGTGGCCAACTCTCGCGTCACGGCGTGAACATCGAGCTGTGACAACGTCCATGCGATGCGGGCAGCATGCACCTTGCTGTAGTCGGCTTCCACCGTCGTCATAGCCGTGGTGGCCACTCGTACGCCGTCCTCTTTCGCAGCCTGCACCCACGCAAGCATGCGGCGATCCTTCCGATACAGCATGGACAGCCCCTCGCTGTCGAGGAACAGCACATCCGGCATCAGGCGGCCGATCCACGCGAACCCCGACGCCGCCGCTCGAAGCCCAACTCCGCCCGCGCCTGATCGATCTCCGCACGAGTCAACGGCTCGTCGTCCTTCTCGAAGTCGGCCACCAACTCCCCCAGTTTGTCCATCGCGACACGCTGCTCCAACGCCTCGGCGACATAGGCGGAGAAGCCGCCGGGACCGACATGGGCGCGGGCCTGCTCAGCGAGCTCCTCCGGGAGACTGATCGAGTACTTCTTACTACCACCCACGCCCTTTATGCTACCAAGGGTAGCAACCATGTACCAGAGCGACGCCGACTGGCTGCTCGCTGAAGAAGCCCCACACGCAGCGATTTCCCACCTCACCTCTGGCGCCAGGACTGGGCGAACGCGTACACGACTGCGCACGAGCGGATCGACGGTCCGACTTCACACGCGAGCGCGGAGGCGATGGCCCACCGAGCTGAGGAGCTTGTGAAGAAGGCGGTAGAAGACGGCCAATTGGTTGTCGTCGGACGCGACGGTCAACTGAAGTACAGCAACCAGGTGCCATTCGGCGACACGGGGATACCGACAGAGAGCCCCCGGCGCGAGGTGGTCACGACCCGGAGGTGACGCGCGGTGAGCCCAAGAACGGAACCTGCTCCGCGATCTCACCGGCGGCGATTGGGACCGGGTTTACGCCGTAACCGCCGACACCCGTGCGAAAGTCGAGGCGTTCGTCGGCGCTCCGGTCGAGATGGAACCCATCTTCACCGAAAGATGGCCACCCACCGTGCGTAGCACTGAGGAGCGCAGATTCGCAACATCCCAAGGTGAAGCGGCTTTCCACAGACGAGGGTGTGGCCTGAGACCGCCGGTCCGAAGAGGATTCTCGAGCAACGGTCGCAACCGTCTTCGGGGCCGGTGATCGTCCGGTGGCGATCGGCCTGTCAGGCCCGGTCGTGGAGAGTGATCTGGTAGCCGTCGGGGTCGGCGAAGGTGAATGTCCGACCGAAAGGGCCGTCGATCGGCGCGGAGACGATGGTGTGACCGTCGGCGACGAGAGCATCGTGAATGGCCTGGACGTCTGTGGCGTGCAGCCAGATCGCGGCGCCGATGCCGGGCTGAGCGGCGGATGCGAGATCAGTGCCGGGAACGACGTCGCGGAGTGCGAACGCGATCGGCTTCGTCTCGAAGACGACGGCGTGCGGAGGTCCGGTCTGCGAGCGGACGAGGCCGAGGTACTGCTCGTAGAACGCCTGCGAGGCGTCGAGGTCGCGCGCTTGCAGCGAGATGAAGTCGGGGCCGGTGGCGGGCATTATGATGCTCCTTTCCTATGTGTCAGTTTTCTGACACAGATCAAGCTATGTCAGGATACTGACATGAGTCAAGACGGTGTCGGCGTCGACCTCGAGACGTCACTGGGCTACCTGCTGAAAGAGGCGTCGAGCGCCCTCCGCGCGGCCATGGAGGAGGTGTTGCGGCCGCTCGGGATGAGCGTGACGCACTACTCCTGCCTCGAACTGCTGGCGCAACGACCGGGTTTGTCGAACTCCGAACTCGCGCGCGGCGCGTTCGTGACCCGGCAGACGATGAACGTGCTGCTCCAGACCCTGGAACGCGAGGGCTACGTGACCAGGCCCGCGGAGGCACCTGTCGGGAAGGTTCTTCCCACGCGGCTCACCCCTCGCGGACGACGGAGTCTCCAGAAGGCGACCGTAGCGGTCCGGTCCGTCGAGGTCAGAATGCTGGCCGGCCTGACCGAGACCGAGCAGGCAGACGCGTTCCGGATCCTGCGGAGCATGATCCATTCCCTGCGCGATGGCAACGACCGCGCATAGCTTGTTCGCCGGCGCACGTCTCGTCGCGCTCGGATAGGAGCGCAGCCGAGCGTGAAATCCGTGCGAGCGAATGACGGACCCAACTACACCCTCTTCTGCGATGAGCCGGTGAAGCACTGCGACATGTGCGCTGACCTCGGTCGGCATGGTTACCATCGGACGCGATGCACGTTGACTTGATGCTCGATTCACTCGATGGGCTGTCTGTGGGGGATGCGCTGGGTGCGGAGTTCCCCATCATGGGCCGGTCGATTCCGGATCTTCGTGCATGCGATCTCCCTGCGCGACAGTCGGGGTGGACCGACGACACCGAAATGGCCTGCACGGTGGTCGCTCAGCTCTCCAGTCACGGTGCGATCGAACAGGATCGGCTTGCCGCCGCCTTCGCGCGACGGTTCGACCCGCGCCGCGACTACGGTTTCCTGGCGGTCGACACGTTGCGTCGAATTCGCAACGGCGTGCACTGGCGGTAGGCGGCCGGAGCCGCGTTCGATGGCCAGGGATCCTGCGGCAACGGTGCGGCCATGCGGGTTGCCCCGCTGGGCGCCTTCTACGCCGACGATCCGGACAAGATCGCCGCCGAAGCGGCGCGGTGGCGGTAGCACTCGCGGCTGGTCAGGCCGCTCATGCCCGCCTGACCGGGAAGCGGCCGACATCGGACGATTTCATCACCACCATCATCGACCGCCTCGACGACGGTGAGACCAGCCGACTGATTCGCCGTGCTCGCACTTTGCTCGGAGCCTCCGCGAAGGACGCCGCGGAGGAACTCGGCAACGGATCTTTGGTCACCGCACAGAACACGGTGCCGTTCACGATTTAGGCCGCCGCAACGCATTTGGCCGATTACCCGGCCGCGATCGCCACATGTATCGCGGCGGATGGAGATATCGACACCACGAGCGCCATCGTCGGCGGCATCGTCGGCGCCTACACCGGCATCGGAATCCGCCCCGATCCGATCGCCGGGGTGCCGCATGCCTGGCTTGCCGCCCGAGAACCGTTGCCCGGCTGGTTCAACCCGCCCCTTCGAACACGACGCAAGAAATCCGCGTTCCCTCGCGTTCGAAAATGGCTGTCCGGCGCGTCGTGATTACGCCAGTCCTGTCCACGGGGGTCCTCATACGGTGGCCACCCAAACGTGGCTGTGCAGGTCCCCGGTCGCCGATCGACGAATTCTCGTCGTACATCGTTCGCGTCCACAAGATCACGCCAGACGACGTCGCCGGTCAGCCCGGCTTCGCACAGCGACTTCCCGACGTGCTCGCCGTGATCGGCGACCTGCCGGTGGCTGCGCACAATACCGCAGGGGATTGCAGCTTCGGCGGCATCGCGCAATACGGCAAGCATCTCGTTTCTTGTTCGTTGTTCGGCAGAGCATTTGCCATCTCATCTAGTAGCAGGGCCAGCTGAGTTGTGTTGAACATCGTGTCCGCGTGCGCGTGAAGACCCCGGAGTATCGAGCCTGCTGGAGCATTCTCTCGATACTTGACAAGCGTATCTTCCGCGTCTCCATATACCAGGCCGATCCGTTCGTGGATCTGATTTTGAATAATGATGTCGATTCCCAATTCAACTCCCACCGGTCGCGGCCCGCCGCATGCGCCTATGTCGTCAGCACTTGGGCGTGAACGGAGTGCACAACGGCAAAAGGTTCATGCGGCCTGGGGTTTCCGTGACCGGTGGCGGTGGCGGAACTGCCTCGGTGGTGGGCGCGGGAGCTTGCGTCGGTTGCACAGCGCCGCCCGTGGGCGAGCAGGAGGCCGCCAGGATCCAGATCACCCCGATGACGAGCACGATCAGTGCCACCGCGGCGATCTGTTGTGAGCGGTGGCCGCGTGGCTTCGATTTCTCGGAGGCGCGGCCGGGGATACGTGCGGACAGTGCGGTGATCTGGTCGCGAACCGCTGTCCGTGGACGCTCTAGCACCGCGGTCGGTGTGGGACGGCGCAGTGGCCGCGGTTCGGGGGTGGGTGTGGACCACGCGGCGGGCGGGCTCGGCTGAGGTTCCGGGGCCGGGCGCGGGCGCAGCGGGCGGGACCGGCTCGGCTGAGGTTCGGGGGTCGGGCGCGGACGCAGCGGGCGGGACCGGCTCGGCTGAGGTTCCAGGGCCGGGCGGGCAAGGGCGGGCTCGATCCACGACGACCAACTGTCCGTGAACGACGACGATGCGGGGGCCGATCGCGCGGCCGGATCGAAATCCTCGTCGGCGGGGAGAAGTTCAGGTTCAGTTCGTTCCGGTGAAGTGGGCTCAGCTGCGGCGGGGGGTATCGATGCCACGTACCCGGTCGCGAAGCGTTCCCGCACAGAGGAATTCGGCTCGGCGTCTTCCTGCGCGAACCTCGCCGCGAGGCGGCCTTCGAAGCGAGGCGGCTCCGGATGATGATCTTCTGGCACATCGGGCTCGGCGTCCGCGCGAGCGGATGCCGACCGATGCTCCCCTTCGCCGGCATATGAATGCGCTGTCGCGTCCGACGAGGCGGGCGGTGGGGGCTCCGGCGCGAGGAATTCCGGTGCAAAAGGATCTGATTCGGCAGGTTGCGTCCCCGCCGGGGCAGCGGGCACCTCCGGGGGATGCGACTCGAACGCGTCCTGGCCACCGTCTGGAACAGCCGCGGTCTCGAGCGGCTGCGGAGCCGTCGACGATGACAGGTAGACTTGCGATGCTCTTTCAGCACCCGATTGCGTCGGCGAAACAACCTCCGAACCCGCGCACTCCCCGGAACCAGCTTCAGCACCCGATCGCGTCGGCGAAACAACCTCCGAACCCACGCGCTCCCCGGAACCAGCTTCAGCACCCGATCGCGTCGGCGAAACAACCTCCGAACCCACGCGCTCCCCGGAACCAGCTTCAGCACCCGATCGCGTCGGCGAAACAACCTCCGAACCCACGCGCTCCCCGGAACCAGCGTCCGGGGCGTCGGTCCGCTCCGGCGCGGACAGCATGACAGTCCGATCTTCCTCCGAGTCCTGGTGGTCGACATCGTCAGGCTTTCCAGCGGCTGATGTCGATGCGGTGACCCGCGCTGCATCCGGAACGGCGTCCGACGGCTCGGGCACGGCACCCACCGGTGATGCGTCCGTATCAGCGGACCCGTCGACCGCTTCGGTAGACGTCCTGTCCGCGAGCTCCGTAGTCTTTCGCGTGACACTCTCCAGCGCCGCCAGCGTCCCGGCCCGCAACTTCTGCTCCGGCGGGAAACCGTCCGCCGCCAGGTCGTCGATGGTGACCTGGTCGCCCAGGTTCAAGTCGGTCAGCAGGGCGTGCGTGCGTTCGGCGGTCCAGATGAGCTTGCGGCTCGCGGTGCGGTGGAACCAGGCGCGCAGGTCGGCCTGCCCGGCTCCGAGCACCACAGCGCACCCGCGCCTGCGCGACTCGATGTTCAGCGTGAGGTTCGAGTCCTTCGGCGGCACGACGACGATCAGGCCGTCGACGAAGGCTTCCGCGTTGTGCTTGCGCACCAGCGCCTTCAAGTTGAAGACGTTGTTCGTCACCTGGTCGAACGGGCTGCTGTCGTGGTCGCGCACGTGGATCGGGTCGCCCGCGTAGCCGGACAGTCGCCAGCGGCCGTTGGCCTGCACCGACAGGACACCGCTCGTCGCCTCCGGGACGGTGCCCTTGACCTCGACCACGACCGCTGCCCTGGGGGTGATCACCACCAGATCGGCTTCTTGCGTCTCGTCCGTACGTTCGCGGTCGGGTAGATAGCACCCCGAGATCGCGAGTCCGACAATGACGTACTGGCCGGTCCAGGTCCGCATCCAGTCGAGCACGCGCTGTTCGGATCGCGGCGCCGTCGTTCGTTCATTGATGACCAACATCGGCGGCCTCCATCGCCGTCCCACACCATCGACCACACAACGGTATGCGGCGGGATTGCCGTCACAAAATCGAAAGGCACTGGAACAGCACGGTATTGGCAGCACAAGGGCATGCGGAGTGCGGCGTGTGGGCAGCGCCACAGTCGTGGCCTGTCCATCCCCGGCCACGGGAGGATCGAGGTCAACCCCGCAGCGCGGCGGCCAGAGCCGGGTCCACCGAGAACGCTATGGCGATCAGCGATTCGACCAGCAGGTCGATCAGCTCGGCACGCGGGATGGGTTCGGAGCGCAGCCAGGTGAGCGTGGATTCCTCGACGAACGCGATCCACCCGCGCATCGCGAGCATGAGGCGAGGGTGGTCGGCTTCGGTGACCGGCACTGGAGTCTCGGCGAGGATGATGCCGATGATGGCGTCGCGGGTCTGGTCGACCAGCGGGGCAAGTTCGGGGCTGACGCTGGTGGGGCCGCGCAGGAGCGCGAGGTAGGACGTGCGGTTCTCCGTGACGTACTCGATGTAGCGCTCGATGGAGTCGCGCAGCATCTCGAACAGGCCGAGGCTGCGGTCCGGGGTGACGCGCTCGAGCAGTTCCGCGTTGGCGTGGTGCACGATCGCGAGCTGGAAGTCCTGCTTGGTCGGGAAGTAGTGGAACAACAGGCCGCGCGAGATGCCGGCCTGCGCGGCGATCTCGCTGACGGAGATGTCCTCGATGGAGCGTTCGCCCAGCATCTTCGCGCCCAAGGTGATCAGTTGCTCGCGGCGCTCGTCCGGGCTCAGCCGCGTGCGCTTGGGGGCGTCTCCCTGGGTTCTGGTCACCCGCCAATCCTACTGAACGCCAGTCAATACACTGTTGACTAGCGCTCAATAGGGCCGTAGGCTCGGTTATATGAGTCGCAAGGTCACAGACAAAGCTGTCGCCGGCCGACCCACGCGCCACGCCAGGACGATCATCATCGGCAGCGGGTTCGCGGGTCTGGGTCTGGCCATCCGGCTGACCCAGCAGGGTCGCAACGATTTCCTCGTGCTGGAGCGCGGCAGCGACGTCGGCGGCACCTGGCGCGACAACACCTATCCCGGCGCGGCCTGCGACGTCCCCTCGCACCTGTACTCGTACTCGTTCGCGCTGAACCCGGATTGGTCGCGGTCGTTCTCCCGGCAGGGCGAGATCCAGCGGTACATCCAGGACGTGTCGAAGCGCTACGACGTGCGCGACAAGCACATCTTCGACTGCGACGTGACCAGCGCCCGCTGGAACAACGAGACCGCCCTGTGGGAGATCGAGTCGAGTAAGGGCAGCTTCACCGCGAACACGGTGGTTTCGGCGGTCGGCGCGCTGTGCGAGCCCGCGCTGCCCGACATCAAAGGCATCAACGAGTTCGAAGGCGAGATCTTCCACTCCGCGCGCTGGAACCACGACGCCGACCTGACCGGCAAGCGGGTCGCCATCATCGGCACCGGCGCCTCGGCCATCCAGATCGTGCCCGCCATCGCCCCGAAGGTCGGTCACCTGGACGTCTACCAGCGCACCGCGCCGTGGCTGCTGCCGCGCCTGGACCGTCCGTACACCAAGGCGGAGCGGCTCGCCTTCAAGCATGTGCCCGGCCTGCAGCGACTATCCCGCGCGGCCATCTACGCCGCGCGCGAGACCCAGGTGGTCGGGCTGGCCAAGGTTCCCGCCCTCATGCAGGTGTTCGAGGCGATCGCGAAGGCCAAGCTGCGTTACGAGATCCGCGATCCGCAGCTGCGCGCCAAGGTCACGCCGAACTTCCGGATCGGCTGCAAGCGCATGCTGATCTCGAACGACTACTACCCCGCGCTGTCGCGGCCGAACGTCGACGTGGTCACCGACGGCATCGCCGAGGTGCGCGCGCACTCGATCGTCACCACGGACGGCACCGAGCGCGAGATCGACGCGCTGATCGTGGCGACCGGCTTCCACGTCACCGACTCGCCGACCTACGACACGATCGCGGGCCGCGACGGACGCACCCTGTCGGAGGTGTTCGACGAGATCGGCCAGCAGGGCTACAAGGGCTCCTCGATCGCGAACTTCCCCAATATGTTCTTCCTGCTCGGCCCGAACGTCGGGCTCGGGCACACCTCGATGGTGTACATGATCGAATCGCAGATCAACTACGTCGCCGACGCGCTGGCCACCATCGACCGCCTCGACCTGCGTACCGTGGAAGTGCGCCGCGACGTGCAGGATGCCTACAACGCCGGCCTGCAGGCGAAGCTGGCCGGGAGCGTCTGGCTCACCGGCGGATGCTCGAGCTGGTACCTGGACAAGCACGGCAACAACACCACGCTGTGGCCGGACTGGACCTTCGAATTCCGTAGGCTCACCAGAAATTTCGACGTGGCGGCGTACGACATCTCCATCTCCCGAGAAGATCTGAAAGCAGTGGCATCGTGAGCAGTGACGCTTACTTCAAGAACAAGGTATGTGTGATCACCGGAGCCGGTTCCGGGATCGGCCGGGCGCTGGCGGTGAATCTGGCCCGGCGCGGCGCCAAGCTGGCACTGTCGGACATCGATGTCGAGGGTCTGGCCGAGACCGTGCGCCGCTGCGAGCAACTCGGCACGCAGGTGAAGTCCGACCGCCTGAACGTGGTCGAGCGTGAGGCGGTGATCCTCTACGCCGACGCGGTGAAGGCGCACTTCGGCACCGTGCACCAGGTGTACAACAACGCGGGCATCGCCCACCACGGTGAGGTCATCCGCTCGGAGTACAAGGACTTCGAGCGCGTGATGGACGTCGACTTCTGGGGCGTGGTCAATGGCACCAAGGCGTTCCTGCCGATGGTCATCGAGTCCGGCGACGGCCACATCGTCAACGTGTCCAGCCTGTTCGGCCTGATCGCGATCCCCGGGCAGAGCGCCTACAACGCGGCGAAGTTCGCGGTGCGCGGCTTCACCGAGTCGCTGCGCCAGGAGATGCTGGTCGCGCGGCATCCGGTCAAGGTCACCTGCGTGCATCCCGGCGGCATCAAGACCGCTGTCGCCCGCAACGCCACCTACGCCGAGGGCATCGACGCCAAGTCCGCCGCGTCGATGTTCGATCGGAAGCTGGCCATCCACACCCCGGACATGGCGGCGCAGACCATCGTCGAGGGCGTGCGCAAGGGGCAGGGCCGCGTGCTGATCGGCTGGGAGGCCAAGTTGCTCGACCTGTTCGTCCGGGTCACGGCGTCGGGTTACCAGCGGATCGCGGCGAACGTCGAACGTCGCTTCCTGCCCTGAGCCGAGGAGCGACGAGTGCGGGACATCGACCTTCCACTGCCCCTCGCGCGGGCGGTACTGAACCCGATCTTCCGGGTCACGCTGAACAAACGACTGCCGTTCGCGGTGCAACGCAGGCTGCTCGACGTGAGTTCGCGGGCGCAACTGCTGCCCGCGGGCGCCGTCGTGCGGCCCGTGCACCTGGGCGGCAGGCCCGCCGAGCGGATCGGCTTCGCGGACACCTCCGATCACGGCGCGGTCCTCTATCTGCACGGGGGCGGGTACGCGGTCGGTTCGCCCGCGACACACCGCTCGCTGGCGGCTCGACTGGCCCGGGACACCGGCTGCCCGGTCTACGTGCTGGACTACCGGCTGGCGCCGGAACACCCCTTCCCCGCCGCACTGGACGACGCCGAAGCGGCGTTCCTGGAACTCGTGGGTAACTCGGGGCTGCGGCCGGACCAGATCGCCGTCTCCGGTGATTCCGCGGGCGGCGGTCTGTCGCTCGCGCTGGCGCAGCGCCTGCTCGCCCGGCACGGGCAGACCCCGGCCGCGCTCGGCTTGATCGCGCCATGGGCCGACCCGAACGAGATCCCGCAGCGCGAACGCGATCTGGTGATCAACAAGCCGTGGTCCCGTGCGTGCGCGGCCGCCTACCTGGGCGATGGCGACCCGGCCGACCCGGGCTACGCGCCGCTGACCGGTGAGCTGCGCGGTCTACCGCCCACCTACGTGCAGGTGGACGTCAGCGAGCTGCTGCACCGGCAGTGCGTCGTGCTGGTCACCGCACTACGCGAGGCGGGGGTACACGTGCGCTTCACCGAGAGCAAGGGCTTGTGGCACGTCGCTCAGCTGCAGGCCGCCTTGGCGGCGCCCGCGGCGGCCGTGCTGCGCGAACTCGGTGAGTTCCTGCGCGAAGCGATTCAACCGGCGGACCTGCGCGAACTAGGATGAAAACCGAGCGGGTCCCCGGCCTGCGGTGATGTGCGGAGGCGATTGGCGGTGGTCGACCTCACGACCCTGGCGCAGGTGTCGTAGATTACTGGCGAGTAAACCCACGTGGAAGGGCACTGATGCGAGAGTTCGAAGTCCCGGCTTCCTACACCATTCCGGATGACGCGAACAATTCCGACAACGTCTTCCGCCACGCCGAGCAGTCGCCGAACGCGGTGCTGTTCAACGTGCCGAACGGCAGTGGCGGCTGGCGGGATGTCACCGCCGCGGAGTTCGCGAAAACCGTCACCGGCGTGGCGAAAGGCCTGATCGCTTCGGGTCTCGAACTCGGCGATCGCGTCGCCATCATGGCCCCCACTCGCTACGAGTGGGCCGTCCTCGACTTCGCGATCTGGGCCGCGGGCGGCTGCACCGTCGCGATCTACGACAGCTCCGCCGCCGAGCAGGCCAAGTGGATCCTGCAGGACTCGGCCACCAAGCTGCTGATCCTCGACAGCGACAAGCACCGCAAGGTGATCGACGAGATCGAGACCGGGTCGCTGCCGGATCTGCGGCAGACCCTGCAGATCGACAAGGGCGCGCTGGACGAGCTGATCGCCGCCGGCGCCGACCTGGACGACCAGATCGTGCACGAGCGCCGCGCCCAGGTCGGCGCGCAGTCGCCCGCCACTCTGATCTACACCTCGGGCACCACGGGCCGCCCCAAGGGCGTCATGCTGACCCACGCGAACCTGTACGCGGAGTCCAAGTCCGACCGGATCGCGCTGCACAAGTACGTCACCGAGGGCAAGAAGACCCTCATGTTCCTGCCGCTGGCGCACGTGTTCGCCCGCGCCGTCGCGCTGGCCGCGTTCGACGCGAAGGTGGTCGTCGCGCATACCGCCGACTGGTCCACCCTGGTCGAGCAGTTCGGCAGCTACCAGCCGCACTTCATCCTCTCGGTGCCCCGGGTGTTCGAGAAGGTGTTCAACAGCGCCAAGCAGAAGGCGCACGACGGCGGCAAGGGCAAGATCTTCGACGCCGCCGCCGACACCGCCATCGCGTGGAGTGAGGCGCTCGACAACGGCGGACCGGGCATCGGGCTGAAGCTGAAGCACGCGTTGTTCGACAAGCTGGTCTACAGCAAGCTGCGGGCCGCGCTCGGCGGCCAGTGCGAGGCGGCCGTCTCCGGCGGCGGTCCGCTCGGGGCGCGGTTGGGTCACTTCTTCCGCGGCGTCGGCGTAACCATCTACGAGGGTTACGGCCTCACCGAGACCACCGCGGCCATCTCGGTCAACACCCCGGAGCACATCCGGGTCGGCTCGGTCGGGCGGCCGATCGAGGGCCACGCCGCCAAGATCGCCGAGGACGGCGAACTGCTGCTACGCGGCTCCGTCGTGTTCAACGGCTACTGGGGCAACACGGAGGCGACCGAGGACGCCTTCGAGGACGGCTGGTTCAAGACCGGTGACCTCGGCGCCATCGACGCCGACGGATTCATCACCATCACCGGCCGCAAGAAGGAGATCATCGTCACCGCCGGTGGCAAGAACGTCTCCCCCGCACTGCTGGAGGACTCGCTGCGGGCGCACCCGCTGATCAGCCAGGTGATGGTGGTGGGCGACAGCAGGCCGTTCATCGGCGCGCTGATCACGCTGGATCCGGAGTCGCTGCCCGGCTGGAAAGAACGCAACAACCTGCCCGCCGACACTCCGATCGAGAAGCTGATCGAGAACCCGGACCTGCTGGCCGAAGTGAACGCCGCGGTGGCCGAGACCAACAAGAAGGTCTCGCACGCCGAGCAGATCAAGAAGATCCGTCTGCTGACCATCGACTGGACCCAGGAGACCGGCGAGCTCACCCCGAAGATGTCGCTCAAGCGCGCGGTCGTGATGAAGCAGCACGCCGACGACGTGGCGAGCATCTACAACTGAGCTGATCGCCTCCAGGCGCTGTCCGCGGACCTTCGCGGACAGCGCCTTTCGCGTATCACGGCTCGTTCCGTGCCCGCGCTGCCGGGAACGCCCCGGTCGGCGCGGCCGACCGGCAGTAGTCTCGTTTCCATGGCCGAATTGCGATTGCGCGTGGTGGCCGGGATCGTCTCGGCGGGCCTCACGCTGGGCGTGGCCGAACTGCTCGCGGCCTTGCTCGGCCCCGACAGCGCGCCGCTGCACCTGCTCGGCTCGGCCGTCATCGACCACACCCCCGACGGGTTGCGGGAATGGGCCATCACCACCTTCGGCACCAACGACAAAGCGGCGCTGTACCTGATCATGGGCGTGCTCGCGCTGGTTGTGGCCGGAGTGGCCGGAGCGATCGAACGGACCACCCGTGCGGCCGGGTCGTGGGTGTTCGCGGTGTTCGGGGTGAGCACGGCATGGGTGGCGGTGGCGCGCGCCGGTCTGACCGCCGCGTTGCCGACCGTCGTCGGCGTCGCCGTCGGCATCTACGCGCTGCGTGCGCTGACCCGCCGTATCGACGCGGCGGTCACGGAATCTGTCGCTGACACGCCGGTCGGCGCGACTCCGTCGACCGGCAAGTCCGCAGCGCTGACCGATGGGTCGGCGTCCACCATCGGCGGCGGGAACGGAGGTGGGCGCCGGCGTGCATCAGACATCGGCGATACCTCCGATGCGGGGGTCGGCGCAGGCACCGGTTCGGCCCCGAACGTGCCCGGAGCCGGTGGAAACACGAAAGACGTTGACGCACAACAGCATCGAACCGGTTCGGCGGGGACGGCGGACGCGACCGCATCGGCAGCGCCGCCGTCGGCGGTAGTCGACACCAGCCGATCCTCGGCCCCCGAGCGCAGGCGCGTCTTGCAGGGACTGCTGGTGGCAGGCGGATTGGCCGTGGTCACCGGCGTCGGCGGACGCGTGCTGGGCGCACGCCGCAGCGATGTCTCCGGTGAGCGAGCCGCTGTGCAATTGCCGGAACCGACCGCCCCCGCCGAGCCGGTCGCGCCGGGCGTGGATCTCCGCGTACCCGGACTGACGCCGTACCTGACTCCGAACGACGACTTCTACCGGATCGATACCGCGCTGATCGTGCCGCAGGTGTCCAAGGACGGCTGGTCGCTGCGCATCCACGGCATGGTCGATCGCGAGATCCGGCTCGATTGGTCCGAATTGGCGCGCCGCCCGGTGGAGGAACACCTGGTCACGCTGGCCTGCGTGTCGAATCCGGTGGGCGGCGACCTGATCGGGAACGCGCGCTGGCTCGGCTACCGTGTGGATCAACTGCTGGCGGAGGCGGGGCCGCACCCCGACGCGGACATGGTGCTCTCGCACAGCGCCGACGGGTGGACCGCGGGCACTCCGCTGACGGTGCTCACCGACGGACGCGACGCCCTGCTCGCGATCGGCATGAACGGCGAACCCCTTCCGGTGCAACACGGCTACCCGGCCCGGCTGGTCGTGCCCGGTCTCTACGGCTACGTCTCGGCGACCAAATGGGTGACCGAACTGGAGGTCACCCGCTTCGACCGCGCCACCGCCTACTGGACCCGCCGCGGCTGGTCGGCACGCGGCCCGATCAAGACCGGCACCCGTATCGACACTCCCCGCGCCCGGGGCCGCCTCCAGCCCGGCCGCATCCCGGTCGCCGGAGTCGCCTGGGCGCAGCATCGCGGTATCCGCGCCGTGGAAGTCCAGATCGACAACGGCCCCTGGCAGCAGGCCCGCCTCTCCGAAGAACAATCCATCGACACCTGGCGCCAATGGGTCTTCGACTGGGACGCCACCTCCGGTCCGCACACCCTCCGCGCCCGTGCCACCGACGGCGCCGGCGAAACCCAGACCGCCGAACGCCGCGACGTCATCCCCGATGGCGCCACCGGCTACCCCTCGGTGACCGTGCAGGTCGCCTGAGCGCGGTCCTCCGGTTCCTTCGATGGCCACCCGCTTGCTGCCGAGCTGGTTCCGCCGACGAACGTGCCCCGCAGAAGGATGCTTCTGCGGGGCACGGTGTCGGATGGTCAGCTCGCGACGGAGTCGACTTCGACCCGTTCTTTCTCCGGTTGTGCCGGTGCGCCCGCGCCGTGGCGGATGAACAGCACCGAGGCGACGACGCCGATGAGCAGGATCGCGGCGGGGAGCACGGTGGCCTGGCTCAATGCCGTGCTGAAGGAATCCTTGACGAACTCCGGGATGGGGCCCTGGCCCGCGCCCCCCTCGGCGACCGGGCCGCCGCCCAGCCCGTTCGCCGTCATCCGGGCCGCCACCAGTGCGCTGATCGCGGCGCTACCGAGGACGGAGCCGACTTGACGGGTGGTGTTGTAGACGCCCGCGCCCGCACCGGCCTGCTGGACCGGCAGATTGTGGGTCGCGGTCGCCGCCAGCGGAGCCCAGATGCAGGCGTTCGCGAAGCCGGCCAGCGCCGCGGCGAGCAGGAACCAGATCAGCGACGAGTCCGGCTCCATCAGCGCCGCGAAGCAGAACACCGACAGCGCGAACAACCCGAAGCCGATGGTGGGCACGATCCGCGGGTGCAGTTTGTCGGCGAACTTGCCGACCAGCGGCGCCGAGAAACCGGTCACGATCGCCATGGGCGCGAAGACCAGCGCGGACTCGGTCGGCGACATTTCCCGCACGGCCTGCAGGTAGAAGTACGTCGGCACCATCAGGGAGGTCACCGCCGCGCCCATCGCGGCGATCGCGGCATTGGACAGCGCGAAATTGCGGTCGCGGAACAGGCTCAGCGGAAGCAAGGGCTCGCCCTTGTTCCTGGCCTGGTTGACCACGAACACCGCCAGCACCACCGCGCCCGCGGCGATCAGCAGCCAGATCCGCAACGACCAGTCGTAGCTGTTGCCCTCCTGGATGCCGAACACCAGCAGGAACATGCCGATGCCGCTGAGCAGCACGCCGGGGATGTCGAACTTGTGCTCGTGGGTGGGCAGCGCGGGCACCAGCCAGACCGCCAGCGCGAAGGCGACGACGCCGACCGGCACATTCACGATGAAGATCCACTCCCAGCCGAGACCGTCCACCAGCACACCGCCGAGGATCGGGCCGACCAGCGTCGCCAACCCCGCGACGCCACCCCACAGGCCCATGGCGGCGCCGCGCCGGTCCGGCGGGAAGGTCCTGGTGATCACGGCCATGGTCTGCGGGGTCATCAGTGCGGCGCCGATGCCCTGCGCGGCGCGCGCCGCGATCAGCATGCCGATGGTGCCGGACACGCCGCACCACAGCGATGCCGCGGTGAAGACCGCCAAGCCGATCAGATAGATGTTCTTGGGGCCGAACCGGTCACCCAGCCGTCCGGTGACCAGCAGCGGCACCGCGTAGGTGAGCAGGTAAGCGCTGGTCACCCAGATCACCTGCGAGATGTCGGCGTGCAGGCTGGTCATGATCGCGGGATTGGCGACCGCGACGATCGTCATGTCCAGCAGGATCATGAAGAAGCCGACGACCAGCGCGAGCAGCGCCGGCCACGGATTGCGTTGAGTGGACATCTCTTTCGTTCCTAACTCGGATTATCCGAAAAACTCGGGAAGGGTTTCGCTGCGGTGCCGGGCGGCACCGGCGGCGACACCGCGGAGCCGGCGACGGGCTCGGCTCCGGCGCGTGCGCCGGTCTCGGGGTCGAAGTCCTCCCACTCGAGTGCGCCGCTGGCCAATTCGGCGGTGAACTCCTTGACCCAGGTGAGTTCGGCGACGAGGAGCGCCCGCAAGTAGGGCAGGGCGATCCAGTAGCGGCGCGGCACGACGTGCTCTTCGGCCCACGCGCTCAGCATGTCGGCGTCGGCCAGTTCGGTTTCCAGTACGCCGATTCGTTCGCGCAGCAGCGTGAGCGCCTCTCGCTTCGGCAGGTTGTGCAACTCGCCCAGCGCGACCGGGAAGATGGGATACTCCGGGACCGGCCGCCGCACGATCTCCGCGATCCGGTTGCGTAACGCGTCCCGTCCGCGCCCGGTGATCCGGTAGGTGGTGCGTTCGGGCCGGTTGCCCGCTCGGTCGACGCCCTCCGCGTGCACCAATTCCTGGTCCGCCAGCCGGGACACGGTGTGGTACAGCGAGCCGGGCCGCACTTTGACCAGCCTGTCCTCCCGCCGGGCGATCAGCGTTTGGAACATCTCGTACGGATGCATGGGCCGCTCCTCGAGCAGCGCGAGCACGGCGATGGCCAACGGCGTCACCGGTGGATGCGCCTGCCCTAGCCCCATGCTTGATCACCTCCGTTGCCGAATCGCCCCGGCCTCTCGGCCGCCAGCGCCGGGAGCCTCTCGCCGACCGGCACGGTATTGCCGGGCGCCGACATGCTCCACACTAAATATTCCGTGTGGAATATACGGCGTGGAACGGTTGGCCGACAAGGTGGAACGACCGGTGATGACCCACACATTTGCCGAACTCCGGTATCGCGTTCCCGAGGACTCGGCCGGTACACGACGAGAGGCCATCGAGATCGTGCGTTCTCGATGGCCTCTCGGTGTCGGTCCCGCCGAAGGTCAACGACGTCGGCGGCCTTCTCCAGCGCCGTTGCTGCCGCGGGACCGCGGGACGACGTAGCGTTCGCCGGTGGACCCTCGACGGGCCCGGTTGCCACACTATGACGCGCCTCACAGCAGCGGCAGTGTCGGATGCGACATCTATCGCTCGATTCCCGACACCATCCGGCCTCTGTCGGGATCAGGCGGGTCGACTACAAGGAGTGCTTGTCCAGCCAGGCACGCGCCAGTTCCCCGGGCGCGGCGCCTTCGTCCCGGACGCTGCGGATCATGGCCGCCAATTCGTCCGTCGTCAGTTCGCCCGCGACGTAGTTGAGCTTCTTGACCTGCCGCCGGTCGAGCACGCCCTTGCGGAACAGCGGCAGCACGTTCTCGGCGCGCACGGCGTAATCGTCGTCGGTCAGCACGGCCAACCCGTCGGTCGCGCCGGGCGCGAGCTCGGGGGGACCATCGAGGAGTCCGGCCTGCACCCGGCCCTGCAGCAGCGCTACGCGCAGCGCGGCCGGATCAGGGAAGGCCACGACGGCCGCGAAGTCGCATCCGTCGACGCGATCGCGCCCGGACGAGGGCAGCAGGCCGGACGGGGCAGCCACGCCGGCGGTCAGCCCGCCGCAGCTCGGCGCGAGATCACGCACCGAACGCAGCTTGTCCCGCACTGACACCTGTTCGGTGAGCAGCACCCGCGGCCGCAGATCGGCGCCGTCGGCGAGATCGGAGACGACCAGCCCTTCGGGCAGCACGGCGCTCACCGCGTCCGCCACCTTCTTCGGCAGCCGATCCGTCGCGTGTTCGTCGAAATGGGCCAGCAACGCGCCGGTGTGCTCGCCGACCACCTGGATCCGGTCCGCGTCGAGGGCGGCGAGGTAGTCCGCGCGGCCGCCCAGCCCCGCGGCCACGGCGGTCCGCGCACCGGTGCGAGCCAGTGCCCCCGCATAGATTTCGGCCAGCACCGAGGACTCGATCGAGTCGCCCGCGCCGACGGTGATCGACGGCCCCGGCTCGTTGTTCCCGCAGGAAGCGACCAGGGCGACGGAAGCGACGACCAGCAACCGAGCCAGCACCCGCTGTGACGCGGCCAACACCATGCGGCGACACCAACTCTCCGACGAATCGACACAGCCAACGGAAAAATCCGGAAGCGGGCAGTATGGACACCCAGAATGTACCGGCGGCCGCTCGGTGCCGAGACCGCGCCCGCCGTCCTGTCGGAAGGACTCTCGTGAAATCCACCCGCACCCCCTATGCCGCCGCGCGGCGGCCCGCCGTGCGCGTCGCGCTGCGCGCGGCCCGCGTCCTCGCCGCCGCGACCGCACTCGCCGTCGCGATGGCTCTGTCGGCTTGTGGCGATTCCGATCCACTCGCCACCGGCGGCAGCTGCTCGGGGGACGGACTGATCGTGGGATCGGCGAATTTCCCCGAGTCCGAGACCGTCGCCGAGGTGTACGCGGAAGTGTTGCGGGCCAACGGGTTCAGCGTCGAGACCAAGCTGAATATCGGCAGTCGTGAAGCCTACGTTCCCGCCTTGCGGCAGTGTGCCATCTCGGTGATCCCCGACTACACCGGCAACCTCCTGCAGTATCTGGACAAGAACGCCACCGCCACCAGCGCCGCCGATGTGGAGAGCGCGCTCGGCAAGGCACTCGGCGCCGAGCTCGCGATCGGCACGCCCGCGCCGGGCGAGGATTCGGACGCCGTCGTGGTCACCCGCGCCACCGCCCAGCGCTGGAACCTGCGCACGATCGCGGACCTGGCCGCGCACTCCGCCGAGGTGAAATTCGGTGCGCCCGCCGAATTCCAGGAGCGGCCGGGCGGCCTGCCCGGCCTGAAGAAGAACTACGGCCTGGACATCGCCGCGAACAACTTCGTGCCGATCGCCGACGGCGGCGGTCCCGCCACAGTGCGCGCGCTGGTCGAGGGTCAGGTGACCGCGGCCAACGTCTTCACCACTGCACCGGCCATCCCGCAGCACGACCTCGTGGTGCTGGAAGACCCGAAGCACAATTTCCCCGCGCAGAACGTGGTGCCGCTGCTCAACGCGAGCAAGAAGTCGGACAAGGTGCTCGCGGCGCTGAACGCGGTGTCGGCGCAGCTGACCACCGCCGAGTTGCTCGGGCTGAACGAGGCCGTCTCCGGCGCGGGAAAGACCGAGCCCAAGGCCGCCGCCGCGGCGTGGGTCGCCGCCAAGGGGCTGAACAAGCCGGTGGGCTAGAGGAGAGATTCGTTGTCCGATATCGAATTCTCCGGTATCAGCAAGACCTATCCGGACGGCACCCATGCCGTCACCGATCTCGATCTGCGGATCGAATCCGGGTCGTTCACCGTGTTCGTCGGTCCTTCCGGCTGCGGGAAGACGACGTCGATGCGGATGATCAACCGCATGATCGTGCCGAGTTCGGGGACGATCACCGTTGGCGGCCAGGACGTCTCGGCCGTCGATCCGGTCCGGCTACGCCTCGGGATCGGGTACGTCATCCAGAGCGGCGGGCTGCTGCCGCACCGGACGGTGCTCGACAATGTCGCGACCGTTCCGGTGCTGCGCGGTGACTCGCGCCGCGCCGCCCGCGCCGCGGCGCTCGAGGTGCTCGACCGGGTCGGCCTCGATCGCTCGCTGGCCCGGCGGTACCCGGCACAGCTGTCGGGTGGCCAGCAGCAACGCGTCGGTGTCGCCCGCGCGCTGGCCGCGGACCCGCCGATCCTGCTGATGGACGAACCGTTCAGCGCCGTCGACCCGGTGGTGCGCGCCGAGTTGCAGGTCGAAATGCAAAGACTGCAAGCGGAATTGCACAAGACCATCGTGTTCGTGACGCACGACATCGACGAGGCGATCACGCTCGGCGACCGGGTGGCGGTGTTCGGCCGCGGCGGGGTGCTCCAGCAGTACGACCCGCCGCAGCGCGTGCTCGCGCAGCCCGCCACCGATTTCGTCGCCGACTTCGTCGGCCGGGACCGCGGTTACCGCGGGTTGTCCTTCCGGCCCGCGAACGACGTTCCGCTGCACCGGATCCGGACGGCCGTGGCGGAAGAAGTCAAGGGGCTGCGGCTGGACGCGGGCGAGTGGGTGCTCGTGGTGGACGCGGCGAACAAGCCGGTCGGCTGGATGGACGTCACCGGAGTCGAAGGCGTCCGCGCGGGCCGCGCGCTGGCCGACAGCATGTCGGCGGGCGGCTCCCTGTTCACCCCGGCCGGTGACCTGCGCCAGGCGCTCGACGCCGCGATCTCCTCGCCCGCCGGAGTCGGCGTGGCCGTCGACGACTCCGGCGCCGTGCGCGGCGGCGTGCTGGCCACCGACGTGCTCGAGCAGCTGGCCGGGCAGCGCACGCGGGAAGACGCCGAACGCAACCGCCACTTCTTCGAAGAGCAGGTGCGCTGAGCGGCTATGCGCTATCTCGTCGACAACTTCCCGGACATCATGGGTCTCACCGCCACCCATCTCTACCTCGCGCTGGTACCGCTGCTGCTGGCCGCGGTGATCGCGATTCCCGTCGGCGCGCTGGTGCGGCGGGCGTCGTGGCTGCGCCGGGTCACGGTGACCGCCGCGAGCCTGGCCTACACCGTGCCGTCGCTGGCGTTGTTCGTGATCATTCCTCCGCTGGTGGGGATCTCCGCCATCGATCCGCTCAATGTGATCATCGCGCTCACGGTCTATTCCACGGCGCTGCTGGTGATCGCGGTTCCGGCGGCGCTCGATTCGGTGCCCGCCGCCGTGCTCGACGCGGCCGACGCGGTCGGCTACGGCCCGTTGCGCCGCACGCTCACCGTGGACATGCCGCTGGCCGTGCCGGTCTTCATGTCCAGCCTGCGGGTGGTGGTGGTCACCAATATCGCGATGGTGTCGGTGGGCGCGCTGATCGGCGTCGGCGGGCTCGGCAAGCTGTTCACCCAGGGCTATCAGCGCGACTATCCGGACGAGATCATCGCGGGCATCCTCGTGACCCTCGCTCTCGCGCTGATCGCCGACCGAACGGTGTACGCGCTGGGCCGCTGGTCGACGCCGTGGGTGCGCGCGGACGCCCGAGCGAAGGCGAAAGGCACCACACCGTGAACCTGTTCCTCGACGCCTGGCACTACTTCACCGATGGCAGCAACTGGAGCGGACCGTCCGGCATCGGGACCCGCATCGGCCAGCACCTCTGGTACAGCTTTCTGACCGTGGCCGTCTCGGCGGTGATCGCGATACCGCTGGGTTTGGTCATCGGCCACACCCGGCGCGGGGCGGCGGTGCTGGTCGGCTTCGCCAATGCCATGCGCGCCCTGCCGACCCTCGGCTTGCTGACCTTCCTGGTACTGCTGCTCGGCCTCGGGCTGATCCCACCGCTGCTCGCCTTGGTCACCGTCGGCGTTCCCCCGCTGCTCGCGGGTGCGTACGCCGGAATCGCCAACGTGCCCCCCGACGTCGTGGACGCCTCCCGCGCCATGGGCATGACCGAGCGGCAGATCCTCTTCCGAGCGGAGGTGCCCAACGCACTACCCATCCTGCTCACCGGACTGCGCGGCGCGACCCTCCAGGTGGTGGCCACCGCGACGATCGCGGCCTACGTCAACCTCGGCGGTCTGGGCCGCTACATCTTCGACGGCATCAGCCTCTACCGCTATGACCGGGTGCTGGTGGGCGCGCTGCTGGTAGCACTGCTGGCAATGCTGCTGGACGGGCTGCTGGCCTTCGCGGTGTGGGCCAGTGCGCCGGGCACGGGCCGGTTGCGCCGTTCGCCTCGCACCCTGGGTACGCCCACCGCCGAGTTGCAGGCCACCAACTGAACTCCGCTTCCACGACAAGGGCGCCCCGTTCCCAGTGAACGGAGCGCCCTGTCGATGCGGAGAACCGGCGTTACGCGACGCCCTCGGCGCGGGCGGCGGCCGCGACCGCTTCGGCGACGGCCGGTGCGACCCGTGGGTCCAGCGGGCTGGGGACGATCTTGTCCGGACCGAGCTCGTCGGCGACGACGCTGAGGATGGCGTCGGCGGCGGCGATCTTCATGCCCTCGGTGATCCGCCGGGCGCCCGCGTCCAGGGCGCCCTTGAAGACGCCGGGGAACGCCAGCACGTTGTTGATCTGGTTCGGGAAATCGCTGCGGCCGGTGGCTACGATCGCCGCGTACTTGCGCGCGACCTCCGGGTGGATCTCCGGGTCCGGGTTGGACATGGCGAACACGATCGACTCCGGCGCCATCGACGCGATGAGCTCCTCGGCGATCAGGCCGGCGGACAAACCGAGGAACACGTCGGCGCCGGCCAGCGCCTCGGCCGCGCCGCCGGTGAGGCCGCGCGGGTTGGTGCGGGTGGCCAGCTCGGCCTTCACCTCGTTGAGGTCGCCGCGCTCGGAGTTGACGATGCCCTTCGAGTCGAGCACGGTCACATCGCGGACACCGGCGGCGAGCAGGATGTTGGTGCACGCCACACCGGCGGCGCCCGCGCCGGACACCACGACCTTCAGGCCCTCGATGCCACGGCCCTGCACCTTGGCCGCGCCGTTGAGCGCCGCGAGCACCACGATGGCGGTGCCGTGCTGGTCGTCGTGCATCACCGGGCAGTCGAGCGCCTCGATGACGCGCTTCTCGATCTCGAAGCAGCGCGGCGCGGAGATGTCCTCCAGGTTCACCGCGCCGAAGCTCGGCCGCAGGCGGATCAGCGTCTCGACGATCGCGTCGACATCTTTGGTGTCCAACACGATCGGGATCGAATCCAGCCCGGCGAACTTCTTGAACAGCGCCGCCTTGCCCTCCATCACCGGCAGCGAGGCACGCGGGCCGATGTCACCGAGGCCGAGCACGGCGGTGCCGTCACTGACCACGACCACGAGCCGATCGGTCCAGGTGTAGCGCTTGGCCAGCGCCGCGTCCTCGGCGATCGCGCGGCTGACCTGGGCTACGCCCGGGGTGTAGGCGATCGAGAGGTCACGCTGGGTCTCCAGCGGCGCACTGAGTTCGACCGAGAGCTTGCCGCCGAGATGTCCCGCGAAGATTTCGTCGTTTGTGATTTCGGACAGGCTTGCGGTGGAATTCGGTGCGTCAGTCACAGGTGACACGATTTCACTCCTGCTCGGGTCGGGCTAAACCGGGGGACGGTTACCACTGGGTAATGGGTATAAGTCGTTTCACTGGGCTCATCGGGCACGCTGACCGGTATGTTTCGAGGCGGCTGCGAGCGAGCGAACACGACTTGCCGGTATCTCGAGGGCGGGCGCGGCACTGATCCGCGAAACAGAACCGGACGGGTGGGCCCGGACAGAACATGCGGTGCGATCTCGCGGGTCGCGACGGTACGTCGGCGAGGCGGAGACCTCCGTGATTCCCTCACCCGGCGGTGGCGGAGGTAAGGAATCCGACACATTCTGCCAGTCCGGTAGGCCAGTTGCCAAACCGGTAACCCCCTGGGCCGTGTCGCGCTCCATCACCCAACGGTATGGGCCGGGAATTACCTTCAGGTAAGCGGAAACTCCCCGTTCACGAGCTCGGCCCGGTGAGTGATCGCACTGCCGGGGGCTGCGCCGGTGTGAGTCCGTCACGGCGGCCGGAGGGCTCGAGCAAGACGCCGTGGCCGCGGGTCACGCGACGATATCGCGGGCCTGCTCCGGCATCGCGTGCGGCGCGTCCGGCCGCACCCACACGCTACGCATGCCACCTGTCATCAGCCGCATCCGCCAGGTGTCGGACGCGCCGGGGTGATCGGTCCGGCGGTGCATGCCGCGACTCTCCGCACGCAACAACGCACTGTATTTCGTCCAGCGCGCGACCGCGAGCAGCGCCGCGGCCTGCCGAGCGCGCAGCAGGTCGGCACCGCTGCCGCCGAGGTCGAATTCCGCGCCGGGCCACATCCCGTCGAGCTCGCCGATGCTGTCGCGCAGGCTGCCCGCGCTGCGCCAGTAGCTGCGCCGCAACGGCAAGGTGTGCTCTTGGACGAGACCGACTACCGCCCGCGGATCGATCCGCGCCACGGCGTTGAGCCCGGCCCCCGGGACCTCGCGCACCGGAGCCCGCCGATCCACCGTGCGGGCGAACTTCGCCGCGCCCGTGCCCGCCCAGACGCCGGACGCGATCGCCCACGCTCCGCCCAGCCCGCCTGATCCGCTCACCGCGCCGCTGATCGCCTCGCGGCTGACGACGTCGCCCGCGGCGAACAGGCCGGGGACGGTCGTGGCGCAATCCGGCCCGGTGACGCGCAGGCCCCCGGTACCGCGCACGGTGCCCTCCAGTACGGCGCGCAGCGGCACGCGCTCGGCACGGCCGCCAAGGCCATGACGCGCCGACCGGGAGCGGAGGGCGACCGGCACGTGGTCCAAGGCGGCGAAGATCCGCTGACCATCGGCGATGGCCGCGAGTGCCGCCGAGCGGTGGCCGGGCAGTTCGGCGCCGGATTCGTCGTAGAGCGGGGCGAACCGCAAGGCGAGACTCCCGAGCGCGGCCGGCTCCGCCGTCCCCGGCGGGATCAGGCTGTAGGCGCAGGAGAACTCCATGCCGGACAGCTCGGCGCCCGCCTCCGCGGCGAGCAGTAGACCGTCGCCGGTGTCCACGTCGGTGCCCGCGGCGCCGGACAGGAACGCGCAGCCCCCGGTGGCCACCACGACCGCGCCCGCACGCACGCTCCAGCGCGGGAAGCCGTCGTGGTGGCGTAGTCCGGTCGCGCCCGCCACCACACCGTCACGGTCGACGAGCAACTGCAACGCCGGATGATGATCGAGGACGCGCACCCCGGCTTCCCGCATCGCGCGGCGCATCCGCCGCAGGTAGCGGGCACCGTCGAGATAGATCCGCCGCCGGGCCGGGCCCGCCGGGTCAGCGGCGATGCGATAACCCCACCGAGCCGATTGCTCGACCCGCTGGTGGGTCTCCTCCAGCACCCGGTGCATCCAGTCCGGATCGCCCAGCCCGCCGCCGTGCGCGTGGCCGCGCCGCACCGCCTCGTCCCGGGCGGGCCCGGGCGGAAGGTGCCACAGCGAGATCGCGCCGTAGGCGGTCGGGCCGCTGGCCCCGGAGCGCGCCTTGTCGACGAGCACGACGGTGGCGCCCGCCGCGGCGGCCGAGACGGCCGCCCAGGCACCGGCGGGACCACCGCCGACTACCAGTACATCCGTCTCGAATCCGGTCACAATGAAAAATGTTCGGGCACAATTCATTCGCCCGCAACCAAACTAAAGGGTCAGCTCCACCATTGGGTCCACAGCAATAATCCAGCAGCCAGGAAAACCGTGATGGATCCGGTCGAGGCGGCCATCCCGCGATGCCGATCCGCGTAGATCTGCGCCGCGAGGGCGACCGTCGCGGCCGCCACATGCCAGGCGACCGATTCGCCGCCGGGCCCCGGGAACCCGCGCCGCTCGGCGAGGACGGCGGCGCCGACCACGATCAGCATGCCCACCACGGTCCCCCCGGCGACCACGCCGCTGAGGCCACGCACGAATCTCACGAGGCGATCACCGGCACGCCGGAAGCCTTGCCCACCAGCTTCTCGAATTGCGCGGGATCGGTGGTGAATTCGCCGAGCCGGATGGTCTTGTTGGCGCCGTGGTAGTCCGACGAACCGGTGGTGAGCAGGCCGAGTTCGGCGGCGAGATCGGTGAGCAGCGCGCGGTCGGCCGCGGAATGGTCGGGGTGGTCGATCTCCAAGCCGCCGAGCCCGAGGACGGCCAGCTCCCGGATGTCGTCGACGGCGAGCAACCTGCCCCGCTTGCGGGCCCTGGTGTGCGCCAGGACGCTGACCCCACCGGCCGTGGCGATCATCTGCACCGCACGACGCAGCGGAGTGTCGGCCTTCTCGGCGTAGTAGCGGCCGTGCGGGGCGAGCAATTCGTCGAACGCCGCGTCCACGCTCGGCACCACACCGGCGGCGACCAGCGCGCGAGCCAGATGCGGGCGTCCCGCCGACGGGCCGGCCGAGGCCAGCACCGCATCCGGGTCGATCGGCAGTCCGTCGGCGGCCATCCGCTCGGCCATCGCGCGCAGCCGGTCCACCCGTTCGGCGCGCAGCCGCTCGCGTTCCTCGGCGAACCCGCGATGGGCCGGGTCGAACAGGTACGCCAGCAAATGCACGGGCACCGGCCAGCCATCCTCGCCCAGACCCACACACGACATCTCCATGCCGCGGACCAGCGTCATCCCCTTCGGGAGCGCGTCGACCGCTTCCGCCCATCCTGCCGTGGTGTCGTGATCGGTGATCGCGACGACGTCCAGGCCCGCCGCGGCCGCGTTCCGCACGAGTTCGGCCGGTGTGTCGGTGCCGTCGGACGCGGTCGAGTGGGTATGCAGGTCGATGCGCACGCCTTCAAGTCTTACAGTGCGGCCGCATCGTCCCGCACGCGCAGGCGACCATCCGCCGGCCTGCGGCGACGTAGCATCGTCACCGTGCCGTCCTTTTCTCCGCTTTCCTCACTTCGTGGATCCGGCCGATCACCAGCGCAGCCCGAGCAGCGATTCATCCCGGTGCCCACGGCGCAGGCGATCGTCGACTGCGCGGTGTACGTGGACGGCGAACGCCTGCCGGGCCGGTTCACCCACCAGGCGGCACTCGCCCGGGCCCGCGAGGAGGACACCGGATTCGTCTGGGTAGGCCTGCACGATCCGGACGCCACACAGATGGCCGACATCGCCGAGACGTTCGGGTTGCACCAACTGGCCACCGAACACGCCCTGCAGCGCCATCAGCGGCCGAAGCTGGAACGCTACGACGATTCGCTGCTGCTGGTGTTGCGCACGGTCAGCTACGTCCCGCACGAAATCGACAGCGTGAGCGAGATCGTGGAGACCGGCGAGATCATCGTGTTCACCGGTCCGGACTTCGTGGTCGCGGTCCGGCACGGTGAGCATTCCGGACTGGCCGAGGTACGCAAGGCCCTGGAAGAGGCCCCCGCGCAGCTGGCCTTGGGCCCCGGCGCGGTCCTGCACGCGATCGCCGACCGGGTGGTGGACTCCTACATCGACGTGGCCCAGTCCGTCGAGAACGACATCGACGAGATGGAAGAGGAGATCTTCACCCCGCGCAGCAAGGTCACCGTGGAGTCGATCTACCAGCTCAAGCGCGAGGTGGTCGAGTTGCGGCGCGCGGTGAATCCGCTCGCCGCCCCGCTGGAGCAGCTCAGTCACAAACCGGATCTGCCGGTGCCCAAGGAGGTCCGGCGCTATCTGCGCGACGTCGCCGAGCATCACGCCGCCGTGGCGGAACGGATCAACGACTTCGACGAGGCGCTCAGCGCGCTGATCAGCGCCGCGCTGGCCCGGATCGGCGTGCAGCAGAACACCGACATGCGCAAGATCTCGGCGTGGGTGGCGATCGCGGCCGTGCCGACGATGATCGCGGGCATCTACGGAATGAACTTCGACCATATGCCCGAACTGCACCAGGTCTGGGGTTATCCCATGGTCTGGGCGCTCATCATCGTCATCTGCACCGGACTGTTCTTCACCTTCCGGCGCAACAAGTGGCTCTAACCGGGCGGCGGATCACAAACTGGCGGCGCCGCGTCTCGGATCGCGCACGTCGATCCCGGCTTCCTGCCAGGCCTCCCGCAGCGCCTGCGCACCACGGACCCGGACCCACGCCGCCTCCGTGGCGGTCACCGGCGTCACCGCGAAATACCGCACCGGCTCGGCCGGGTCGGGCAGCGGCACCGCCGGGATGTCGCTGTCGCCGAGCAGAACGGCGGTGAACGGCGCGTCGCGCCACATCGGCTCACCCAGATCCAGCAGCGCGTCGGCTTGCAGCACAACGCCTTCCACGACCGGCGCCGCGGCCAGCACGCCGAGCGACTTGGCCAGGCCCGAGCTGGCGCCGACCCCGGACCGCAACGTCAGCACCAGTTCCGCGCGCGGCCCGCGCACCGGATCGGCGTGCACCGCCGCGGGATCGCCCATCGGATGCCTGCTGCCGCCCAGCGTCACGTAGTGCACCAGATCGCCCTCGACGATGCGCAGGATCTCGATCGGCTCCAAACCCAGGAAGGTGACCGACGCGGCGTCCACCTGCGCGGCGTCCACGCCGAAATGGCCCAGCACCTCGGTGCGGACCGTCTCCAGCACTTCCATGCGTCAGATCGCCAGCCGCGCGAGCATGTCCCGCGCCTGCTCGGCCGACTTCGGATCGCACAGCACGTCGTAGCGGCCCGCCACCAGTTGCATGGTGGACGCGAAATCGCGCTGCCCCCTGGTCGCGGCGTACGGGATCGAGGTCGAGATGACGCCGAAGATGACGCCGCCGACCAAGCCGACGAGCAGCGGACCCAGCGCGCCGCTGGTGGTGAACAGGCTGAGCAGCAGGCCGAGGAACAGGCCGAGCCAGGCGCCCGACACCACGCCGCCGCCGATCACCTTGCCCCAGGTCAGCCGATAGAGAACCCGCTCCACCTGCATCAAGTCGACGCCGACGATGGTCACGTCCTGCACCGGGAACTGGTTGTCGGCCAGATAGTCGACCGCCTTCTGCGCCTCGACATAGGTCGGATACGAGCCGACCGGCCAGCCCGACGGTGGCGTCGGGAGGCCCGGCCGCGCACGGCTCGAGTTCCCCAAGGGATTCGTCATAGCTCCATTCTGCTATTCCGGCGCATCCTGCGGTGGTGTGAAACGCGTGGTGCGCGTCATTCCGGCCGCCCGGCCCTTTTCCGCGATCACATGGGCCATTTTGGCGCTGGCCTCGTCGATCATCTCGTCGCCGAGCATCACCGCACCGCGCGCGCCGCCGGCCGCCGAGGTGTGAAAGGCGTAGGCGTCGAGGATTTCCTCCGCGCGGTCGTAGTCCGCTTGGCGCGGGCTGAAGATCTCGTTCGCCGCCTCGATCTGGCCGGGGTGCAGCACCCACTTGCCGTCGAATCCCAGCGCGGCCGTGCGCGCGGCGGCCCGCCGGAAGCCCTCGACATCCCGGATCTGCAGGTACGGGCCGTCGATCGCCTGCAGACCGTGGGCGCGGGCGGCGAGCAGGATGGTCATCAGGATGTGGTGGTAGGCGTCGCCGGTGTCGTAGCCCTCCGGCTGTTCACCGACCACCAGGGTCCGCATGTTGATGCTGGCCATGAAGTCCGCCGGGCCGAAGACCAGGGTCTGTACCCGGGGGCTGGCGGTGGCGATGGCGTCGATGTTGCGCAACCCCAGCGCGTTCTCGATCTGCGGCTCGATCCCGATCCGGCCGACGTCCAGGCCACAGGTCTTCTCCAGCTGGGACAGCAGCAGGTCCAGCGCGCGCACCTGCCCCGCGTCGGTCACCTTGGGCAGCAGGATCGCGTCCAGCGCGGCGCCCGCGCCCTCGACCACGGAAATGACGTCGGCGTAGGTCCATTCGGTGGTCCAGTCGTTGACCCGGACCACACGCAGTTGCGTTCCCCACCCGGAGTCGTTCAGCGCCGCGACGATGTTCGCCCGCGCCTCGGCCTTCGCGACCGGGGCGACCGCGTCCTCCAGATCGAGAAACACCTCGTCGACGGGCAGGGTCTTGGCTTTCTCGATCATCTTCGTGTTGCTGCCCGGGCAGGCGAGCACCGAACGGCGCGGCTTCATGATCACTCCCGTCGATCGTGGCGGGGTGCGAACACCCGCCCGCGAACATCTAGCCTGGCAGCATGGCAGCTACCAGGGTGTACGTCGCCAGGCTGGCCGGTTTGGCGGTGCTGGGACCGGACGGCGAGTCTATCGGCCGCATTCGTGACGTCGTCGTGGCCGTCCGCTCCGACCGCCAGCAGCCCCGCGTGCACGGATTGGTCGTCGAATTGCCCACCCGGCGGCGTATTTTCGTGCCGATCCTGCGGATCACCGCGATCGAACCCGGCGTGGTCACGCTGAACACCGGAACGGTCAGCCTGCGGCGGTTCACGCAGCGTCCGGGCGAGATGCTCGCGCTGGCGCAGGTCGTCGACTCGGTGGTGCGGGTCGAGGACCCGGACCTGCCGGATCTGACGGGCGTGGACGTCCACGTGGTCGATCTCGGCATCGAGCAGACCCGTTCGAGGGACTGGCTGGTCAGCAGGGTCGCGGTGCGCGGGCACCGGAGGCTGGGCCGCAGGCGCACGGTGCACGTCGTGGACTGGACCAGGGTGTCCGGCCTGACGCCCTACGAGATCGGCAGGCCCGGACAGGACGTCACGCAACTGCTCGAAGGGTTCGAGGGCATGCGCGCGGCCGACGTGGCGCAGCAGCTGCGGGAGCTGCCGGAGAAACGGCGGATCGAGGTGGCCGTCGCGCTGGACGACGAACGTCTGGCCGACGTGGTGCAGGAGCTGCCGGACGACGAGCAGGTCGATCTGCTCGGTCATCTGGAGGTGCGCAGGGCCGCCGACGTCCTGGAGGCGATGGACCCCGACGACGCCGCCGACCTGCTGGGCGAGCTGCCCGAGGGCGAGGCCGAATCGCTGCTCGCCCTGATGGACCCGCAGGAGTCCGAGCCGGTGCGCAGGCTGCTCGAGCACTCCCCCTACAGCGCGGGCGGTCTGATGACGCCGAAACCGATCATCCTGACGCCGTCCACGACGGTGGCCGAAGCCTTGGCGCGGGTGCGCAACCCGGACCTGACGCCCGCGCTGGCCTCCATGGTGTTCGTGGTCCGTCCCCCCACAGCGACGCCGACGGGCCGCTACCTGGGTTCGGTGCACATCCAGCAGCTGCTGCGTGAACCCCCCGCCCACCTGGTGGGCGGCATTCTCGACACCGATCTCTCGCCGCTGCGCCCCGAACTCCCCTTGGCCGCCGTGACGCGGTATTTCGCGACTTACAACCTGGTGTGCGGACCGGTGGTGGACGAGGAGAACCACTTGCTCGGCGCGGTCAGCGTCGATGACGTCCTCGACCATCTGCTGCCCGAGGACTGGCGCGACCAGGAAGAGACCGACGAGCGGGGCGGAGCGTGACCGCGCGGAGCCCCGCACCCGCCCGAAAGGACAGACCGTGAGCGAGAACGACCCGGGCGTGCGGCTCGGTCACAGCAGGGCCCGCCAGCGTCTGGAGACGCCGGTGGAGGGCCGGTTCCGATTGGAATGGGACGCCGAGGCACTGGCCCGCAGCAGCGAGCGGGTGGCGCGATTCCTAGGGACCGGCCGGTATCTCGCGGTGCAAACGATCGTGGTGCTGGTTTGGATCGCGTTGAACGTCTTCGTAGTCGCGTTGCGCTGGGATCCGTACCCGTTCATCCTGCTGAACCTGGCGTTCTCCACCCAGGCCGCCTACGCGGCGCCGCTGATCCTGCTGGCGCAGAACCGGCAGGACAACCGGGACCGGGTCGCTCTGGAGGAGGACCGGGTGCGGGCCGCTCAGACCAAGGCGGACACCGAGTTTCTGGCCCGCGAACTGGCCGCGCTGCGCCTCGCGGTCGGCGAAGTGGCGACGCGGGATTACCTGCGCCGGGAATTGGATGAGCTGAAAGGGATTCTGGACCGGATCGAGGCCACGGAATCCCCTGAACACGAGATCCGGTCGGAAAGCGGAGGAAAGGGCGGCCGCAAGAAAAGCTCCGGCCGAAAGCCCGCTCCGGCATCGGTTTCACCGTCGGTAACCGATGATCAACCAGAAATGCCGAATAAGGACCTGACTGGTGGGTAACCTGGACAACGTTGTCCAGAGCGGCCAGGGCAGGGGATGTCCCGGACAGCCGCTCCCACGACGTCGAGGATTGGGTGTGGCCGAATGCGTGTATCTGCTCCGATAACGGTCTCGGCTTTGGTTGTTGCTGGTGCGGTGGTGAGTGGTTCGGGGGTGCAGACGCCGGTGCGTGAGCCGGCGCCGCGTGCGCCGGAGGTGCTGGCGGCGGCGAGCGCGGAGTCGCGGGTGGTGGGGTTGTTGCCGGCGACGGCGGAGGGTCCGCGGCGATTGCGGGCGGTGACGCCCGGGGCGCCGTTCGCGGGTTCGGTCCCGCTGCAGGAGATGAGGTTGCCCTCGGCGGGCGGTGCGCTCGGGATTCCCGAGGTGGTGTTGGCGGCGTATCGGAACGCGGAGTTGGCGTTGGCGTCCTCGACGCCGGGGTGCGGGTTGTCGTGGAGTTTGCTGGCGGGGATCGGGCGGATCGAGTCGGGGCACGCCCGTGGTGGGCGCACGGATGCGGCGGGGACGACGGTGGCGCCGATCTTCGGTCCGGCGTTGGATGGGAGTCTGCCGGGTAACGAGGTGATCAAGGCGGCGGACGGGGGGTATGTGCGGGCGTTGGGGCCGATGCAGTTCCTGCCCGGCACGTGGAGTGCCTACGGGGCGGATGGGAACGGGGACGGGGTGGCCGATCCGCACAATGTGTTCGATGCGGCGTTGGCGGCCGGGAAGTACCTGTGTTCGGGGGGTCTGGATCTGCGAGACGGGTCGCAGGAGTTGCGGGCGGTGTTGCGGTACAACAACTCGATGGCGTACGCGGCCAATGTGCTGAGTTGGTCGGCGGCGTATCGGACGGGTGGTTCGCCGACGCAGGTGCGGATCTCGCCGGATCTGGTGGCGCCGGGCACGCTCTCGCCGAGTCCGGACATGAGCGCGGTGCGCACCCAGACGCCGGCCATCGATCCGGACGAGCAGGCACGGGCAGCGGGCCTGGCTCCGAGGCCGCGGCCGCGGCCCGCGCCGACCACGGTGATGATCACGATCCCGGGCCTGCCGCCGATCCCTTGCGGGATCTTCTGCCCGCCCCCGCCGGTCGATCCATGTGTGGGACAGTCGGTTCCCGCGCCGATGCCGTTCCCCGACCTACCCGGGACCGCACGCGTACCACTAGCCCCGCAGCAACCCTATGGCGCCGCACCGGCCCAAACCCCCGGCCCGGCTGGACCCGCCAACGGAGCCAAGCCCGCCGATACCGGAACCATGGGTCAGCCCGGCGCCCCGGACCAGGCAGCCGCCCGATGCGCACAGCCCGACACCACACTCGCCACGACCGAATCCGTACCCCTCCCGGGCGATCCGCCCGCTCCCGATACCGCGCCCCGCGGCGGCGATACCGAGCCGGCCACCACCACACCGCCCGCGCCGGAACCCGAACCGGTGCCCGACGCCGCGTCCACGCCCACGCCGCAACCCGGGATAACCTTGCCCTTCGGCATCGTCATCCCCCTTCCCGCGCCACCGGCTCCCCCGCAGTGATTCAAACCTCACATCAGATCACGAAGCAGTAACAAAAAGGTCTCGGATGCGGTAGCCTCTCCCTTGGTCCGTAACAAACGGCTCACAGCGAGTCATGGGAGGGTCACCACACCGTGGGGCGTCATCGAAAACAACCGCCTGCCACCGCCAGACGGAGTTCCGTCATCGCGTTGACCGGACTGGTTCCCGCCGGGCTGGTATCCGTCACGGCAGCCTCCGAGGTCGGCGACGCCGTACCCCTCGCGGCCGCGGTCCAGACGCCGGACGACCAGAGCGTCCAGGGCGCCCGCCCGCAGGCGGCCGCCGAGCCCGTCGCCGCGGCCGAATTCGTCGCGCACGCCATGGCCAAGGCCGCGCCCACCGCGACACCGCTGGTGAAAACCGTTGCGCTGCCTAATGGTCGGCAACCGGCCGCGATGCCGGCCGGGCCGCTCGGCGTTCCCGGCGTGGCCGTCGCGGCGTACCAGAACGCGGAACGCGTCTTGGCGGCCGAGAACCCGGTATGCGGCATGCCGTGGTCGCTGCTGGCCGGCATCGGACGGGTGGAGTCCACCCACGCGTTCGGCGGCAAAGCCGACGCCGACGGCAATCCGCTGAGCCCCGTCTACGGCCCGGTGCTGGACGGCTCGCTCACCGGCAACCACGTCGTCCGGGACTCCGACGACGGCGCGCTCGACGGCCTGGACGGCTACGACCGCGCGATCGGGCCGATGCAGTTCCTGCCCGACACCTGGAAGCGCTACGCGGCCGACGGCAACGGCGACGGCATCGCCGATCCGCAGAATCTCTTCGACGCCGCTCTGACGGCCGGGAAGTACCTGTGCGACGGCGGCCTGAACATGCGCGACCTGGCCCAACAGTCCAAGGCGATCCTGCGGTACAACCACTCCATGGCGTACGTCGCGAACGTCATGGCCTGGGAGACTTCCTACAGCACGGGGGTCGCACCCCGGGCCGCGGACTTGCCCAAAATTTGACACGCCTAAAATTCCTGCCATGCCAGTCGTTACGGAATCGGATGTGCGGGGTGCCCTCGCGAAGGTCGACGACCCGGAGATCCGCAAGCCGATCACCGAGCTGGGCATGGTGAAAAGCGTCGTGATCGGCGCCGACAGCGATGTCCACGTAGAGATCTATCTGACGACGGCGGGATGCCCCCTGCGTACCGAGATCACGCAGCGGGTCTCCAGGGCCGTCGCCGACGTGCCCGGTGTGGGCGCCATCACCGTCGACCTAGATGTGATGGACGACGAGCAGCGCACCGCACTGCGCAAGCAGCTGCGCGGCGACTCGGCCGATCCGGTCATCCCGTTCGCCCAGCCCGGCTCGCTGACCCGGGTCTACGCGGTCGCTTCCGGCAAGGGCGGCGTCGGCAAGTCCAGCGTCACGGTGAACCTGGCCGCCGCGATGGCCGCGCGGGGGCTGTCGGTCGGCGTGCTGGACGCCGACATCTACGGCCATTCCATCCCGCGGATGCTCGGCACCGACGCCAGGCCCACCCAGGTCGAGCGGATGATCATGCCGCCGATCGCGCACGACGTGAAGATGATCTCCATCGCGCAGTTCACCCAGGGCAACACGCCCGTGGTGTGGCGCGGCCCGATGCTGCACCGGGCGCTGCAGCAGTTCCTCGCCGACGTGTTCTGGGGCGACCTGGACATCCTGCTGCTCGACCTGCCGCCCGGCACCGGCGACGTCGCGATCTCCATCGCGCAGCTGATCCCGAACGCCGAGATCCTGGTGGTCACCACCCCGCAGCCGGCCGCAGCGGAGGTCGCCGAGCGGGCGGGCGCGATCGCGCTGCAGACCCGCCAGCGCATCGCGGGCGTGGTGGAGAACATGTCCTGGCTCGACCTGCCGGACGGCACCCGGATGGACCTGTACGGCTCCGGCGGCGGCCAGGCCGTCGCCGACCGGCTCACCCGCGCCGTGGGCGCCACCGTGCCGTTGCTCGGCCAGATCCCCATCGAACAGGCTCTGCGCGAAGCGGGCGACGAAGGCACCCCCATCGTGCTGCGCGATCCGGAGAACTCCGCCGCCAAGGCTCTGCTCGAGGTCGCCGACAAGCTCGCCGTCCGCCGCCGCGGCCTGGCAGGCATGTCGCTCGGCATCGACACCACCCGGCACCTGTAACCCCGCATAAGCTCGTGCCATGCTCACCATGCTGCTGTACGTGCTGATCGTCGGCTTGGTCGCCGCGGTGCTGTTCCTGCTCGCCAGTGCGGTGTTCGGGCGGTCCGAGGAACTCGGGCCGCTGCCGGAGGGGACGACGGCCACCGTGTTGCCGGTGGACGGGATCACGGGGGCGGACGTGCGCGCGTTGCGTTTCCAGCAGGTCGTGCGCGGCTACAAAGCCGGAGAGGTGGATTGGGCGCTGGCCCGGCTGGCCGCGCGGATCGACGAACTCCAGCACCAACTCGCCGAGGCGCAGGCCGCGCGGTGGCAGACGCCGATCGCGCCGGAGTCGAAGTGAGCGCCCCCGCGGACGACGGGCTGATCCGCTGCGCTTGGCCGCTGGACTCGCAGCTGTATCGGGACTACCACGACTACGAGTGGGGCAAGCCTCTGCACGGTGACGACGCCTTGTTCGAGCGCCTGTGCCTGGAGGCCTTCCAATCCGGCCTGTCGTGGCTGACCATCCTGCGCAAACGTCCCGCCTTCCGCGCGGCTTTCGCCGGGTTCTCCATCGAGCGAGTCGCGGAGTTCGGCGACGACGACGTCGCCCGATTGATGGCCGACGCGGGCATCGTCCGCAACCGCAGCAAGATCGACGCGGCTATCGCCAACGCCCGTGTCGCCCGCGATCTCGACGTCGGCTTGGACGAGTTGCTCTGGTCGTTCGCCCCGCCGCCGCGCCCGCGCCCGCGCTCCGGCGCCGACGTGCCCGCGACCACCCCCGAATCCGTCGCGCTGGCAAAAGAATTGAAACGGCGCGGATTCCGGTTCGTCGGACCCACCACGGCGTATGCCCTGATGCAGGCGACCGGAATGGTCGACGACCACCTGGCCGATTGCTGGGTGGGCAGCGACTCGCTCGACACGGGCCGACCGGTCACTTTTTGAACTCAGCTATCCGTCCACATCGGCGATAGGGAAGAATGGGACGGGTGTAGCTCGCCAAACGCTGGCGAGCTCACTGGTTGGTGACAACTGGAGTTCCAAGAAAGTGCGCAGCAGACCGCGCAGATCTGGAGGGAGCAGAGGATGGCGGCCATGAAGCCCCGCACCGGGGACGGTCCCCTCGAGGCAACCAAAGAAGGGCGTGGAATCGTGATGCGGGTTCCACTCGAGGGTGGCGGGCGTCTGGTCGTCGAACTCACGCCGGACGAGGCAGCGGCGCTCGGTGACGAACTGAAGAGCGTCACGAGCTGAGTGGCCCCGGCTGACCACTCGGCTCTCGCCGTCGCGGCCGGCGTGCTGGCGTGCCCCGAATGTCTGCGGGCACACCAGGACGCCGCGCCGCTCGCGCTCGAATCGCGAGATCGAGCACTGCGCTGCGGTCGCGGTCACAGCTTCGACATCGCCCGGCAGGGCTATGTCAGCTTGCTGACCGGTGCGTCGACCAAGATGACGGGCGACACCGCGGCCATGCTCGACGCCCGTGCCGCCTTTCAGAACGAAGGCCACTTCGCGCCGATCGCCGACGCGGTGACGCACGCCGCCACGGCGCGCCGCTGCGACGGCCCGGTGCTGGAGATCGGCGCGGGTACCGGCTACTACCTCGCCCGTGCGCTCGACGCCGCTCCCCCGGCGGTCGGCATCGGACTGGACGTGGCCAAACCCGCCGTCCGTCGGTGCGCGCGCGCCCACCCGCGCGCGGCCGCGGTGCTGGCCGACGCCTGGCGCGGGTTGCCGATCCGAGACGGCGCGCTGGCCTGCGTGCTCTCCGTCTTCGCCCCGCGCAATCCCGGCGAGATCGCCAGGGTGCTCGCGGCGGACGGCTGCTTCGTCGTGGTCACTCCCACCGAGCGCCACCTCGGGGAGCTGATCGAGCCGTTGGACATGGTCCGGGTCGATCCCGACAAGGATCGCAGGCTCGACGTCGCGATGGCGGGGCATTTCGAGCCGGTCGACCGGACGTTGGTGGAGTACCCGATGACGCTCGCCGGAACCGATGTCGCGCACGTGGTCGGCATGGGTCCGTCCGCTCATCACGCGGACGCGGGACGTGAGCGTCTCGCGCGGCTGCCGGAGTCCGTCGAGGTGACCGCGTCGGTCGTCGTCGGCACCTACCGTCCGGCCGCCTGATCGCCGGATTCAGCCTTTCCTGACCTCGTCGTAGACGGCGACCGTGCGGGCGGCGATGCGCGACCAGTCGAACTCGGAGATCGCCCGCTGCCTGCCCGCGGCCCCGAGCCGCGCGGCCAGTTCCGGAGCGCCGGCCACCTCGTTCACGGCGGCGGCCAGCCCGTGTTCGTAGTCCGCCGCAGCTCCCGCGTCGTAGTGCACGAGCCGTCCGTTGCGGGCGTCGACCACCTCGGGAATGCCGCCCACGTCGGAGGCGACCACGGCGGTGGCGCAGGCCATCGCCTCCAGGTTGACGATGCCCAGCGGTTCGTACACCGACGGGCACACGAACAGCGACGCGGCGGCAAGGATCTGCCGGATCTGTTCGGTCGGCAGCATCTCGCGCACCCAGAACACGTCACCGCGCCGCTGCCGCAGCTCCTGGACCGCCGCGGTGACCTCCTGCGCCAACTCGGGCGTGTCCGGCGCGCCCGCGCACAGCACGAGCTGGATGCCGGGGTCGAAGTGGCGGGCGGCGGCCAGGAGGTGACCGACACCTTTCTGGCGCGTGATGCGGCCGACGAAGGCGACGATGGGAAGATCCGCGCGCACACCGAGCCGGTCGAGCACCGAGGGCTCGTCACCGGTCACCGGGCCGGGATGCCAGACCGTGCCGTCGATGCCGTTGTGCACCACGTGGACCCGATCCGGATCCACCGCGGGATAGGCGTCGAGCACGTCGCGGCGCATGCCCTCGCTCACGGCGATGACGGCGTCGGCGTGCTCGACGGCGTTGCGCTCCGACCAGGACGACAGCCGGTAGCCGCCGCCGAGCTGCTCGGCCTTCCACGGCCTGCGCGGCTCCAGGGAATGCGCGGTGAGCACGTGCGGGACACCGTAGAGCGTCGCGGCCAGATGCCCGGCCAAGCCGCTGTACCAGGTGTGCGAGTGCACCACGTCGACATCGCCCACCGCGTCGGCCATCCGGAGCTGGGCGGACATCATCTGCAGCGCGGCGTTGGCGGCGTAGAGCGACGGATCCGGTTGATGGACCACGGCGTCGGCGCGGTCGACGCCCATGCAGTGCACGGTCACCTCGCACAAATGACGCAAATGCGCCGTCAGCTGTGTGACGTGCACCCCCGCGCCGCCGTACACCTCGGGGGGATACTCGCGGGTCAGCATCGCGACGCGAAGCCGGTCCCGCTCGTCGGAATCCACCGCCGAACGTCCGCCATCCGTGCCGAAACTCACCGATTCAAACTAGACGTTCAGCTCCGCGGCGGCCACTCACAGGCGTTCCACCCGGTAGTTTGGCAGGTGTGAGGAGCCAGCCGCACGTACTCGGGATCGTGCTCGCCGGTGGCGAGGGCAAGCGACTCTTTCCACTCACGGCCGACCGCGCCAAGCCCGCCGTCCCGTTCGGCGGCGCCTACCGCCTCATCGACTTCGTCCTCAGCAACCTGGTCAACGCGGGCTTCCTGCGGCTGTGCGTACTCACCCAGTACAAGTCGCACTCGCTCGACCGGCACATCTCGCAGACCTGGCGGCTGTCCGGTTTCGCGGGCGAGTACATCACCCCGGTGCCCGCCCAGCAGCGGCTCGGGCCGCGGTGGTACACCGGCAGCGCGGACGCGATCATGCAGTCGCTGAACCTGATCTACGACGAGGACCCGGACTACATCGTGGTTTTCGGGGCGGATCACGTCTACCGCATGGACCCGGAGCAGATGGTGCGCCACCACATCGATTCCGGCGCGGGCGTGACCGTGGCGGGGATCCGGGTGCCGCGCAGCGAGGCGAGCGCGTTCGGCTGCATCGACAGCGACGATTCCGGCCGCATCACGCAGTTCCTGGAGAAACCCGCGCATCCGCCCGGCACCCCGGACGACCCGAACGTCACGTTCGCGTCCATGGGCAACTACGTCTTCACCACCAAAGTGCTGGTGGACTCGATCCGGGCGGACGCGGACAACGCCGACTCCGACCACGACATGGGCGGCGACATCATCCCGGCCCTCGTCGCGTCCGGACAGGCCGGCGTCTACGACTTCGCCGACAACGACGTGCCCGGCGCCACCGACCGCGACCGCGGCTATTGGCGCGATGTCGGGACCATCGACGCGTTCTACGACGCGCACATGGACCTGGTCTCGGTGCACCCGGTGTTCAACCTCTACAACCGTCACTGGCCGATCCGCGGGGCGGCCGAGAACCTGCCTCCCGCGAAGTTCGCGCAGGGCGGGCTGGCGCAGGAATGCATCGTGGGCGCGGGCAGCATCCTGTCCGCCGCGACCGTCCGGAACTCGGTGCTCAGCGCTAACGTCGTGGTCGACGACGGCGCCACCGTGGAAGGATGCGTGCTCATGCCCGGGGTGCGGATCGGGCGCGGCGCGGTGGTGCGGCGCGCGATTCTGGACAAGAACGTGGTCGTCGGCGAGGGCGAGATCATCGGTGTGGACCTGGCGCGCGACCGCACCCGCTTCGCCGTGAGCAACGGCGGGGTTGTCACGGTCGGCAAAGGCGTCTGGGTGTAGTCGCGCGGTACTCAGGGCCCGCCCGGCTCGGGTGCGGGAGAGCCGATGCAGAACGGCGCGCAGGGGCCAGGCGTGCGCGGCACGGTCGTTCTCGAGTCTTTGCCGAAATCGGCGGTGCTCACCAAATAGACCATCAGCACGGCGAACAACAGCACCCCGGCGAAAGCGATCATGGTCCGGCCCCAATGGAGCGGCTTGGGACGACGCTCGTCTTCGTCCCAGAGGAACATCATCATCACCACGTCGCACCCGCTTCCGGATCCACTCGGAACATGCCTACACCAGTATCGGCGATCATCGGCGTTTCGCTGCGCCTTGCGCCGAACCGTGGCTTTTCGGTGGCTTTTTCGCGAGTCGGCCGCCCTCCCTCGGAGGGCGCATGGGCGATGAGAAGTGAGCGCGGCGGCTCGAATTCCGGAAAAACTTCGGCGCCAAGCCTATTCGGCCGGACCGGGAGCCGCTGTCGGCGGCAGGATTACTGCGCGGGCGGGGCGACGTTCTGGGTGCAGAACGGTTCGCAGGGGCCGGGCGGCGGAGTGGTCTTCTCGGGGCCGGTGTCGAAATCGGTGTTGCTCACCACCACCATCACCAGCACGGCGCCCAGGATCACGAACAGCAGGGCCAACATCGTCGGCCGCAACCAACTCGTGCGCCGTTCGGTCACCACATCCCCCATGACCGCTACTTCGATGGGAGTTAATTCACGCATAACTGCTTTCCTCACTGAGTTTCTTTCTCAGCGCATACCCCGGATTCCGGGGTGGAATCAGACTCGCGCGCGAATTCCTAACCCCGTGCGGCGCAGAGCAATCCGTCGCCGACCGGAATCAGCACACAGGTGAGTTCGGGGTTCTCCGCGATGGCGCGGGTCGCGGCGCGCACCGCCTGGGTGGCCGGATCGCGTTGCGCCGGATCGGGTACCCGTCCGCCCAGCAGCGCGTTGTGCAGGAGAATCGCGCCCCCGTCGCGCAGCAGACGCACCGCTTGGGCGACGTACTCGGGATGCTCCAGCGGCGCGGCGTCGATGAAGACCAAGTCGTAGGCGCCGTCGGCCAGCCGGGGCAGCACGTCGAGCGCGCGTCCGTTGATCAGCCGGGTGCGGGCCGGCGGGATGTCGGCGGCGCGGAACGCCTCCTTGGCCGCGCGCTGATGTTCCGGCTCCGAATCGATGGTGGTCAGCGTGCCGTCCTCGCGCATGCCGTCGAGCAGCCACAACCCGCTGATGCCCGCGCCGGTGCCGACCTCGACCACCGCCCGCGCGCCGAGCAGCTGCGCGTACATGCTCAGCAGCGCGCCCACCGAGGGCGGCACGGGTACCACGCCGAGTTCGGTGGCCCGTTCCCGCGCGCTGACGAGGATTTCGTCTTCCACGACGGATTCCTCCACGTAGGCGAGATTCCGCTCCAGATTCGATGCCACGGGTATGAGGCTAACGCCGGGCGGGTGATCTCGGCGTTCCGGACAACACGCGCCGCCCGCCATTTCCGCCGCCGGTTTTCTCAGGTGACCCTCAGGATCTCCATAACCCGGCCATATCAGGACCAGAAAGAGTATGGGCAACGCAAGACCACCGACCGTGTTTACACGGGACGCGGGAACAACGACATACCAGTTGTCGGTTGTATCCCTACGTGACGGTCCGCAGACCCGGGCCGAGCGAGTCCCGACGTTTGCGGTCCCTAGTAGGAGGTAGCCCCATCCACATGGTCGATGCGGCGCGCGAATACGCCACCCTGCCCGAGCAGATCCTGCCGGTCGAAGCCGACTCCGTCGAGGACCCGGCCGAGCTGACCGGTACCGCTGCCTTCGATGCCACCGGTGACCGGTCGGCGATGCCCACGTGGGACGAACTCGTCCGCGAGCACGCCGACCGGGTCTATCGCCTGGCCTACCGCCTGTCCGGCGACGCCCAGGACGCGGAGGACCTGACCCAGGAGACGTTCATCCGGGTCTTCCGTTCGCTGTCGAACTACCAGCCGGGCACCTTCGAGGGGTGGCTGCACCGCATCACGACCAACCTGTTCCTGGACATGGTCCGCCGCCGCAACCGGATCAGGATGGAAGCGCTGCCCGAGGACTACGACCGGGTGCCCGCCGAAGGCCCCGGCCCGGAGCAGGCCTACCACGACGCACGGCTGGATCCGGACCTGCAATCGGCTCTGGATTCGCTCGCGCCGGAGTTCCGCGCGGCCGTGGTCCTGTGTGACATCGAGGGGCTGTCCTATGAGGAGATCGGCGCTACGCTCGGCGTGAAACTGGGCACTGTGCGCAGTCGGATCCACCGTGGACGTCAGGCCCTGCGCGACTACCTTGCGCATAATGGAAGTGAGCAGCGGTTCGCCGCTGACGCGAACATAGGGTGATTCGTCGGACGCCGGCATCGCCCGAACCTCGGTCGATGTCGGTTGAAAGGGTGAGCACCGAATGAGTGGCGACTCCAGCACGTCCGGTCGTCGTCCGCCCCGTTTTCGCCCCACCGAGCATTTGGCGAGTGAGGCGGTCGCGGCGTACGTGGACGGTGAGCTGCGGATGAACGCCTATCTGCGTGCCGCTCAGCACCTCTCGCTGTGTCCCGAGTGCGCGGCGGAGGTCGATGCCCAGCAACAGGCGCGCATCGCGCTGCGGCACGCGGGCCAGGTCGCGATTCCGACGGGGCTGCACGACAGCTTGACCAGAATTCCGCTCGCGGAACTGCCGGGCGCCGCTTCCAGTGGCACAACGCCCTCGTCGGCCTCCGGTCAGTCCGGGCGCAACGAGGCGGTTTTCGGATTTCTCACCGATTCGTTCACCGCGACCCGGTGGACCACGTGGTGGCGCAAGTAGAGTTTTCCGAGTGACCACCGAATCGACGAATTCCGGATCGGCCGACACCTCGGATTCGGCGGCCGACCGCGGGAATCTCCGTCCTCCGGACGCACCCGTGCTCGGTCCGCGCCCGGTCTACCGGCCCCATGTCGACACGCACACCGCGCGCGCCTTCCGCAGGCCGTCCGGCCTCTCCGGTTCGTTCGCCGAGCCGCTGCCGCTCCGTAAGGCAGGTTCGGCGTCGCAATCCGGTCCCGAACTGCAGAATCGTCCGCCCGACGCGGTGCTGGCCGAGGCCTTCGGCCGCCCGGAAGGCTCCAGCGAACTGCTCCAGCGCGACCCCGACGCCGCATCCGGCCCGGCCCCGGTGGCCGGACCGGCCGATCCGTGGCGTGATCCCGAGGCGGTCGCGCGCCTGGGCGCCCCCGCGGTGCCCACACCCAAGCAGCAGACGCTTCCGCAGGCCGCGAAGCTGAGCGCCCGCGAAGTGCTGTTCGGCTCCCGGGTCGCCCCCAAGGCGCTGGCCATGCTGGCGCTCGTCGCCGTCGTCATCGGCCTGCTCGGCGGGCTGGTCGGGCGATTGACCGCGGAAACCGCCTCGACGCTCACCTCGCGCAAGGTGACCCTGGAGCAGAGCGGTGACGGCACCCGCCCGCACGGCCTCATCGCGCAGGTCGCCAATGCCGTGCTGCCCTCGGTCGTCTCCATCCGGGTCACCGTCGGCGACAACGGCGCCACCGGCTCCGGCGTGGTGATCGACGGCGGCGGCTACGTGGTCACCAACAACCACGTCATCTCGATGGCCGCACAGGACAAGTCCAACCGGTCCGCGATCCAGGTGCAGTTCTCCGACGGCACCCGGGTGCCCGCCCAGATCGTCGGCCGCGACCCGAAGACCGACCTGGCCGTGCTGAAGGTCGATGTGAAGAATCTCACCGTCGCCCAGCTCGGCAAATCCGGCAACGTCCAGGTCGGTGACGACGTGCTGGCCATCGGTTCGCCGCTCGGCCTGAGCAAGACGGTCACCTCCGGCATCGTCAGCGCCCTGCACCGCCCGGTGAAACTGGAGGGCGAGGGCAGCGACACCAAGGCCGTGATCGACGCCGTGCAGACCGACGCGTCGATCAACCCGGGTAACTCCGGCGGCGCGCTGGTGGACATGGACGGCCGGGTCATCGGCATCAACACCGCCATCCGCAGCGAAACCGGCGGCTCGGTCGGCCTCGGCTTCGCTATCCCGGTGGACAAGATGATCGAGGTCGCGCAGACCTTGATCCGGGACGGTGTCATGCACCACCCGACCATCGGCCTGAGCGCGCGCACCAAGCAGGTGGCCAACGAGGTGATGAGCGGCGCGGCGGTGGCGGACGTCGTGGCGGGCGGTCCCGCGGCACGGGCCGGAATCGTGGAGGGCGACGTGATCGTGAAGGTCGGCGATCGCGAAGTCACCGGTCCCGACGAACTGGTCGTCGCGGTCCAGTCGCGCAAGATCGGCGAAACGGTGAACGTGCAGTTGATCCGCGATGGCAGGCAGGTGGACGTGCCGGTGACCCTGGAATCCGACTGAACCGCAGGTCGGATCGCCAGGTAGCCTGGTTACGTGTTCAGCAACATCGGCTGGAGCGAGATGGTCATCCTGCTCGTCGCCGCCCTCGTCATCCTCGGCCCGGAGCGCTTGCCCGGTGCCGTGCGCTGGACCACGCGCAGCCTGCGACAGGTGCGCGATTACGCGAGTGGCGCCACCTCGCAGCTGCGGGAGGAGCTCGGGCCGGAGTTCGAGGACCTGCGCAAGCCGCTGGCCGACCTGAACGAACTGCGCGGCATGACCCCACGGGCGATGGTGACCAAACACCTTCTCAACGGCGACGATTCACTGCTCCGGAATTTGGACAGCGCGCTGCCCGATCCGAAGGACCTGTACAGCACGAACAGCGGGATGCCGGACTATCCGATGCCCAAGCTGGATAAGCCGTTGGACCGCAACGAACGTCCCCCGATCGACACCGACGCCACCTGAGCCGTCAAGAAGACTAGACGCATAGAGCTGTTCAGCTGTCTAGACTTCGCACATGTCGGCCGATGACGTGGCGCGCGTGTTCGCGATCGAGGACAAGGTCGAGCGACTGAAAGCGGCCACCGACGGGGTGGCGGCGGCCCAGCAGACCATCAACGAACTGACCAGGATTCGGCGTGCCGTGATCCGGGAGCTCCACGCCGAAGGCTGGACGTTCGCGAGAATCGGTGCGGCGGCGGGCCTTTCCCGCGCCCGCATCCACCAGGTGAGTACCCAGGGACCAGCGCCGGAAGGACTGTTCTTCGGGCACGGTTCGCTCACCGTGCTCGTCCCCGAGGTGCGCGCCGGGCGGGTGATCGGCGCGCCCGATCCCGCGGCGCCGCAGCGCTTGGCCGAGCTCCTACGCGAACTCGGCTTCAATGTGGCGGTCGAGCATTTCCTACCGGGCCGCCCGATCGACCTGCGGCGGGACGGCCTGATCGTGCTCGGCGGCCCGGAATTGTCGCCCAGTCTGCGTCAGCTGGTCGCCGCCGATCCGCGATTGCGCCGCGCGGTGGCGAGAATGGGTGACGCGCGCCGGGGAATCGAGGACCGGGCGGCCCGGCGGGTGTACCGGCCGGGCGGACCCGAACCGCACGACATCGCTTATCTGGGCAGGCTTCCCCGGCCCGACGGGCGGGGCAGCGTGTTGATGATCGATGGCATGCATCCGCCCGGCTCGCTCGGCGCGATCCGGCTGCTCGCCACCCGGTTGGCCACGCTGCACGAGCGGGCGAGCAATCATCTGTTCTCGGTGCTCATCGCCTGTCGCTTCGACCGTGCCACGGGCGAACCCCTGGAGGCCGAACTGCTCACGCCGGTCTACCGGCACGACCCCGAAAACAGGTCTCCGGCAACGGGTGTGCGCCGCTGAGCCTCGGCTCATACGAGGGGGCCCGCAAGCGACGGCATCGGATCGCGTGACGCGGGTGACGAACAACCGGTTCCCGTGCGGCGGGGGCAACGCGAAGCCGGTGGCTCAGCGTTTCACCTCGTTCGCAGCCTGGGCCCTCGGGTCCATTCGCCCTATCCGGCAGCGGGATTCGACCGCCCACGTTCGAGTGCTCATGGGCGCGGCAGTTAGACGGGCACAACAAGATTCAGCAAACGATCGGACACCGTAAGAAGTGTGCGTACCGGCGAGAGGTAGCGCAGCGCGTATCGCGTGAACCGTCCAACGGGAAGCCACCTCCCCGGCCAATCAACCTGATCACAACGGATCCCCAGCGTCAGTCGCGCGGCCATATGCCTATGTGTCTCAGATCACCACACCTCGCGCAAGCGCGTTCATACATAGATGATTGAATAGCTGGACGATAACCGCATGTGATAGGTGAACTCTGATGCGTGATCGAAGGTCGATGTCTGCGAGTTCCGTGTCCCTTCTCTCCGTGTTCCGGCACCGGCCGCACGGCCGCGTGGCCCGGACCGGTAACCCGGCGGTGACCACCCACCGGGTGACCTACAGCGACCGCTTGCGCGTCTTCGTCGGCCGCGGCGAGGCCATCGACAGCTTTCTGCGCCCGCTGGGCAGGCTGGACGGCTTCCACCGCTACTCGGTGAACATGACCCGGCTCGCCGAGCCGATGCGGCCCGCCGACATCGACCCGGCGCTCAGCTCCGCACCCGGTCGGGAGTATTTGCAGTGCACCGGCTCGGCGGACGCGCTGACCCTGGAGGTGCGCACCGCCGTCGACGGCAGGCCGCACCGCTTCACCGTGGGCCTGCGCGGCGACCGGCTCGGCCCGCCCGAGGTCGACGTGCCGGTCCCGTCCTGCGTGCCCACCCCGCGCGTCTATCCGGACGAGCTGTTCACCGCCGAGCAGGCGGCCGAGATCTTCACGGCGTATTTCGAGACCGACGCCGTCCCGTCCCATCTACAACTCCGCGAAACGGACGCGTGAGGTGTCCGGCAAGGAGGAAATCGTGAATCCGCTATTGCTCATCGGCGGCGCCGTCCTGGCGTTGGGTCTACTCGGACTGCTCCTCAGCGTGCTGCTGCGGCCCGCGGGATCGAAGGCTCACCTGACCGTCGCCGACCTGCAGGCCCGGCTCGCCGACGAAGAATCGGCCACCTCGTCCGAGGCGGACGACGAACCGAAGCCGGACGAGCCGGAAGCCGACGGCACTGAGGCGGCGGATTCCGCGGGTTCGGACGTCGAGCACCCCCACCCCGAGAGCGACGACACCCGGGACGAGGACGGAACCGAACGTGGCGCGGCCCCTGCGTCGTCGTTGCCGCGCCGAATAGCGTTCAAATAACTAGGCTGACGGTACGGCGGAATCCGCCGATCGTCTCGGGCCCGATGCGCTGCGGCCGGACCCCTCGGGAAAGGACCGGTTCCGGTGCGCGCGATACTCGGGCAATTGCTCACCCTGCTGCCGCACGGACCGGTCGCCCTGGCCCGCGTGGTGGACACGACCGGCCCCGGGCCCAGGGAACCGGGAGCGGCGATGATCGTCACCGAGTCCGGCGACGTCCACGGCTCGCTGTCCGGCGGGTGCGTCGAGGCCGCCGTCGTCGCGTCCGCGCGGGAAGTGCTGGACGGCGGCGACGCGGTGACCGATCGGTTCGGATACGCCGACTCCGACGGGCCCGCGGTGGGCTTGACCTGTGGCGGCGAAATCGAAGTGTTCGTCGAGCGCGTCTCGGGCGAACGGCTCCCACTGCTCGCGGCGCTACGGCAGCGGATCCAGGAAGGCTCTCCCGTCGCTGTGGCGACCACACTGGACGTCGCACCCGAATGGAAGCTGCTCACCCCCGGCGATGGTGAAGCTTGGCACGGCGTCGACCGCGACGCGCGGGCGCTGCTCGACGCGGGCCGCTGCGGTGTGGTGGGCGCCGACGAATGTGCGGCGCACGGTTCACCGCGACCCCGCACGTTCGTCCAGGTCTTCGCCGCCCCGGCGCGGATGATCCTGGCGGGCGCGAACGATTTCGTGCGTGCGCTCAGCCGCACCGGCCGTTCGCTCGGCTACCGGGTGACCGTCGTGGACGCCCGCGAGACCTTCGCCACCCCCGCCCGGTTCCCCGCCGCCCACGAGGTCGTCGTGGATTGGCCGCACCGGTATCTGGCCGAGGAGCAGCGGTCGGGCCGGATCGACCAGCGCACCGTCGTCTGCGTGCTCACCCATGACGCCAAATTCGACGTGCCAGCCTTGTTGACCGCGCTGTCGTGCCCGCGCATCGGCTTCGTCGGAGCCCTCGGATCACGCCGGACGCACGCCGAGCGCGTCGAGCGACTGCGGGCCGCCGGCGTCACCGACGACCAGCTCGGCCGGCTGCGCAGTCCGGTCGGGCTCGACCTCGACGCGCGGACGCCGGACGAGACGGCCATCTCCATCGCCGCGCAGATCCTGGCCGAGCGCGGCGGCGCTTCCGGTCTCCCGCTCGACCGTACCGACGGCCCCATTCACCGCTGATTGCTAGAAGTTATCCTGCCGAGCGGATTGGACCATCGACCGACGGGAATACCCGCCAACAGAGCCGCACATCCGGTGGCAGCACCTAGTTTTCCCCTTGCACGGCGTGCTACCGCGGCCCACACTTGATTTGCTGAAAATTAACTATGAGTAGGTGACGGTGCGTTCGCGCTTCGGCCCCGCCACGCTCTGCCCGGCCCGTACCACCGAGAGGAGAAAGCGCCGTGACCGCCACCCAGATCGCCGTCCTCTGCTCGCTCGCCGGCGCGGCGAGCCTGGTCGCCACCATCGGGTTGCTGTATGGACCGGCGAACCGGAGACGCCGGGTCGGCGTCGCCCAGCAAGCGCTCGTGGAGCGGATGCCCGCGCCCCTGCTGCCGACCTGCCCGATCGGCAGGCCACAGCACGTACCGATCGAGCCGCTGACCGTGGCGGAGGCCCACGAACTCATGCAGCGCCACCGGATCTGCGAACCCTCCGAGTGCGTCTACAAGTACGCGGCCTTCCGCACACTTATCGAAGCGGGCTACATGCGCGACCCGCATCCGGAAGGGGCCTGACCGAAGCCGCGCACCGGCGGTTCAGGCCGCCGCGCACGCGGGCCGCAGGGTGCTCATCGGCGGGCGGTCCACCAGGGACACCTCGGTGCGGTGAGCGGTGAACTCGTCGCCGATCAAGGGGAACTGGGTCAGCGCCGCACCGGAGTCCTGGATGCCGCTGCGGCCGAGTACGGTGCCGAGGATCTGGCGGCTCATCACCCCGAGGTCGGCCAGCGGCCGGTTGCGATGCGTGCGCACACCCAGATTGACCTGGGCGATCGCGGACATGCCGAGCCGGTCGTAGGTGTCCAGCAGCAGCCCGATCTCCACGCCGTAGCCCGGCGCGAACGGCACCGAGGTGAGCAGCTCGCGGGTGCCCGCGTACTCGCCGCCGAGCGGCTGCAACACCTGCGAGAGCTCCGGCCGCAGCGCGGCCAGCAGGGGACGGGCGACCAGTTCGGTGACCCGGCCGCCGCCGTGCGCGTCCACCGCGCCGCCCTGCCGCAGCGGCCTGCGGTAGTAGGCCTTGGCCAGATGCATGTCATCGACCGTGAGCAGCGGCCCGAGCAATTTCGGCACGAAGGCGGGATCCGGGTCGATCAGGTCGGAGTCGACGAAGGCGATCAGATCGCCGCTGGTCACCGCGAGTGAGCGCCATAGCACCTCGCCCTTGCCGGGGACCGGTTCCAGCTCCGGCACCGCCTGCTCGCGACTGATCACTTCGGCGCCCGCGGCGCGCGCCCGCTCCGCGGTGGCGTCGGTGGATCCGGAGTCGAGGACGATCAGCTCGTCGACCAACGTCCCGAGCAGCGGCCGGATACTGGCCACCACATCGGCCACGGTCCGTTCCTCGTTCAGCGCGGGCAGCACCACCGACACGGTGCGCCCGGCTTTGGCGGCGACGAGTTCGTCCACTCGCCAGTTCGGGGTGTCCCAGGTATTGGTCGTCGCCCAGGCGGGCTCACGGTGTTGAAATGTCATGCCAGACCTCGCAAGGTTCGTGCGGGGGGCCGGATGCCCTGGATCGCGGCGATCATGTCCACGACCCGCCGGGTCGCGGCGACTTCGTGGACACGGAAGACTCTGGCGCCTGCCGCCGCCGACCACGCTGTCGCCGCCAATGTGCCCTCCAGCCGTTCGGAAAGACCGACACCTAGAGTCTCCCCGATGAAATCCTTGTTGCTCAGCGCCATCAAGACTGGCCATCCGGTTTTTACAAGAACGTCGACTCCGCGCAACAGTTCGAGACCGTGATAAGTGTTCTTGCCGAAATCGTGGGTCGGATCGATCAGAATCGAATCCCGCCGCACCCCGGCCGCGAGGGCGTTCTCCGCGGCACGCACCAGGGTGTCGGTGACTTCGCCCACCACGTCGGCGTAGCGGACGCGATGCGGTCTGGTGCGCGGCACCGCGCCACCGGTATGACTGCACACCACACCCGCACCGTGCGCGGCGGCCACCGAGACGAGTGCGGGATCGGCGCCGGCCCAGGTGTCGTTGATCAGATCCGCCCCCTCGCCCACCGCCGCCCGCGCCACCTCCGAACGCCACGTGTCGATGCTGATCAATAGCTCCGGGTATTTCGCGCGGATGGCCGCCACGAACGGCACCACTCGGCGCGCCTCCTCGGCCGCGTCCACCGCATCGCCCGGACCGGCTTTCACGCCGCCGATGTCGACGAGGTCGGCGCCCTCGTCCACCGCGCGCGCCACCGCGTCCATGGCCGCCGCGTCGGTGAAGGTGGCGCCGCGGTCGTAGAACGAGTCGGGCGTGCGATTCACGATCGCCATGACCAGCGCTCGATCCGTCGCCACCGGCCGACCGCACAGCGTGGGAAGCGGCGCCGCGGTCGAGCTGAACATGTCGCTCTCCCGCCTCTCCGCGAATTCAGGCCCTACAGATCAGGAGACGGGGATTTGCGTCGGCTTCCCGCATCTCCTAATTCCCAGACCGTACCAGTCCGGTCACGCGGGATCAGCGCGCAGTCCGGCGCCGGAATCTTTCAGCGGATGGTCCGTCAGCTCTTCGGCGCACGTCCCGCGGCCACGTCGGCGGCATAGTCGTCGTAGGCGGGGACGTAGCCCTCGGTGCGGCCCGCGAGTACATACAGCGTGCTGTCGGGGTCCGGGGTGTAGCCCTGCTTGCGCAGTTCGACCTTGCGGCTCTTGAACGTCGAGGTCTGTTCCAGTTCGTGGACGATGCGAATGAACAGCGGAACGGCATACCCGGGCAACTGCTCGTAGGCCAGCTTCGCCACCGCCGTCCCGTCGAATTCCGCGCCCGGACGCAGCGTCACCGCGGCCATGCCCGCCTTACCGTCGGTGCCGGGGATGTCCACGCCGTAGACCACCGCTTGGGCAACCGACTCCGCCTTGCTCAGCGCGCCCTCCACCTCCGTGGTCGCCACGTTCTCCCCCTTCCAGCGGAACGTGTCGCCGAGCCGGTCCACGAACGCGATGTGATGCCAGCCCTGCTCACGGACCAGATCGCCGGTGTCGAACCAGACGTCCCCGCGCTGGAAGCCGTCGCGCACCAGCTTGGCCTCGGAGGCGGCCTTGTCGGTGTAACCGTCGAACGGCGAGCGGTCGGTCACCTTGGCCAGCAGGAGCCCGACGCCGCCGGTGCCGACGCGGCGCAGGCGTCCGTTCTTGTCACGCTTGGCCTTTCCGGTCTCCTCGTCGTACTCCACGACGGCATACGGCAAGGGACCGAAGCCGGCCGTGCGATCCACGCCGAAGGCGTTGACGAACGCGATGTTCGCCTCGCTCGCACCGTAGAACTCCACGATCCGCTCGATGCCGAACCGGGACTTGAACTCGTCCCACAGTTCCGGGCGCAGCCCGTTGCCGACGGCGAGCCGGACCGCGTGCTGCCGGTCGGTCGGCTTGGCCGGCTGGTTGACCAGGTAGCGGCACAATTCGCCGATGTAGATGAACGCCGTCGCCTGCTCGCGGATGACCTCGTCCCAGAACCGGGACGCGGAGAAGGCCCGGCCGAGGGCGAGCGTGCCGCCGGAGGCCAGGACCGCGGACAACGCGACGGTGAGCGCGTTGTTGTGGTACAGCGGCAGGCAGCAATACAGGGTGTCGTTGCCGCGCAGGCGGATTCCGAGGCCGCCCAGTCCGGCCATGCTCTTGGTCCAGCGCAGATGGGTCATCACACTGGCCTTCGGCAATCCGGTGGTGCCGGAGGTGAAGATGAGGAAAGCCCGCTCGCGCGCGGTGACTTCCGCGCAGCTCGGCGGATCGGCGTCGTCGGCGTCGCGGGCCGCCCGATCGAGTTCGTCGGCGGCGAGGACGTTGGCAGGCGGCTCGGGCAGCGAGCCGACCGCGTCGGAGCATTCGGCGCCGACCACGTTGAGCACGCTGTCGAGCAAGCCCAGGCTGTGCGCCAGCACTTGGTCGCGCTGATGGTGATTGAGCAGGCCCACGGTGGCCCCGAGCTTGACCGTCGCCAGCACGACGAACAGCGTCTCCGGCCGGTTGGTCATCAGCACGCCCACCACGTCGCCGCGCCGCACCCCGCGCTCCGCCAGCACGCTCGCATACCGGTTCACCCGAGCGTTGGCCGCCCCGTAGGTGTAGGTCGCGCCCTCGAAGCGCAGGAACAAGCGCTCCGGGTGCCGGTGGGCGTTGCGCTGGAAGTACAACCCCACCGAGCTTTTGGCATCCGGCGTCACCAACATGCTCAGGGCATTGCGAAGCATGCCGGGCGCGTCCAGGGCCATCGCGGGCAGGTTACGGGCGAGGTCGAACAAACTCACCGTCGAGCGGGCGTCGGTGCTCACGTCTTCAGCTCTCCTCACTGGGTCGGCGGCGCCTCCAGTGCCGCGAAGGCGGACGGGAGATCGGTCACCACGGTAATGCGGGACAAGGCTGTCTGGGGCACGAACTTCCGCTCGTACAACTCGTCCAGCCAGGAGAACAAACCACGGAAGAAGCCGTTGGGATCCAGCACAACGACAGGTTTCTCGTGCTGTCCCAGATAGCCGCCGGTCCAGGTCTCGAAGAACTCCTCCAGCGTGCCGATGCCGCCGGGCAGGGTGAGGAACGCGTCGGCGCGGTCCTCCATGACCTGCTTGCGCTGGCGCATCGTGTCGGTGACGACCAGCTCGTCGGCGTCGACGTCGGCGACCTCCCGGTGCACCAGGTGCTTCGGGATCACGCCGATGGTGTTCGCACCGCCCGCGCGCGCCGCCGTGGCGACCGCGCCCATCATCGAGACGTGCCCGCCGCCGGACACCAGCTGCCAACCGCGCCGGGCGATCTCGGTGCCCACCCGGGCGGCCAGCGAGAGGTAGTCCTGGTCGGTCGTGCTCGCCGAGCAATACACGCAGACGGCGAACGGCCGATCGCTCACCACTGATCCTCCGTCCCGATCGCGTCCTCGGCGCCGCCCGCCTCCGCGGCGGCCTGGATGATGTGCACGACCTCCTCCACGCTGTCGGTCACATGCAGCAGGCCGAGGTCGCCAGGGGAGATCTTGCCGGAGCCGCCGAGCGAATCGCGCAACCAATCGACCAGCCCGGACCAGTACCTGGTACCGAACAGGATGATCGGGAATCGGGTGATCTTGTGCGTCTGCACCAGCGTCAGCGCCTCGAACAGCTCGTCGAGCGTGCCGAAACCGCCGGGCAGGCAGATGAACGCCTGCGAGTACTTCACGAACATCGTCTTGCGGACGAAGAAGTACCGGAAATTGATGCCCAGATCCACCCAGTCGTTGAGGCTCTGCTCGAACGGCAGCTCGATACCGAGGCCGATCGAGTAGCCGCCCGCCTCGCAGGCGCCCCGGTTGGCCGCCTCCATCGCCCCTGGACCGCCGCCGGTGATGACCGCGAAACCCGCCCGCGCCAGCGCGGCGCCGATGGCGCGCCCGGCCTGGTACTCCGGATGGTCGGTGGACGTGCGCGCGGAACCGAAGACGGTCACCGCGCGCGGCACTTCGGCCAGCGCGCCGAAGCCCTCGACGAACTCGGCTTGGATCCGCAGCACGCGCCACGGATCGGTGTGCACCCAGTCGGTGTCGCCGCGCTTGTCCAGCAAGTTCCGGTCGGCGGTGCTCACACCGTCCGCGCGATCGCGGCGAAACATGATCGGCCCGCGGAACTTCGGTGTCGACTTCGGCTTGTGGGTGACCTCACGGTCCGCGGCGTCGGTGGACATGCGTTCCACGCTACCGCCCGGCAAGAGAGACTCACGGGCTGGATGGGAGAAGTCGTCCGACGTTCAGCCAGGGGAAGGAAGGGCGAGACGCAGTCGCGATTGAGCGGATGCCGCGATCTCGACGAACGAGCCGACGGCGCGGAGTGGTCTGGATCCGGCCGCATCGCATCCGGCGACCTTGCCCCGCGCGCATCCGCGCCGCTCAGTCCGGAGTGCCGCTCAGGTAGCTGCGCAGCATGGCGGTGACGGCGGTGATCTGGTCCACGGGAACGTGCTCGTCGCGCTTGTGCGCGAGGTTGGGATCGCCGGGCCCGAAGTTGACGGCGGGAATGCCGCGGGCCGCGAAACGCGAGACGTCGGTCCAGCCGTACTTCGCGCGCACGCCACCGCCGCCGTGGCTGCGCACCGAGGCGATGAGGTCCTTGGCGGCCGGAGCCGTCAGCCCGGGCAGCGCGCCCGGCGCCGAGTCGATCACCTCGAAGGACAGCTCGAGGCCGGCGAAGACCTCGCGCACGTGCTCCACGGCCTGGTCGATGGTGCGGTCGGGAGCGAAACGGAAGTTGACCTCCAACTCGGCGGCATCCGGTACCACGTTGCCCGCCACGCCGCCCTCGATCCGGACCGCGGACAGGCCCTCGCGATAGACGCAGCCGTCGATGTCCACTTCCCGGGCACGGTAGTCGGCCAGCCGCTGCAGCATCGGAGCCAGCCGATGAATCGCGTTGTCGCCCAGCCAGGCCCGCGCCGAATGCGCGCGCACGCCCGCGGTGCGCAGCCCGATGCGCAGCACGCCTTGGCAACCGGCCTCGATCCAGCCCGCGGACGGTTCGCCGAGCACGGCGAGGTCGCCGGTGAGCCAGTCGGGCAGATCGCGCTCGATGTGCCCGAGGCCGTTGAACTCGGCGGCGATCTCCTCGCCGTCGTAGAAGATCAGGGTCAGGTCGTGCACCGGGTCGGCGATCGTCGCGGCCAGGTGCAGGAAGACCGCGTCGCCGGACTTCATGTCCACCGAGCCGCAGCCGTAGAGGACCCGCTCACCCGCCGCGCCGACCTCGAACCGGCCGGGCACGTTGTCGGCGATGGGCACGGTGTCCAGGTGCCCGGCCAGGATCACCCGGGTCGGCAGCCCGCGGTGGGTGCGGGCCAGCACCACGTTCCCGTGCCGCAGGATCTCGAATCCCGTCGTCTGCTCCCGCAGCGCCCGCTCCACCACGTCGGTGATGGCCGCCTCGTCGCGCGAGACGCTCGGGATGTCGACGAGTGCGGCGGTCAGTGTGATCGGGTCGGCATGCAGGTCGATGGTCACGCGCTTCACCCTACGACCGCTGCTTCCCGCAGGCCGGTACCGGTGTGCCGCGGCGGCGTCCACCGACCGGTACCGGCATGCCACAGGGGCGTCCACCCTGCTGAAGTGGCGCAGGCCGGAGAGGTGATCGCGGTCTCCGGAGCAGCCGCACCGTTGCCCGGCGCGGGTCGGTAACCTCTAGGCCGTGAGCATCCAGGGAGCAGCAGCAATCGGCATCGCCAACGTGACCGCGGACGGGACCGTGCTGGACACGTGGTACCCGAACCCGCAGCTCGGCGAGTTCGCCGAGACCGGCACCAAGCGCCTGGACGACGCGCCCGCCGAGCACGAGGCGCTGCTCGGCTTCGACGACGCGCGCGGGGTCGACGTGATCGCGGTGCACACCACGATCGCCGACCTGTCCGCCGCCCCGGTCGACGCGCACGACGTCTACCTGCGGCTGCACCTGCTCTCGCACCGCCTGGTCAAGCCGCACGAGGTGAGCCTGGACGGCCAGTTCGGCCTGCTGACCAACGTGGTGTGGACCAACCACGGCCCCGCCGCGGTGGACGGCTTCGAGGCCACCCGCGCGAAGCTGCGCGCCCGTGGCCCGGTCACGGTGTACAGCGTGGACAAGTTCCCGCGCATGGTCGACTACGTGCTGCCCTCCGGCGTGCGCATCGGCGACGCAGACCGGGTCCGGCTCGGCGCGCACCTGGCCTCCGGCACCACCGTCATGCACGAAGGCTTCGTGAACTTCAACGCGGGCACGCTCGGCGCGTCCATGGTCGAGGGCCGCATCTCCGCGGGCGTCGTGGTGGGCGACGGCTCCGACGTCGGCGGTGGCGCGTCCACCATGGGCACCCTGTCCGGCGGCGGCACGACGGTCATCTCCATCGGCGAGCGGTCCCTGCTCGGCGCGAACTCCGGCCTGGGCATCCCCCTCGGCAACGACTGCGTGGTGGAAGCGGGCCTCTACCTCACCGCGGGCACCAAGGTCACCACCCCGGACGGCACCCTGGTCAAGGCAGCCGAACTGGCCGGACGCGACAACCTCCTGTTCCGCCGCAACTCCACCACCGGCGCCGTCGAGGTCGTCCCCCGCAAGGGCACCGGCATCGAACTCAACGCCGACCTCCACGCCAACGACTAGAGCTTCCGCGAGCGGCACGTGGTGGAGAGGTCTTCTCGCCTTTTTGCCGCAACCATGTGCCGCTCGCGCAGCCTGACGACGTCAGGCGAGGTCATCGGTGAGGCCGAAGGCGATGACTCGGTGGGGGTGGATGCGGATCATTTCGCGGGAGACGCCGGAGATGTAGGGGTCGACGTCGGTGAGCGCTTCGGCGGTGCCGCGGATCTCCAGGCAGCGGACGCGCCACGGCTGGACCGAGGCGATGTCGTCGACGACGAACGCGACGTGGTCGTTGGTGGCGAGGTTGCGGAATTTCCGGGAGGCGCCCATGTTCCAACCCGCGATGTCGATGGTGCCGAGGTCGGGGTTGTAGCGGAAGCCGACCGGGTTGTTCTGCGGGGTGCCGTCGGGGCGCACGGTGGCCAGCCTGCCCAGGCGCTGGGTGTGCAGGTAGTCGATCTGTTCGGACGTCAGGGTGGAAGTCATGCGCCGACCGTAGAACCTCTACCTAGCTCGAGGTCAACCCCGCGGTCAGCTCAGCTTCTTCTTCTGCACCTTGCCCATGGCGTTGCGCGGCAGCGCGTCGACCACCCGGATCTCGCGCGGGCGTTTGTGCACCGCAAGCTCTCCCGCCACATGGTCGATCAGCTCGCGCTCGGTCGCGGGGCCGCGCAGTACGACGAAGGCGGTGATGCGCTGACCGAGGTCGTCGTCGGGCAGGCCGACCACCGCGGCCTCCGCGACCGCGGGATGACCGAGCAGCACCGTCTCGACCTCGCCCGCGCCCACCCGATAGCCGCCGGACTTGATCAGATCGACCGATTCCCGGCCGACGATGCGGTGGAAGCCCTCCTCGTCGATGACGGCGACGTCGCCGGTCCGGAACCACCCGTCGGCGGTCCAGGTCTGCGCGGTGTCCTCCGGGCGGTTCAGGTAGCCGTCGAAGAGCATGGGCCCGGAGACCTGGAGGCCGCCGATGCTCTCGCCGTCGTGCGGGACCGGCGCGCCGGACTCGTCGCGCAGCCGGGTGCGCACGCCGCGCACCGGCGTGCCGACCCAGCCCGGCCTGCGCTCGCCGTCGGCCCGGGTGGACAGCGTGATCATGGTCTCGCTCATGCCGTAACGCTCGACCGGCGCGTGCCCGGTCAGCTCGCGCAGTCGTTCGAACACCGGCACGGGAAGCGGCGCGCTCCCGGAGACCAGCAACCGCGCGTCGGCCAACTGCTTCGCCGAGTCCGGGTCCTCGACCACCCGAGACCAGACGGTCGGCACCCCGAAGTACAGCGAACCCTTGGCCGCCGCGTACGCCTGCGGTGTCGGCTTGCCGGTGTGGATCAGCGGACTGCCCACGCGCAGCGGGCCCAGCAGGCCGAGGATCAGACCGTGCACGTGGAACAGCGGAAGCCCGTGTACCAGAGTGTCGTTCGCGGTCCACGCCCATGCCTCGGCGAGTGCGTCCAGACCTGCGGCGATCGCGCCCCGGCTGAGCAGCACGCCCTTGGGCAAGCCCGTGGTACCGGAGGTGTACAGCACGAAAGCCGTGGCGGCGGGGTCGGGTTCGGGATAGGTGTGCCACGACCTGGCATGCCGCCGCACCGGCACGACGGGCAGGTCGGCGCCCTCCGGCGCCTTGCCCAGCCATGCTTGGGCGCCCGAGTCGGCGAGGATGTGCGCCCGCTCCGCGGTACCGGAGTCCGGGGGCACCGGCACGATCGTGACGCCCGCGATGAGGCAGCCGACCACCGCGAGCACGGTCTCCACGGTCGGCTCGGCCAGCACCGCGACCCGCTCCGCGCGCGCGACGCGTTCGGCCACCGAAGTAGCCGCGCCCAGCAGGTCGCTGCGCGAGAGGGTGGTCCCGTCGATGGTGACGGCGTCGGGGATGTCCGCTCCGCCTGCGACGGCGAGCGGGTTCAGGGAGCTGAGCAGCAGCGGCGGACCGAACGGCATTCGCTCACGCTACTTGCCGGGTCCGCGGCGAAGCAGCGGCGTCCCGCCCGAACCGAGCCCGAATGTGACGGTTGACACTCCCGCTGACGTGGTGAGACCGTTGTCGCATAGCTCTCTCAGTACTGCGAGGTCGACGATGACCAGGCCACTTCCCGCGACGCATCGCCCCGAACCGCCGGACTCCTTCGACATCGGGCAGTACATCGACGGCGTCGCCGGCCTGTTCGGGGGCGTGGCCAATGTCATCATGCAGCTGAGCACTCCCCCGGTCGGCTACGGCGTGCTGGAAAGTACGGTGCACAGCGGAAACGTCATGGTGCATCCGGTCAAACGGCTGCGCACCACCCTGACCTACCTCGCCGTGGCGATGCTCGGCACCGACGAGGAGCGCGCCGCCTACCGCGAAGCGGTGAACGTCTCGCATCGCCCGGTCCGATCGACCGCGTCGAGTCCGGTGCGCTACAACGCCTTCGACCCAGCGCTGCAATTGTGGGTCGCGGCCTGCCTGCATTGGGGCGCGCGGGATCTGTACGAGCGGATGCACGGCCCGATGGACGAGGCCGCAGCCGACGCGTTCTACCACCTCAGCGCCCGGCTCGGCACCACCCTCCAGATGCCCGAAACGATGTGGCCCGCCGACCGTCGCGCCTTCGAGGAGTACTGGACCGCGAATCTCGCCAAGACCAGCATCGACCCCGCGATCCACGCCTATTTCGACGACCTCATCGATTTGCGCATGCTCCCGCGACCGGCGCAACTGGCGCTCGGGCGCTTGCACCGCTTTTTCGTGACCGGCCTACTGCCCCCGCATCTGCGCGAGGAGATGGGCATGACCTGGACCGAACACGACGAGCGCGTACTCGGCCGCATCCTGCACGCGGTCGGGGCGACCCAGTCCCGGCTCCCACGGCCGGTCCGCACCTTTCCCCTCAACGCCTACCTCCTCGATATGCGCGTGCGGCGTCTGCTCGGCCTGCGCCTGGTGTGAGCGAACGCGACGCGCGTCGTTTCGCTGAGCAATCACTGGGCAATCGGATCTCATCCATCCGATCGACAGACCACAGCCGCCACGAGCCAGGAGGAGAAGATGCGCTGTCGAATGGCGACGACCACCCTCGTCGCGGGAGCGGTCCTGGCACTGTCCGCGCCGGTCGCCTGTGCGGAACCCACGGCTGAGACCGAGGTAGCCGCCGTTCCGCCGCGCACGTCCCTCTCGGTCCGCACCCCTTTCGGCATCGGCTGGGGCACGGCGAACGAACACGAGCCGCGCGCGAGCCTGTCGCTGGCCAAACTCTTCCTGGCCGATTACGCCTTGCGCCACGGCGACGGCTCGCCGGAGGATCGGGCGCTGGGCGAGCAAATGATCCGCTACTCCGACGACGGAGCGGCGACCGTGATGGAGGCCAAGTATCCCCAGGCCATCGCCGCCATCGCCGCCGAATACGGCCTGCACGAAACCGTGCCCGGGCCGAACTGGGGCGCCGGGGCCACCAGCGCCGCTGACGTGTCGGACTTCCTCGCCGCCAAACTGCGCACGGACCCGGGATCGCCGATCTTCGAATGGATGGCCGCGGCGGGATCGACAGCCCAGGACGGCACCGAACAGGACTGGGGCACCGCCCGGTGGCCGTTCGTGCAGGGCACCAAGTGGGGCTGGTCGGATCTCGGGGAGCCGGAGGTGGCCTCGGCGTCCTATGGCCCCGGTTTCGCGGTGACCGCGCAGACCCGCGGCACGGCGGCAGAGCAGACCGCGGACGTCATGGCCGCGCTCGGGGCGATGATCCTGAGATTCGCCCCGCACCGCTGAGAGCTTGGTTCAGCGCACCCGGAACGACACCACGACGTGGTCGCGCGCGAACTGCCGTATCGACGCGTCGTCACCGAGCGGGATGACGGTCTGCGGCGTCAGCGCCAACGACAGCGCGGTACGAGCGATCATCTCGGCCAAGGGCTCCGGATCGTATTCCGGCAGTTTGCCTTCCCGCTGCAAGCGCGTGATGAACTCGGCGAGGTAATCGCGGCCGAGTTCGATGACCGGGGCGCCCTGGGTGGTGAGGTAGGGCAGCACCAATTCGGGCTCGGTGGCCAGCAGCCGGTGGATCAGCTGATTTCCGCGCAGCCCGTTGATGAACGCGGCGAACAGTTCGACGATCTGGTCCTCCGCGCTCGCGTTCCGGTCCACCTGGCGCTGGAGCGCGGCGTCGACCTCCTCGATGAAATCGCGGGTCTGCCGCAGACCGACGGCCTTGATCAGATCGGACTTGCTCGCGAAGCGGCGGTAGAGCGTGGCCAGGGACAATCCGCCGCGCCGCGCGACCTCCACCATGCTGGTGCGCTTGATACCGAAGTCGAGGAACGCCAGCAGCGCCGCGTCCAATACCCGCGCCTGGTTGCGATCCTCGGGGGCAGCGCTGCGCACCAGCGGCAGCAGTCTGGTCAGCCTGGCCATAGCTCAACCCTATCCGCGATAGCGAAACGATGACACTTTCAGCATCGCATACCATCAGCGCGGTATCGCGCCGTTGACAGTGTTGCGAGTCGATGAGAAAGTTAGGGCACAATCTTCTCATCGACCGATTCTCTGGGATCGGGCGGACAGGAAAGACGAGGTCGACGATGACCGCGCCGCTGCGCACCGCCGAACACGAGCCGGACCCGAGCCCGATTCTCACCCCGGAGACCGTCACGGAGTACGTGGACGGCATCGCCGCCTTCCTCGGCGGCGCCGCCAACGTCATCATGCAGCTGAGTCTGCGCCCGGTCGGCCGTGGCGTCCTGGAGAGCACCGTCGACAGCGGCAAGGTCACCCTGCATCCGATCAAGCGGCTGCGCACCACGCTGACCTACATAGCCGTCGCGCTGCTGGGATCCGACGCCGAACGCGACGCCTACCGCGAGGCCGTCAACGTGTCGCACCGGTCGGTGCGCTCCACGGCGACGAGCCCGGTGAAGTACAACGCCTTCGACCCGAACCTGCAACTGTGGGTCGCCGCCTGCCTGTACTGGGGCATCGATGACCTCTACACCCGCATGCACGGCCCGATGGACCCCACCACCGCCGACGCCTTCTACGCCTACGCCGCGCGGCTGGGCACCACCTTGCAGATGCGGCCGGAGATGTGGCCTGCCGATCGCGCGTCGTTCCAGCGGTACTGGGACGAGAACCTGAAGTTGCGCGGGATCGAGCCGGAGCTGCGGGACTACTTCGACGGGCTGATCGATCTGAAGATGATGCCGCGCCCGGTGCAGGTGGTCTTCGCCGGACTGCAGCGCTTCATCGTCACCGGGCTGCTTCCACAGCACCTGCGCAACGAGATGGGCATGACCTGGACCGACCGCGACCAGCGTCGCTTGGATCGGCTGCTGCGCGCCATCGGGGCGGTGCACCGGCGACTGCCGAAATCGGCCCGGATGTTCCCGCTCAACGCCTACCACTTCGACCTGCGCAGGCGGCTGCGGCACGGCAAGCCGCTGGTCTAGTCACCCCATGTGCGGGTAGCGGTACTCGACCGGCGGCACGAAGGTCTCCTTGATCGTTCGCGGCGCGACCCAGCGCAAGAGGTTCAACGGCGAACCCGCCTTGTCGTCGGTGCCGGAGGCGCGTGCCCCGCCGAACGGCTGCTGCCCCACCACCGCGCCCGTGGGCTTGTCGTTGACGTAGAAGTTGCCCGCCGCGAATCGCAGTGCGGCGTCGGCCTCTTCGATCGCGTACCGGTCCTGGGCGAACACCGCGCCGGTCAGCGCGTACGGCGCCGCCGCCTCGACTTCGGCCAGTATCGCGCTATAGGCGCCGGGTTCGCTGTCGTCGTAGACATACACCGACAGAATCGGCCCGAAGTATTCGGTGGAGAACGATTCGTCGTGTGGATTGTCGGCCAGGAAAACGGTCGGCCGAACGAACCAGCCCTCGCTGTCGTCGTAGGTGCCGCCGACCGGGACGGTGACGCCCGCGTCGACAGCGCGCCGGATGGCCGCAACGTTCTTGTCGTAGGCGCGCCGATCGATCAGGGCCCCACCGAAATTCGACAGATCAGCGACGTCGCCGTAACTCAGTTCGCCGGTATCGTGCAGGAACTCGTCGCCCATCGCGCGCCAGACCGACCGCGCGATGTAGGCGCGCGAGGCCGCCGAGCACTTCTGGCCCTGATACTCGTAGGCCCCGCGAATCAAGGCGGTGCGCAGCGCGGCAGGGTCGGCCGAAGAGTGCGCGACGATGAAGTCCTTGCCGCCGGTCTCCCCGACCAGGCGCGGATAGCTATGATACCGACCGACATTCGCGCCGACCTGCTGCCAGAGATACTGGAACGTCTTGGTGGAACCGGTGAAATGGATACCGGCCAGCCGTGGATCGGCCAGCGCCACCTCCGACAGCTGCACCCCGTCACCGGTGACCATGTTGATCACACCGGGCGGCAGGCCCGCCGCCTCCAGCAACCGCATCGTGTGGAAGGCCGACAGCGTCTGCGTCGGCGAGGGCTTCCACACCACGGTGTTGCCCATCAACGCGGGCGCGGTCGGCAGATTGCCGGCGATCGCGGTGAAGTTGAAGGGCGTGATGGCGTAGACGAATCCTTCCAGCGGCCGATAGTCCATCCGGTTCCACACTCCGGCGCTGGACTGCGGCTGTTGTTCCAAAATTCCCCGCGCGAACGCGACATTGAAGCGCCAGAAGTCGACCAGCTCGCACGGCGCGTCGATCTCGGCCTGCTGAGCCGATTTCGACTGCCCGAGCATGGTGGCCGCCGCGACGGTCTCCCGCCACGGCCCGGCCAGCAGGTCAGCGGCCCGCAGCAGTACCGCGGCGCGCTCCTCGAACGGCAGGGCCCGCCATCCCGGGGCGGCCGTCATCGCGGCGTCGATGGCCGCGTGCGCTTCCGAATGCGTGGTGTCGGTGTAGGTCCCCAGCACGTGCCGACGCCGGTGCGGTGCGACGATGTCGTGCCGTTCACCGATGCCGGGGCGGTGCTTGCCGCCGATCACCAGCGGCACCTCGACGGGCTCGGCGGACAATGCGGCTAGTTTGCCAAGCAATAGCTCCCGCTCCGGGCTACCCGGCGCGTAGGAGTGCACCGGTTCGTTGCCGGGCGTGGGGACAACCGTGACAGCGTCCATACCTCAGGCTAGCTCGCGGGCGCGGGCGCGCACGGGTGCCGACACACCCGGAATCAGGGGGACCGCCGATCGAGCGAGGTCGCTGACGTCGCAGCGCCGCTGGTCAGCCGGCCAGGCGTTCGGCCGCCGCCGCGATCCGCTCGTCGGTCGCGGTGAGCGCGATCCGCACGTGCTCGCTCGCGCCAGGGCCGTAGAAGTCGCCCGGGGCGGCGAGGATGCCGCGCTCGGCCAGCCAGTCCAAGGTGGTCCGGCAGGACTCTCCGCGCGTGGACCACAGATACAGGCCCGCCTCGGAGTGATCGATCCGGAAACCCGCGCCCTCCAGCGCCTTCCGCAACACGTCGCGGCGGGCGCGGTAACGCTCGCGCTGGCGCGCCTCGTGCGCGTCGTCGCTGAGCGCGGCGGTCATCGCGGCCTGGATCGGGAACGGCACCATCATGCCCGCGTGCTTGCGCACTTCGAGCAGCTCGGCGATCAGCGCGGGGTCGCCCGTCACGAAGCCCGCGCGGTAGCTGGCCAGATTGGAGGTCTTGGACAGCGAGTGCACGGCCAGCAGGTTGGTGTGGTCGCCCTCGCACACCTCGGGGTCGAGCAAGGAGACCGCGCGGCCCTCCCACGCCAGTCCCAGGTAGCACTCGTCGGACGCGACGATCGCGCCGCGCTCCCGAGCGAAGGCGACCACCTTGCGCAGATGCTCGACGCCGAGCACCCGGCCGGTCGGGTTGGACGGCGAGTTGACGTAGATCAACGCCGGGTTCTGCGGACCGAGCCGGGTCAGCCCGTCGGCGCGCAACACCTGCGCGCCCGCCAGCAGCGCGCCGACCTCGTAGGTGGGATAGGCGACCTCGGGAATGACGACGAGGTCGCCCGCGCCGAGCCCGAGCAGCCGGGGCAGGCCCGCGATCAGCTCTTTGGTGCCGATCGCGGGCAACACGGCCGCGGCCTGGAGGCCGGTGATCCCGTAACGCCGCTTCAGCGCGTCGACCGCGGCCGAGCGGAGCTCGGGGGTGCCGTGCGTGGTCGGGTAGCCGGGCACCTCGGCGACGGAGTTCAGCGCCGTACGGATCAGCGGGTCGACCGGGTCGACCGGGGTGCCGACGGACAGATCGACGATCCCGCCGGGATGGGCGGCCGCTCGAACCTTCACCGAAGCGATGGTGTCCCAGGGGAAATCGGGTAGCAGACTGCTCACCCGGCCACGCGGTGACACGTCAGGTCTCACTCACTCGCCATCGGAGGCAGTTCCTTGATGAACGGCGGGTCGTAGTCGACCTTGCCGACCTTGGTGGCGCCGCCGGGCGAGCCCAGCTCGTCGAAGAAATCGACGTTGGCGTTCACGTATCCGCTCCACTGGTCCGGGGTGTCGTCTTCGTAGAAGATCGCCTCCACCGGGCACACCGGCTCACATGCACCACAGTCCACGCACTCGTCGGGATGGATGTACAGCATGCGGCCGCCCTCGTAGATGCAGTCCACGGGGCATTCCTCGATGCATGCCTTGTCCTTCACGTCAACGCACGGTTCAGCGATGATGTACGGCACTGCCGCTCTCCTAGTCTGTCCTCGCCTGCGGGATGGTCCGCCCGGCGAAACCCTATCCCGGCACCCCACGTTACTACTGGTCAGCCTGCCCTAACTTCCTGCCCGGCGCACGCCGACGCGAGGCAGGATTCGGACTCCGCCACCCGCCGTACGCGCCGGGGACCACGTTCTGGGAGGTAGCGCCGGAGCGCGCGGTGGCGGGGCCCGAATTACGCCGGTCCGAGCTGCCCGAGGCCGACCGGAGAACCGATCGCACCGCGGGCTGGAACCTGCGCTGTCGCCGGGCAGCCCGGAACCCGGCGCGATCGGCGTATCAGTCGACCAGTACCGCCTGGAGCCCCGGGGAGACGGACGATCCGCTGTGCTTCGGGACACCGTAGGTCGTCGTCCGCTCCCGGGCCGGCCGTCCGATGCCGGAGGCGATCTCCACCAGCTCGGCGACCGTCTTGGCCGAGCCGTGCTGCGAGCCCGCCATCCGGGAGATGGTCTCCTCCATCAACGTGCCGCCCAGATCGTTGGCTCCGCTGTTGAGCATCACCCGGGTGCCGGTGATGCCGAGCTTGACCCAGCTGGTCTGGATGTTGTGGATCCGGCCGTGCAGCATGATCCTGGCCAGGGCGTGCGCGGCGCGGTTGTCCCGGTTGGTCGGCCCCGGCCGCGCGGCGCCCGCCAGATACAGCGGTGCGCTCTGGTGCACGAACGGCAGCAGCACGAATTCGGTGAAGCCGCCGGTCTCGTCCTGGATTCCGCGCAGCACGCGCAGATGCCCGACCCAGTGCTTCGGATTGTCCACGTGGCCGTACATCATGGTCGAACTGGATCGGATGCCGACCTGGTGCGCCGTGGTGATCACGTCGATCCACGCCGAGGTGGGCAGTTTGCCCTTGGTGAGCACCCAGCGCACCTCGTCGTCCAGGATCTCCGCGGCAGTGCCCGGGATGGTGTCCAGGCCCGCCTCCTTCAGCGCGACCAGCCAGTCCCGCACGCTCTGGCCGCCGCGCGAGGCGCCGTTCACGATCTCCATCGGGCTGAACGCGTGCACATGCATCGACGGCACCCGCTGCTTGACCGCCCGCACCAGATCCGCATAGCCGGTGACCGGCAGGTCGGGGTCGATCCCGCCCTGCATGCAGACTTCGGTGGCGCCGTCGACATGCGCCTCCCAGGCGCGGTCGGCGACCTCCTCCGTGCTCAGGGTGAACGCGTCCGCGTCGCCCTTGCGCTGGGCGAACGCGCAGAACCGGCACCCGGTGTAGCAGACATTGGTGAAGTTGATGTTCCGGTTCACCACGTAGGTCACGTCGTCGCCGACGGTGTCGCGGCGCAGCCGGTCGGCCAGCGCGGCGACCGCCTCCAGCTCCGCGCCGTCCGCCGTGGCCAGCGCGAGGTATTCGGCGTCGCTGAGCCCGGCCGGGTCGCGTTCGGCGGCGCGCAATGCGGCGAGCACGTCGGCGTCCAGCCGCTGCGGCGCCGTGACGGCGAGGTCGCGCGCCTGTTCGCGAATGGTGTCCCAGTCGCCGAAGGCGCCGACGATGTCCTGTCCCAGCGCCGCGTCGCTGCGGGCCTCGGTGTTGCGGCCCTCGGTGTCGATGGCGGTGTTCAGGTCGACGCGCCCGGCCGACTCCCAGGACTCCTCCGGCTCCTGCCAGGGCAGCCCGGCCGGGATCGCGTCCTCCTTCGCCAGCCCCGTCGCCGGGTCGGTGAGCGCCGCGACGTGCGCACCGATTCGCGGATCGACCCACGGGTTACCCGCCCGCACATACTTCGGGTGCGCGGAGGTCCGCTCGACCAGCCGATAGCCCGCCGCCTCGGTGATCTCCCGCAGGGTGTCCAGGTTCGGCCACGGCCGCTCCGGGTTCACGTGGTCGGGCGTCACCGGCGAGACGCCGCCCCAGTCATCGATGCCCGCCTCGATCAGCGCGCGGCACTCGGCGTGCGAGACCAGGTTCGGCGGCGCCTGCACCGGCACGTCCGGCCCGAGCAGGATGCGGGTGACGGCGATGGTGGCGAGGAATTCCTCCAGGCCCGCGTCGGGGACGTCCCGCATGGCGGTGTCGTCCTTGGCGCGGAAGTTCTGCACGATGACTTCCTGGATGTGCCCGAACGCCTTGTGCTGCTTGCGAATCGCCATGATCGACTCGGCCCGCTCGGCCATCGTCTCGCCGATGCCGACCAGGATGCCCGTGGTGTAGGGCACCGAGAGCCGGCCCGCGTCGGTGATGGCCCGCAGCCGCACGGCCGGGTCCTTGTCGGGGCTGCCGTAATGGCAGTTGCCCTTCTCGGTGAACAGCCGGGTGGACGTGGTCTCCAGCATCATGCCCATGGACTGCGCCACCGGCTTGAGCCGCGCGATCTCCTCCCAGGACAGCACGCCGGGGTTGAGGTGCGGCAGCAGGCCCGTTTCCTCCAGCACCATGATCGACACGGCGCGCAGGTAGTCCAGCGTGGAGTCGTAGCCGCGCTCGTCCAGCCACTGCGCGGCCTCCGGCCAGCGATCCTCCGGCCGGTCACCCAGCGTGAACAGCGCCTCCTTGCAGCCGAGCGCGGCGCCGCGGCGTGCGATGTCGAGCACCTCGTCGGGTTCGAGGAACATGCCCTTGCCCTCGGCGCGCAATTTGCCCGGCACCGTGACGAACGTGCAGTAATGGCATTTGTCCCGGCACAGCCGGGTCAGCGGGATGAAGACGTTGCGGGAATAACTGATCGTGTTCGGACGCCCGGCGGACGCCAGCCCGGCATCACGCACCCGCGCGGCGCTGCGACAGAGGTCGGCGAGATCGTCGCCGGTCGCGTGCAACAGCACCGCGGCCTCGTCCACGTTCAACGTGACACCGTCGCGGGCCCTGCGCAACGCCCGGCGCATGGCCGATGGACTGGGCGGAGCGGTTGGGACGCTCGGGTTCGGTAGGTCGGTCACGCCCTCGATCATGCGCTACACATCCGGAACTGTCTCCCTCCAGTGCTGGTTGCGGCGAAGCGGACACCCCACGGCTCCGCTCGCCACGGAGCCCACGCGGGGACGTGGAGCACCGTTGAGCGTTGACAACTGTGCGCTGGCCGAGGCTATTCCAGGGCGACGCCCGCGCTCAGCTCTCGATGGCTGCCTCGGTGAGCGCCGCCGAATCCACCGTTTCCCATGCGCGCTGCTCCGGCGACGATCGACGGGGACAGCGGCGCTCGGTCGTGCAACGATTGCAGCATGTCGCAGCCGCGCACGATCATGGCCGACCCGGCCTGGCGCCCCAGTCCGAAGGCGAAGCTCCTGTGGACCGTGCAGGCCGCACTGGCCTGGGTGATTCCGTTCGCGGCGCTGCTGGTGTGGGCGGTGCTCGACGCCGCGCATCGGGGCTGGCAACTCGGCTTCTTCCTGGTCGCGCTCGGGCCTGCCACGGTGAACATCGGGGTGGCGCCGTGGTGGCGCTACGCCGTGCACCGCTGGGAGGTCACCGACGAGGCGGTCTACACCCGGGTCGGCTGGCTCACCCAGGAGAGCCGGGTGGCGCCGATATCCCGGGTGCAGACCGTCGACACCGAACGCGGGCCGCTCGAGCGCCTGCTGGGCCTGGCCACGGTCACCGTCACCACCGCGTCCTCCGCGGGCGCCGTCGAGATCACCGCGCTGGACCTCCCGGTCGCCGAGGCGACCGTGACGCGGCTGACCGGCATCGCCGCCCAGCACCGCGGCGACGCGACATGACCGCCGAGCCCGCGGCGCACGCGGCGCAGGCCGAACAGCCGTGGCAGCGGCTGGACAAGCGGATGCTGCTGGTGCATCCGATCACCGAGGTGGTGAAGTTCGTCCCGGTGCTGATCGGCTCGGTGATCCTCGGCACCAGCAGCGGCAACCACATGTGGAGCGTCATCCCGATCGTGCTGATCGTCGGGTTCGCGCTGACCCGCTGGTTCACCACGACCTATCGGGTGGGACCCACCCACGTCGAACTGCGGACCGGGCTGCTGCAACGCAAGAAACTGTCGGTGCCGCGGTCGCGGATCCGCTCGGTGGACATCGAAGCGGACCCGCTGCACCGGGTGCTGGGACTCGCGGTGCTGGCGATCGGGACCGGCCAGCAGGCCGATACGGGCGAGCAGTTCAAGCTCGACGCGTTGGACGCACGGGTGGTACCGCCGTTGCGCGCCGCCCTGCTCGCCCACACGGCGGAGCCGTCCGATGATCGGAAAGTGTTGCGGGAGAATGCATCCGGTGAGGTCTCCGCTCCACGTACCCGCGCGCGCGAGATCGGGCACTGGAGCCCGGCGTGGGTGCGTTACGCCCCGCTGTCGCTGACCGGGTTCGCGATCATCGCGCCGATCGTCGGGTTCGGGCTGCAGTACGGGCTCGGCGAGGTCGTGTTCCGGTCGGACGCGGTGCACGACGTCGAAGACGGCGGCGGGCTCGCCCTGGCGCTGGCCGGGGCCGCACTACTGTGCGTCATCGTGCTCGTGGTCAGCGCTGCCGCGTGCGCGCACTATCTGACCACCTATTTCGGACTGCGGGTCCGCGATGACGGCAAGACCTTGCAGCTGCGCCACGGCCTGTTCACCACCCGTCAGATCACTCTCGATCGGGCCCGGCTGCGCGGAGCCACGGTCAACGAACCGTTGCTGCTGCGCTTGGCGGGCGGCGCGGAACTGGAAGCGATCATGACCGGGGAGAAGCCTCGGCAGAAAATCCTCCCGCAGGCTCCGCGCAGCGCCGTCGAGCACACCCTCGGGCACCTGCTCGCCCCGGAGGAGATGCGGGACAACGACCTTGCCGCCCGGCCGGCCCAGACGCCCACCGGCGCGGGCGCATCGGACCCGCACGCCGTCCCGGAGCCGGGCAGCGCTCCACTTATCGCGCACGGACCAGCCGCGCGGCGGCGCAGATACACCCGCACGCTCACGCCGGTGGTGCTCATCGCCGCGCTGATGGCCTACATCCACCTTGCGGGAGAACACTACTCGCCGTGGTGGTGGCTGGTGCCGGGCCTCACGCTGCCTGTGGCCCTCGCCCTCGCGGAGGATCGTTACCGTGGCCTCGGGCATGCTGTGCTGCCCCGCACGGCCACCAGCCCGACTTGGCTGATCACCCGCGCCGGGTCGCTCGACCGGGACCGCGACTGCCTGGAAGCCCCCGGCGTGATCGGCTGGACGGTGCGACGGACCTTGTTCCAGCGGCGCGCCGGGATCGCCACAGTTGTCGCGGCCACCGCCGCGGGCAAGAAGCGTTATACGGTGGTCGACCTACCTGCCGACGAGGCGTGGCGCCTCATCGAGACCGTCACGCCGGGGCTGCCTGGCGCGCGTTGACCGCCCGGTGTCGCTGATCGGTTGCCGGGCGACGGCGGAGTTCAATGGACGCCGTGGTGACCAAGACCCAGCCGCAGTCGTCGGAGCCGGGGATCGCCGATCGCCGGTTCCGGCAGATGCAGCGGGCGGACAAGTTCCGGCTGACCGCGGTGGGCGGGCTCGCCGCGCTCTCCCTGGACGCGCTGTCCAGCGTGGCCTACGGACCCGAGGCGATCGTGCTGGTGCTGGTCGCGGCGGGCGCGGCGGCAGTCGCCTGGACACTGCCGGTGTCCTGCGCGATCGCCGCGCTGTTGCTGGTGCTGGTGCTCTCCTACCGCCAGGTGATCGCGGTACACCCGGACGGCGGCGGCGCGTACGCGGTCGCCAAGAAGCAGCTCGGCAGGCCCGCCGCCCTGCTGGCGGCCGCCAGCCTGGTCGTGGACTATGTGCTGACCGTCGCGGTGAGCCTCGCCGCGGGCGCGGCCAGCCTGGCCAGCGCCTTTCCCGCGCTGGCCGACGAACTGCTGCCGATGACGCTGGCCGGGCTGGCCGCGCTGACGGTGATCAACCTGATCGGGGTGGCGGAATCGGCGCGGGTTCTGATGGGGCCCGCGATCCTGTTCGTCGTGCTGATCACGGGGGTCATCGTCGTGGGACTGCTGCGGCCGGACCCGGTCGCGGTGATCGGCGCCGACCGCGGCCCGATCGAGCCGGTCGAAGCGCTCGGAATCGTGCTGCTGCTCAAGGCATTCGCCGCGGGATGCTCCTCGCTGACCGGCGTGGAAGCGATCGCCAACGCGGTGCCCGCCTTCCGCACGCCCGCGGTGCGCCGTGCGCAGCGCACCGAAGTGGCGCTCGGCGTCCTGCTCGGTGCGATGCTGCTCGGCCTGGCCGTGCTGATCCGCGAGCACCACGTGACGCCGCGCGGGGACGTGACCATCCTGGCGCAACTCTCGGCGGCGGCCTTCGGCACCGGCTGGCTGTTCTATCTCACCAATCTCGCGGTCACCGCGGTGCTGTTGCTCGCGGCGAATACCAGTTTCGGCGGTCTCCCGTGCTGCTGGCGCTGCTGGCCAAGGACCACCGGGCGCCGTCGCTGTTCGCGCTGCGCTCCGAGCGACCGGTCTTCCGCTACGGAGTCACCGCGCTCGCCCTGCTGGCCGCGCTGGTGCTGGTTTCCGTTGATGCCGAAACGCACCGTCTGCTGCCGGTTTTCGCGATCGGCGTCTTCATCGGCTTCACCGTCAGCCAGACCGGTCTGGTGTTGCACTGGTGGCGCGCGCGTGGGCGGGGATGGGTACCGCGCGCGTTGCTGAACGGAGTCGGCGCGACGCTCACCGCTGTCGCGGGCGTCGTCCTGCTCGCGGAGAAGTTCACCGAGGGAGCATGGCTGCTGCTGCTCATCATCCCCGCGCTGGTGACCCTCTTCTTCCGGATCGAGAACTACTACGCCGAGGTCGCGCGCCGGCTGCGGTTGCGCCGAATTCCGCCGCGGCCGCGGTCGGCGCCCGAGTCGAAGGACCTGGTGGTCGTCCCGGTGGTGACGATGAGCGAAGTGACCTATCGCGCGGTGCAAGCCGCCTTGCGCATGCGGGGCGAGATCGTCGCGGTGGCCGCGGACATCGATCCGGCCACGACCAGAAAGCTCAGCGCCCAATGGAAGGAGTGGGATCCGGGCATTCCGCTCGCGGTGCTGCCGTGCCCGCATCGCAGTCTGGTATCGACCCTCGTCGGCTACGTCCGGAAGCAGACCGAAGCCGGGCTGGGCGTCACCGTGCTGCTCGCGCATGTCGAAGCACGGCACTGGTGGCAACGCCCGCTGCACAATCCGCGCGGGCCGGTGCTGACCGCCGCGCTGCGCGCCCGCACCGACGCCGTGATCGCGACCTTGGCGGTCCGGCTCGCGTGACCGCCGAGTTCAGCGGCGACCGAAGACGCTCGCGTTCGCCTGGATGTAGAGGTATGCCAGCGGCGGCAGCAGTCCGGCGAACAGCAGCAGCGCCGTCCGCCAATCACTGCCGAGCAGGATGTCTCCGCCCGGCCCGGCGCTCGCGCACACCAGGAAGCCGAACGCCCAGGCCACCAACGGGAGGCCGAGGACGGCGGGACGCCGGGAGATCGAGCGCGCGCCCGCGACGAGCAGCACGTTGACCGCGCCCGCCACTACGGCCGACACCGGGAAGGCGACGGAGCCCAGGTAGGTCGGCAGGTACAACACCTCGAGCGCCAAAGTGAGCAGGGCGTTCAGAACCAGCAGCACGAGGATCGTCACGCCCACGACGCCCATCGGGCGGGGGGTGGCGCCGGCTGCCACGGGAGCGCGGTCGCCCGCGTGGTCGTCGATTTTCGTCGTCACGGCACCGGCGGGTAGCCGAGGAGGGTCAACAGGTGACTCTGCATGTCGGCGAACGCGTACAGCACCGTCAGATACAAGTCGTGCTGCTCCTGCCAATGCGGCCGCATGCTGTCGACGAACGCCGCGATCGCGTTCTGGAGCTCCCAGTTGTACATACTGCCGAGTCTATTCCGGCGCTACCCGGCGCATGATCAAATCTCCGGGTCGGCAGTCAGGGCGGCGACCACTGGGAATTCACCGGCCGGGTCGCCGCGATCGTCAGCACCCGCTTACGAGCGGCAAACCAGCCATGATCAGCGCGATGCCGACCAGCGCGATCAGGCTGGTGAGCGGGATGCCGCCATAAGGAACGCCGCCGCTGCCCATCACGCCGGTGAACTTCGGCACGCTGCCGTTCATCGACATAGAGCGCAGGATGCGCCCGGTCGAGTACAGCCCGGCGTTCGAGCTGGAGAACGCCGCGATGAGCACCGGCTGCCGATACCGGCGATGCCGAGCAACAGTTCCCGCCGCGCCGATACCGCTCGATGGCATCCTCGGGCAAAGCGGACTCGGCGTCACTCCAGTCCGGCGAACAGATCGTGTTCCCGCCCGTCCGGCCCGAGCGGGCCGACCCGTCCGCGCACCAGGATGAAGTGCTCTTCGGGCAGCACCGGCTGAGCGACGTTGTTCGACAGCGCGAATTCGCGGCCGGAGGGGGCGACGGTGACCTGGGTGGCGTGCGCGCGCAGCGCGGCGCGCTTGGCCGTCAGCACCTCGGAGACGTCGATCGTGGTGGTCACCGCGTCGCTGGGCACGCTCGCGAGCTCGCCTTCGGCGGGCAGCCGCCACCCGGGCGGCAGCGCGCCGGGCAGCCCCGCGGCCGTGCGCCGGGCCAACGCGGCGGTGTGCAGCCGCAGCATGTCGGCGTCGGTGACGGTCCAATAGAACTTCGGTGTGTCCCACCCCCGGTCCGCCGCGTCCCGCACCGCGGCCGTGGTGATCTCGTGGGCCCGGATGTGGTCGGGATGGCCGTAGCCGCCGTCCGGGTCGTAGCCGACCACGACGCGCGGCCGCAGTTCGAGCAGCACGTCCGTGAGCGCCCGCACCGCCTCGTCCCCGGAGCGCACGAAGACCCGCGGTTTGTCCGCGGCGGGTGTGCCCGCCATGCCGGAGTCACGCCAGCGGCCCGCGCCACCGAGGAAACGGGGCGGGCCCGCGTCCAGCGCTTCCAGCGCGCGAGTCAGCTCGCGCACGCGGTAGCCGCCGAGCTGGTCGGCGTGCTCCGCGGTGAGCAGCGCCCACTCCTCGCCGATCACCTCCCCCTCTTCGCCGAGGGTGCAGGTGAGCACGGTGACGGGCACGCCGCGCCTGCGGTAGTGCGCGATCGTGCCTCCGGTGGTGATGGACTCGTCGTCCGGGTGGGCGTGGACCAGCAGCAACCCGCCCGTCGCCGCCGTCACGGGATCCTGCGCCACATGGACGCGTCGCCGAAGATGCCGACTTGGATCGCGCCGCTGAGCGAGGCGCCGTCCAGCCGGGGACCGGCCGCGGCGACGGCGTTGTCCTGCACGATCGGCAGCACCGTCGCCATGGCCCACAGTTTGGGCTCCGCTTCGGCGAGCACCCGTCCCACGTCACCGCCGCGCAGGGCCTCCTCGATCGCGGGTTGCAGAGCCGGATCGCACACACCGGACAGGTTGCTCGGAGCCCGTTGCGCCGCTTCCGCGATGGCCTGCGCCGGGCCGGTGACCCCGGGCAGCGCGGGCGGCGGGCAGCCGTAGCGGGACGCCAGCACGGTCGCGGGATCGGATCCGGCCACCTCCCAGCCGACGATCGCGTCCACCGTGCCCTCGAGCAGTTCCTTGCCGTACAACTCGTCGGCGGCGACACTGCGCACCGTCGCGTCGATGCCGGCGCTGCGCAGCTGATCGGCGGCGGTATTGGCCACGGCCAGGGCGGTGGCGTCCCGGTCGACCGCGCCGATGCGCACGACCAGCGGCTTGCCGTCCTTGCCCACGGTGCGCGGCTGCGGCGCGGGCGAGGTCGGGGAGATCGCGTGCGGCGGTTCCGGCGCGCGGCCGTACCCTGCGGCGGCGAGCAGAGCGAACGCCTCCTCCGCCGACGGCCGCGGCGGAGCGGTCGGGGCGTAGCCGGGATCGGACGGCGCGAGCACCTGCGCGCGAGCCGGCTCCACCCAATTGCCGGTCTGCGCGCCCACGGTCGCCAGCAGCGCGGGATCGAGCAGGGCCAGCACACCCGAGCGGACCCGCGGATCGCTCAGTTCGCCTTTGCGCCCGTTCAGCACCATCTGCAGCACCCGCGACTGCGGCATGATCGCCGTCCGCACGGAGGGAATCGCCCCCAGTTGCGCCTGGGTCGCCACGCCGCCGTGGACCAGCGCCGTTTGGACGTCGCCGGTGCGCAGCGAGCCCGCCAGTTGCGCGGGCGTGCCGCCGCGGCGCAGCAGGATCTGGCCCGGCATCGCCGGCGTGCCCCAGAAGCGGTCGTTGCGTTCCAGCAGCATCTCGTCGCGCCCGGGGTCCGCCGAACGGATCCCGAACGGGCCTCCGGACACCCGGACGCCGTTGACCTGGCCGTTCATGCCCCGGGCGAACCCGCCGGGCGCGTCCTTCAGCAGGTGCGACGGCAGCAGATCGGTGAACAATTCGCGCCAGCCGGGGTAGGGCTGCGACATCACGACGGTGACCGTCTTGCCACCCGCCGACGAGTTGACGTCCGAAATCATCCGGTACCCGGCCGGGTCGACGACCCCCGGTTCGGAGATCATCTCCTGCCACAGATAGCGGAAGTCCTCGGCCGCGATCGGCGCCCCGTCCGACCAGGACGCTTCGTTGCGCAGCTTGTAGGTGATCGTGAACGGCTCCGGCGCGGTCACCTCGGCAGAGACCAGCAACGACGAATCCGGCACCCAGGCCGTCGCCCCGGGCCGCGCCGGATCGAGCACCGGCCGGAACGGGCTCGGCAGCACCAGTGACGCGATCGCGGAGGTGGCGGCGGACTGGTCCGAGCGCAGATGCGGATTGAAGGCGGTACCGATGGTGTCCAGCGCGACCACCACGGTCGTCTCCGCGGGCTTGACCGGTGTGGTCTTCGGGCTGTCGGTGCTCTCGATGGGCGGCGGCGGATTCGCCGCACAGCTGCTGATCAAGGTCAGCACTGCCACGGTCGGCAACAACGTGCGCCACGCTGCGCGTTTTCCTGCGCCCACTTTCACGCTCGGGAACTCTACCGTACGGTCGAGTCTGTTCCCAGATTCCCGTTGACGAGCGGAAAAACGACACGATCGCACGGATATCAACGGAGTGGAAACACGAGCTCGCCGCATCGCCCGGGACACCGCACGCACATACACCTGCGGGAACATCCGCAAATATTCGGCGTACCCAGCCGCGGCGACACACCTGCGGAGTTGCGCGACTATCCGGACGCGCCTCTCCGGCATTCACGCGACCGCGAGCGAAATGCACTCGCCCGCCAAAGTGAGATTTCGCGCCGACACGCCGAACAGAAAGCGAACTCTCTTCTTCGAGAAGCTATCCGCAGGTATCGCGCCCTCCGCAAGCCTGGGACAGCTGTACCGCAGGCCGTCCAGCCGGCGAGGTGGCTCACCCCGGTCGACCGTGTGCGCGGGCATCAAAGCGATACGCGATAAAGCGGGAAGAAACCTTGCCGATCTTCACCGCAGGTGCGCAACTTCCATAGCGCGGTATCGGTTGCCGATTTCCCCAGCTCCCCGGATCGAAGCACCTCTTCGAGGCGATTCCGCGCAAACGGAGCCAATTATCCTTATTCATATTGCGTTCGCCCGATAATCAGAGGCCGAAAAGTATCCGGAAATCGATCGGCTTCGAAGGGATGATCGGTACCGGACTATGCCGGAACCACATCACGAAGCAGTTTCGAATATCTTCTCGCCGAGCGGGAATTTCTCCGCACGGAAGCCTTCTCCGGCTTCCGCCCACCGGCGAACGGGATTCGACCGCAGCGCCATCGAATCCCGTTCGCGACAAGCGATTACAGCGCCGCGCGGTCCCGCGCCTTGCGCCGGGACAGTTCCCGCGCCCGCTCGTTCTGCCCGAGGATCACCTTGCGGACCCGGACCACTTCCGGGGTGACCTCGACGCACTCGTCGGCGGCGCAGAACTCCATGGCGCCTTCCAGATCCAGCTGCAACGGCTTGGCCAGGGTCTCGATCACATCAGCGGTCGAGCTGCGCATATTGGTCAGCTTCTTCTCGCGCGTGACGTTGATGTCGAGATCCTCCGCGCGCGGGTTGACGCCGACGACGTGGCCCTCGTAGGTGTCCGCGCCGGGCTCCACGAAGAACTGGCCACGGTCGGCCAGCTGGATCATGGCGAACGGCGTCACCGTGCCCGACCGGTCGGAGACCAGCGAACCGGTGTGCCTGGCCCGGATCTCGCCCGCCCACGGCGCGTACCCGTGCGAGACGGCGTTGGCGATGCCGGTGCCGCGGGTCTCGGTGAGGAAGTCGGTGCGGAAGCCGATCAGGCCACGCGACGGAACGATGAACTCCATCCGCACCCAGCCCGCGGCGTGGTTGCTCATCTGCACCATCTTGCCCTTGCGCGCGGCAAGCAGCTGGGTGATCGCGCCGAGGTACTCGTCGGGGCAGTCGATGGTCAGCTCTTCGTACGGCTCGTGCACCTTGCCGTCGACCTGCTTGGTGACCACCTGCGGCTTGCCGACGGTCAGCTCGAAGCCTTCCCGGCGCATGGTCTCGACCAGGATGGCCAGCGCGAGCTCACCGCGCCCCTGCACCTCCCAGGCGTCCGGGCGGCCGATGTCGAGCACGCGCAGCGACACGTTGCCGACCAGCTCCTGATCCAGGCGCGCCTTCACCATGCGGGCGGTCAGCTTGTGGCCCTGCACCCGCCCGACCAGCGGCGAGGTGTTGGTGCCGATGGTGACCGAGATGGCGGGCTCGTCGACGGTGATGCGCGGCAGTGCGACCGGATCGTCGATGTCGGCGAGGGTGTCACCGATCATGATGTCCGGGATGCCCGCGATGGCGACGATGTCGCCCGCCACGGCCACTTCACCGGGCTGGCGCTCCACGCCGATCGTCTGCAGCAGCTCGGTGATCTTCACCTGCTTGACGCCGTCGGCGTGCATCCACGCGACGTTCTGGCCCTTGCGCAGTTCTCCGTTGTGGATGCGGACGAGCGCGAGGCGACCGAGGAACGCCGAGGCGTCCAGGTTGGTGACGTGCGCCTGAAGCGGCGCCGCCGGATCGCCCTTCGGCGCGGGAATGTACTCCAGCAGCACGTCGAACAGCGCGTCGAGGTTCTCCGCGTTCGGGGGGTTGCCGTTCTCCGGACGCTCCTTGGACGCCTTGCCCTCGCGCCCGGAGGCGTACAGCACCGGCAGATCCAGGGCCAGTTCGGCCGCTTCGGCCGCGGCGTCGTCCAGATCGGAGGCCAGGTCGAGCAGCAGATCGTGGCTCTCCTCGACGACCTCCTCGATGCGGGCGTCGGGGCGGTCGGTCTTGTTCACCACCAGGATCACCGGCAGCGAGGCGGCCAACGCCTTGCGCAGCACGAACCGGGTCTGCGGCAGCGGCCCCTCCGACGCGTCCACCAGCAGCACCACGCCGTCCACCATGGACAGGCCGCGCTCGACCTCGCCACCGAAGTCGGCGTGGCCGGGGGTGTCGATGACATTGATGACGGTGACCGAGCCGTCCGGGTGGTGGCGGTGCACCGCCGTGTTCTTGGCGAGAATGGTGATGCCCTTCTCGCGTTCCAGGTCGCCGGAGTCCATCACGCGGTCGACGGGCTCGGCCCGCTCGGCGAAGGCGCCCGACTGGCGCAGCATGGCGTCGACCAGGGTCGTCTTGCCGTGGTCGACGTGGGCCACGATGGCGACGTTGCGAAAATCGCGTGCAGACGACACGCCTGAATCCTCCTGCTGTTCGGTGTGGGAGCCGACGGTGCTCGGCGTCCGGCCTGGACGGGACCCTACGTGGTTACGCAGGCTGCCGCCTCCGGGTCCTGACGCTCCCGCCGGGCTCCTTGCAGACAGGTGGAGAATCGAAACTCACCGGGCATCGCGGCCAGCTACACCCTACCGGCAGTCCGTCGGCGCAACGTTTCAGGCTTTGCACTTAGGGTACGCTAACCGCCGTGGGCAAGGTCAAAGCGAAGAAGGTTTCCAGCCTGAAACCCAAGAAGAAGTGCTGTCGGAAGAAGACGCGCTGCTTGAAGTGCCCCGTGGTCATCATGCGGATGAAGAAGTGCGAAGCGGCCGGAGTCACCGGCAAGGATCTGAAGAAGGCACTCAAACAGGCACGCGCCGCCTGACCCCCCGCCGCCACCTTTCCAGGGCGGCCCATGGCGAGTAGTAAGGAGTGTTATGGCCCAGCAGACACTGCTCTCCGATACCGAGATCGCCGAGGCCCTCACCGAACTGCCGGACTGGGCACGATCGGGCAACGCCTTGGTCCGCACCGTCGAGGCGCCCACCTTCCCCGCGGGCATCGAACTCGTGCGCCGGGTCGCCGAAGTCGCGGAAGAAGCCGATCACCACCCGGACATCGACATCCGCTGGCGCAAAGTCACCTTCACCTTGTCCACCCACTCCGCGGGCGGGCTCACGGCGCTGGACGTCGCGCTGGCGCACGAAATAGATCGGCTCTGTTAGATTCCAGCGCCTTCGGCGCTGGGTGTTCGCGGCAATGCTCGGTCTCGCTCCGCTCGAAAGACGCGGTTGCGGTGCGCTGAGCACGTCGGTATCGAAGCTCGCCGCCCAGATGTATTCGGCGACTTGCTAACGCTTGGAGCCGATCGGTGGCAGCTTGCCCGTCAACTACGCGGCGCCCGCGCAAACGCAAGCCGGGCCGCGAGCGGCGCTTGCTCGGTCTCGCTTCGCTCGAAACGGGAGTTGAGGTGCGCCGGGCGCGTCAGTCGTGAAAGTCCCCAGTCAGGCGGCCTGCGGGGTGTGGTGGCCGGGATCGGTTCCATTCGATTGCCACACGAACGCGGGCCAGAGTGCGAACGAGCCTGCTTGGTCTCGCTCCGCTCGAAGCGGGAGCTCAGCGCGGATGTTGCGGTCCGGTGTCCGACGATCGGACCTGACGCATTTCGGCCGCGACAGGACTACGCCGTGCGGGCGCGGCCCTCGGTGCTCTCGCGCGTCGACTCGGCGGGGTTCGAGCTCGCGAACCGGGGGCCGAAGCGGATCACCCAGAGGTAGAACGCCACGACGCCGAGCACGTCGACGGCGCCGAGCCAGGACAGTACGCCGGGGCGCGAGATGGTCCAGATCGAATCCTGGAAGAACGACAGCACCCACGGCACGCCGACGAACATGGTCACCAGCCAATACCCGGCCACGACGCGCGCGCCGGGCGCCCGGCGCAGCGGCCCGTAGACCAGCCACAGCACCGCGGGCAGTAGCCACACCCAGTGATGCGACCACGAGATGGGCGAGATCATCAGCCCGAACAGTTGCACCACGATCAGCGTGCCGAGCCGGTCCTCCGGGCCGAGCGCGCGCCACGCCAGGAACGCCAGCACCGCGACCACGAGTACGGCCGCGATCCACCACGGACCGGATTCCACGTCGTAGCCGAGAATCCGGCTCAGCGTGCCGCGCAGCGACTGATTCCACACCGATCCCACCGGGCCGATGCGGTCGGCGTCACCGAGCAGGGTGCCGAAGTACCGGCGCGCCTCGACCGGCGCGATCAGGAAACTCACCCCCACAGTCGCGCCGAACACCACCGCCGACCAGGCCACGGTCGCCCAGCGCCCGCGCGCGACGAAATAGAGGCCGGTGATCGCGGGCGTCAGTTTGATGCCTGCGACGATTCCGACCAGGCTGCCAGAGATCCACCACCGCGAGCTGCGCACCGCGAGCATCCCGCCGAGCACCAGGAAGACGTTGACCTGGCCGTAATCCATCGTGGTTCGCACCGGTTCGAGCCACAGGCCCAGCGCGGTCCAGCCGACGGTCGCGGCCCGCCACTGCGGCGTCCGCAGCCGCTCCGCTCCGAAGATCAGCTCCAGACTGATATGCACCACCGCGTACAACGCCGCGGCGATAGCCAGCAGCCAAGCCACCGCGACCACGGTGAACGGCAGGTAGTGCAGCGGGAAGAACACCAACGCCGCGAACGGCGGATAGGTGAACGGCAGCGGGAAGTCGGGCGTCTTCTCCGCGTAGGTGAAGTCATAGAGCTGGTCGGTCAGCAGCGCGGCCGATCCGCCGACGTAGACGTGCAGGTCGACGAGGTTCATCCCGTTCGTGGACAGCAGCATCCAGAGCAACCGGGCCAGCACGGACAGGCCCAGCGCCGACAAAGCCCATCGGAGGTGACGATTCAAATCACTGGCTTTCGGCTCGAGTGCGGTGCGTCGGCGGGGCACGCCCGGACTTCGATGTTGTGGCGACAGCGCGGACGGCAACGATTAGATTAACCGCAGCGCGAATGCGGGCGGTCGCACCCTCGAACCACCGGTAACATTTGCATCAACTTTCACACCAGTAACATCGGGGCGCGGTAAGTTCGGCTCACACTGATCGTCCACGGCGCCTTCGGGACGCCGCGGCTGTACACATAGCCGCAATGTCCCTAGAGTGACCCCCGAAACGATGGCTTTTAGCAATCGAACCCTGATGTACCCGAGGTAAGGACGGCCAGACCAGTGCTTCGCACCCGAGGATCGCGGATCGCATTGTCCGCACTCGCTATCGCGGCGAGTGCCACGCTTGCCGCGCCGACGACAGCAATCGCGGCCCCTGCGCCCGCCCCCGCGGCGCTTACGAACAGCGTTCCCATGGTTCCCGAAGGTGTTCCGGTGGACGCGCTGGCCGCACTCGCCCCGGCCATCGTCGGCGCCGTCGCCGGCCCGGCGGATATCGCGAGCCCCGCGGGCGTCGCGGGCCCGCAGTCGGCCATCCTGGATCAGGCGCGCAGGCTGCTGGCCACCCTGAACCTCCCGCCGCAGATCAAGTCGACGCTGGAACGGATCATCACCTTCCTCGACGGCAGCGGCGGCGGTGGTCCCGAGGTGCCGCAGGACGGCCCCGCGATCGCGCAGTTCCTCTACCCGACCATCGGCAAGGGCTGCATCGGCCCGAGCGCCGACTCGGTGGGCACCGCGCTGGCCGTGCCCGGCCCGGCCACGCTCCCGCCGCCCGGCCCGCAGGCGGGCCAGACCGGGTTCGTCTTCACCGCGCTCGGCACCAAGTCGCCGACGCCGGTGCAGAACCCGCCGATGACGGTGCAGTGGCTGAACCTGGACACCCGTCAGTCCGGCGTTCTGCCGCTGACCGACGAGGCCAAGATCAACCCGGACGGCCCCGCTACGCTGTCCGCGATCGCCGACACGGGCTTCGGCCGCGTGGTCGCGGTCGTCTCCGGCTCGCTGACCACCCAGTCCGCCGACGGGGAGGCGCGGACCTGCTCGTTCCTGCCGACGCTCGGGTTCTTCACCGTAGGCTGAGTTCTCGGTCGAGGGCGGCGACTCCATCGGGTCGCCGCCCTCGGTCGTTCCACGGGTCCGCGCCGAAACCTCGGACGGATCCGCCGCGACGCCCCACGAGCCGTCCGGACTGTGGTAGACCGCTAACTATGGCGACCATCGATCACTCGATACGCACGGCTCGTTCGATCCGCAGCAGGCGCTCGCACCGCTCGATCCTGTCCATCCGCTCGGAGGGGTCGATCCTGTCCATCGGGTCGGCCTACTCGATCCTGTCCATCGGCAGCGTGGGCTCGGTGCTGTCCATCGGGTCCGTGGGTTCGTTCGGCTCGGCGATCTCCTCGTTCTCGTTCGCCAGCCTCGGTTCCGCGTTCTCCGGCCTGTCCCGGTGGTCGCTGTTCGCCTGGCTCGGCGACCACGAAGCCCCGGACAGCCGCCCCTCCCTGCGCGTCGTCCCGGACGACGAGCCCGACCTGCGCGTCACACCGATCAGCCACTGCCAGACTTGAGTTTTTGGCACCGCCTGCGGCGGTGCGTGTTCGCGGCCCCTCTGTGGCTCGCGAACGGGACGGCGGCGGCGCTCAGTCGAACTGCATCGCCGGTACTCGCGTCGCCCATGAGCGCGTCGATGGGATACCTGCTGTCCCCGCGGTCACGATGACAGATCGCCGGGGGACCTTCACCCGACACAGCGGGCATTCGGGTGTCAGCTGGGCTGTGGCCGTTCGGGCGTGCGGGTGATGGAGCGAGTCTGCGGGGAAGCGCGGATAGGTGCGAGCCCTTTCACCACTGCCCGTATTCGGGTGTGAGCACGTTGTTCACATCGATCCCCACCCCGTCGATGGAGCGCTTGTCGATCTCGAATTGGTGCAGGTTGGCGGCCGGGTGCACGAAGCCCTTGGGGGTTCCCCAGTTGTGCTGCCAATACCAGGAACACAGGCCCGCGGTGCGGGCCAGTTCGATGGTCGGGGTGTTCGCGTAGATGCCGGTGTTCTCCTTGCCGAGCACGGCCTGCCAGCCCAGCAGGTACGGCGCGATCATGGTGGCGAAGTCGACGGGTGAGGGATTGTCGTCGATGGACGCGTAGATCGGGGCGTTGTCCGGGCCGCCGGCGGCGCGATGCAACGCGAGTCCGCGCTCGGCGTGCCGCTTGCCCGCCTCCAGCCCGCCGCGCCAGTCCGCGGTCGGCCCCTTGCCGAACTGGTAGCAGGAGACGATCTGCAGACCGGCTGCTTTGAGGTCGTCGACTTCCGGGGAGCGCAGCGGTTTTCCCGCCATCCACTCGGCGCCGGGCCTGCGATCGGACACGTAACGGATCACGCCGATATGTCCGGCATCGCGGATCGCCGCGGCCGCAGGGACGCCGCCGGCGTAATCGACCAAGGTGCCGAACGCGGGCCGCGCTGAGGCGGGAACTGGAGCGGCGGTCACGCCGACGACGGCCGCCGCGGCCGCGTAGGCGAACAGATCACGCCGGGATACCGAAATGGAACGCATCGTCGACTCCTTCGCGCAACCCCGACATGGATGGCAGCGTGCCCGGCGCACCTTCCCCAAAACCTCGCCGCGCGCCGGGAGCCTCGAACGTGAACTCATTTCACCACATTCACATTGGAACCGCTAGACCCAGGAGAAACATGTTTCACATTCGCCACACCGTACGCGCGGGTGGCGGACGTCAGGCGATGCCGTCGATGCGCGCGGCGACGTCGATGGTGCGCATCGCCGGGTCGGCGAGTTCTTTGCGGATCACCGCCGCCACCTGGGCGATGACCTGCTTCTTTATCCCTGCGAGCGCACCGAGGGCGGCCGCGCGCGCCCCGTGGGCGGTGAACTCCATCCGGATGTCGGCCGGGTCGGGCGGCGGCACGTCGATCACCACGCGCAGGGGGTCGGCGGCGCGGGCGGTGAGCACCAACGGCACCTCCACGTCGGCGCGGTAGTAATTGGCTTTCAGTACGGCCACCGTGATGTCCAGGCTCACCGGCAGCGTCAGGTCGAAGGCGACCGGATCCGCCGACCGGTCCGTCAGCCGTGGCATCCGGACCGCTCCGCGAACGGTGACCACGGCGCTGGCGCGCGGGCCCGTCCGCAGCGGCCCGACTTCGATCGGCCTGCCCGCCAAGCGTTCCACCACGTCGTGTACCCGCTCGCGCGTCACGATGCGGGAGAAGAACCGATGCCCGAACTCGTCGTAGCCGATCCAGTCGAACGCGCTCTTGTCCCGATACGCCGACCGTTTGCCCGCGACCATCGCCTCCACGTCGAACACCAGCCCCCGGCGGGTCTGCGGATCGGCCAGCATGGCATTCACCCGGGAGGCGACCTCCCGCTGCACCACCCCGGCGATCGGGTCGAGCAGCCATTCCCAGGCCGACTCGACCGCTTGGGCGCGCAGGACGAAGCTGATGTCCCGCTGGGTGATCGGCGGGATGTCGATGATGATGAGCACGGGTTCGGCGGTGCGGGCGTGCAGGGTCAGATCGATCTCGACCCTGGCCTCCAGACGCAGTTTCCGACCGCCGAGCAGCACCTTCAAAGTGAGCGAGACGGGGACGGTCACCTCGTATGTCACCCGTGGACCGCTGTGCAGCACGCGCGGGGCGCCGACTTTGCCCTCGGCCACGAAACCGGCGAGTCCGGCCGGGCCGATCGAGACCGGGCCGATAGTCAAACCGCGGCCCGTCATTCCGGAGACGGCGGATTCGATGCGGGCGGCGTTCACCGCGTGCGTGACGAAACGCTCGCCGAACTCGGCGTAGTCGATCCACGCGGGCGCGCTACTCGATTCGTCGGTCGGATGCATCAGGAGTTCCGGAACCCTCACCTCTCGATGGACACTCGACACGGTACGCGACCGATCGTGCGCCGCCCCGGAACGCGGTGGTCAGCCTGAGATCCCCGTCCTGCCGATGAGGGGGAAGCAGGGCGGGGATCGGCGGCGGCGCTGCCGGGCGCCGCCGAATCCATCGTAGGACCATCCGGCACGACGTTTCACCCGCATATCGGACAGATTCCGCGCACCGGGGAGGGGTGCTCATCACAATCGGCCGACACCGACCACACCCGGCACGTCGTCGAGCGCGAAGCGGTTGATCTGGATCTCGTCGTCCTCGTTGCCGCCGATCGTGGTCACCTGGCCGGCGTCGGCCCGCAAGACGATATTCGTGTGCTGGCCGAACGGGCTGGAGTCGTGATACAGCAGCACGTCACCGGTGCGCGGGCGGTACCCGGAGCCGAGTGGCACGAAGCGGCCGACGCTCTCGTAATACTCCTGCAAGGTGTAGACGCCGGGAATCCGCCAGGAGCCCGAGTGCGGGTTGGCCAGCGGCGCCCCCGCCTCGCGCATCACCCAGCTGACGAAGTCGGCGCACCACGCCTCTTCGGCGCCTTCCGCGTATTTCGTGCCCGCGCCCGGCTCGGCGAACTCGCGCTCGACGACCGCGACGATCTCTGCTTGGACCGCGTCGAGCGCCGACCGGTCCAGCGCCGGGAACTCGGTGAGGCGCTCGCCCACGACCGCTCCGCGGTCGGCTCGGTCCTGCCACCACAGGGCCCCGCCGAGAGCCGCCCCAGCTACGCCTAGCCCCGCCAACACGAGCGCGAGCCATCGCCCCGCCCGCGATCCCAGCTGTTGTGCCATCGCTCCCCCGATCCATTCCTGTGATGCTGTTGTCGAGCTTATGGATTTCGACGCACGAGCGCGCCGAAGGGTTCCCGGCGCCCTACGATCGGTTTCGCCGATCGAGCGGCGGGGCAACCCGCAGGAGCCGAAATCGCGTACGGCACCGGGAAAACCGCGCTAGTCTCCGGGAGAGATCAGCCGATGGGGAGGTACGGCCCTGGACACGCTGTGGACATTCATCGTGCACCGGCGGCACCAGTTGCTGGTCGACTCCTACCTGCACGTCTCGGCCGTGGTGCAATCGGTGCTGCTGGCCACGGTGGTCTCGGTGCTCATCGGAGTTCTGGTCTACCGCAGTCCGTTCGGCTCCTCGATCGCCTCCGCGCTGGCAGGCGCGGTGCTCACCGTTCCGTCGTTCGCGCTGCTCGGCCTGCTGATCCCGATCCTCGGCCTGGGCGTCGCACCGACGATCACCGCGCTCGTGGTGTACGCGCTGCTGCCGATCCTGCGCAACACCATCATCGGCCTCGATTCGGTGGACCCGGCCGTGACCGATGCGGCCCGCGGCGTGGGGATGAACCGCCTGCGGGTGCTCGCCCGCATCGAACTGCCGCTGGCCTGGCCCGCGATCCTGGCGGGCATGCGGGTGAGCACCCAGTTGATCATGGGTATCCTCGCGCTCGCCGCGTATGCCAAAGGCCCCGGGCTCGGCAACCTCATCTTCTCCGGCCTCGCGCGCCTCGGCAGTCCGAACGCGGTGCCGCAGGCTCTGGTCGGCACGATCCTCGTCGTCGTGCTCGCGCTCGTACTCGACGGGATCTACGTGCTGATCGGACGGCTCACCACCTCGAGGGGAATCCGTGACTGAGACCGAAACACCTGACGGGACCGCGGAATCCGTAGTCTCCGGCGTCGAGATCGTGCTGCACGCGGTGACCAAACACTATCCGGGGCAACGCGATCCGGCCGTGGACAGCGTTTCGCTGACCATCCCGGCCGGTGAGATCGTGGTGCTGGTCGGCCCGTCGGGCTGCGGCAAGACCACCACCATGCGGATGATCAACCGGCTGATCGAGCCCACCTCCGGCACCATCACGATCGACGGGCGCGACGCGGCGACGATCCATCCCGACCGGTTGCGCCGCGGCATCGGCTACTCGATCCAGCAGGCCGGACTGTTCCCGCACCTGACCGTCGCGAAGAACGTCGCGACGGTGCCTGGCCTGATCGGCTGGGACCGGCGGCGCATCGCGGCCCGGGTCGACGAGATGCTGGAGCTGGTCGGCCTCGACCCCGATACCTTCCGCGGCCGCTATCCCCGGCAGTTGTCCGGCGGCCAGCAGCAGCGCGTCGGCGTGGCCAGGGCGCTGGCGGCCGACCCGCCCGTGCTGCTGATGGACGAGCCGTTCGGGGCGGTCGATCCGATCACCCGTGGGCTGTTGCAGGACGAGTTGCTCCGTTTGCAAAGCGAACTCGGCAAGACGATCGTCTTCGTCACCCACGACTTCACCGAGGCGGTCAAGCTCGGCGATCGCATCGCGGTGCTCGGCGATCGGTCCCGGATCCTGCAGTACGACACGCCCGCGGCGATCCTGGCCGATCCGGCGGACGAGACGGTCGCCGGTTTCGTCGGCGCGGACGCCTCGCTCAAACAGCTCACCCTCACCCGCGTCGGGGATGTCGACCTCGGCGCCTGCCCCACCGCCACCGAGCAGGACCCGGTCGACGAACTGCGCGCCACGCTCGCGGGCCGGGACTGGCCGTGGGCGCTGGTGCTGGACGGTCAACGCCGGCCGCGCCGCTGGGTCTCGGCCGAACAGCTGGCGCACGCCGACTCGCTGCACGATCTCGGCTCACCGGTGCCGGAGACGTTGTCGCTGAAGTCGACGCTGCAAGACGCGCTGGACGCCTTGCTGACGCATCAGAGCGCCACCGCGGTGGTGACCGGGACGCGCGGCGAATACGTCGGGCTGATCACCATCGACACCCTGATCGGGCACCTGTCGGCGCTGCGGGCCGAACACGGCGGCCGCTCCGGGACGGACGGCGCGCCATGACCACGGCCGCCGTGACTCCCCCCGCCCAGCGCCGGGCCGAGCGCCTCCGGCTGGTCGCGCAACCCCTGCTCGTCCTGGTGCTCACCGCGGGCGTGCTGGTATGGGCGTTCGCCCGCGACCTCACCGCCACCCAGCGAGCGAGCCTGAACGCGGGCAATGTCGCGACCGTCACCTGGCAGCACGTGCTGATCACCGCGACGGTGGTGCTGATCGTGGTCGCGGTGGCCGTCCCGCTTGGCACCCTGCTCACCAGACCGGGATTCCGTCGTCTCACACCGGTGTTCGTCGGCATCGCGAACATCGGCGCGGCCGCCCCCGCCATCGGCCTGATCGTGCTGTTCTACCTGGCCACCCGCACCACCGGCTTCTGGATCGGCGTGGCGCCGATCGCGTTCTACTCGCTGCTCCCCGTACTGCGCAACACCATCCTGGGCTACCAGCAGGTGGACCCCACGCTCGTGGACGCGGGCCGTGGTCAGGGCATGTCGGCCCTGACGGTATTGCGCCGCATCGAGTTTCCCCTCGCGGTGCCGTACATCCTCGCGGGGTTGCGGACGTCGCTGGTGCTCGCGGTCGGCACCGCGACGCTGTCGTTCCTGGTGAGCGCGGGCGGTCTCGGCATCCTGATCGACACCGGCTACAAACTGCGCGACAACGTCACGCTGGTGGTCGGCGCGGTGCTCGCGGTGGCACTGGCCCTGCTGGTGGACTGGCTCGGCGCGGTCGCCGAAGCGTTCCTCGGGCCGAGGGGGCTGAAATGAGCCGGGCATGGCGCGCGCTCGCCCTGGGGGTGGGGATGGTTTTGCTGGCCGCCTGCGGGTTGCAATCCGGCAGCGCGGTGCCGCTGCGGGTGGGGCCGGGCAGCATCCGCCCGATCCCCGAACTCGACGGTGTGCGCATCACGGTGGGTTCCAAGGATTTCACCGAGCAGAACATCCTCGGGTACCTCATCGAGTTCGCCTTGACGGCGGCGGGCGCCGACGTGCGCGACCTGACCAACATCCAGGGCTCCAACAGCGTGCGCGACGCCCAGCTGCACGGGCAGATCGATCTCGCCTACGACTACACCGGCACCGGCTGGATCAACTACCTCGGCAACGAGACGCCGGTCCCGGACGAGATCGGCCAGTTCGAGGCGGTGCGCGACGCCGATCTGGCCCGGCACGGCATGGTGTGGGCCGCCATGGCGCCGATGAACAACACCTACGCGCTGGTCATGAGCGCGCGCACCGCCCAGGAGACCGGCGTGCGCACACTGTCGGACTACGCGCGGCTCGTCGCCGCCGACCCCGCCGCAGCGGCCATTTGCGTCGGCACCGAATTCAACGTCCGGCAGGACGGCTTCCCCGGCTTGGCCCGCAAATACGAGATCGACGCGGGCAAGGTGCGCAAGCAGATCGTCCAGGACCCGGTGGTCTACCAGGCGACCGCCGACGGCAGACAGTGCCGTTTCGGATCGGTGGCCGCCACCGACGGACGCATCCCGGCGTTGAATCTTGTGCTGTTGCAGGACGATCGCGGATTCTTCCCGAAGTACAACGCCGCTCTGGTGCTGCGCAAGAGTTTCGCCGACGAGCACCCGGAGGTGATCACGATCCTGACGCCGATCTCGCAGCGTCTCACCAACGAGGCGATCACCGAGCTCAACCGCCAGGTCGACGTGGACGGACGCGAACCGGCGGAGGTGGCTCGAGACTGGATGGTCGCACAAGGGTTCGTCACCGCGCTCTGACCGTCGAGTCGAGAACGACACCCTATGAGGTGGCCGGAGGCCGTTCGATGAACCGCCCGCTGGAGGCAGCGCGCCACCACACCGTCCGCGGGGCTCGGTCGGTGAGCCCCGCGTCGACGGGGCTGCTCAGCGCGGATCGCGGCCCAGGTAGCGCAGCAGTTCTCCCAGGGCGCCGTCGGACGGACCGTCCACGATCGCGGCGTAGGCCCCCCACTGACGCAGCGGTTCGGTGATCTCCGCCGTCTCACCGGTGCCGGGCGCGGGGTGACCGGCCCGAGCGGCGGTGAGCAGGTGGGCGGCGAGTTCATCGGTCAACGGGGACGGCTGACCGGTCGCGATCGCGATGTCCCAGGCGTGCACCGCGGCGTCCAGTGCGCACAGGACCGCGGCCACCGGGGTGGGGAGCGCGCCGTGCGGCAGCGGGGTGGGCACGGTTTCGGTGGCGTCGTCGACCGTGGTCCAGGCGAAGGCGGTCTGCTCGACCGCCACGCGCACCAAGTCCGCAGGAGTGCCATCGATCGCGCCGGAGGGCGCGAACGGGTTGTAAGCCGGGCCCTCGCCGATGCCGAGGGACTTCGCGTATGCCAGCTGGTCACCGGCGGCGTGCTGCACCACCTGCGTCACATCCCATTCCGAACACGGGGTGGGCAGGCGCCACTGATCCGCGCGCACCCCAGCGACGACGCTCTCGAGCGCGTGGTGGGAATCGGCGAGCACGTCCCGCCAAACGGGGAGCAGAGTCGCGGCGGTGGTGGTGGTGGTGTTCATGTCGGGAGCCTTTCGGTCGTTCTCGCTGATGACACAAGCCTATCGGCGTATTAGGCTACTTTCTTTCCTAATGGCTCAGGAGGAGAAAAGTGGCGTCGACCACACCCCGGCTGTTGCGATTGCTCGCACTGCTTCAGGACCGCGCGCACACCGGCCGCGAGCTCGCCGAGCGGCTCGGCGTCACCGATCGCACCCTGCGCCACGACATTCAGCGCCTGCGCGAACTGGGCTATCCGGTGCACGCCGGACGCGGCGCGATCGGCGGCTACCGGCTCGGCCGCGGCGCGACCATGCCGCCCTTGCTGCTGGACGACGACGAAGCGGTGGCCGTGGCGGTCGCGGTCGGGCTCGCCGAGGACGGCTCCACCGGCATCGCGGACATCGCCGAGCACGTCACCAGAGCGCTGGGCAAACTGGATCAGATCCTGCCGAAACGATTGCAGCGCAAAGTGTCCGCACTGCGCGAGGCGACGGCGATCGGACCTGCCACCACCGGATCGCGCGAGCCGGACGCACCGGTTCCCGCCGCTGTGCTCACCACCCTGGCCGGCGCCATCCGCGACGGTGCGACGGTGCGGATCGCCGAAGCCGATGCCGAGTGTTCCGCCGACATCGAGCCGTACCGGCTGATCAACTGGCAGCGCCGCTGGTACCTGGTCGCCTACCGCCTGGACGACCACACCTGGGTTGCGATTCCGGTCGCCCGCGTCCTGCGCGCGGAGACGACTTCGCGCCGTTTCGCCGCCCGCTCGCTCCCCGACGACGATCTGGTGGCCTTCGTCATGCGCCACATCGCTACGACGGGGTGGCGGGTGCAGGCCCGGGTCACCGTGCTCGCGCCCGCCGAAACCGTTGTCGCCCGGATCAATCCCGCCGTCGGCGTGGTCGAGGCGGTGGACGCCGACACCTGCGTGCTGTACACCGGCGCGGACGCGCTGGAGACGATCGCGATCTACCTGTCCATGCTGATGATGGATTTCCGCGTCGACGGCCCGCCCGAACTCGTTGCCCACATCCGCACTCTCGGCCGCCGGTACACCGAGGCAGTTGCCGACAGCTGATTTTGGAGGCGTCCGAACGTGATTCGCCGGCCACCGACGCGGTACACGGTCACGCACACGAGACCTAGCGCGCGACCTTCGGCACTCGACAAGCAGAGTCGCGGGTACCGACTACGGCAGCCGTCAGGAATGCCCGGTGGTAGTCGCCGCGTCGGCGCTCTTGCGCATCGGGATCAATGTGGTCAGGCCGATCGCGACCAGCGCCGCCGCCATCGCGATGAGGAAGGTGGTGTGGAACCCGTCGCGCGAGGGCAGCAGATGGGGACCGAACTGGATGGTCATATGCGCGAGCACCACGCTCATCACCGCCGCCGAGGTCGAGGTGCCGATCGAGCGCATCAACGAGTTCAAGCCGTTCGCCGCCGCCGTTTCGGTGATCGGCACCGCGCCCATGATCAGCGCGGGCATCGCCGCGTAGGCCAGGCCGACACCGCCCGCGACGATCACCGAGGCGAGCATGATCTCCCAGACGCTGTTCATCAACACCACCGCGCACAGGTAACCGACGGCGATCACCGCCGACCCGAGCGCGAGAGTGACCTTGGGCCCGCGGCTCGCCGACAGCCGAGCCGACACCGGCGACAGCAGCATCATCACGAAACCGGTCGGAGCCAGCGCCAACCCGGCACTGATCATGGACAATCCGAAGCCGTACCCGGTCCGCTCCGGCGCCATCAGCAGCTGCGGGAAGGTCAGCGACATGCCGTAGAGCGCGAATCCGACGGCGATCGAGGCCGCGTTGGTGAACAGCACCCGCGGCCGCGCCGAAACCCGCAGATCCACCAGCGGCGAACGCTGCCGCAGTTCGAAAGCACCCCAACCGACGAACACCACCGCCGATGCCGCGAACAGACTCAGGATCGGGGCGCTGCCCCAGCCCCAGTCCGCGCCCTTCGTAATCGCGACGAGCAGCGCCAGAAGCGCCGCCGACAGCCCGATCGCACCCCCGAAGTCGAAGCGGGCGGGCGTGCGCACCGGCGACTCCGGGACGAAGACGAAAACCAGGGCGGCGCAGAGGACGCCGAGCGCGGCGGAAGTCCAGAACAGCACGTGCCAGTTCGCGTTCTGCGCGATGGCCGCCGCGACGGGCAGGCCGATCGCGCCGCCGACGCCGAGCGTGGCGCTCATGATCGCCATCGCCGAACCCACCCGCTCGGCGGGCAGTTCGTCGCGCATGATGCTGATGCCCAGCGGGATCGCGCCGACCGCTGCGCCCTGCAGCGAGCGGCCGACGATCTCCGGCAGCAGCGTGGAGAACGACGCGCAGACCACCGAGCCGGCCACGAGCAGAAGCAGATTCGCGAACAAGACGCGGCGCTTGCCGAACATGTCGCCCAGGCGGCCGCTGATCGGGGTCGCCACCGCGCCCGCCAGCAGCGTGGCCGTCACGACCCAGGAGGCGTTGGACGCGGAGGTGTGCAACAGGACCGGCAGCGACGGAATGATCGGAATCACCAGCGTCTGCATGAGCGAGACGACGACACCGACCATACCGAGCGTCGCGATGAGCAGGGCCGGCGTGGGCCGCCGCCGGTCGCCGGAATGAGAGACGCTCGAGGACGCGTCGGCAGCTACAGTCACATGTGCACGGTACATATGGTGTGTATGCTGCACAATTTGGTATCGACGTGATCCGCGCGACATAGTGAGGTATGTCCGATTCCGGTACCGGCGACGACAGCGCGGCGCTCCAGCGGCTCACCTTCGAACTGTCGCTGCTGTCCAGGCACTTCCCCGCCGCATTGCTCCGGCGTCCCGGCTTCCGGCTCGACCGCTCGGCGTACCTGATCTTGACCCGGCTGGAGCTGGACTACCCGCTGAGCCTGCGCGAGCTGTCCGAAGCGTTCCAACTGGATATTTCCACCATCAACCGCCAGGTGGGAGCCATGCTCAGGCAGGGGTTGGTCGACCGGGTGCCCGACCCGGACGGGGGCATCGCCCGCAAGGTCCGCGCCAGCGCGAAGGGACTGGAAGCACTGGCCGCCGACCGGAGGCAGAGCCGACAGGGCATCGGCGCGGTGGTGGCCGACTGGGCCGAGGCCGACGTCGATCTGTTCGGCAAGCTCATCGAGCGCTTCAACCAGTCGGTCGAGGACAAGGAGCACAACCCTTGGCCGCGCCCGCCCGGCACGGCGTGACGAGCGGTCACGCGGCGGAGTAGACGCCGGGGGTGATGCCGTAGCACCGGCGGAACCAGCGGGTGAGATGTGCTTGGTCGGCGAAACCGGCCGCCGCGGCCGCTTCGGCGACCGGCCTGCCCGCCGCGATCAACCGGCGAGCCGCGCGCAGCCGCAGCAGACGCTGGTAATCGCTCGGCGCGAGACCGTAGTTGGCACGGAAAGCGCGGTACAAGGCGAAGCGGCTGGCGCCGCTCGCTTCCACCAAGTCATCCATCGACAGTGGATCGAGATAACGGTCGTCGAGCACGGCGCGGACGCGGTGGGCGATCGCGGCGCCCGGCTCGGCCGTCGAGCGCGCGAGCGGACGGCGCGCCGCGCGTCGCGCCAACGCCGCGACGGAAGCGGCCAGCGCCTCGTCGGCGGCGAGCTCGGTGGCCGGGCCGGTCAGGGCGGCGCAGAGCCGGCGCAGCGCCGAGGTGAGCACCGGGTCGCGCAGCACCGGCTCCGCGAACAGCGGCAACCCGACCGGACGACCGGCCTGATCGGACAGCAGATCGGTGACCAACTCGGTGCCGATGTGCACGATGGAGTACGTGAAGCCCTCCGCGGTGCTGCTGTGGCCGTTGTGCGGCTCGTCCGGGTTGAACGCCATCACCATGCCCGCCGCGCTGGTCCGCGCGGCGCCGCGGCAATCGAAGCTCTGCGCGCCGAACTCGGTGCAGCCGAACGAATAGGTCTCGTGGCTGTGCGCGTGGTAGACGTGCCGTTCGAAGTGCGCGTGCATCAACTCCACCGGGCGGTTCGGCATTCGCCGGTACCGCACCCACTCACCGTCGGCCACCACCCCATTGTGCGCGCGCACCAGCGTTCAAGACCGCGAGGCCGCCCCTCAGCAGGATCGAATCCGTGCGTATCCGATTGTTGCTCGTTGTGGTCATGGCGTTGTGGGGTAGTGCGTTCGCGTCCTCGAAACTCGCGATCCGGGAAGTGCCGCACGAGGTGGCGGGGTTCCTGCGCTTCCTCCTCGGCGCCGTCGTCCTGCTCGTCGTACTGCGCCTGCCCAGGCTCGCGGCGCGGGACTCCGGGCGGGTGGCGGCGCTCGGGCTGATCGGCGTCTTCGGCTACAACATCCTGTTCTTCCTCGCCCTCGCCCTGGCGCCCGCCGCGGACGGCAGTGTGATCGTGCCGATGGCGGCGCCGGTCATCACCGTCGCCGGCACCGCGGTGCTGACTCGCACCCGGCCGACCGCGACCCGAGCCCTGGGGCTCGCCGTCGCGGTCGGCGGCGGTGTCGTCTTCTTCCTCGGCATCCCCTCCGGCGGCGGTGATCGCCTGCTCGGCGACCTCGTCTTCCTGGGCGCGGCGGCGTGCTGGGCGTGCTACACCATGCTCGGCGCTCCGGTGCTCGCCCGTCTGGCGGCCCCCACGGTGACCGTGTACGCCACGGCCGTCGGCGCTTTGGCGCTCGGCGTGTTCGCGGCGCCACGCATGGCCGACGTGGCCTGGTCCGACCTCGGTGCCGAATTCTGGCTCAACCAGGCCTATCTCGGCGTCCTACCGACCGCGCTCGCGTACGTTCTCTACTATCGCGCCGTCGGCGAGGTGGGCCCGGCGACAGCCGCCTCCGCCATGTTCCTGGTCCCCGCTTTCGGCCTCGCCTGCGCGTGGCTGCTGCTCGGCGAATCCATCGCCCCGGTCCAAGCCCTCGGCGCCGCACTGATGTTCGCCGGAGCGTGGCTCAACACCCGCGACGGCAAGCCGAACGCGGCCACGCCGCCGCCGATCGAACCGGATGCCCGCGATTTGCCCCTCTCCCCGGGATCACGGCGTTAGGCTCGCCGCATGCGAGAGCCACATCGTGCGACGAACACCGCGTGGTGGAACAATTATCTTGTCGCACTGGCCGGTTTACTTCTCGCGGGCGGCATCGCTTTCGCCGCGGTCACCGCAGCCCAGGCGGGCGCCTATTGGCTGGCGATTGCCCTTGGAGTGCTGGCCGTTCCCTTCGCACTCCCCACCGTCGTCCAGATCGTGGGCGAAGTCGTGGTCTACCTGACCCTGATCGGACTCGTCCTGCTCCTGCCGGTACTGATCGTCAGCCCTGCGTCGCGCGAGTGGGGCAAGCAACGCTGGCGGAGCTTGACGTAGCCGCTAGCCGCAGACCTGCCGATGCGCGTTCCGCAACGCGACCGCGAGCGGATCCTGTGACAGGCCGTACGGGTCGATGCTGTTACGCACCACCCAAATGGCGCCGCCCACCACCAGGCACAGCGGAGTAGGCGGCTGCGACGGCGGATTCGCTTGCGCGATCGTCGTCCCCGCTGCCATGAACGAACCGGCGATCACCAACGCCGCGAGCATTGTTCGCATCGTGGAGTCCTTTCGTCGCCGCACAGCGTACGCCGGATGCCACGACGAAACCGCAGAATGCGGCCCTTGCGCATGCCCCGGTGCGCAGATCCGGCCCACCGGACGGCCGAGCCCATCGACTCGGCCGTCCGGCGCCGTCGTGCGTAGAGGCCGTCGGCACGGCAGGCCCGGAAGCGCTATGCGGTATAGGGATACTCGGCGCGGGCCGACCGCAGGGCGCGGCCCCACCAGACCAACTGGCCGAGCAGTTTGTCGGCCGCGACAGCGGGCATCTCCGGGTCCGTCGGCTGTCCCGCGGCATCGAACTGCCTGGCCGCGTCGTGGAAGCTCACCGTGTCACGCACGGTCACCGCGTGCAGTTCGGCGAAGACGTGCCTGAGGTGCTCCACGGCACGCAACCCGCCCGAGATGCCGCCGTAGGAGACGAAACCGACCGGCTTCGCCCGCCATTCGGTGTAGTGCCAGTCGATGGCGTTCTTGACCGCCGCCGGATAACTGTGGTTGTACTCGGGTGTCACCACGACGAAGGCGTCCGCCGCGGCCAGCCGGGGGCCGACGGCTGCCAGCGCCCGCGCCCCCTCGGGCTCGGGACGGTGGGAAAGACGATCCGGCAGGGGCGTTTCGGCCAGATCGACGACGTCGACGGTGACGTCGCCGCGCCGGTCGGCATGTGCGGCGAACCACTCGGCGACGGTCGGGCCGAAGCGACCGGCGCGGGTGCTGCCGACGATCACGGCGAGCTGGATCGGGTGGTCAGGCATGGGAATTCCCTTCGACGCTTTTCGGTACGGAATCAGCGTCGAACGTGAACCATAGTTCAGGTCAAATCGGCTCGCGCACGATCAGACCTCCAGGTCCTCTTCGATCCCCCGCAGGCGGTGCCGGGCCATCGCCAGATTCGCTCGTCCCCGGTCCAACGCGAGGTAGAGGAACAGCCCCTTGGACTTGCGGCCGGTCATCGGCCGGATGATGTGGTACTGCCCTGACAACGTGATGAGGATGTCCTCGATGTCCTCCTTGAGCCCCAGCTGGTCCATGGTCCGCATCTTCGCGCGCACCACCTCGGTGTTGCCCGCCCCCGCGACCTGGAGGTCCAGCGACTTGGAACTGCCGAGCATGCCCAGCGCCATGCCGCTGTTGTAGTCGACCACGGCGGCGCCGATCGCGCCGTCGATCACCATCATGTCTTTGAGGGCCAGATCCATATTGGACATATGTGTTCCTTTCAGTGGGTTTTCGCTGCCTGTCGGCTCTCTGCGTCGGTTGTCACCGGCGTCAGCAAATCGGCGATCGCACGGGCCGCCGGACGGGATTCCAAATGCAGCCGGCCGATGTTCACCTCGGGTGCGGCCAGGACGGTCAGTGAGGTCCAGCCCGCCGCGTAGATGACCACGTGCCCTCCGGTGCCGTGCACCACCACTTCGCTGAACCCGCCGCCGTGCGCGGTGGTGGCCAGCCGATGGGACAGCGACAGTTGCGAGGCGGCCATGGCGGCCATCCCGTTGGGCTCGATCTGCGGGGGTAGATCGTGGGCGACGAGCAGCCCGTCGTTGGAGGCCACGAGCGCGCCGGTGAGCCGCGGGACGCGATCGCGCAGTGCCTTCAACTCCGTGAGCACCGCCGCGTTCGGTTCGGGTCCGGACATCCCCACCTTTGTCAACCTTCCCATCAAATCGCCGAGCAGTTTCTTCCGCGCGGTCACGCGAGCTCCTCCAAAGCCGCTTGCAGGCGGACGAGCAGGTCCCGGTCCGGCGGCTCCAAACGTCCGGCGGGGGCCGGCGGGGCCGAGTGCCTGCCCCGGCGCCTGGGAAGCCGGCCCGGCGCGGCGGTCACGGGCGCGACCGCCGGGGGTTCGGCGACCAGCGACGCGAGCGCGGACGACCGGGCCGCCACGGGAACCGACGCCGCGGCGGGTGGCTCGATCAGCCCCGCCGCGGTCAAATCCCGCACCGCCACCAGACATCCGTAGGTGGTGCGGCCGAGTTCGCGGCCGATCCCCGCGACACTGCGCCGGGCGTCGGCGGCGGCCAGCACTTCGGCCTGCCCGCCGGTGAGTACCAGACGTCTGCGCCGCACCCGGCGGACCGGCACCACCGGGACGCGATCGACCAGATCGGCGGGCCACGGCCCGGACTCGGGATCGCCGCGCCGCGCACACTCCTGCACGAGCACCCGGGGCGTGATGTGGCAGACCGGGGCCAGCCAGTGCGGCGGGGCCGGGCGGAACTCCGGGACGGCTGGCGAGGCCAGCAGGAAGTAGGCGGCATCGAAAACCGACAGCATGGCCAGGGTCTCCAGCCTTGGCCGCCCCAGCACACGACCGGGATCCCCCGCATCGGCGCGCCGCCAGTCCTCCGCGGTCGCCACGCCCGCCTCGACGACCAGCCGGTCCAGCCCCGTCGTGCGGCGGCAGTCGGCGGAGACGATCGCGCCTTCGGCGAGATGAAACGCACCGTCGCCCGCGCGCAGCACGCCCGTACTTCCTTCCTTCTCCAGCCGCCGCAATTCGACCGCGAGTTCAGGACTCATGCGCGTCCTCGGCCAATTCGTCGAGAATTGCGTGCAGCTGGAATCGCGCCATCGCGAGATTTCCGGCGTCCTCGTCGAACAGCACATGCACGAAAAGCCGCCCGTCGAAGTCGCCGTTCACCAGGTTCAGCAGGTGATATCCGCGGGTCCCGCAGACGATGATCTCGGTGACGTCGTCACCGTCGCCGCCGCTGGACAAGGCCGGGCAGGCCAGCACCGCGCGCACGACATCCGTTGTGGCGGCGGCATCTTCGTGCTCGTCCACCACTTCGTGCCTGCCGTCCGCGGCGATCGCCAGACCGCTCGCACCATCCACCAACGTCACACTGCGCGCACCCGGAATATCCATGATGCGTTTCAGACAGCCGTCGATACCGATCACGCGCCACCACTTGTCATGGGAGGGGTTTACGGGTTCCAGACGCTACACACGGGCACGGTGCGGTGTACAGCAAATCGGGGAGAAATTTCCGGTAAAAATGATTCTCCCTGGCAGCGCGAAATAAATACCTTCCGGTATTCAAACCTGCTGGTATTCAATACCCTTCGGTTTCCGTTGCCGACACCCCGAGAATGCCACAATAAATCCTCGATACGGCCGCTCGAGTGCTCCCGTGCCACTTTCGCGACACTCCTGCGACTGCGCACGCACGCACGTGTGTCGCGGGAACGGCACCACCGCACGGACTTTTCCGCCGTGCGCGGTGCACGAGGACACACGAGATTCGCGAGATCCGCACGGGCGGCAGTGATCTCGCAGCAATTACCGGACCGGAGCGAAGCCGCGCCGGTGGATGCGGCACCGGATGACGAAAATCAGCCGCCGGTGAGGCCGGTGGAGATCTTGACCACGACCTTGTCGCCGGTCACCTCCTGCACCGTGACGGTGCTCCCGTCGGCGGACCGGGTCTCCCCCACCGGGACCGTGACTTCTTGACCGCCCACCGACAGCGTGACCAGATTGCCGTTCACCGAAATCAGTTTCGCTTCGATACCCAGGATGCTCGCTTTCGCGTCCACGCCCCGGGCGAAGGTCACCGTGCAGCCGCTAACGGCGCAATCGGTTTTCGAACCGGGACCTTCCGCCGTGCAGGCAGCCACGCCCAGCGGAGTCACCAAGGCGAACAAGGACACTGCGACGAGCCGACGAAAAACCACACGCTCAGTGTAGGGCCGACCGGCCGCGCCGTCGGACGTCTTTACGGCCCCGGCGTTCAGCCCCGGCCGCGCAGGTAGTCGCTCACCACGGCGGCGCCGAGACCGTCCAGATCGGGCGCCACCACGCGGCCGCCGCTGCGGCGGGCCATCAGGTCGACGAACGCGGCCAGTCGCGGGTCCTCGCCGAGCATGAAGACCGTCACCGACGCGCCCAGCTTGGCCAAGGCGTCGACCTGGGCCATCGTGACGGCCAGCGTGCGCTGCGCCGGCGGCCAGTTGAAGTACGTCTCCCCGTCCGGCTCCAAGTGGGCGGTCGGCTCACCGTCGGTGACGACGAGTACGACCGGCACCGCGTCCGGATGCCTGCGCAGGTGCCCCGCCGCGAGCAGCAGCGCGTGATGCAGGTTGGTGCCCTGCTCCCAGACGCCTTCCAGCGCGGTCAGTTCACCGATGCCGACGGTCGTCGCGTGCCTGCCGAAGGTGATCACGCTCAGCGCGTCGGAGCGGAACCGGGTACCGATCAAGTGGTGCAGCGCGAGGGCGGTGCGCTTCATCGGCACCCACCTGCCGTCTTGCACCATCGACCAAGACGTGTCCACGCACAGCGCCACCGCGGCCCTGGACCGCTGCTCGGTCTCCATGATCTCGACATCGGCGACGTCCAGCCGCACCCGGCGATCCCCCGCCGACGCCGACCGCAGCACGGCGTTGCGCACGGTCCGCGACACGTCCCACGGTTCGGTGTCGCCGAATCGCCAGGCGCGGGAGCCGCCCGTCGGCTCGCCCGCCGCACCGGCCATGGCCGTATCCCGTTCACCGCGCCGGGATCGCAAGCGCCCGACGATGTCTCGCAACGCCGTCTCACCGAGCCGCCGCAAAGCCTTGGGCGTCAACCGCAGTGAGCCGTCCTGGCCCCGTTCGAAGACGCCCTGTCTACGTAATTCGCGCTCCAGTTCGGCCAGGCGAGCCGCGTCCACGCGCGCGTCCGCGCCGAGATGGCGCGCCAATGCGTCCAGGTCGATGTCCTCCAGCCGGGCGCCGGCATAGGACTGGCCGAGTTGTTCCGCGAGCGCGTCGAGTTCGGCGAGGTCCTGCAGGGCTTGCGCGCCTTCGCCGAGCCCGAGCGGATCCTCACCGCGGAACCTCTGCCGGGAGTTCCAGTCCTCGCCGGGACGCAGCGCGCGCAGGTTCGCGTCCAGCGCGGCGACTTGCTGGGCGATGCCCGGATCGCCGAACGCCTGGCCGATCAGCTCCGACAGCTCCGCGCGCTGCTGCTCGGACATCGAATTCATCATGCGTTGCGCGGCGGCGGCACGAGCGGCGAGCGCGTCGATCAATTCCTCGGTGTCGCGCGGGTTCTCCGGGAAGAATTCGCCGTGCTCGGCCATGAACCCGGCGAAGCGCTGCTCGGTGTTCTCGCCCCTGGCGTGGGCGGCGAGCAGGTCGTTCAGGTCGGACATCATCCGCCGGACCCGCTCGACGTCCTGCGCAGTGGTGTTCCGCAAGGCTTGTTTCATGCCCTGGAAGCGCGATTCCAGCAACTCGCGGCCGAGCAGATCACGAATCTTCCGGTAGTTCTCGCGGCCGGTCTCCGAGCGCCAGGCGTACTCGGCGAGCTCGGTGACGGCGGCGGCCGTGCTCGACGGCAGTGCGTCCAGCTGCGCCTCGGCGAACCTGGCGTCGTCGGAGGGGTCGGGGAACAGAGCGCCGCGCTCGGCCTCCAATGCCTCTTCCAGCAATTCGCGGACCTGCTGCAACGTGCCGTCGAGCCGGTGGGTGCGGGCGATCTCCGCGCGACGCTGCCACAACCGGCGAGTCAGCTCCTCCAGCCCCGGCATGGAGCGGGTGCCGCGTCGCAACAGCTCTTGCAGAGCGTTGCGCGGCGAACTGCCCTCCATCACGTCACGGCCGATGCTGTCCAGCGCTTCCCGCAGGTCGAGCGGGGGCGCCAAGGGATCGGGCCCGTCGTGATAGGGGCCGTAGGAGTAGCGGTCGGGGGTCGTCACGATGCCCTGCCGGGAACAGCGGCGCTCATCGGCCGTACACCGCCAGACCGTCGTCGGAATCCTTCGCGATCTGCCGGGCCAGGTACAGCGCCTCCAAGGCGAACTCGACGGCAGAGGCGATCCGGGGCGGCGGGTCGGCCGCGTCCACGCCGAGCCGTGCGGCCACTTCGTGCAGCACGGGCAGTTCCGGCAGTGCCGAGAGGACTTCCGCGCCGGGCACGCGTTCACCGGTGGTGACCAGATGCCCGTCGCCGACCGCCTCCGCCAGCGGCCGCAGGTTCAGGCCGCCGAGCAGCGCCCGCGCGGTCTCGGAGAACGAGCGACGCAGCAGGTGCGTGAGATGTTCCTGCTCCCGGCCCTCCTCACCGGACTCGAACTCCAGCTTGCCGCGCAACACCGCGGGCACGGATTCGAGGTCGACGGGCCGCGCCACGGCGGGACTCTCCCCGGTGACCGCGGACCTGCGCAAGGCCGCCGCCGCCACCGTCTCGGCCGCGGCGACGGCGAAGCGCGCCGACACCCCCGAGCGCTGGTCGATCGCGGACGACTCGCGCAGTTGCCGGACGAACCGAGCGAGCACCTCGATCAGCGGATCGCCCACCTCGGCCACCAGCTCGGCCTCCTGGCGCACCAGCGCCACCTCGGCCTCGATGCTGAGCGGGTAGTGGGTGCGGATCTCCGCGCCGAACCGGTCCTTCAGCGGCGTGATGATCCGGCCGCGGTTGGTGTAGTCCTCCGGGTTGGCGGTGGCGACGAGCAACACATCCAGCGGCAGCCGCAACAGGTAGCCGCGGACCTGGATATCGCGCTCCTCCATGACATTCAGCAGGGCGACCTGGATGCGTTCGGCCAGGTCGGGCAGTTCGTTGATCGCCACGATGCCGCGATGCGCGCGCGGGACGAGCCCGAAGTGGATGGTCTCGGGATCACCGAGACTGCGCCCTTCGGCCACCTTGACCGGGTCGACGTCACCGATCAGGTCGCCGACGGAGGTGTCGGGCGTGGCGAGCTTCTCGGCGTACCGCTCCGACCGGTGCCGCCACGCGACGGGCAGGTCGTCGCCGAGTTCGGCGGCCAGCCGCCTGCCGGCCGGGCTGATCGGGTCGAGCGGATGTTCGCCCAGTTCGGCGCCTGCGATGACGGGCGTCCATTCGTCCAGCAGGCCGACCAGGGAACGCAGCAGCCGGGTCTTGCCCTGTCCGCGTTCGCCGAGCAGCACGACGTCGTGCCCCGCGAGCAGCGCGCGTTCCAGCTGCGGCACGACCGTCCGGTCGAAACCGACGATCCCGGGCCACGGGTCGCCGCCGGAACTCAGCAGCGCGAGCAGGTTCTCGCGGATCTCGGTCTTCACCCCACGCGGCAGGTAGCCGGCCGAACGCAGCTCGCCCGCGGTGGTGGGCAGGTGTGCGGGAACTTTCACGAATTCGACGCTACGTCCATTCCGCCATCGGGTCGACCGGAAAGCACTACGCCCAAAGCGAAGCGCCGTAGCCGAAGCGCCGCACCGAGGCCGATGCGGTCACGCGCAGCGCCGAACAGTGACGCGCTCGAATCAGCGAACGGTGAGCTGCGGTTGGGCCGCCGCACGCGGTGTGGTCGCGTCGGCGTCGTCGGGTTCGTGCCCGATCGGCGACATACCCGCGGCACCGACCGGTGCGACCTGTTGCATCCGCGCCGGGCGCTCGTCGCCGCCCGTGCCGGGCACGTAATGCTGGGCCATGCCCGCATCGATCGGCTCCAGCGTGCGGACATCCGGTTCGTGGGGCGCAGCGGCGAGCTCCGGGCCCGTGACCTGCGGCCCATCGGCACCATGCGCCATGACCTGGTCCGCCCCGTTCGCCTCGGGAAGCGCCTCGGCGGCCTCGCGTGCGCCGTGCTCGGCGGACGCCTCGGCGACTTCGGGAGCATCGGATTCGGGCGCGGAAACGGGGGTGCCCGGCACCGGCTGCTCGCCCGGCTCCGGCTGCTTGCTGAATCGAATCCGGTAGAGGGTCTGCCGCACCGCCGCCGCCAACCGCGCGTCGAGAACGGCCTCGTCAGCGTTGTCTCCGGCAGCGGGTTGCGCACCCGGCTCGGAGGGCCGCTCGATCACGGGCAGTGGCGTCGTCGCCAACCACAACTCCGTGAGCTCCGGAGCCGGAACAGACATCGCGATCGCGGCCCCGGCGGGCTGCCCGGCAACCGCGGCGCTGTTGTCGTCCTGCGCAGCGGCCTGCCCCGCCACATCCGCGCCCTGCTGCGCCGGTGCGGGCGGTTCGGTCGCGGCCGGTTCGTCGGCGCGGCGTGCGGGCGCCGCCGGCTCCATGAGGATGCTCGGCAGGATCTGGTTCCCGGCCCCGCCGACCTGCGTGAGCGCCGCCAGTCGTTCCTGGAGATCTTCGTGGTCGGGCACGGCGGCGGTCGCTTGCTCGATCGCGCGCCCGTACCGCTCGGCGACGAGCCGATGGGTGACGAGCGCGACGCCGATCATGATCGGCGCGATCGCGTGGATTCCGATTCCGGCCATGTCGCCTGTCCGGAAGTACGGGAACGTGTTCAGCGCGATACTCGCCGTCAACAAGACGCCCTCGACGGTGTAGACCTGCCACAGCCGATCGATCACACCCCACTCGGCGGTATCCCCTGTCGACAGCATCAGCGCGACGAGCACCGCGCTGATCAGGGCTTCCAGGCCGTAGGACAGCCAGAACATCGGGTTGGTCGCACCGCCGGTCGGCGCGATGTTCTGCTGCACGGTGACCGCGGAGAACAGCATCGAGAACGCGACAACACCGGCGAGCAGCCCCAGCACCCGCGGCTTGCGCTGATGCAGCCGAGCTACTTTCGCGTGCGGGCTGCTGCTGTGGCGTTGTTCGCCGATCGCCTGCGCGGCCCGTAGCAGGTCGGCGGCTTCGCGTTCGGCCAGCTCGGCGGCTGTGCGCCGCACCCGCTCGGCGGCGTCGGCGGCCGCCTGGATCCGCGCCCGCTTCTCGTGGCGTTCGTAATCGCGCACCAGCTCGGCCAACTCGCGGGAGGCGGCGAGCTCACGCTCCGACAATGCTTCCAGCAGTGCCGGATCGTCCTGGTGGGCCAACCGCTCATGCGCGATCTGCACCCGGTCCGGCAGCGCACCGGCCACCAGATCATCCACCGGCGGCACCCCAGTGGGCGCGTGGGTCGTGAAACGACGGAACATCAGCAAAGAACCTTTCCGACGATCGAGTGTTCCAGACGCAGCGCGCCATAGCTGCCCCGGCCGTCGACCACTTCCGCCGAACCGGACGACCGACCCGGCTGAGACCGAAAAGATAACCCGTCATCGAATTCCGTTCGACCCGACGAGCAAACGAGACCGAACGGAGTACACCGGCGGACATCGGGAGGAACCACCCAGGACAGAACTCGGACACGACGCGGACCAGCGGCCGGCGTTCCGCGCTCAGTAGCCTTTCGGCGAACGGTTGGGATCCGCCTGCTGAACCTTCGCTTGCAGGTCGTGGCCGTCGCGGGAGACGCCGTACCGTTCCATGACATAGTTCATACTGGCGGCGACGTTGGCCACCGGATCGTGGATGTTGCTGGATGTTCCCGCCACGTGATAGGCCTGGAAGGTGCCGGGAATGGTCTGGGTAAGTCCCCTGGACGCCCGCCCGGCGGCGGCGTTGCTGTCCCAGTTGTTGACGGCGTTGGGGTTTCCGTTGGATTCCCGTTCGATCAGGACCTGGTAGCCGCGCTTCCAGTACTCGCGGGCCACCGGATCGGTGATGCCGAGCGCGTCCAGCGCGCCCTCGATGGCGGCGTCGACCGAGACGTTGCCCTGGTAGCGGGCGTAATCGGCGGTCGTCGCGGCGGGGACGAACCCCGGGCCGGGTGAATAGCTGCGCTGCATGTAGTTGCTCGGCACGTAGTTGCTCGGCATAGGGCTGCTACCCGCGGACGTCGGGGTGTACGTCGGAGCGGAGCCGTTGATGGTGTTCGCGTGAGTCTGAACCTTGTCGTTCGCTTTCTCGATCTCGTCGTTCACCTTGTCCACCGTCCTCAGCACGGTGTTCTCCAGCCTCGTCTGGAGATCCAGGTCGATGAATTCTTTACCCGGACTCGGCTTCGGAACGTTGCGCAGGGCTTCCTGTAGATCTTCGACATGCTGTTTGACAGCCGCGAAAGCGCCGCTGGAGATGTCGTAGGTGCCGTAGGCGGAAAAGTCGACGCTGGCGTCCTGCTTGTGAATCTCGGCCTTGAGGTTGTCGAACTCGCGCACCCGGCCGGAGTAGCCCTCGGCCATGGCGGACTTGTCCTCGTCGCCGGTGATCAACTTCTCGTCGCGCAGCAGCTTCAGCAGATCCGGAGCCTGCGACGGCGTACCTGTCGCCAACAGATCCGCGGAGGTCTGAATACCCTCCTGCACAGCCGCGAGGAACTCCGGAAAGCCGGGACGCACGCCGGCGGGCGGGTCGAGCTTCACCACCCAGCGCTCGGGACTCATCGCAGCACCCCCACCCGGGCCGGCCGCGGATCTGCGAACAACATCATCACCTCACGCCTGACAACCCTCATCAGGCCACGCGCGGCCTGCCACTACGACACCACCGAGTATCGCGCAACGGAGAATCGCCCATTCCCGACATTGGGAGGGCACCCTCGGCCGACGCCGGTCATGCCAGAGCGCGGCCTTGCAGCCTCCCGCCAACCTTTTTCGTCGCCGATGACACGGATCGGCTGCCGATGATCAGACGTGAGGAATTGCCTGCGGCCAATACTCGACGGAATATTCGGAATCGACCGCCGATATGCCGATTCGCCAGCCTGTATATCGGTTGACCCGAATACCCATCCGTGACGAGCCGCGCACCGGCAGCCTGCGTCGCCGGTTACTTCCGCTGATCGAGCATGGTGAGGTAGGTATCGAGCTGGGCCGCTCCGGCGAGCAGGTTGCGGCTGCGGGCGGTCAGCCGGTCCTGCCAGACGTCGAGGAAGGCGCTCAACGCCTCCGCCCCGCCCGCCTCGCGCAGCGACGCGATGAACTGCGCGACCTGGGACAGCAGGTAGCCACCCCGGCGCAACTGTCGTGCGATCTCCGCGTCGCGTACGCAATCCGGCCCGTATCGGCGGTAACCCGTTGCCCGTTCGCGCTCGGGGCGCAGAATGCCCTGAGTCTCCCAGGTGCGCAATGTCGCTGGATGCACGCCGAGTCGGCGCGCGAGTTCCCCTACGGTCAGCGGTCCACCGTGAACAGGGGCCGGCATCGCGGTGGACAGGCCGGCCAAGGCGGTTGCGACCTCGGTGCGGGTGTCGCGCTCGGCGAGCAGCTCCACGTGCGCGGCGTCGATGAGCCGGTAGGCGGACTCGAGGTCGCCCCGGTTGGCCGCGCGCATGATTTCCATCGCCCGCTGGTGCCCGTGGCCACCGCGCAACGCGAGAAAGGCGCGTAGGGCCTGTGCGTGCAGGGGCGTATAGCGCCGGTAACCGGTCTCGCTGCGCTCGGTCGGCGGGAGGATTCCTGCGTCGTCATAGTTGCGGATCGCCTGTGCGGACAATCCGTGTTCCCGGGCGAGGTCGATGGGCCGCAGCTTGCACCTCCGATTGAGGCTTTGCTCTCTTGGTTGCAGGTAGTAATCGCAAAAGTTTCACTCGAATGTTCAACGATACTGTCGAGGGCAGTGCCTTTCGGGAAGGGATCTTCATGTCCACTGCCGCATCACCGCGTGCCATCGGCCGCCAACTCGACGACCCGGCGAGCCTCGGCCGTGCCCTCGATGAACTGCTCGCCACACGGACGGAGCCGCCTGCGCTGCTCGCCCTCGGTGAGCCGACCCACGGGATCGAGGCTTTCCCGTTGCTGCGCAACGAAATCCTCCGTCATCTCGTCGAACGGGGGTACCGTTCGATCGCGCTGGAGACGGACGTATTCGCCGCGTCGATTGTCGACGACTACGTGGCGGGGGCACCGGCGCAGATCGACACGGTGCTCGCGACCGGATTCAGCCACGGGTTCGGCGCCGTGCCGGGCAACCGCGAACTCGTCGAATGGCTCCGCGCGCACAATGCCGGCCGCGCGCCGCGGGATCGGGTTCGCTTCTACGGCTTCGACGCGCCGGTGGAGTACTCCGGTGCGCCGAGTCCGCGATACGCGCTGTCCTCGGCCATCGACTACCTCCCCGAGCCGCTGCGGCCCGCCTCGGCCCGCGACCTCGACGCGCTGCTCGGCGAGGACGCGGACTGGACGAACCAGGCGGCCATGTTCGACCCGGCAGCGTCCGTCGGCGACTCCGACCGCGCTCGCGCCCTGCGCATCGTCGCCGACGACGTCGCCAGTGCGCTGCGCCGCGCGGCGCCGCGCCTGCGTCTGGCGGACCCGACCGGCTACGACCAGGCCGCCGCTCACGCGCGCACCGCCATGGGGCTGCTGCGCTATCACGCGGCGATGGCGAGTCAAGCACCCGACCGCATCGCGACCTTGCTCAGCCTGCGCGCCGAGATGATGGCCGACAACCTGCTCGCGATCGTCGCCCAGGAGCGGCGACGCGGGCCCACCCTGGTGTTCGCGCACAACACGCATCTGCAACGTGCGCGGTCCGACATGTCGGTCGGCGAGGACGAGGTGAACTGGTGCGGCGCAGGCGCACTCGTCGGGCTTACCCTCGGCGACCGCTACATGTTCCTGGCGACTGACGCCAGCCCCGACAGCGATCCGGACACTCTCCAGCGCGTCTTGGCCGAGGCGACCACCCGCCGCGCCCTGTTCCCGGCACCGGCCCTGCGCGCCGCGCTTCCTCCGTCGATCGGCACCAGCACACCGATCGTGCGCGGTCACATCCCGCTCGAGCCGGCAGACCTGGAGGGCGCCGACGCGGTCATCTTCATCGCCGACACCGACGGAAAACAGCATCAGTACTGGTAACAGGGCGGTCTCCCGCCGCTGCGGGCTCAGTGTCCGGCGGCGCCGAGCTGGTGATCCGCTTCGAGCAACATCCACCCGCTCAGCTGTACCGAGAGATCGCGGCTCGAGTTCGCCGGTGAAACGGCGGAGGAGGGCGTGAGCTGCGGGAAGGTCCCCGGATGCTCCGGCACCGCGACCGGGCGGGACCAGTCGATCCCGAACAGCGGTAACCCGTCCACTTCGGCGCGGTGCTTCCAGGCCGCCCGCGCGGAAGCGTGCACGATATCCGCGGCGGTGGTGTCACCCAAAGCCAGCGCGGCCTCCGCGAGATATCGGGCGAGGATGCCCATGAACAGCCCGGAGTCGTCCCCGGAGGCCGCGGCGATCACCCCTGCGTTCGTGAGCCCGTCCCCCGCCGCGGCGACGAGGGCGGCCACGCGCCGGTGATGGGTCGATTCATTCGTGCGCACCGCCAGCTCGGTTTCCAGCCCGATGGCCACGCCCTGGCAGTAGGTGTGGACGGTCCGGTCCACCCGTCCGCCGGGTTCGTGCAGACCGTCGAGGATCAGGCCGCTGCCGGCGTCACGCAATCGGGTGTACAGGAAATCGGCAAGTCGCCGGGCGCGGGACAGCTCGCCCAACCGCGCCAGAGCGATACCCGTCGGACCGATCGCGGGGGTGTTGTAGTACTCGTCGCCGGACCGCCACGGCACCGCGCCGACGACCGGGTTCCAGCCATCGATCAAGCCGGCTCGCAGCTCGCCGACAGCGTCGCCGAACCGGACACCGAGCAGCCGGTCGGCGCGTTCGAGCGCCAGCGCCAGCCACGACATATCGTCGTAGTACCGGTTGGTCCAGCCGGTGAGGTTGCGTGTCCGGATACCGCGCGCGAGGGCGACGACCCGATCTATGCGTGCGGGGGTGCGGGCGCGGTACGCGGCGTCCACCGCACAGTCCAGCAGGTGGGCTTGCCACCAGTAACACCATCGCAGGAACGACTGATCCAGCACCGACGCAGGCCAGACGAGCGTGCCCAGCCGCATGTGCGGCTGACCCCACAGCGTGCGCAGATGCCGCCGCACGATCGCCTGTTCGGCCAGGTCCGCCCGCTTCCCGGGCTCCTCGGGCCCGGCGGAGATCTTCCGTGTGATCGGCACCGCCTGCGTCGGCGGCGCCATCGCGGTGACTGCGATCGAGGCTCCGGCCGTCAACAGCACACGCCGGCTGATCCCCTTGTTCCGGCGATCCATCCGCTCGGACTCCCTTTACTGAACGACTGTTACTCGGGCGGGAAACCGTGCAACTAGATCCTATCCCGCGACGACCGCTACGGCGCGGCGTCGACCGGTTGCAGGAGTCACCTGCCGGGCATGCCTCCTGCTGCCCGAGCTCGGGCATCGGCGCTCCAGGTAGCGCGGCGAAGAATCGAGGTCAAGGACACCACCTATCGATCACAGCCGTAATCGGCCATCGAGCCTCCACGTCGTCGACATCGAAGACGACATCGGCCCGCCGCATCACCCGCTCGATGTGACCGTCCAGATGGGCGCGCCCCGGCACGATGACCGCTTCCGCCCCAGTGCGCTCGATCTGATCGAGCAATAAGCCGACCGGGTCCTCCGTCTTCGCCGACAGCGCAATTGTTTTGCACAGGTCGTAGCCGAGCCGCTTGGCCAAGCTACGCATCGTCGTCTCCAACCATTTCTGATGCGAACCCGCGATGTCCGTCCGTAAGAACCCGATCGCCCGAGGACGGCCGGTCGGCGTCATCGCACACCGCCCCGCAGGTCGGCAGGCCGGTCATCGATGACCTCGACTCCGGTCCATGCGCACGTATCCGGCCCATCCGTCCGGTGCTCACCGATCCGCCCGCCGATCACCGGCACCATCCGCTGGCAGAGCAGGCACATGACCTGCTCGATCGGGCCGGTCACACCGCGCGCGTATGCCGCGCCGCACATGCTGACCGTGATTCGCGGTCGGGCAACTCGCGACAAGCCGACTCTCTGTTCCACCATCCGTGTTCCCTCCCGTTGACTTCGGTCAGCTGCACAAGACCCGCTGAGTTCACCGAACGACTTGTGCAACAAGGTCATTCACTGCAATGAAAAGCAGGTAAATGCGATGCAGTTCGCCACTTTTCCGGAGATCGATCGACGTAATCAGCAGCTGACGACCCCAGCGGTGGACGTCGCGAGAACGTCTCATGTACCGTTAAGACGTCCCTAGTCGTCCCAAAGGGGGTCGCGATGCCGAACGACCGGCTCCGAGAAGCGCTGCTCCGCAACGGTTTGGATCTCGCAGAGGTCGCGGTAGCGACCGGCGTCGATGAGAAGACCGTCGAGCGATGGATCACGAAGGGCCGCACACCTTATCCCCGCCACCGCCATAAGGTCGCGTCGATGGTGCGCGAGACGGAGAACTATCTCTGGCCGGACGCGCTGCCCGCGGAGCGCCGGACCGAGATGGCGCACTCAGAAGTGATCAAGCTGTATCCGCACCGAAACTCGATCCCCCTCGACTTGTGGACGCGCCTGCTCTCACAAGCGAAAGAACGAGTCGACGTTCTCGTCCTGGCGGGCCTGTTCCTCGCGGAAGAACCATCCTTCGCAAGGACAATCCGGCAGAAGACCCGCGAGGGCCTGAAAGTGCGCCTGCTGTTCGGCGATCCCGACGAGGACGAAGCGACCAAGCGAAGCACCGAAGAACGGCTTGCCGCCGGGACCGTGCCAGCGAGGATCCGCAACGCCTTGGCCCTCATCGAACCACTGTCGGCGATCGATGGTGTCGAAATCCGCTACCACCGGACCACGCTCTACAACTCGATTTTCAGGTTTGACAACGAGATGATCGTCAACATGCACGTGTACGGGCAGCCGGGCGCGTACGCCCCGGCAATGCACCTGAAGCTGCTGCCAGCCGCCGACCTTTTCGAGACGTACACAACTAGTTTCGAACAGGTCTGGACGCAGAGTTACGAAGCCGACTTTGGGAGCCACGCATGAGCCGGACCGATTACTTCCACGATCCGACCGCGCCGCCCGCGAACAGCATCAAAGTGGCGGTGAGCGCGCTCGTCCAGGACGACGAAGGCCGGATACTGCTCATTCGTCGCACCGACAATGGCAAGTATTCGATCCCTGGCGGTGGCCTCGAGGCAGGTGAAACTGTGGCACAAGCAGTCGTGCGGGAGGTGCGCGAGGAGACAGGTATCGACGTCATGGTCACTGAGCTAATCGGCATCTTCTCAGACCCTGATCACGTCATCGCCTACGACGACGGTGAGGTCCGCCAAGAGTTCTCCATTTGTTTTCGCGCCCATCCGATCAGCGGCACACCACGGACGAGCGAGGAGTCAGCAGCGGTCGAGTGGGTAACTCCGGCAGAGCTGCACGACCGGGATATCCATCCGTCCATCTGGCTCAGGATATGCAAAGGCCTGGAGGAGACGGCAGTTCCGTACTTCACCTGAGCGGCGATGAGTGCTCCAGTCGGCCTTCTGTCCGATTGACCGCCCCAAACAGAACCGGCGCGGCCTCTGCGACCGACTGCGTCACAACGTGCTCGGGACCATACCGCTCCTGCACCTCGGCAATCCGTTCACGAACTCCGGTCACATCTCCCATTGGTGTGGTAGTCATATCCGCCCACCACAGCGCATCCCGCAACGCGGACTGCTCGTCGGGCCACACGATACGAACCCCGCGACGCCGAGCCTCCACACATGCGCAGGAATGATTCGCAACCAAGCCGCAGAGCCGGTCATCGACACCGATCTGATGCAGGAACTCAGCACCGTCGACGGGATGGAAACCCGTACGCCTGATATTTGGCGCGTAGCCGATATCGTGGAGCCATGCAGCGGCGACCAGCAATATTGGATCGTCGACCACCCGTGAGGCACGTTCAGCCTGCCGAACCACACCCTCGACATGGGCGAGCCTCAGCGTTAGGGACGCTAGGTGCTTCCGCGCTAACTTCTCAGCCCATTCGGCTGTCCCCACGTCAGTCATGATGCGACCGTATCAAATCCGCGATTATAGATCCGATCCAAAATCAACGAGACGTAGTTGATTATTGCTTGATTTAATTCCTCGTAGCGCCTGACGGAAATTTCGACGATATCTCCTATTTCATAATCCAGATGGGGGCATTGCTCTATAAAATGCGCATCTACCTCTCCCGCGTTATGAGCCCAAAGGTTTCGAATCTGATGGGCGCTATGCAGATTTTTTTTAAGACCAGCGTCAATCGGTCCGCCTAGACCAACCATATTCAAAACACCCTCCAGCTTCCCGATTTGGCCGCTGCCCGGAGGAAGCACCCGCTGGTAGATTGTCGAGTACAGCTCGTCAGTTCCCTTAGCGATTAGGCCCACAGGCAGGCTAACCTTCTCGAAATCCTTGCCCGCGAGAAGCTCGGGTCGATACCTGAGCGATGCTTTGAATACATCGCCGATGAAGCTTTCGAGCGCGCCCCATACACCAATCAGCTGCGTTGCATGAAGAAGCGGAAAACCTTCTGGTGGAATATCCAGCCATTCGGAATTTTCCTCGGTGCGCCGGGTTATGTCGTCGGAGTAAGTTTTTATCGTTTGCACGATATCTAGGTACTCCTTCGGCGCTCCGGAAATCATGGCTATAGCGCTTGACGTCGCCCAAGCAAGCGTCTTGGCCTGGTTTCCCAAGCTAATTGCGAAATAAGTCCTGTTGAGCATCTCGACCGAATTTGTAATGAAGGAAATCACGTTGTTTCCGAGAGAAATCAGATGCTCGATCTCGGCAGTTCGATCAGCGTCCTCGTTGGCCACCTGTTCATTGTTGCATCCCGACAGGAGCTGTCCGGAAGCCCAGACGGATCGAACTGTTCCATGGCGGCGAACTGCGGCGACGGTGGCGCAGTGAACAGGCGCGCCGCGGCTCTACTTCTTCGCAGACGCTACTCCGCTACGGAACTCGACAGCCTTGACGCCGAACAGATGCAGGTCAAACGCAGTGCGCGGAGGTCGGCTCGCGTTCCGAAGCCGAATAACCTGTGCACACGACCCACTGATCCACCTGCCGGCGGAAGGCCTCAGGACCGCACCTCCAGCCACCTTGCCATGCTGGCTATAGCGGACAAGAGTGGGCACTCATGCCGATTACGTGTCGTTCTTGCGGTGCGGCTCAGTGACCTCAGTGGCAGGTATATCACCCGTCGCTGGCTCGCCAGAAACCACAGCCGAGGGCGCCTCGACCAGTACGTCTCCTGCACGTGTCACACTCCAACCAGACCCGGTTGCACGTTCCATCAGTGTCTTCAGGATCTCCTCGGCCCAGGGACGGGAGAGGTTGGTTGCGACCTGGAGGTCGCCGTCGGGTGTGGGCACAGCGCCGGGTTTGGCGGAACTTTTCAACTCGTCGGCGTCGAGCGCGATTGCGCCATCAATGAGCGCCGCGTCTCTGCCGTGGGCGGTTGCAACCATATGGGCGAGATCCCGCACTGCGCGTGCCGCAGGTACGGCAGGCCCAAATGTTTCGCCGTTGTGGATCGAGTAGATGGCATACTTGCCTCGGACTTTACGCAACCGGAGCCTAAGGAGTTGTTGACGGTCATCGTTAGGCGCATTCTCCACATAGCGCTCGGTAAATGCCGTGAGCAGTTCGTCGTCGAGGCGGCGCGTACCGGTTGGTGTTACTGGGTACTCCATGAGACTGAAGACGTCGTCGGATTCAATCTGTGCGAGCGTCGATTTCAGACGTCCGATTGAACGGACGCCTAATGGGCCGAGGTTCGAGATCAGCTCTGCCACTGAGGCGTTCTCGCCGACATCGTTCTTCGGGAAACGCTCCTCGATCAAGCTGCGAAGTGTATCGGTGGCGAGGTCGTGGTCTTCGCCAGGTTCGTCCTTGGAGTACCCGACTTCGTCGGTCAGTTCATCGGGGTCTACGGGAGATGTGCTGTCATCTTCCTTCGCCATGAGCCCGTCGATCCGGTCGAATAACTCGTCCATGAACCGCCGTAGGCCGCCTGCTTCGACGAAGTACTGGTCCACTTGCTCGCGGTCGTTCTTCGATAACGCCTGGTATGCCGGGGACTTGTATCGGATGTCGTGCTCGTACTCCGCCCAGGCGTGAGCTGCGACGCTTCGAAGCTGAATCTCCAGGCCCGGATATGTCTCAAGGTATTTGGCGAGAGCTTTATAGCGGGTCTTTAGTGCGTCATTGGTGACTTCCTTGACGATGACGTGAACGCTGTCGTACCCGTTGTGCTTCTCGTCACCCGGGTTGAACGGGTCACCGGCTGCAGCTCGCCGGGTGATTTGGTCAGCAAAGTCGTCCCGGGCCTGCGAGGTATACAGGATCACCCGTGCGGCGATGCAGTCCTGGATTCCCGTCTCCGGGTCCTTCGGGTCAGGGTACTTCGCTGTTCCGTCATCAAGCTTCTTCAAGGACTTGTCTTGGTAGGAGCTCAGTGTCTTGGCACGCGCCTGAATCGTGTGAACTGTGATGGACGCTTCGTTGGCTACGTCCGCGAGAAAGCGCTGCAGCTCATCGGCAGCTTCTGCCAGATTGGCATGATCGTGGGCGTACTCCCAAAGGTAGTAAGGGACCCGTGCATGGTGGGAGTCGTCAGGGATCGCGAACACGTCGTGCGCCGTGGTTCCAGTCACCGCTCAATCGTGCCAGCTGAACGATCACGATTCAGGACAACCCGCTCAGGCCGAAGCCAGACTGCCAACGCCGTCCGGCGCGCGTAAGGCGCCACGACCGGGGTTGGTGTCGGTCGGTCGTCTTGAGACGGGATCTGTCGCATGGGATGCCTACCTTCGGGCGTTCAAGACCATCGGAATTGATGAGTCGAGTCCTCCCGACATGCAAACGTCCGCTCATGCCGCCCGCGCTGACCGAACCAAACATCACGCGGTGCCGGGCGAAACGACTGAGCCCCCACCCGGACACGGCTGGGGGCTCAGCAGAGTGTATATCAGCAGCGATACACGCGCTGCACTACTTCTTCCCAGACGCTAATCCGCTACGGAACTCGACCACGTCGCCGTCGGACATGACGTAGTCCTTGCCTTCCATGCGGACCTTGCCCGCGGCCTTGGCGGCCGCCATGGAGCCCGCTTCGACCAGGTCGTCGAAGGCGACGACTTCGGCCTTGATGAAGCCGCGTTCGAAGTCGGTGTGGATGACGCCGGCGGCCTTGGGGGCGGTGTCGCCCTGGTGGATGGTCCAGGCGCGGGCCTCTTTCGGGCCCGCGGTGAGGTAGGTCTGCAGGCCGAGAGTGTGGAAGCCGGCTCGGGCCAGCGCGTGCAGGCCGGGTTCGGTCTGGCCGATGGATTCGAGGAGTTCGGTCGCGGATTCCTCGTCGAGTTCGAGGAGTTCGGCTTCCACCTTGGCGTCGAGGAAGACCGAATCGGCCGGAGCGACGGACGCTTTCAGCTCGGCGACCTTCGCCTCGTCGGTGAGCACCGACTCGTCGGCGTTGAAGACGTAGAGGAAGGGCTTGGTGGTGAGCAGCGAGAGTTCTTTCAGCAGCTCGGTGTCCACCTTGTCGGCCGCGGCGAACAGGGTGGTGCCGCTGTTGAGGATCTCCTGCGCGGTCTTGGCCGCGTCGGCGACCGGCTTGCGGTCCTTCTTGACCTTGGCTTCCTTCTCCAACCGCACGACCGCCTTCTCCAGGGTCTGCAGGTCGGCGAGGATGAGTTCGGTCTCGATCACCTCGATGTCGGCGCCGGGGTCGACGCGGCCGTCGACGTGCACCACGTCGTCGTCGGCGAACACTCGCACCACCTGGCAGATGGCGTCGGCCTCGCGGATGTTGGCGAGGAACTTGTTGCCCAGACCCGCGCCCTCGGAGGCGCCTTTGACGATGCCCGCGATGTCGACGAACGAGACGGTGGCGGGCACGATCCGCTCGGAGGAGAAGATCTCGGCCAGCTTGTTCAGCCGCGGGTCGGGCAGCGGAACCACGCCGACGTTCGGCTCGATCGTCGCGAACGGGTAGTTCGCGGCGAGCACGTCGTTCTTGGTCAACGCGTTGAACAGCGTCGACTTCCCGACGTTCGGCAGGCCAACAATTCCGAGGGTGAGACTCACGAGGAACAGAGTCTACGCGTCCCGCGAGTGGCACATGGTGGAGAGGTCTTCTCGACGTTTGCCGCAGCCATGTGCCACTCGCGCGGCTGGTCAGGGGATGAGGACGACTTTGCCGAGGTTGGCATGGGCTTCGATGGCGGCGTGGGCGGTGGCCGCTTCCTCGAGGGGGTATTGGGCGTGTACGGCGGGGCGTAGTTGACCGGAGGCGAAGTACTGCCAGAGCTCTTGGCGCCAGTGTTCGTACACGTCGGGCTGGTTTCGCGCGATGCGGGCCATTTGGAAGCCGATGACGGATTTCGCGCCGACCAGCAGGTCGTATGCCTGGATGGTGCCGCCGCCCGAGCTGTAGGCGACCAAGCGTCCGCCGGGGGCCAGCGCCGCGAGCGCGGGCGTGAGGAGGTCGCCGCCGACCGCGTCGAGCACGTAGTCGACCGGAGCGCCCCAGGACTCCTGGCCGTACTCGACCACGTCGTCCGCGCCGAGCTCCTGGACGAACTCCGCTTTGGCGAGATCCGACACCGCGCCGACCACTCGTGCCGCGCCGCGCACCCGTGCGAGCTGGACCGCGAGATGACCGACGCCGCTCGCGGCGGCGGTGATCAAGGCGGCCTCGCCTTCCCGCGGAGCCGCGGCATCGAGCGCGCCGAGCGCCACCAGGCCGCTGCGCACAAGCGCGACCGCGTCGACGGCCGACGCTCCGTCGGGGATGGGCGAGGCCATGGCCGCCGACAGCAGCGCGTAGTCGGCATAGCCGTGTCCGAACACGAGGCCGGTCACCCGGTACCCGGGCGCGTAATGCTCGACGCCCTCTCCCACCGCCACTACCTCGCCCGCGACTTCGCCACCCAGGGCGATCGGTTCGCGCTGCTCACGCACCTTCCGCACCACCGGCAGGGTCACCCCGACCGCCTCCACACGGACCAGCAGCTCCCCCGGCCCTGGCGTCGGAACCTCGACCGAGACGAGCTCGAGCACCTCGGGACCACCGCTGCGCTCGTACTGCACCCGCCGCATCAACACCTCCAGAAATCGTTAGGAGGCGCAACGGTAACCGGTGAGCACAGTCCACTACACGCTGTAGTGGTAGATCTCACCGGCGGCCGGAACCGGTGGAGAGCCTTCGAGTAAGCCGGTGCCATACATGTCCGAGTCAGCGGAACGACCTCGACCGGGCACCCCACCGAAGAGCGCGAGTCGATCCGAGGCCGGTGGTGCCTGCGACGGGCGCTGCGCGCGTCGGAGCCGGTCACGACTGATCCCGCGTCAGCGCGAAGGAGCTGTTCGGCATCCGCATCACCCGCGACGACTTGGCCGCATGCCTGCTCGACACGGCCGCGGACGAATCGGCGGTCCGCAAGCACGTCAACGTCGCGAACTGATCGACTCAAGAGCCTGTCGGTCCCCCGGCGTAGCGTGGCCCGTATGGAGCCGACCACCGAGGTGGTGACTGCGCGTCCGGCGCCCGTGCTCGCCGCGTTCATCGACCGCTACGTGGGATATCGCATGTCCGGGTTCGCGGCCGCGATCCATCGCGGGTTGCCGTCGCGGCATATGACGTTCATCGTCGCCATCGGTCCGACGATCGACGTCATCGAGCAAACCGATCCGCGCCAGTCGCCGCAGAACTACCGGTGCGTGCTGAGCGGCTTACAGGCGAGCACGGCGCTGATCGCGCACGACGGTCACCAGGAGGGCGTGGCCGTCGCGCTGACGCCGCTCGGTTGTCGCACTTTGTTCGGCTTGCCTGCGGCGGCGCTGTGGGATACGTCCGTCGAGTTCGCCGATGTCGTCGGGCCCGTCGGCCTCGAGTTATGGGAACGGTTGCAGTACGCGCCGACCTGGCCGGACCGTTTCACCGCCTGTGACCAGGTGCTTTCGGCGCTCGCCGATCCGGATCGCTCGGTCGGGCCGGAACTCACCTGGGCCTGGCGCAGTGTGGTCGGTTCCGGGGGCGGCATCGCGATCGGCCCACTGGCCGAGCAGATCGGGTGGACCAGGCAACATCTGACGCGCCGGTTCAACAGGGAGTTCGGTCTCAGCCCGAAACTCGCCGCCCGGATCACCCGTTTCGAACGGGCCCGTCGCATGCTCGCGCACACGCCCTCCTACGTCACCATCGCCCAGGTGGCCGCCACCTGCGGGTACTACGACCAGGCTCATCTGGATCGTGACTTCGCCGATCTCGCCGGAACGAGCCCGACCTCGTGGCTGGCCGAGGAGGTTCCATCCGTCCAAGCCCCCGACGTGTCCGCCGATTGACGATGAATCCATGACGAATCCCACAGAAACCAGCACCCGCACCGCCGTCTGGCCCACGCTGACCTTCCGCGATGCCCGCGCCATGGCCACCTTCCTGGTCGAGGCGTTCGGCTTCCGGGAGGCCGCGCTCTACGCCCGCGAGGACGATCCGTCGATCGTCGAGCACGCGGAACTGCGCTGGCCGCTGGGCGGCGGCGTCATGTTCGGCTCGGCCGGTAAGGACGACAGCCCGTTCAGCAGCCGCCCGACCGGCACCGACTCGGTCTACCTGGTCTGCGAAGAGCCCGACGCCTTGTTCGCCCGCGCGACCGCCGCGGGCGCCGAAGTGGTCCGCGGCCTGCGCGACGAGGACTACGGATCGCGCGGCTTCACGGTGCGCGACCCAGAGGGCAATCTTTGGAGTTTCGGGACTTACTGGGGCGCTTGATCGGCGCGGAAGCGACGCCCCTGCACAGAGCGCAGCCGCGGCCGGCGAAGACCTCCGCCCGGCCGCGGTACCGCGCCGACGAGGCGGGCGAAGTTCAGCCGCGACTACCCCGGCCGCAGTGAACCGGAGCGCAGCCAGTCATCGTTCGCCGAACACTGTGTCGGCGGGAGACCGACGCGCCGGCGATCCCCGTGCTCACGGCGCCTGACCAGCCGAACGAAGCCGCCCATCCGGGACCGGGCGAGCCCGGGAGCGGTGCCGGGCGGTCAGATGGATCACCGGCCGAATCAGGCGGGCCGCGTTCCCACCGACCGCGCGTGGTCGAACCGACGCGAGGGCAGCTCACTCGGCCACCGACCGCCGAACGTCACGAGGGCGCGAACGAACGCACTGGACGATCATCGTGGCCACCGGCAACGCAGCACGCACGCGAAGCCGCCCCGGACCGGGCGAACCCACTGGCGCCCGCCGAGCCCCGACATCGCGATTCCGCAGATGAGCGCGCGCAGGGCGATCGCAGATCGGCAACCGGAGCAGGTGCGGAAAACTCGTTCACCGCCCCCGCCGCGCGAGGACGCAACGGCATGGTGCAGACGAACGCGCCGAACGACCGTCGTGCTCACTGGCAACGGAGAAGGCGCGCGAAGCCGCCCCGGACCGGGCGAACCCGAGCGCATGTCCTCAGCGCCCGCCCAGCCCCGACATCGCGATGCCGCGGATGAACGCGCGCTGGGTGATCGCGTAGATGAGCAGCAGCGGAAGCAGGATGACGACAGCGGCGGCCATGAGGATCGGCCACTGGGTGTGGTACTGGCCTTGCAGCCGGACCAGCCCCAGGGTCGCGGTGGCGACGTCCTCGCGCTGGATCATGACCAGGGGCCAGAGGAAGTCGTTCCACACGGTGATCCAGGTGAGCACGGCGAGCACCATCAAGGCCGGGCGGGTGTGCGGCAGCAGGACCCGCCAATAGACCTGCCAGGTGGAGCAGCCGTCGAGGATGGCCGCCTCCTCGAGTTCCTCGGGCAGTGTGCGGAAGAACTGCCGCATCAGATACGTGCCGAACGCGCTGCCGAACAGGCCGGGCACGATCATCGCCCATGGGGTGTCCACCCAGCCGAACGCCCGCATCAGCAGGAACTGCGGGATCACCGTGACGGTCAGCGGCACCATGAGCGTCGCGAGGTAGGCGAGGAACAGCATGTCGCGCCCGCGGAAGCGCAAGCGGGCGAACGCGTATCCGGCCAGCGAGCAGAAGAAGACCTGCCCCGCTGTCACGCACAGCGCGTAGACCGTGGTGTTGAGCAGCATCCGCCCCATCGGCAGCAGCTCGAAGACCTTCCCGTAGTTCGACCACTGCGGCCGCTGGGGAAGCAACGCCGCGTCGGCGATCTCGCCGTCCCGCTTCAGCGAGCCCGACACCGCCCACAGGATCGGCAGCAGCGCGCACCACGCGATGCCGACCAGCACCGCGTAGATCGCGGTCCCGCGCACGACCCGTCGCACGATGGCCCGGTCGACCCGGCCGAGCGCGACGATCGCGCGGTCGCGCCGGACCGGCAGGGCGCGCCGGGCCGCTTCATAGGTATTCACTGTTCCACCTCCGAGCGCCGGGCCATCCGCAGTTGCACCAGAGTCAGCAGGAACAGCATCGCGAAGATCACCCAGGCGAGCGCGGAGGCGTAACCGACCTCGTAGAAGCCGAACGCGTTCTGGAACAGCATGATCCCCAGCAGGTACGTACCCGTCTCCGGTCCCCCGTTGCCGCCGGTCAGCGCGTAGGCCTGGTCGAACGCTTGCACCGAATTGATGATGGTGATGATGAAGACGAACGACAGCGGGCCCCGGATCAGCGGCAGGGTGATAGAGAAGAACCGCCGCAGCGCCCCGGCCCCGTCGATCTTCGCCGCCTCGTAGAGCGTCTCCGGCACGCCCTGCATGGCGGCCAGCAGGATGACCGTCGCGAACGGCACGCTTTTCCACACGGTGACGATGCTGAGCGAGACCAGCGCCCAGTCGGGATGGGTCAGCCAGGGCACCGGATCGACGCCGAGCCGGCCGAGCGCGAGGTTGAGCAGCCCGTCGTCGGTGAACAGGAACCGCCACACCACGGCCATGGCGACCGCCGAGGCGACCAGCGGCAGAAACGCGATGGTGCGAAATATGCCGATGCCGCGCCATTTTCGATTCAACGCGGCGGCGACGGCGAGTCCGATCACCACCGTGGGCACCAGCGTCGACACGGTGAAAACGGCCGTGTTGCGCACCGCGATGAGAAACAACGGATCGGACGCGAACAGCCGCCGATAGTTGTCCACACCGACGAAACGCATGGGGCCGAACAAGTCCCACGAATGAAAACTCAAATAGAGCGAAAATCCCAACGGGAACAACAAGAAAATCGCGACCGCCGCCACGTTGGGCGCGACGAAAGCCCATCCGGCGCGTTCCCGCCGCCGCGCCAACCGGGACGCGACGCCGCGCGAGTCTTTGCCTGAGGTTTGCGACGGCTGCGCTCCAGTCATGGCGTGTCCAGCAGCGCGTCGACGTCGGCGGCGAAACGCCCGTCCAAGGACGCGGCGGTGGCGGCGCCGCGCAGCACCCGGTTGGAGCCGCGCTCGAGCAAGGCCGACACCTTGCCCCAGGCGGGCGTCACCGGTAAGGGGCGGGAGCTGGCCGGGCCCTCGGTGAACACCGCGAGATTGCGGATCTCACGGTGCGCGGCGGCGAACCCCGGCGATCTCATCGCCGACTCGAGCACCGGCACGAACAGCCCGGACGCGGCGATGATCGCCTGCCCCACCGGCCCGGTCGCGAATTTGACGAACTCCCAAGCCTGTTCGACGCGCGGGCTGTCCGCGGCGATGGCCAGCCCGGTGCTGCCGACGTCGGTGACGGCGCCGGGACCGCCGTGCGGGCCGACCGGCAGGACCGTGACGTCGATCGGGAGGTCGTCGTGCCCGGCGAATTCGGAATACAGCCAGTGCCCGCCCAGTGCCATCGCCGCACGACCTCGCCGGAACAGGTCGGGTGCCGAAACGGAGAGCGTGTCGGCGGCTTTCGGCGCCACCCGGTGGCGTACGGCGAGGTCGGCGTAGAACTGGAATCCTGCGGCGAACCGCGGATCGCCGAGGTTGGTTCTGGTCGGGTTCACCGAGGGCGAGAACCATTCGGCGCCGTTGTTCATGCCGAAGCAGGCCGCCGAGAAGTACGGCACCCATGCGTCGGCGAAGCCCCACCGAGTCCGGCCGGAGGAGTCGTGCCTGGTCAACGCCTCGGCAGCGGACAGGAACTCGTCGAACGACCAGGCGTCACGCCAGCGCGCGGGCGGGACGATCCCGGCCTCGTCGAACAGTTCCCGGTTGTAGTAGAGGAACACTCCGGACCACTGTTCGGGCAAGGCGTACTGCCCGCCCGCGTAAGCGAAGGTGTCGTACAGCGCCGGGTAGCTGTCGGCTTTCAACTCGGCGGCGTACTGCGGATCGCGGGCGAGCAGCGTATTCAGGTCGAGCAACACCCCGCGCTCGGCCAGCCCGGAATAGAGCAGCTCCCAGGCCATCAGCACGTCCGGGCATTTCCCGCCCGCGCAGTAGGTGAGCATCTGCTGCAGCGGGTCCGGTCCGGACATGACCGTGCGAATCCTGATGTCGGGATGCAGCTTCCGGAATTCGTCGATGATCTTCAGCCGGACCCGGGCCTCTTCCGGCCTGGCCTGGAAGAAGAAGGTCAACGCGTCGTCATCGGAGCCGCAGCCGCCGCTCGCCAGCAGCGGCGCGGCCAGCGCCGACCCGAGCACCGTCCGGCGACGGACCCGGCCGACGGGATTCGCACGCAACACAGCCCTCCTCCGGGGCGGATGTGGAGCTCTTCGAACCGCATGGCAGCATACGTTCGGCAATCACGTGGTGACGGCCGACACATGAACAATATTTCACGGTGACCGTCCGGCGTCCGGAATCGGCACGACGGCGCTCATCGATCGGATACGTTGTCACGTGTTTCAGCAAGATCCTGCGCGTTTTACAGGAGAGTAGGCAGATGGCGACAATCGAATATCTGCGGACCGATCCCGATCTGCCGCCCGTCGGCGTGGTCGACAAGTCCCCGATCACCCCCGCCAAGAAATTGATCTTCGCCGGGATCGCCGCGCTCGGCGCCATAGCTTGGGCGGTGCTCGCCATCTCGCGGGGCGAATCGGTGAACGCGGTGTGGATCGTGATCGCGGCGGTGTGCACCTACGTCATCGCGTATCGGTTCTACGCCAGGTTCATCGAACGCAAGATCGTCAAACCGCGCGACGACCTGGCCACGCCCGCCGAGATCCTGGAGAACGGCAAGGACTACATGCCGATGGACCGGCGGGTGCTCTACGGGCACCACTTCGCCGCCATCGCGGGCGCGGGTCCGCTGGTCGGACCGGTGCTGGCCGCGCAGATGGGCTACCTGCCGGGGACCATCTGGATCGTGGTCGGCGTGGCGCTGGCCGGCGCCGTGCAGGACTACCTGGTGCTGTGGGTTTCGATGAAGCGGCGCGGGCGCAGCCTCGGGCAGATGGCCCGCGACGAGCTGGGCGTGATCGGCGGCTGGTCGGCCATCGTGGGCGTCCTGGTGATCATGATGATCCTGCTGGCGGTGCTCGCGCTGGTGGTCGTCAACGCGCTCGCGCACAGCCCGTGGGGCGTCTTCTCGATCGGCATGACCATTCCGATCGCCCTGTTCATGGGTGTGTACCTGCGGTTCCTGCGGCCGGGCAAGGTCGGCGAGGTCTCCGTGATCGGGTTCGCGCTGCTGCTATTGGCCATCGTGGGCGGCGGCTGGGTCTCCGAAACCGACTGGGGCGCGGACTGGTTCACACTCTCGCCGGTGACCATCTCGTGGCTGCTGATCGCCTACGGCTTCGTCGCCTCGGTGCTTCCGGTGTGGCTGCTGCTGGCGCCGCGCGACTACCTGTCGACGTTCATGAAGGTCGGCACCATCGTGCTGCTCGCGGTCGGCATCCTGGTCACGCTGCCGGTGCTGCAGGCGCCCGCGGTCTCGTCGTTCGCCTCCAGCGGCACCGGACCGGCCTTCGCGGGCTCTCTGTTCCCGTTCCTGTTCATCACCATCGCCTGCGGCGCGCTGAGCGGTTTCCACGCGCTGGTCTCCTCCGGCACCACGCCGAAGCTGCTGGAGAAGGAATCGCACGCGCGGATGATCGGCTACGGCGGCATGCTGATGGAGTCGTTCGTCGCGGTCATGGCCATCATCACCGCCTCGATCATCGACCAGCACCTGTACTTCGCGATGAACGCGCCGGTCGGTCTCACCGGCGGCACCGCGGAGAAAGCCGCGGCCTACACCAACAGCCTCGGGCTGAGCGGGCCCGCGGTGACTCCGGCGGACTTCAGCCAGGCCGCGAGCGACGTCGGCGAATCGTCGATCATCTCGCGCACGGGCGGCGCGCCGACGCTGGCGGTCGGCATCTCCGAGGTATTCCACCAGTTCCTCGGCGGCGCGAGCATGAAGTCGTTCTGGTACCACTTCGCGATCATGTTCGAGGCCTTGTTCATCCTCACCACGATCGACGCGGGCACCCGCGTGGCGCGGTTCATGCTCTCGGACGCGCTGGGCAACTTCGGCGGCGCGGCGAAGAAGTTCCGCGATCCGTCCTGGCGGGTGGGCGCGTGGCTGTGCTCGGCCGTCGTGGTCGCGGCCTGGGGCTCGATCCTGCTGATGGGCGTCACCGACCCGCTGGGCGGCATCAACACGCTGTTCCCGCTGTTCGGCATCGCCAACCAGTTGCTCGCGGCCATCGCGCTGACCGTGGTGCTGGTGATCGTGGTGAAGAAGGGCCTTGCGAAATGGGCCTGGATCCCGGGGATTCCGCTGGTCTGGGACCTGCTGGTGACCATGACCGCGTCGTGGCAGAAGATCTTCTCCGCCGATCCGAAGCTCGGCTACTGGAAGCAGCACAGCATCTGCCAGGCCGCGCAGGACGCCGGGAAGCTGTGCCTGACGGCGAAGACCCAGGACGACATGACCGCGATCGTGCGCAACACCTTCATCCAGGGCACGCTGTCGATCGTGTTCGCGGTGCTGGTGCTGATCGTGGCGGTGGTCGGCGCGGTGGTGGCCTACCGCGCCTGGCGCTCCGGGGAGGCGACGACCACCGAGACGCCGGAGCAGCCGTCGAAGATCTTCGCGCCCAGCGGATTCGTCGCCACCGCGGCGGAGAGGGAAGTCCAGAAGCAGTGGGACGAGTTGATCGCGAACGGAAAGGTGCGCGCTTCCGGCGCGGCACACGTCCACGCGCAATGAGCGACTCCTCGAACCGGGGCGCCGACCGGTCCGCGCGACCGGTCGGCGCCCGGCTGCGCGCCGCGGCCCGCGTGTGTGGCGACGGCCTCCGGGCGGGCGTCTGGTGGTTCGACTCGATCCTCGGGGGCCGGGATTACCAGCGCTACGTCGAGCACCTGCGGCGCAGGCATCCGGACCACCCCGTGCCGACCGAGCGGGAGTACTGGCGGCAGCGGCATGCCGAGGCGGATCGCAATCCGACCAACCGGTGCTGCTGAAAAGATTTCCGGCCGAGCCGCCACACACCGCTTTGGTAGTCGCCACAACCGCCGACCAGGCGGCAACTGTGCGATGTCATGACCGTTGTGTGAGGTGGTGACCACCCCCCGCGATAGTGGCTGATTTCCGCTAGCACGGGTTCGCCGCAGCTGCCATTGTGGTGGGCGTGACGATCACGGCATTTGATTTCGAACGTTGCTACCGGGCGGTGTCGACCCGGGACTCTCGATTCGACGGGCAATTCTTCACCGCGGTGCGGACCACCGGAATCTATTGCCGCCCTTCGTGTCCGGCGATTACGCCGAAGCGGGCCAACGTGACGTTCCTGCCGACCGCCGCTGCGGCGCAGCAGGCGGGCTACCGCGCCTGCCGCCGCTGCCTGCCGGACGCGGCGCCCGGTTCGCCGCTGTGGAACACGAGGGCGGATCTGGCCGCGCGGGCGATGCGATTGATCGGTGACGGCGTGGTCGAGCGGGCCGGCGTACCGGGGCTGGCCGCCACGCTCGGCTACTCGCAGCGGCAGCTCACCCGGGTGCTGACCACCGAACTCGGCGCGGGGCCACTGGCGCTGGCCCGGGCGCACCGAGCGCATACCGCGCGGCTGCTGATCCAGACCACCGCGATGCCCATGTCCGATATCGCGTTCGCGGCGGGTTTCGCCTCCATCCGTCAGTTCAACGACACGGTGCGCGAGGTGTTCGCGGTCAGCCCCACCACCATGCGGCTCGAGGCACAGCGCGCGAAAACCGCCGCCCCCACGCGCCCGGCGCAGGCCGGCAGCGGGTCGCTCACGCTGCGGCTGCCCTATCGGGAGCCGCTGGACCGGGCCTGGCTGGAATGGTTCCTGTCCGCACACGCCGTACCGGGCATGGAATTGTGGGAGAACCGTGCCTACACCAGGAACCTGCGCACGCCGCACGGGCACGCCACCGCGCGACTGAGCTTCCAGCGCGACCACGTGCGGGCGGAACTGTCCCTGCACGACATGCGCGATCTCGCGCCGACGGTGACCAGACTGCGGCACCTGCTGGATCTGGACGCCGATCCGGTCGGGATCGACGAAGCGCTCGGTGCCGGGCCCGCGGCGCGCGGGGCCTCCGGGAACCGCCTGCCGGAGCGTGCCGCCGAGGACCTGCCGGATGCGGGGGCGGGCTCGCCGCCCGAGAGCGAACCCTCGGCCGAGCTGTCTGCACTCGACGCGGGCCCGTCGTTCACGCCGGGTATCCGGGTGCCCGGGTGCGTGGACGGACCGGAACTCCTGCTGCGCACGATGATCGGGCAGCAGATCTCGGTGTCCGCCGCGGCCACGCACACGGCGCGGCTGGTGGAGGCGCTCGGCGAGCGGGTGGACGGGCCGATCCCGTTGCTGTTCCCCGCACCCGAGGTGATCGCCGAGCGGGGCGCCGAGGTGTTGACCGGACCGGCGCGGCGCATCCGTTCCGTCATCGCGGCCGCCGAGGCACTCGCGTCCGGCGACCTGCTGCTGCACCAAGGACGCACCGCCGCCGACCTGCGCCGCGACCTGCTCGCGCTGGACGGCGTCGGACCGTGGACAGCGGACTATGTGACGATGCGCCTGCTCGCCGATCCGGACGTCCTGCTCGGCACCGACCTGGTCGTCCGCCGCGGCGCGAGCCTGCTCGGCATCGATCTCACGGACACCGCTCGCTGGGCGCCGTGGCGGTCGTATCTGTCCATGCACTTGTGGAAAGCGGCGCTGGCCAGCCGCGCCACACCTTTCGATATCCCCGCGCTCGCCACCACGAAAGGCAGTGACGAATCATGAACGCAAGCATCGCCGTCCACACCGAGATCGTCGGCACGTCGACCAGCACAGCGGATTTCGCCGTCACGGAGACCCCGCTCGGACCGTTCACCACGCTCGTCGACTCCGACGGCGCGGTCCTCGCCTCCGGCTGGACCTCCGACGCGGAGAACCTGCGCGGTCTGATCCACCCCGCCCTGCGCCCCGGCGGGTTACGGCGACGAGATTCGCTGGGCGAGGTGACCGGCGCGGTCACCGCCTATCATGAAGGCGACCTCACCGCGATCGACCCGATTCCGGTGCGCCAGCGGTCGGGAGAGTTCCTCGTGCACGCCTGGGACGTACTCCGCGCCGTCCCGGCGGGCAGCCCGCTCACCTACACCGAATTCGCCGCCCGCGCCGGTCGCCCCGATGCCACGCGCGCCGCGGCCAACGCCTGCGCCCGCAACGCCGCCGCCCTCTTCGTGCCCTGTCACCGAATACTCCGCATCGGGGGCGCACTCGGCGGCTTCCGTTGGGGTTTGCCGGTGAAGCGGTGGCTGCTCGACCACGAAGGATGAGCCGCCAGCGGCGGAGCGGCCCACCCTCAGGCGATGGTCGCCTGGAGGTGGGAGCCGTCGCGGCCACGGAGGACGTGCAGGCGGCTGGGAATGCGTTGGCGCATCTCGTCCACGTGACTGACCACGCCGACTACCCGGCCGCCGGCACGGAGGTCGTCCAGCACGCCCATCACGGCGTCCAAGGTGTCGGCGTCCAGGCCGCCGAAACCCTCGTCGATGAACAAGGTGTCCAATACCAGGCCACCGGATTCGGCGGCGACGGTGTCGGCCAGGCCGAGCGCCAACGACAGCGAGGCCATAAAGGTTTCGCCACCGGAGAGCGTCTTGGCCGGGCGGATGGCGCCGGTGTAATCGTCCCGGATGTCCAGCCCGAGCCCGCCCCGGCGGCCGCGCGGACCGGCCTTGTCCGAGTGGACGAACTCGTACCGTCCGCCGGACATCCTGCGCAGCCGCAGCGATCCCGCCTGGGCGACTTCCTCCAGGCGGGCGGCCAGGACGTAGGAGTGCAGGGACATGCGGCGGTTGTTCGCGCCGCGTCCGGCGACCACGTCGGCGAGACCGTTCAGTTCCTCGAACGCTTGCTGTGCGGGGGCGATCCGGTCCACGGCGGCCCAGAGCTGGCCACCGAGCTCCTCGAGCTGGCTCGCCCGCCTGCTCGCCTCCGCATGGGCGGCCACCGCCGCGTTCAGCGCTGCTTGCGCGGCCGCCACGAGCGCGTCGAGCTCGGCCGGGTCGCCGGGTTCCTGCTCGGCCGCCGCGCGGATCTCCGGTTCCGCCAGCACCGCTTCGGCCGCGGCACGGGCACGGTCGGCGGCCACCAGTTCCGCTTCCGTCTCGGCCTGCTGCTGCGGGCTGCGCGACGCGGCGGCGACCACCTTCGCGTAAGCGGTCAAGAGCGCGACATCGTCTCGGGCGGCGGTGACCTGAATGTCGGCCGTGCGGCGCACCGGATCCTTCGCGCCGGTGGCTCCGGATGCGGCGGCTTCCGTGTCGCCCGAACCCGGGATCGAACCTGTACTGGGCGCGTCCGCCACGCCGGCCGCTGCAGAAGCGGACAGCGGACCGCCGAACTCGCCCTCCGGTACGAAACCAGCTGCACCTGCCAGACTTTCGACTCGGGCGGCGATCGCCGACACCTGCTCACGGGCCGCCACCGCTTCGGCGCGGGCATCGCGCAGGGCGGTCGCCTCCGTGACCAGCGCGGCCAGCCGGGCGCGGCGGCGGTCGATGGTCTGGTCGGCGCCCGCCGCGGTGCGCAGCCGTTCGGTGAGTTCGGCCAGGCGAGTCTCGCCGGAGACGATGGTTGCGGCCACCGCGCCGCGACGGGCTTCGGACGCGCGCAACTCCTCGTGCAGGCGTGCCTCGTCCTCGCGCAAGCGGGTCACTTCGGCTTCCAGTCCGTCGGCGCCGGCGGCCAGCTCCGAGGTGTCCTCGTAACGGTCGGTGGCGGCGCGCAGGGCGGCGGCGAGTTCGACTCGATCGGTATCGCCGCCGCGCGCGACCAGCGCTTCGATCTCGCGCTCGAGCTCGGTGATGCGGGCCAGCGCGCGGTCGCGGGTGTCCTCCGCGGCACGCTCGGCCGCGGCAGCGGCCTCCTCCTCGTCCTTGGACACTGCGGTGGCGGTGGGCCGGGCAGGTGCGGGGTGTTCGGCGGAACCGCAGACCGCGCAAGGGCTGCCGTCGACCAGCTCGCCTGCCAGTTCGGCCGCCATCCCGCTCAACCTGCGCTCACGCAGATCCAGGACGAGTTCTCGGGCGTCGAGATGCGCGATGCGGGCGGCGTCGAACTCGACGCGGGCGTGGTCGAGCGCGGTGCGGCGGGCGGCCAGTTCGACCGCGGCCGTCGCGGCGGCCTGCAGTCGTTCGGTCTCCGCGGTGATGCCCGGCAGGGCCGCCACGGCTTCGGCCGCTTCTCGCAACCTGGCCTCCGCCGCGGTGCGCGCGGCGGGCAGTTCGTCGCGCCGGGCGGTGAGCGCGGTGACGCGCCGGGCCAGCGTCGCGTCCTCGGTGCGCAGCGCGTCGATCTCGCCGCCGAGCCGGGTGGCGGTCGCGGCGTCGGCCCGCACTTCGTCCAGCGCGCCGATCTGCGCGCTCCAGCGCTGGATCGCCGCGTCGAGGTCGGCGTCGTCGCGCACCTGCGCGGCGTCGGAATCCAGCAGTTCCGCGCCGCCGAGTTCGGCGCTCGCCGGCTCGCGCAGCCGCGCAGCGAGATGCTCGGCCGCTGTGCGCTTTTCGCTGTCGAGCAGACGCTGGGTCTGCACCGCCGCACGCGCTTCGTCGATCGCCGCGGCGACCGGTGCGGCCCGGCGGGCGAGGTCGAGCTCGGCTTGCAGTGCGGCCCGGCGATCGGCGCCCGCGGCGTAGTCGTCGAGGTGCGCGCGTGCCGCGCTCATGCGACGGCGCAGCTCATGCAGGCGACGCTGCTGTTCGGCCTGCTCCCGGACGCGCGCCGACTCCCGCTGGCAACGTTCCATTTCCGTGCCGGCGGCGGCCAGATCCGTGCGAGCGGTGGCCAGCAGGTCCTGGGACCAAGCGACGCATTCCGTGGTACCGACCGAATCCGCCACGCCTGCCGCCATGCCCACCTGGGTGATCAGCCGCTTGATCCCCTCGGTGCGAGCATCCAGATCCGCTTCGGCGGCGCGGCGTTTGTCGGCCAGCCACTGTTCGGCGGCGCCGAAACGCCCGGTGTCGAAGAGCTTTTCGAGCAACTTCTCGCGGTCTTCGTTGTCGGCTCGCAGGAAGCGGGCGAAATCGCCCTGCGGCAGCAGCACCACCTGGAAGAACTGATCGGCGCTCATGCCCAGCAGGCGCAACACCTCCTCCCCGATATCCGGTATCCGGGACAGGTTTTCCCCACGGCCGTCCAGCCAGGTCAGCGTCGCCTTCGGGTTGATGGTGCGCATGCCCGTGCCGTCGCGCTTGGGACGCTGGAACTCGGGGCTGCGGGTCAGCCGCAGCCGCCGCCCGCCGAGGGTCGCCTCCAGCATCACCTGCGGCGGCGTGTGCTCCGGGGCATGATCGGAGTGCAGTCGCTTGCTCTCCCCGCGCGCGCCGGGGACCCGGCCGTAGAGGGCGAACGCGATGGCGTCCAGCACCGTGGTCTTTCCCGCCCCGGTCTGGCCGTGCAGGAGGAACAACCCGTCGGCGCCGAGCGCGTCGAAGTCGACGACCGTGGGCTCCGCGTACGGGCCGAAAGCGGTCATCTCCAGCTTGTGCAGCCTCATGCCGCCGCGCCTACGCCCGGCTTCGGTGGGACACTCATGCGGTCAGTTCCTCGGCGGCGGCCACGGCGGACACCTGCTCCGGCTCGGCGACGGCGGCCGAGAGCGCCCGCTCCAGCCAGGTCATCTCGCTCGAGCTGGGTGCGCCACGGACGTCGCTGAGGAAACTGCGGGCTACTTCGATGTCGCGGCGGCCGTGCACCCGCTCACGGTAGCGCAGTTCCGGGCTCCCCTCGGGCCGCGCCCATTCGACGTGGACGGCGTAGGGGAACCGCTCGCGCAGTTTGCGCATGGCGTCGACCGGGCGGGCGACGTCGGTGAGCACGGCGGACACGTAGTGCTGTTCGGCCGCTCCGTACTCCGCGCCGTTCAACAGTTCGTCCAGGGTGCCGGTCAGTTTGCTCAGGCCCCGGACCGTCGGCAGATCCCGGCGCCGCACCGTTTGTAAGCCGGACGCGTCCAAGTCGACGATCCACACCGCTTTCCGATGCGCGTTCTCGCCGAACGAATACGGCAGCGGCGAGCCGGAGTAGCGGACCTGCTCGGCGAGGGTCTGCGGCGAATGCAAGTGACCGAGCGCCACGTAGTCGATGCCGTCGAAGGCGGCCAGCGGGACCGTCTCCACACCGCCGACCGAAATGGAGCGCTCGGATCCGGTGGCCTCCCCGCCGACCACGAAGGCGTGCGCCAGCACCACCGTCCGCACCCCCGGACGCCGCGCGATGTCGGCACGCACCCGAGCCATGGCCGCGTCCAGGATCTCGGCATGCGAGCGCGCCTGCGGCACTTCGAGTTCGGCGCGGGTGATCTCCGGTTCCAAGTACGGGATGCCGTAGAACGCCACCGGACCGTGCGCGTCCGCCAGGAGGACGGGGCGATCGGCCTCGGCCACGGTGGTGCGCAGGTGCAGCCCGCCCGCGGCGGCGAAACTCGCTCCCGCGCCCAGACGGGCGGGCGAATCGTGATTGCCGGAGGTGGCGACGATCTGGGCGCCCGCGGCGCGGATCGCCTCGAATCCCCGGTTGCACACCGCGATCGCGTCGGCGCTGGGAATGGACCGGTCGTACACGTCACCGGGGAGCACCACCACGTCGACCGACTCCTCGGCCACCAGCTCCGCGATCGCGGTCAGTGAACGAGCCTGGTCGGCAAGCAGATCGACCCCGTGGAACGTGCGCCCGATGTGCCAGTCCGAGGTGTGCAGCATCCGCATGCCGCGAAACCGTAGGGCAACCCACCGACAGACTTCAATCGCCCCGCCCGCTGTGTCGGGTTCGCCCAGCCCGGCGCGGCGTGTCCGTCCGAGCGGGCGCACGTGTTCGGGGCGCCGGGCCGAACCAGCCGAAACATCGCACAACCCTTGGCCTCTACCACGTCCCGACCTGGGAAAGGACGGATGCCGGCAGCCGGACAGGTATGTGGAACAGACGGAGATCCGCTGGCAGGGACGGTGGACGACGCGATGCCGGACAGTTGCTCGGTGCTCGTTCTTGTCGGTGACGTCCGGCACTATCTGCGCTATGACCGCACCGATGCTCGCCGCACTGCTGCTGGTGTTCGCCGCCGGTTCCGGCCTCGGCTGGCTGAGCCACGCGGCGCGGGCCGGGCAGCGCGCCGCGGCGGCGGAGGCGCGGCTGGCGGCGGCCGCGGACAACGAACGGCTGCTGCGGCAGTCGCTCACCGCGGCGAACGAGGATGCCGCGCGCAGGCATTCGCACGCCGTCGGCGCGATGGTGGAACCGCTGCGCGCGGCCGTCGGTGCGCTGAACGAGCAGATCCAGCAGGTGGAGCGGCAGCGGCTCACCGCGTATTCCGGCCTGCGCGAACAGGTCGCGAGCATGCAGCGCACCTCCCATCAGCTCACCGGGCAGACCGGCCGGCTGGTCGCGGCGCTGCGCGCGCCGCAGGTACGGGGCCGGTGGGGTGAGATCCAGCTGGAGCGGGTGGTCGAGCTGGCCGGGATGACCAGGCACTGCGATTTCCAGACCCAGGTCAGCCGCACCGGCCGCGGCGCGGACGATCGCACGGTCCGACCGGATCTGGTGGTGCGACTGGCGGGCGGACGGCACATCGTGGTGGACGCGAAGGTCCCGTTCGCCGCCTATCTGGACGCCTGCGACACCGACGACCCCGACGTGCGCGCCGAGCTGCTCGCCCGGCACGCCAAACATCTGCGCGCGCATGTCGACCAGCTGGCCGACAAGGCGTACTGGGCCGCCTTCGATCCCGCACCGGAGTTCGTGGTGCTGTTCGTGCCCGGCGATCCGTTCCTGGACGCCGCCGTGACCACCGACTCGGAGCTGCTGGAGTACGCGTTCGGCCGCAACGTGATCCTCGCTACTCCGACCACCCTCGTCGCGTTGCTGCGCACCATCGCCTTCGGGTGGCGGCAGGAGGCGCTGTCCAGGGACATGGCCACCGTGCAGCGGCTGGGCCGTGAGCTGTATCAGCGGCTCGGGACGACGGGCAAGCACCTGGACCGATTGGGCGTGCAACTCGGCAGGGCCGTGGAGGCTTTCAACTACACCGTGGCCTCCGTGGAGTCGCGGGTACTGGTCACCGCGCGCAAATTGCACGATCTGGAGATAGCCGAGCAGGAAGTGCCCGAGATCGGGCGGGTGGATTCCCGTCCGCGCGCGGTGGGCTTCGCCGACGCGGGCGAGTAACCAGGACTATGGCCGTGCCGCCACGCCGCCGCGAACGGCGGCAACTAGTGTGCATGTCGTGGCTGCTTCCGAACGTGTGCGATCCCGGGTGCCCGCGCCGCAACGCTCGATCCTGCCGTCGGTGCCGGGGATCCCGGTCGGCGCGGCGATCTCGATCGCGGTTGCCTGCACGTTCCTGGGATTCTTGATCGACGCCGTCGGCGGCGGTGCCGAGCTGACCGGCACGTTCGCCGCCCTGTACGTCCTCGGCTGTGTGGCGGCCGTCTCCGCCGTCCGCTACCGCGGCTTGTTCAGCACGATGGTGCTGCCGCCACTGCTGCTCTTCGTCGCCGTGCCGCTGGCCTATCAGCAGCTCACCGGCCGCGGCACGACGTCGCTGAAGGACATCCTGCTCAACCTGGCGATCCCGCTGGTGAACCGGTTCCCGACCATGGTGCTCGCCACGGTCGTCGTCCTGCTGATCGGTGGCGCCCGGATCTATCTGCACCGCCGTGAAGAGGAGAGTGACCGGCCGCGGACGCCACGCCGCGGCGACAGCTGGGGCAAGTCGCAGGCGAAGAAGAGCAGGCCCGGCCGTTCGTCCCCCGGCGCCGCCGACTCGGCGCGCCGCAAAGCCCGCCGCCCGAAGGACGAGCCGGACAAACCGGAGTCGGACGACCTGAACGAGCCCGCTCCGCGCCCGGCTCGCCGACCCGCCGCGCAGGTCGCCGACACCCCGCCGCGCGTCGCGCCCTCTCGTCCGCGGGAAGGACGAGCTCCCGCACGGGGCGCCCCGCGCCCGACGGCGGCCATGCCGCGTCCCGAAGGCGAACCACCGCGCGGCGCGAACCGACGCCGCGACATGCCGCCGCATCCCCAGCCCAATGTGCGTTACCGGGAACGCGATTCGGGCCGTCCGGAACGGCGCAGGCCGGAGAACTCGTAAGCGCGTTCACCGGTCCGCGAAGTCTGCGCGGCGCCGCCGGTCCGAGCGCAGCATGCCGACACCGTGCCGCCTGATCGGCGAGAACCGTGCTGATCACCACGCGGCGGAGTTCGCGACCTCGCGCGAGTCGCCCCACGGCGGAGAGGACCACCGGGTCACGGCGGCCGGTCGCCCGCCTTCGGCGTCCCTGGACTTCTCCGGCACCGCGCTGCCGGATCGCCCGGAGACGGGTGAACACGTTCCGCCCTCCCGGATACGGATCCGAGCGACCCCGCCGGATTTGCACCGCAGTCCACGCGGACCGGCGACAGCCGACGACGAAGTGACCGGTGCAGCGAAGCCCCAGCGCACCTCTTCGCAGCCTCTGGACGACCGACCCGTTACGGCCATGGCCCGTTCAGCAGTGTGACACCGGATCCTCGGGCCGACGACCGGTAACCGGAGCCCGCGCCACCGGCGCGGCCCGGCGTCAGCGACGGGCGTCGCGCAACTCGCGGGGAAGGGCGAAGACGAGGGTCTCGTTGGCCGTGGTGACCGGCTGGACGTCGCCGTAGCCGTGCTCGGCCAGCATGTCCAGCACGCCGCGAACCAGGATCTCGGGCACCGAGGCGCCGGAGGTGATGCCGATCGTGCGGACGCCATCGAGCCAGGCCGGGTCGACCTCGCGGGCGAAGTCCACCAGGTAGGCGGCCTTGGCGCCGGCGCCGAGCGCCACTTCCACCAGGCGCACCGAGTTCGACGAGTTGCGCGAGCCGACCACGATCACCAGGTCGCATTCCGGCGCCATCGCCTTGACGGCCACCTGGCGGTTCTGCGTGGCGTAGCAGATGTCGTCGCTCGGCGGGTCCTGCAGGGCGGGAAAGCGCTCGCGCAGCCGCTGCACCGTCTCCATCGTCTCGTCCACGCTCAGCGTGGTCTGCGACAGCCAGATCACCTTCGACTCGTCGCGCACGCTGACCTTGTCCACCGCGTCGGGCCCGTCGACCAGCTGGACATGGTCGGGCGCCTCACCGGCGGTGCCTTCGACCTCTTCGTGGCCCTCGTGACCGATCAGCAGGATGTCGTAGTCGTCGCGGGCGAACCGCTTCGCCTCCTGGTGCACCTTGGTCACCAGCGGGCAGGTGGCGTCGATGGTGTGCAGATTGCGCGCGGCGGCCGTCGCGTGCACCGTGGGCGCCACACCGTGCGCGGAGAACACCACGACCGCGCCCTCGGGGACCTGGTCGGTCTCGTCGACGAAGACCACGCCGCGATCGCGCAGCGTCTCCACGACGTGCCGGTTGTGCACGATCTCCTTGCGCACGTAGATGGGCGCCCCGTGCTTCTCCAGCGCCTTCTCGACGGTTTCGACCGCACGGTCGACGCCGGCGCAGTATCCGCGCGGCTCCGCGAGCAGCACGCGTTTTCCGCCCTCGGCGACGGCGTTTCCGGCGCCTGCCGAGCGGGCGATTCCGACGTTCAAGGGAATGGCCGAAGACATGCCCACAGGATACGTGCGGACCGCGATCACGCCACGTCCGGGAGTTGCCCGTCACATCGCCGCGCGAGCCGCCGCGTACGGCCGCGAACTGCGGTGGAAAGCCCGGCCCGGCCGGGTGGCCGACCGGCCGCGGCGAATGTCTCGGACACTCCCGCCGGGACCTGGGTTTATTCTCCGCATTATGAGCACGCCTGCCGCGCAATTCCCGCCGATCGGCCGCGCGCCGGAACCGGCGAATATCCGAACCGCGCGCACCCCTCCTTTGCATAACACACCATTTCGGGCAGGCTAGGACCATGTTTCGACCACCCTTTCTGGCCCGGGTCGCCGCCGGAGCCGCCGTATACGCCCTCGAGGAATCCCGCCGCCTACCCACGGCGGCAATGAGTTTCCCGATCACGGCCATCAGTCAGGTGCTGCAGACGACGATGCACGTCCAGCAGTTCGTGACGAGTCTGGCCCTGAAGGGCGACGCGGTTTTCGACCGTTTGTCCCACCGCCCGGTCGAACAGCCGGAATGGGCCACGTTCGACGAGGACATCGCCGACGACCCGAGCCCCACCACGCTCCGCGCCAGTCGATTCGATCTCTACAGCGCCGACGATCCCGAACCGTTCCGCGCGCCGGAATCGTTCACCGACGACACCCGCACCGGTGCGACCAACGGTCATGTCGCGTCGGTGACGACGATCGCCGAGCCGCCGGCCGAAGATCCGGAACCGGCCGATCCGGAACCGGCCGACCCGGACACCGACCCCGTCGCCGACGCGCCCGCCATCGCCGAGCCGGAGGTCGCCGTCCGCTACGACTACGCCAACATGACCCTGGCCCAGCTGCGCGCCCGGCTGCGCCTGCTGACGATCGAAGACCTCACCGCGCTGCTGGAGTACGAGCAGCACACCCGCGCCAGGGCGCCGTTCGTGACCATGCTCACGAACCGGATCGCCACTGTGCAGGCCCAGTGACCGAACCCCGGACCCCCTCGTCGGCGGCTGGCCGGGAGACCTCCGGCCAACCCGCCGCACCGGCCAACTCCGCCGAGCACCCCTGGCCGGTGCGCTCGGTGTCCATGAAGGTCGCCCAGTGGATCGACCGGCTCGGCAGCATCTGGGTGGAGGGCCAGATCACCCAGATCAATCTCCGTCCGGGCACCCGCACCGCGTTCCTGGTGCTGCGCGACCCGTCCGCCGACATGTCGCTGTCGGTGACCTGCGACCCGGATCTCATCCGCAATTCCCCCGTTCCCCTGCAAGAGGGCAGCCGGGTGGTCGTCTACGGCAAGCTCTCGTTCTTCACCGGACGCGGCACGATCTCGTTGCGCGTCTTGGAGATCCGGCCCGTCGGCATCGGTGAGCTGCTGGCCCGCATCGAACGGCTGAAATCGCTGCTGGCCGCCGAGGGCCTGTTCGATCCCCGGCTCAAGCGCCCGATCCCGTTCCTGCCCGGCACCATCGGACTGATCACCGGACGCGCGAGCGCCGCGGAGCGCGACGTGCTCAGCGTCGCCCGGAACCGTTGGCCCGCTGTGCGTTTCGAAATTCGCAACACAGCCGTGCAAGGACCCACCGCGGTGGCGCAGATGCTCACGGCGCTCGCCGAGCTCGATCGGCATCCGGCCGTCGAGGTCATCGTGCTGGCGCGCGGCGGCGGCAGCGTGGAAGACCTGCTGCCGTTCTCCGACGAGGCACTGTGCCGTGCCATCGTGGCCGCCACCACGCCGATCGTCAGCGCGATCGGCCACGAGCCGGACAACCCGCTCAGCGACTTCGTCGCCGATCTGCGCGCGGCCACCCCCACCGACGCCGCCAAGCGGATCGTCCCGGACGCCGCCGCCGAATTGGCCTGCATCCGCGAACTGCGCGAACGCACCGCCGCCGCGCTGCGCGGCTGGGTTGACCGGGAGACCAAGGCGCTCGCCCAGCTGCGGTCGCGGCCCGTCCTGGCCGACCCTCTGCGCGAGATCGATCGCCGTCAAGAAGAGATCGAACGCCTGCGCACGGCCGCGCACCGCTCCACCGAGCAGCTGATCCGCACCGAGGCGACGGCCACCCGGCACCTGCGCGAGAAACTCACCGCCGTGGGCCCCGCCGCCACGCTGGCCCGTGGCTACGCTGTCGTACAGCGCGTCACCGGCCGGGAACGGCAGGTGGTGCGCTCGATCGAGGACGCCCCCGCGGGCAGCCAGTTGCGCATCCGGGTCGCCGACGGGGCCGTCACCGCCGCCGCGCTCGGCACCCAGGCGCTCGGCGCGCGGCACACCGACACAGGGAGGAACTGATCTTGGCCGAATCCGGCAAGTCCACGGACAAGAACGGGACAGGAGCCGATCCGGCCGACGACGCGGCCGAGATCGCCGGTTTCGGCTACGAACGCGCGCGCGACGAACTGGTCAACGTGGTCAAGATCCTCGAGCAAGGCGGCCTCGACCTGGACGAATCGCTGGCTCTGTGGGAGCGCGGCGAGGCGCTGGCCACTCGCTGCGAAGAGCACCTGGCGGGCGCCCGCAAGCGCGTCGAGGACGCGCTGCACCGCACCGACCTGGAGCGCCAGGAATGACGATCCGCCGGGCCACGCCCGACATCCGCACCACCGACCTGGCCGCGAGCCGTGGGTTCTACCGGCTGCTCGGCTTCCAGGAGGCGATGGACCTGGGCTGGGTCGTGGCGATGGCCTCCCCGTCCAACCCGACCGCCCAGGTCCTGCTCGTCGGTCCCGACGCCGAACAACTCCAGCCGGACATGAGTGTGGAGGTGGACGACGTCGACGCCGTGCACGCGGCGGTGACCGCCGCCGGAGCCGAGGTCGTCTACCCCTTGCGCGACGAGCCCTGGGGTGTGCGCCGCTTCTTCGTGCGCGACCCGAGCGGGACCGTCGTCAACGTGGTCAGCCATCGCTGACGACAGTCCCCATGGTCACCGTCAGCGCAGTGTGATGCGGAACCGCGCGACGCCGTCCACGTCGCTCACCTGCTCGAACCCGGCTTTCTCCAGCACGCGTACCGACGACGGATTGGACAGTTCCACGTCGGCGCGCACCGCGTGGACGCCGGGCGCGGTGCGCGCGTGCGCCGTCAACGCGACGGTGGCCTCGGTGGCGTAGCCGCGGCCGCGACGCGAGGCGACGATGCCGTAGCCGATCTCCAGCTCACCGTCGGCGGGCGGCCAGAACAGCCCGATCGATCCGACGACGAGCCCACTGGCTCGCTCCACGACGAGCCGGTGCCCGAACGGCCCGAACCAGTCCGGATGGGCGGTGAGCAGACCGGCGATGACGCGATCGCCCGCGGCGGGGAAATCCGCCGCCCACGCGGCATGACGCTCGTCGCCGAGCACGGCGGCGGCCGCTGTGGCGGTCCACGACCGCAGGATCAGGCGGTCGGAGAGCAGATCGGCGGAAAGAGAAACAGACACGTGACACTCCTGGTCATCGAGGAAAAGACCGGTTCGCGCCGACGCGTCTGCGGGAAGAAATCAGTGGCGCGCGAACCGGCGAAGGACATGCGGAATACAGCTGGTGACAGCCATATTCATCGACCTCCGAGATCCGGTTCGGCACGTGTCTCGTACCGCGGCCAACCTAACGGCAGCGCGCGGCCGAAGGCAAGCGTGTTTCAGGGCTTCAGTGGTTGGGCGGCGGCGATCGCCTGCGCGAGCGTGGTGAACGCCGCTTGGTTGCCCGCGCCGGTGATCAGCACACGGGACTGGCCGAGGTCGGTGATCCACGCGGTCTCCGAGCCCTGCTCGGCGTAGACGACCCACTTCTGCGCGCCGACCTGCTCGGTGCCGCTGGCGTACCGGGACCCGAGCACGAAGCGGGCCAGCGCCTCCTCGGTCGCGTTGCTCTGGCTGAAACGCATGTAGGTGCCTTGCGGCGTGATGTAGCCGACCGTGCTGACCGGTCCGCCGCCGTTGCCGCCGATGGACTCGCGACTACCCGAATTCGGCGTCCAGTCCGCGGGCAGGTCCGGGTTGCGGATCGGGAACGGCAGGGAACGCGCGTCGGCGGTGAGCGCCGCCCGCGCGTCGAAGTGCGGGATCTGACCCTGCGTCGGACCGTTCGCGGCGAAACTGCACTGGCTGGCCAGCCCCGCGAACACCAGCGCGATCAGGACCAACGGGATCAGCGACCAGAACAGATCCCGGTAGTCGTTCAGGATGCGCGGCTTTTGGTACGACACGCTCCCAGTATCCACTCGCGCGGCGACGCCGCCCCGCGCACCCCGACACCTCGAGCAGGGGTGTACGCCCGTGCCACATCGAATGAGACAATTGACCGGTACGTACCGACGCACAGGAGGCACCCCGCAATGACGGCAACTTCTCCCACACCTAGCCGCCGCGAGGCGCCCGACCGCAACCTCGCACTCGAGCTGGTCCGCGTGACCGAGGCCGGGGCGATGGCCGCGGGCCGGTGGGTCGGACGCGGCGACAAGGAGGGGGGCGACGGCGCCGCCGTCGACGCCATGCGGCAGCTGGTCAGCTCGGTGTCCATGCGCGGCATCGTCGTCATCGGCGAGGGCGAGAAGGACGAAGCGCCCATGCTGTACAACGGCGAGGCCGTCGGTGACGGAACCGGCCCCGAAGTGGACTTCGCGGTGGACCCGATCGACGGCACCACGCTGATGTCCAAGGGCGTGCCCGGCGCGATCTCGGTGCTCGCGGTCGCCGAGCGCGGCGCCATGTTCGACCCCTCCGCGGTCTTCTACATGCACAAGATCGCCGTCGGCCCCGACGCCGCCGACGTGATCGATATCTCGGCCCCGATCGGCGAGAACATCAGCCGGGTCGCCAAGGCGAAGAACTCCGCGAAGTCCGACCTGACCGTCTGCATCCTGGACCGGCCCCGGCACGCCGAGCTGATCCAGCAGGTGCGCGACGCGGGCGCCCGCATCCGCCTGATCTCCGACGGCGACGTCGCGGGCGCGATCGCCGCGGCCCGCCCCGACTCCGGCACCGACATTCTGGTCGGCATCGGCGGCACCCCCGAGGGCATCATCGCCGCCGCCGCGATGCGCTGTATGGGCGGTGAGCTCCAGGGCATGCTCGCGCCGAAGGACGACGAAGAACGGCAGAAGGCCATCGACGCGGGCCACGACCTCGACCGCGTGCTGACCACCGAAGACCTCGTCTCCGGCGAGAACGTCTTCTTCTGCGCCACCGGCGTAACCGACGGCGACCTGCTGCGCGGCGTGCGCTACTACGGCGGCGGCGCGTCCACGCAGTCGATCGTCATGCGCTCGAAGTCCGGCACGGTCCGCATGATCGACGCCTACCACCGCCTGACCAAGCTGCGCGAATACTCCTCGGTCGATTTCATCGGCGACGAACACGCGGTCCCGCCGCTGCCGTGACATTTGGCCGCGACTTCGTCGCGGCGTGTTCGCGGCCCCCTTTTGGCTCGCGTCTGCGCAACCACCGCTTGCTCCTTCGTCGCGGACGCGGCGGCCACGCAAACGCGAGCCGGGCTGTGTTGGTTTTTCCAGCGCCTGCGGCGCTGGGTGTTCGCGGCCCCCTGGTGGCTCGCGTTTGCGCAACCACCGCTTGCTCCTTCGTCGCGGACGCGGCGGCCACGCAAACGCGAGCCGGGCCGCGAACGGCGGATGCTCGGTCTCGCTTCGCTCGAAATCGGGAGCTGGGGTCAGTGGTTCCGCAGTGTGGGGACCGCGCCCCCGAAGTGCACCCGTTCACATCGTGCGTCGGTCGCTTTTCTACTGATGGGCGATCGGATAGCGGGGCAGGGACCGTTCACCCGCTGGCGCGCGGGGTGCGCGGCCCGGGCTCGACGATCCGGGAGCCAGGACCGCCGCGCACGGGAAACGGCTTGTCCACAGTGCCCGATTCAGAGATCGCGTGCCGCGCGGCTGACAAAGCAGCCATGTCTCCGACGTGGACACATCGCGTAAGCAGAGCCGCTTCGACTGCGCCGGTCGACGTCCACCGATGGCGTGCTGAGCGCGCCGTTGTGCACCGTCGGCCGCAAGGTGCGGCTTCCTCAGCCAGTGCGGACTCGGGTCGAGGCGGTGCGCTTCATGCTCGACTGTCACCCGCTTCAAGCTCCCCCTCGCCGTGTGCCGCTCTTGCGGACCGGTTGTCTGCTTCTCGCATGTACCCCGTACGGGGTTGGTAGGCCGGCGCGGCTCCGGGCCGTATGGCGGCGACATCGAGCGAACGGTGCGTATTCCCCGGCGGGGCCTGCCGAGGTGTGCGAATGACCTCAGGCGTGGCTGCCCCATGGGAGGCGGGTGCGGCATAGGGTCGGGATCATGAGCGAGGAGACGCAGTACCGCATCGAGCACGACACCATGGGCGAGGTCCGGGTTCCGGTGGACGCTTTGTGGCGGGCGCAGACCCAGCGGGCCGTGGAGAACTTCCCGATCAGCGGACGCGGCTTGGAGCGGGCGCAGATTCGCGCGCTCGGCCTGCTGAAGGCCGCGTGCGCCACGGTGAACCGCGACCTGGGTCTGCTCGATCCCGCGAAGGCCGATGCCATCATCGCCGCGGCGAACGAGATCGCCGACGGCAGGCATGACGACCAGTTCCCGATCGACGTCTTCCAAACCGGTTCCGGCACCAGCTCGAACATGAACGCCAACGAGGTGATCGCCTCGCTGGCCAAGGCCAACGGCGTCACCGTGCACCCGAACGACGACGTGAACATGTCCCAGTCGTCCAACGACACCTTCCCCACCGCAACGCATCTCGCCGCCACCGAAGCGGTCATCACCGATCTCGTTCCCGCGCTGGAGCATCTGCGGCTGGCGCTGCTGGACAAGTCGGTGGAATGGCGGACCGTGGTGAAGTCCGGCCGCACCCACCTGATGGACGCGGTCCCGGTGACGCTGGGCCAGGAATTCGGCGGCTACACCCGTCAGGTCGCCGCCGGTATCGACCGCATCATGGCGACGCTGCCGCGGCTGGGCGAACTGCCGATCGGCGGAACGGCGGTCGGCACCGGCCTGAACGCACCGGAGGGCTTCGGCGCGAAGGTCGTCGCGGAGCTCGTGCGGGCCACCGACATCGACGCGCTGCGCGAGGCCGAGGATCACTTCGAGGCACAGGCCGCGCGCGACGGCCTGGTCGAGGCGTCCGGCGCGCTGCGCACCATCGCGGTGAGCCTGACCAAGATCGCCAACGACATCCGCTGGATGGGCTCGGGTCCGCTCACCGGCCTGGCCGAGATCCAGCTGCCGGATCTGCAGCCGGGCAGCTCGATCATGCCCGGCAAGGTGAACCCGGTGCTCCCCGAGGCGGTGACCCAGGTCGGCGCGCAGGTGATCGGCAACGACGCCGCGGTCGCCTTCGCGGGCGCGAACGGCGCCTTCGAACTGAACGTGTACATCCCGGTGATGGCGCGCAACTTGCTGGAGTCGATTCGCCTGCTGGCCAACGTCTCCCGCCTGTTCGCCGACAAGTGCGTGCGCGGCCTGGTCGCCAATGTCGAGCATTTGCGCACGCTCGCCGAGTCCTCGCCGTCGATCGTGACGCCGCTGAACTCGGCGATCGGCTACGAGGAGGCGGCCGCGGTGGCGAAGGAAGCGCTGAAGGAGAAGAAGACCATCCGGCAGACCGTCATCGACCGCGGTCTGCTGGGCGAGAAGCTGACCGAGGAGGAACTCGACCGCCGCCTCGACGTCCTGGCCATGGCGAAGGTGGCGGACCAGGACTGACGAGACCGCCCTCGTCCGCCACACGCCCGACCGTCACCACAGCGTCATCGGCCACCGGCAAGCCGTGCCGAAACGAACGCCACCTGGGTAACCGTGCGGCTACCGAGGTGGCGTTCGCGAGACGCGTCCGTCGCGACGGACCCGAGGACGGCAGGTCAGTCGCGCAAGTGCGCGAGCTCCTCGCGCGCCAGCTCCCCGTCCGGACCGAAATCGGTCCGACTGAAGATGTTCCACCGCCGCAGCAAGGGGGCGAAGACCAGCTCCCCCTCCTTGGCGCGGTCGTAGATGCCCGCCTCGGCGAGCACCGCGTCGCTGCTGCGGCCGTCCGAGAGCGTCACCGTGGGGACCTCGAAGCCGGCGACCCGGTCGGCGATGGCCCGCACGGCCTGGTCGGGCGCCAGATCGAGCGCGGCGGCGATCAGGTCGGCGAAGAACACCGACTGCAGTTCGTCATCCAGCGCGATCCGCTCAGCGATGGCGGTGACCAGGGGATTCTCACCGAGCGCGGCGGTGTTGCGATGCCGAACGGCGCTGGCGGCCTCCTCGAACGCGCAGTTGGCCAGTACGTCGAGCAGGTGCATCGCCGGGCGACGGAAGCCCTTGGTCATGTGCTCCATGCGCAACCGCTCCAACTCCACCGGGTCGACGGCCCTGGTGACCATGAGGTAGTTGCGGATGGTGATCTCGTGGCGGTTCTCCTCGGCCGTCCAGCGGCCCACCCAGCGCCACCACGCGCCGGTGCGCAGGTATTTGCCGATCTCGCGGTGATACGAGGGCAGGTTGTCGGCGATCAGCACCGAGACGGTCAACGCCAGTTTGGCGGTGTCGCTGAGCTCGGACTGCTCCGGCGTCCAGTCGTCACCGCCGAGGAAGGCGAAGTTGCGTCCGTCGTCCCACGGCACGAAGTCGTGGGGCTGCCACCCGTCGGCGACATCGACGTGCTTACGCAGCAGCAGTTCTACGTCCACCGCGAGCGATTCGAGCAGTTCGCGGTCGGTCAGGAGAGTTTGCACCGAGATAACCTAGCGGCTTGGCCCGCGGAGCGGGAGCGGATGGATGGGATTCACAGGCAACCGGGACCACACCGCGACCCCGGACGCCGAATATCTGGCTCCTACTTCGGCGTGACCGTGATAGTACCGTTCACCCAGGTGATGGTGCCGCCGGTGAAGTCGCTCTGCTTGCCGCCGGGGATGTCCTTCTCGTCGCTGATCGGGTAGCCGAGCTGTCCCTGCGCGCCGCCGTTGTCTTCCCATGCCTTGCGGATCTCGCCCCAGACGACGTGCGGGTCGCCGTCCTTGGCCTCGTAGATCGTGCCGCCCGCGAAGTCCTGATATTCCCCGTCGTCGGGGCCCTTCTCCTCGGCTTCCAACGGGAGGCCGAGCGTGCCGGTCGGGCCACCGAGCTGCACGTACTTCTCGTAGATGTCGCCGTCGACGCTGATCTCGCCGCCCGGCGTGGCGATCTTGGTGCCCTCCGCGCTCGCCCCCGTGGTGGCCGTGGCGCCCGTGGTGCCTGTCGGCTCTTCCCCGGTGCGCGTGGGGCTGCCGGTGGCGGTGCCGGGGCTGATCATCGAGGTGACCATGCCGGTCATGCTGGCCATCCCGGTTTTGGCGCTGTCGCCGGCGTTGTCATCGCCGCCGCAGCCGGCCGAGACCAGCCCTGCCGCGACGAGCACCGCGGTGAATCCAGCCGTTCGTCGAGCGAAGTGGTGCATGTCCATCCTCTCGCTGTGGGCTACCGGCACACCGCGGACTCCGTGACGGCGCCACGAGTAGCCTCGGCCGATTGTCAGGCGATGACCCGGTGACCGACGGGCGGTCACCGGGTCATACCGAACAGCTATCGCGGCGGATGATACCCACCGGACATGCCGTGAAACACAGCGTTGAACAGCACCGCGGGATCAGGCGTTGGGGCCGTACTCCTCCAGCATCTCGGTGACCAGCGCCGCGATCGGCGAGCGCTCGCTACGGGTCAGCGTGATGTGCGCGAAAAGCGGGTGGCCTTTGAGCTTCTCGACCACCGCCGCGACACCGTCGTGCCTGCCGACGCGCAGATTGTCGCGCTGAGCCACGTCGTGGGTGAGCACCACCCGCGAGCCGGTTCCCAGCCGGCTGAGCACCGTGAGCAGCACATTCCGCTCCAACGACTGGGCTTCGTCCACGATCACGAAGGAGTCGTGCAGCGACCGCCCGCGAATGTGGGTCAGCGGCAGCACCTCGAGCATGTCGCGGCTGAGCACCTCCTCCATCACCTCGCGGCTGGCCAGCCCGTCGAGCGTGTCGAAGACCGCCTGGGCCCACGGGCCCATCTTCTCGCTCTCGGTGCCGGGCAGGTAGCCCAGCTCCTGGCCGCCCACCGCGTAGAGCGGGCGGAAGACCACCACCTTGCGCTGCGTCCGCCGTTCCAGCACCGCCTCCAGGCCCGCGGTCAACGCGAGCGCCGACTTGCCGGTACCCGCCCGGCCACCCAGCGAGACGATGCCGACGCTCTCGTCCAGCAGCAGGTCGAGCGCGATGCGCTGCTCGGCGGAACGGCCGTGCAGCCCGAACGCCTCGCGCTCGCGCACCAGTTGCACCCGCTTGTCCGGGGTAACCCGGCCCAGCGCGCTCGAACTGACGCCGAGCAGCCGAATGCCGGTGTGGCAGGGCAGCTCTCGTGCTTCGTCGAGATCGATCACCGACTCGGCGTAGAGCTGATCGATGCGCGCCGTGCTGACATCGAGTTCCACCATGCCGGACCAGCCCGAGGTGACCACGTCCTGGGCGTGGTACTCGTCGGCGTGCAAGCCCACCGCGCTCGCCTTGACCCGCAGCGGAATGTCCTTGGACACCAACACCACTTCGCGGCCCTCGGCCGCGAGGTTGAGCGCACAGGCCAGGATCCGGGAGTCGTTGGTGTCGGTGCGGAAGCCGACCGGAAGGACCGCGGGATCGGTGTGGTTCAATTCCACCTGCAACGTTCCGCCCTCGGTGCCGATCGGCACCTGCTGATCCAGCCTGCCGTACTGCAGGCGCAGATCGTCCAGGTTACGCAGGGCTTCGCGCGCGAACCAGCCCAGCTCGTGATGGTGCCGTTTGGCTTCGAGTTCACTGATGACCACCAGGGGTAACACCACGTCGTGTTCGCCGAACCGCGTGAAGGACCAGGGATCCGACAGCAGGACGGACGTGTCGATGACGAAGGTTTTGCCGGCTGATTGCGAGGGGCGGGCCCCCTTCGCGGCGGCTCCGCCTTTCGCGGAGCTGGAGTTCGCCGAGGGAGCGGAAACGGAGCGTGCAGCAGTCACGGTGGGCTCCTCTGTGTTCGCGCGGCAGTCGCACGAACGATCTCGCTGGACCGGTCCGTCCTGATGGACCCGACGTTGCCGTCAGGCGCCACGAGGGCCGGGTGCCGGCCCCCTCGTACTGAGTAGCTCAGTCACGGTCAGGACCTCCCGTACGAGCCACACCGCCGCGGCCCGCACACCCGACGCTACCTCCGGTTCCCGGTTCCGCGCTCGGGGACGGCGAGGCGTGTCCGTGAATTTGTGGTAAACCCGCACGTCACGAACGCTCAGCGGAGCAGCTCGAGCAACACCGGAACATGGCTGTGTGCCGGATCCTGTACGGCCGTGAGCAATGTGACCGGACCTTCGGCGGCCAGAGCGCGCAAATCCCGCAAATCTTGTTGAACCTCCGGAACAGCCAGTTCGGCGCGGTAGCGCCGGGCGAATTCCGGGCCCCGCGCGTCCCGGTCGGCGTGGAACCAGCGCCGCAACTCGGTGGACGGAGTGAGCGCTTTGGGCCAGCGATCGACCCGCGCTTGCGCTTTGGTGATGCCCCGCGGCCAGAGCCGGTCGACGAGCACCCGGGTGCCGTCGTCGGGGTCTGGTTCGTCGTAGACGCGCTTGACGCGGAAGCCGGACTGCGGTTGCTGGGTCATGGCAGTCATCGCAGCACGGCGTGCGCGCGGCCACGGGATTCGCCACGCCGTCGCTGTCGGCCGATTCGGCGGATAGAGTCGCTGGTATGTCCGGTAACGAGGATTTGGAGAAGCTGTCGTCGAAGGAACTGCACGACCGGGCGATGAGGCTGGCCGTGCGACGCGGTGACGTGAAGTTCCTGTGGCGGCTGCTCACGTCGATCCCGGCCGCGGAGGCCGCCGCGGGCAATGTCGGCGAAAGCGAGGCGGACATCAAGTACGTGCTGCCCATGCTCGACGACTACGTGCACGCGGGCGACGGCGCGGTCGCCGAGGTGTTGCGGCCGGTCTATCTGGACTACCTGGCCAAGCACTCCTGAGGGTCAGCGCCGGGTCAGCGCCGCGCGCCACAGGCCGGCGGCCGTGCCGCGCAAGAAGTTCTCCCAGCTGAAATGGTCGTGCCACAGGATGATTCGGCCGTCGCGCAGCTCGAACGTGCCCGTCACCCAGAACCCGACGCGCACCGGCCCGAAGCGCAGGTAGTCGGTGCGATCGGTCAGCACGACGTCGCCGTCGGCGGCGATATGGTGCAGATCCACTCCGAAGCCGAGCCAGTCACGACGCAGCCCGCGCAGCACGCCGCCGACCCGCCGGATGCCGCGAACATCGGGCAGCGAAGTGTTCTTCCAGACGATGTCCGGGTGCAGCAGGTCGATCGCCTCCTCGGAGGCGCCCATCCCGAGCGCGGCGAAGAACTCCCGCACGGTGGTGATCGAATCCTGTTTCAGGTCGGGTTCGTCGGTCATGGTCCGAGCGTAGGCCGAGCCGGTCACCCGCGGCGCGCGATGAGCACGGCCAGTCCGTCGAGAATGCGCTCGATACCGAATTCCAGCGCACCCACCCCTCCCTCGACCGCGCCTTCCTCCGCGAAGGCCGCCGCCGAAGCCGGGTATCGATCGGCCGCGGCGGCCACCATTTCGGCGAACTGCCCCGCGACCTGTCGCTCGAACTCGTCGGCGGCCACCATCCGCACCTGCTGCGCCAGGCTACGGGCGTGGCCGGTCAGCAGGACGATGGTGTCCAGGCGTTCGGCGGTGGTGAGCCCGGTCCCGGCCAGCGCGCCGAGCGCGGCTTCCATCCAGGCCAGTTCGTTCGGGCCGACCGGCCGCCTGCCCACCGACACCTCCAGCGACCAGGGATGGGCGCAGAAGCGTTCGTAGATCGTCTCGCACCACACGCCCAGCAGCTCGCGCCAGCCGTCCTCCGAGCGCTCCCGACCGGCGCGCAGTTCCGGCGGCGCGCCCAGCGCCGTGTCCAGCATCAGCGCGACGAGCTCGGCCTTGCCCGGCACGTAGCGGTACAGCGACATCTTCGTGAAACCCAGCCGCTCGGCCACCCGCTGCATGGACAGGTGCGCCAGCCCTTCGGCGTCGGCGAGGGCGATGGCCTCACCCACGATCCGCTCGAGTGACAGCGCTGGTTTCGGACCCCGTTTCGGGCGCTGACCGGTGCCCCAGAGCAACTCGAGTGCGGTCGGTGTCGGCATGCCCGCATCCTTCCGGAGAACGTCTTGACGTGAAACTGTGTCTACCATACGCTGATCTGCGTCCGATGGATACAGTTTCCTTCGGACGCAGATCAATGTCGAGGAGATTTCCGTGCGCAACACCACCGTTCTCATCTCCGGCGCGAGCATCGCCGGTCCCGCGCTGGCTTACTGGCTGCACCGTTACGGATTCGCGGTCACCGTCGTGGAGCGCGCTCCGGCACTGCGCGCCGGCGGTCAGGCGGTCGACTTCAAGGGCCGCACCCACCGCACCGTGCTGGAGCGGATGAACATCCTCGATGACATCGAGCAGCACAGGACCGGCACCACCGACACCGTCTTCGTGGACGAGCGGGGCGCACGACTGGCGGTGATGTCGGGGGAATTCACCGGTGGCGACGTCGAGATCCTGCGCGGCGACTTGTCCGAGATCATCTACCGGCGCACCGCCGACCACTGCGAATACCTGTTCGGCGATTCGATCACCGCGCTCACGGACACCGCTGCCGGCGTGCACGTCGAGTTCGAGCACGCGCCCGCCCGCACCTTCGATCTCGTCTTCGGCGCCGACGGCATCCACTCCCGGGTCCGCAGGCTGGCCTTCGGTCCCGAGCGTGACTTCGTGAAACATCTGGGTTACTACTACGCCGTCGCGGGCGCCAGCCCGTGGAACGGCTCGACCGCCGGGCCGCGCGAACGGGTGGTCGCGCACGGTCACAACGCGCCGGGACGACTCGCGATCAGCGGCGGCCCGAAGGCGCAGCAGATGTACATGTTCGCCGCCCCCGAGCTGGACTACGCCCGCGACGACAGCCCGGCACAGCGGCGCATCGTCGCCGAGACCTTTGCCGGCGTCGGGTGGGAGGTGCCGCGAATGCTCGCCGAACTCGGCGAATTCGATGATTTCTACCTGGACTCGATCAGTCAGGTCACGATGCCGGACGGTTACACCAAGGGACGAGTCGCGCTGGTGGGTGACTCCGGGTACGGGAACACGCTGGGTGGCTTCGGCACCGGGCTCGCCGTGGTCGGCGCGTACGTCATCGCGGGCGAACTGGCCTCGGCCGACGGGGATCACACCGTCGCCTTCGCCCGCTACGACGCGATGATGAAGCGCTACTCGAAGATCGCGGGCAACAGCAACGCCGGCCGCTTCCTGGCGCCGAAGACCGCGCGCGGCATCAGGATGCGCAACTGGTTCCTCGAATCCCGGATGTTCGCGCTGATGACGAAATACGGCGACAGCGCGGCCAACGACATCGATTTGCAGGACTACCCCGCGCTGGTCGGCGCGACGGATCCGCGCTGACCGTTCGTCAGCCGCCTTGACAGCCCACTGACCGCCGGGACTCGGCACATCATCCCAGCTCTGGACCGTCACACCGGCGAAGACGACCGGCGCGACGAGATTCCCCGTGGAACCCGTTGTGTTTCGATGGAACCGGAGCGAGACGGGGCGCGTCTATAAGGTCAGACGGCACTGACGGAAGGGGCGGCGATGGCGGACAGCCCGTTTCCCGGGTACATCGAGGCTGCGAAAACCGGGGCCTTGCGGGTGCGGATGGACCCGCAAGGGTTCGTGGAGATCGACCAGGCGTGCGGGGAGCTGATCGACCAGCTCACCGGCGCCCGTGCGGATGCTCGTGAGCTCGGCGAGAAAGCGCAGTGGGGTTTGGGCGAGGACATACCGCGCCTCTCGTCGGCGGTGGAACTCGTCCGGCTGTTCCGGGAGAAGGCGTTCGGCGGTCCGAACAATGCCTACGACACTCTCAACGAGTACATCGCAGTCGCGGAAGAGATCCGCGCCATGTTCAAGGCGATCAGCGACACCTATCAGCGCACCGACGCCGAGTTCGCGGCCAAGATGCGGGAGCTCCGCGTATGACCGGCTGCATAAACAGAAGTCGATGGCAGGAAACGCTTTTCGTGACCACAGCCTCGATACTGGCCGTATTGTTCACCGGTTGCGGTGGGGAGACCACGTCATCGGAGCCGACGACGTCGAGCAGAGCGCCGGATACCTCGCGCACCGGAGCAAGCACCAGCGTCGAGGCAGGTCGGCAGACCTCGTTCGATCCCTGCACCGCCTTGACCGCACAGTTCTTGGCCGAGCACCAATGGGACGCGCTGCCCCCCGCACCGAAGCAGAACAGCACCGACGGGATCAGCTGGAAAGGCTGCCGGTACGTTGCACGAGCCGGATACAGTTTCACGGTCCAGACGACCAACGGGACGCTTGACCAGGTCAAGGACAGGTTTCCCGCGGCCACAGGTGTCCCCATCGGCAGCCGTAACGGGTTGAAGTACGAAGCTCGCCCGGACGTTCCAGGCGGCTGCACGGTCAACATCGAGATGCACGATGGCTCCCTGTACGTCCTCGTCGATGATCCGAGCGGCAAGCATCCACGAAAACTGTCGCCGTGTGACAACGCCACCGATATCGCCCGAGCAGTCGCACCGCTGCTGCCGGCGGGCAGCTGAATACCCGGGGGAAGCGAATCATGAGACAAACCGACGGCCGTGCGATCACCAATCCGGAGAATGCTCAGAGCTTCTCGCATGCCGAGATCAAGCAGGCGGCCGACGCCATGAATCCGGCCGGGCTCGACGGCGCGTTCGCCGCATGGTCGGCCATCGCGGCGGCGGTCACGAACGCGGGGCAGCGCTTCGAGGACGCCGTCAAGAAGGCGGTGGAACAACATTGGGAGGGTGCGGCGGCCGAGAGCGCGGTCCGTGGCGTACGGGACTACGCCGGGCGGGTGGGCGAACTCGGTGAGGCCCTGAGCGCGCAGAGTCTGCCGCTGTCGGCGGCGGCGAACGCGGCGTCGAAGTTCAAATCGTCGGTGCCCGACCTGGTGGACGCGTCGGCCGGCGCGGCGAATCCGGAACAGCGCAACTCGCGGGAGGAGCAGGCTCGCGACGAGATGAACACCCAGTACATCCAGCCGTACGGAGCCACCGCCCCGGCCATCCCGACGCTGCCGCCTCCGGTCAGCCCCGCCGCCACGACGCCGACGGGTGTCGAAACGAGCACCGGGACGGAAGTGAACCCGAGCGCCGGTTCGCAACCGGTGGACAGCGGCCGCCCTGCCTCCGGCAATTCCTCCGCCGACGACAAGCCTGCACCCGAAGGCACCGCCTCGCCCGGCGAGGTGGAGGGGGAAGGCACGCCGGACGAGCCGACACAGCCGACGGCGGAAAACGCCGCGGAAACAACCACGTCACAGGCTGTTTCGCAGAGTCAGGACACCGCGGCGACCACGCCGGCGTCCACCACCAGGACGCAGACGTCTCCGGCTACACCCTTCGTCCCTACGACGGCACCCGCCGCCACACCCACCGCCGTTGTCCCGACGTCGTTCGACGGCAGACCGAACGGCACGCGGTCTCGGTCGGGCACGCCCGGGGCGGCCGGCTCCCCCGGCGTCGCGGACAACCAGGCGCGGTCGGGCACGTCGCGTCCCGCTCAACCCACCGCCCCGGCGGCGGCGAATCCGCAGTCCAACGCGCTGGGACGCGCGTCGACGCCCGTCGGCTCGGGCTACTCGGGCATGGTCCCACCGGGCCTGCGCGGCAGGCGCGCGGAGGACGAGGAGCACAAGTCGCCGAAATACCTGCGCACCGAGGAACACGCGAAGGAGTTGCTCGGCGAGGTGCAGCCGACCGTGCCGCCCGCACTGGGCGAGAAATGACCGCGCAGTGGTCGCTGTCGGCCGAACAGTTCGCCGCGGCGTGGTTCGGGACCGGACAGGATCGCATGCCGTTCCCATTCCGGTTCACCAGCCGGTTCCCCGGTTTGCACGAGTACCAGGAGTATCAACGACAGTTCCGCGCCGAGCTGGGCCGGGACGAGCGGCTGCCGCTGCGCGGCGCGATCACCACGCTGGCCGGTCCCGACTGGCGCGTGGAACTGTTCGGCTACGACAACACGCGCGAGGGCGTCGAACTGCGCGTCGTCGCCTGCGGCACGCGCGGCGGCTCCGGTGTGCTCGCCGTGCAATCGCCCGCACCCGACGGCGGGCGAGTGCTGTTGCGGCGCTGTCGAACCGACCAGCTCGCCACCGAAGTGGTGCGCTCGCTGCCGGACACCCCCGCCGGGACCGTCGGCGAGAGGAGTTTCCTGCTGGACGATCTCAACGACGACCGCCCCGACTTGTTCGGGAACGCGCCGGCCAGCCAGGCCAAGGAACGCTACCGGCGTTTCTGGCGGCAGTCGTGCACCACCCGCGGCACCGCGGTCGTGCTCCTCGGCCCGCGCAACGCCGAACCGTTGCGCACCGGCCGCCTCCGCTGGATCGACACGCCCGACGGCCGCTACTGCGAGGTCCCCGCGAACCGAGCGCTGATGATCCGCCCCGGGACCAGCGCCGATATCGCTCGCTACCTGGACGAGTCGATCGTGCGAGCCAAGGCGCGCATGGATCGTTGAGCCGCCGCGCGAAACCCCCCGTCAGCCCAGCAGGCGCCAGTCCTCCAGGCCGTCGTACAGCGGGACGTCCTTGGCCAGCTTGCTCACCCGGGCCCGCAGCGCGTCCAGGTCGGCGCCACCGGCCAGCGCGCCCGCGATGATGTCGGCGACCTCGGCGAACTCGGTGTCGCCGAAGCCGCGGGTGGCCAGGGCGGCGGTGCCGATGCGCAGGCCGGAGGTGACCATCGGGGGACGCGGGTCGAACGGAACGGCATTGCGGTTCACGGTGATACCGATCTCGTGCAGCAAGTCCTCGCCCTGCTGGCCGTCGAGTTCGGAGTTGCGCAGGTCGACCAGCACCAAATGCACGTCGGTGCCGCCGGTGAGCACGCTGATGCCCTTGTCTTTGACGTCGGCGGCGGTGAGCCGCTCGGCCAGGATCTTCGCGCCGGACAGGGTGCGCTCCTGCCGGTTGCGGAACTCCTCGCTCGCGGCGATCTTGAACGCGACGGCCTTGGCGGCGATGGCGTGCATGAGCGGGCCGCCCTGCTGGCCCGGGAACACCGAGCTGTTCAGCTTCTTCGCGTACTCCTGCTTGGCCAGGATGAGGCCGGAGCGCGGACCGCCGAGGGTCTTGTGCACGGTCGAGGACACCACGTCGGCGTAGGGCACCGGCGAGGGGTGCAGACCGGCGGCGACCAGACCGGCGAAGTGGGCCATGTCCACCCACAGGTAGGCGCCGACCTCGTCGGCGATCGAGCGGAACGCCGCGAAGTCCTGGTGGCGCGGGTAGGCCGACCAGCCCGCCACGATCACCTTCGGGCGCGCCCGCAGGGCGATGTCACGCACCTCGTCCATGTCGACGCGGTGGTCTTCCTTGCTCACCCCGTAGGAGTGCACTTCGTAGAGCTTGCCGGAGAAGTTCAGGCGCATGCCGTGGGTCAGGTGACCGCCGTGCGCGAGGTCGAGACCGAGCAGCTTGTCGCCCGGGTCCATCAGCGACATCAGCACCGCGGCGTTGGCCTGCGCGCCGGAATGCGGCTGCACGTTGGCGAATTCGGCGCCGAACAGCTCCTTGGCGCGGTCGCGCGCCAGCGTCTCCACCACGTCGACGTGCTCGCAGCCGCCGTAGTAGCGCCGCCCCGGGTAGCCCTCGGCGTACTTGTTGGTCAGCACGCTGCCCTGCGCCTGCAGCACCGCGCGCGGCACGAAGTTCTCCGAGGCGATCATCTCGAGCGTGTCGCGTTCGCGGGCGAGCTCGCCTGCCATCGCGGCAGCGAGCTCCGGATCGAGCTCACCGAGAGACTGGGAATTGACAGAGGCGGTCGTCTGCGTCACGACCTCAGTCTATGGGCCGTGTGCCCGGCCCTCGAGCAGGGGGTTCATCCCTCCCGGTGGGCGCTGGCGCGTCGCACGGTCCTTTCGTGACGTGCGACACGCTCCGCGCCTACGTCGACCCCGGCGACGGACGTTCAGCGGGATTCGCCGTCCTCCGGCAGGTAGTTCGCCAGCAACGCCGCGAGATGCCGCTGCGCGTCTTCCAGCGGCCGCGTGGATTTCATGGCCCGCGCCTGCACGATGGCTCCCTCCATCGCGCTGAACGCGAAGCTGCTGAAGGAGCGCGCCTCCTCGGCGGACATGCCCGCGGCCACCAGCGCCGCGCCGAGCCGCTCGTGCCAGGCGGCGAAGACCTCGCCCGCGGCGGCCTGCACCCGGGGCTCCCCCTCGGCCAGCGCGGCCCCGACGACCGGGCATCCGGCGCGATAGCCGGTCCGCTCGAGCGCGGTGACCCACCAATCGAGCAGCGCGTCGAACCAGCGACGTGGCGGCGCGGCGGTGACCTTGTCGATCACCTCGCCGATCCGCGCGCCCGCGACCCGGGTGGCGGTCTCGACGAGCTCGCCCTTGCCCGCGGGGAAGTGCTGGTAGAGCGAGTTGCGCGAGGCGTTGCCGCGTTCCAGCAAGGCGGCCAGCCCCGCGGCGTGCACGCCCTGCTCGCGGACCAGTTCGATGGCGCTTTCGATCAGCCTGGTGCGCGGCCCTGCCGTCATGCGAACTCCTTGCCCGAGGGTTGCGTGAACCGATCGGTCCATGTTGCAATCATGTCAGATGTGGACCGATCGGTTCATCGAAAGGATGGACAAATGTCCGAAGCCACCGTGGACCTGGCTCAGCTGTCCGGTCTTGAACTCCTGCGCACCGCGATGACCAGGACGGATCGCCCGCCGTTCATCGGCGACCTGCTCGGCATCGAGGTCGGCGAACTCGAACACGGCAAGGTGGTCTTCAGCCTGCGCACCAGGCCCGACTTCGCCAACCCGCTCGGCACCACGCACGGCGGCATCTGCGCCACCCTGCTCGACTCGGTGATGGGCTGCGCGGTGCACACCACGCTGGAGGCCGGGGTCGGGTACACGACACTGGAACTGAAGATCAACTACATCCGCGCCGTGCCCACCGACGGACAGCGCCTCACCGCGACCGGCACCACCATCCACGTCGGACGCACCACCGCGACCGCCGAGGGACGCGTGGTCGACGAGCAGGGCCGCCTGGTCGCGCACGCCACCACCACCTGCGCCATCTTCCGGCCGCACCATCGACCCTGAGGAGCACTGCCATGGCGGGACGAACACCGAGCGCCGCGGTACGCAAGTTCCGGCGCGAACGCCTGATCGGCCGCTACCTGGTCAACCCGGCCGTCGGCCTGCTCGACCGGCTCGGCGTCCGGTCGTCGCTGATCGCCGAACTGGAGACGATCGGCGCGAGATCGGGCCGGCCGCGGCGGGTGCCGGTCACCGCGTCGATCGACGCGACGGGCGCGTGGCTGATCTCGCAGCACGGCTATCGGTCCGGGTGGGCCCGCAACATCGCCGCCGACCCGCACGTCCGGCTCCGGCAGGGCAGCCACTGGCGCACCGGCACGGCGGCGTTCGTTCCGCAGGACGACGTGGTGGCTCGCTCACGCACGTTCGCCAAGGGCCGCGTCGCCGCCGCGGTCGCCGAGCGCACCATGAAAGCGCTGGAGAGCGACCCGATCTCGGTGCGCATCACCTTCGCGGGCGCCTGACCGCCGCGCCCCGGGAACCCGCGACCGCGTGGTCCCGGCGACGACGGACGCGGCGGCCGTGCGCGCCGAGGCGAAGCGTCTGACCGGGCCACCGATTCATGGGGCTCCACAAGCGGTAACGAGCGCTGGTGGGCGACCGGTTTCCTCGGTGACAGTCCACGAACACCTGACGAAGGAACGAACATGGTCGGCTTGGTCTCGGTGCCCGCCTCTCCGGTCGAGGCGCTGCTGCGCACCCTCTCGCTGCTGCTGTGCAGCATCTCGGCGGGCGGACAGGGCTGCGCGGTGATCCAGTAGCCCTCACGCCGCGGCGCGCACCGCGCCCGGTGTCAGCGGCTCGTCGAGCAGTCTGCGGAAACGATCGGCGCGGTCCTCGGCGTCGACCGCGCGATCGAGCCAGCCGCCCAGCAGCCGGTATCCCTCGACGTAGGTGGAGATGTAGGCGCGCCACAGCGGCGAGGACAGGAATCGCAGCGACTGGCGCGCCCGCTCCGGCGTCGTCAGGCTCCAGGTCTGCAAGAACTCCGCCACCTCGTCGGCCGACCGCCCGCGGTCGTGCAGCAGCAGCGCGGCGTCCTGGCGCACGTTCAGCAGCTTGGCCGAGGCGGTCGAAAGACGTTCGGCTCGTTCGCCGTCGAAGCGCAGGCCCAGATCCGCGTAGATCTCCTGCGCCCACTTGCCCCAACCGGGCCCGACGATCGAACGCAGCGCCAGATCGGCGAGCCCCTCGGCCATCAGGCACTGCGGCGTGTTCACCAGGAACAGCGTCTGCTCGGCCTGCCCGGCGGCGACCAGCCCGGCCTCCTTGCGGCAGTGCTCCGTGTGGTGCCCCGGGTAGGACTCGTGCGCGATCAGCTGTGGCAGATGCGCCATGTGCTGCTTCAGGTCGGAATTGATCGCCACTCGGGAGTGGTAGTTGCCCAGGTAGTAGTTGAACCCGGACCACGGCTTGTCGCCGACCACCTCGTAGGTCACGTGCTCGTGGTCCGGCAGCGGATACCGGGCGCGGACCAGTTCGCGCAGCGCGCTGGAGAACGCCTCGACGCACACCGCCAGGCGCTCCGGCGGGATCTCGTCGGCCTTGCGATGCGCGGCCACCCGTTCGGCCAGCGGACCGTCTCCGGCGAGCACCTCGTCCATCTGCCGGTGCGCGTCGCGGTAGTCGTCCACGTCGCCGGGCGCGATGTCGACGTCGAAGTAGGCGCGGACCTCCTCGACGAACCCGATGTCGTCGCCGGCGAACTTCCGTCCGGAACACTCCAGCGCGCGCAGGTGCACATCGAGGAACTCGGCGCGCTCCGGCGCCAACCCGGCCTCCGGCACCGCGGCGCGCAACTCGGCGGCGCGACGAGCCAGCTCGCGCGGCTGCGGCGCGGGCGCGTTCTGCACCTCGCGGCGCAGCGCGGGGTCGCCGGTGTAGGCGTCGACGAAGCCTTCCTCCAGCCGGTCGAAGGCGAGGCCGAGCCGCAGGTATTCGGTCACGAGCGGATGCGCTTCCATGCCAGCCGACATTAGCGGCTCGCACCTGGCTCATCGAGCGGGTTACCAACGGGTAGTGGTACCCCGCTCATCCCACTCGTGTGACGCGGAGCAGAATTCGGCTATGCGGCGACAGCTAGACCGAATCTCACCGGATCCGCACCCTGACTGTGCGTGTTTGCCGAAACGGAGTGTCGGGTAAGTGGCACGAATGAGCGAGCCGAGTCCATACGTGGAATTCGACCGGAAACAGTGGCGGACCCTGCGTAAATCGACTCCTCTGGTGCTCACCGAGGAAGAACTCATCGGCTTGCGCGGTCTCGGGGAACAGATCGATCTCGAGGAAGTCGCGGAGGTCTATCTTCCGCTCGCTCGTCTCATCCATCTGCAAGTGGCCGCGCGTCAGCGGCTGTTCGCCGCGACCGCGACCTTTCTCGGCGAAACTCATCCCGACCAGCAGGTACCGTTCGTGATCGGGGTGGCGGGCAGCGTCGCGGTGGGCAAGTCCACCACCGCCCGCGTGCTGCAAGCGCTGCTGGCCCGCTGGGATCACCACCCGCGGGTCGACCTGGTCACCACCGACGGATTCCTCTATCCCACCGCGGAACTCACCCGGCGCGGCATCATGCACCGCAAGGGGTTTCCGGAGAGTTACGACCGCCGCAAGCTGCTGCGATTCGTCACCGAGGTGAAATCCGGCGCGGCCGAGGTCTGCGCCCCGGTGTATTCGCACATCTCCTACGACATCGTGCCGAGCAAGCTGCACTGCGTACGCCAGCCCGACATTCTGATCGTGGAAGGTTTGAACGTCCTGCAGACCGGCCCGCGCCTGATGGTCTCGGATCTGTTCGACTTCTCGATCTACGTCGACGCTCGCATCGAGGACATCGAGAAGTGGTATGTGCAACGGTTTCTCACCTTGCGCAAGACCGCTTTCGCCGACCCGAACGCGCATTTCCACCACTACTCCGGATTCACCGACGAGCAGGCGACCGCCGCCGCACAAGAGATCTGGAACAACACCAACCGGCCGAATCTGGTGGAGAACATTCTGCCGACCCGTCCGCGCGCGACCCTGGTGCTGCGCAAGGACGCCGACCACAGCATCAATCGGCTGCGACTGCGGAAATTGTGATTCCCCTTACAATTTCCACGCCTCGTCCGGCCGGTGGGCGACGTCGATATCGCAACCGCGGCGATGTGCGGCGTAGTCGAGGAAACGCCTACCGAACTCCGCGTAGCTGATCGACTCATCCGGTTCGCGCGGTAGGGCTTCGGCGGACTGGTGGTCGAACGAACTCAGGTGACCGCATGGTACGCGAGACCGGCACCGGGAATGCCGGATTCCGCAGACCAAGATCGAATCAGACGCCGAAACGGCGGTGACGTGCGGCGAAGTCGCGCAACGCACGCAGAAAATCCACCCGGCGGAACTCCGGCCAGTACGCCTCGGTGAACCATATCTCCGAGTATGCGCTCTGCCAGAGCAGGAACCCGGACAGCCGCTGCTCGCCGGAGGTGCGGATGACCAGGTCGGGGTCCGGCTGACCGGAGGTGTAGAGGTGCTGGCCGATCGCGTTCACGGTGATCGACTGGACCAGATCCTCGCCGGTCTCGCCCGCGGCGATCTCCTGGCGGACCAGCGAGCGCACCGCGTCGGTGATCTCCTGCCTGCCGCCGTAGCCGACCGCGACGTTGACGTGCACCCCGTTGCGGCCGTCGGTGCGTTCGGCCGCGGTGCGCAGCCGTTTGGCGATCAGCTCGGGAAAGCCGTCGAGCGAGCCGACGATGCGCACGCTCCAGTTCTGCTCCGGCGCCGACAACTCCTCTACCACGTCGGTGATCACCTCGAACAGCGTCTCCAGCTCGTCCGGATCGCGCTGGAGGTTCTCGGTGGACAGCAGGTAGACGGTCACCATCTCGATGCCCTCGGCCTCGCACCAGCCGACCAGCTCGGCGATCTTCAGCGCGCCCACCCGGTGGCCGTGACTGACATCGGTGAAACCGTTCTCCCGCGCCCACCGGCGATTGCCGTCACACATCACCGCGACGTGCCGGGGATGCTGCTTGCCCGCCAGCTGCCTGGACAGCCGGGCCTCGTAGATGCGATACGGCAGACCCCGCACCTGACTCGGAAGTTCCACGCGGGCAACCCTACGCCTCGGGGACACGATCTCGGCATCGACCGCGATACGCCGGTACAGTAGCCGAGAGCACGCAAGTTACGGCTGCGTAGGTTACTGACGGGTTCAGTCGCTCGGTCCCGACCCGCCGTTTCCGGGGCGCACGGTGATCGTTCGGCTGCCCTTCGAGGAGGTACTCGTGTCCGAATCGGTCGGCACCGCCGACACGGGAGCGGTTGCACCGGTCCCCCGCTCGGCGGGCGAAGCGCTCGCGGAGGCGCTGGTCAAGCCGCGCATGCGGGGCTGGATCCACACCTGGGCCGTCGGCGTCGCGGCGATCGCGGCCGTCGTGCTGATCGCCACCGCCGCCACGGTCTCGGCGACCGCGGGATGGTCGACGCTGGTCTACGGGATCACCGTGTGCGGACTGTTCGGCGTCAGCGCCGTCTACCACCGGGTGACCTGGCCCACCGCGCGCGCCCGCACCCGGATGAAACGAGCCGACCACTCGATGATCTTCCTGTTCATCGCGGGCAGCTATACCCCCTTCGCCCTGCTCGGCCTGCCCGGACGCACCGGGCAGACGCTGCTGGTGGTGGTCTGGGCGGGCGCGCTGGCCGGAGTGGCGCTCAAGCTGCTGTGGCCCGGCGCTCCCCGCTGGGTCGGTGTTCCGCTGTATCTGCTGCTGGGCTGGGCGATCGTTCCGGTGGCCGGACAGCTCAACGGCCAGATCGGCATCGCACCGTTGATCCTGCTGCTGATCGGCGGCCTCTTCTACAGCGGCGGCGCGATCCTCTATGCCACCAAGTGGCCGAATCCGTGGCCGACGGTCTTCGGTCACCACGAGTTCTTCCACGCGGCCACGGTGCTCGCGGCATTGACCCACTACGCGGCGGTCTGGCTCGTCGTCTTGCGCTAGCGCATAGAGTCGACAGGGAGGTCGGACGAGAGGGGCGGGGCAGGCGATGCAACAGCGTGCGTCCGAGGGCCGCGCGGCGATGCGGGGCCGAGCGCGCCGATGCGCGCGCGGGCCCGAGTGCTGCCGGGCGGTGCTCGCTGGACTCGTCTCCTCGGCGGTACGCGGCACGACCTCCCGAGCACGGTCCACGGCCCGCCGGCGGCTGGATGTGCCACGACCGGAGCAGATCGATGCCGGTGAACGCGACCTTGGCCGCGAGCCGTACCCGCCCGTCCATCCCATCGCCTACTCCACGCGGCCGGATGGCGAGTGCCACACGGCGCTCCGGGACGGCCGGTCGCCGCGCCTGCCCGGCGAGCCGACCGGGAAACCGCCTGTACCGCTCGTCATGGCTCTATGCTGCTCGTTCGTGTTCCTCCTCGCCGCCGCGCGCGGCATCGCCGTGCCGCACCCCGGACGTGCGCGCGGCCGCGAGAGACCGCTCGGAATCATGCCTTCCAGGCCCGAATCGGCGCGAACGGACACCCGGACCAGAGCGGCCACCGGAGTCGCTGCCGCCATCCTCTCCGGAAGCCGCGAGCTCGCTCGAGCGGGCGTTGGAATCCCGGCACAGCCGACCGCATCGGAGCCGGCGGCCACCGATCAGCGCCGGCCATCGGGATCGCGACTGCGATGATCTCGAAGTTCGTCGTCTGGGCGCTCAAAGCGCGAGGTGGGTTGGCCGTCTTGGTCACCACGGCGAACCTCAGCGGTCTCGCGGTGATCGTCACCCAGCTGTGGCTCAACGGATTCCTGGGCAGGCTGGGCCCGGATTGGCCGCGGGCGCTGGCCTTCGTCGGCATCTATCCGGCGGTCGGGTTCCTGGCGGGCATCGTGCTGGCGGTGCGCGACCGGAAGCTGTATTTCGGCTGGCTCGACGCCGCGCGCAAGCCGACCGAGGTGGAGGCGCGACGCCTGCTGCACCTGCCCGTCGCGATCAGCATGCGCGCGCTGGCGCTGTGGATTCCCGGCGTGATCGTGGCGACCGTGATCTTCGCGCGGCTGAGCCCGGACAACGACCCCGGCGTGACGGCGTCGCTGTTCACGATCGGCGCTTTCGAGTCCGCGGCGGTCACCTTCCTGATCGTGGACCGGCTGATCCGGCCGACCATTCCGGTGGTCGCCGGGGTGCTCGGGTGGACCATGCACTGGAGTGCCTCGGTGCTGGTCCGGGTCGTGCTGACCTGGGCGGTCGCGGCGGCGCTTCCGCTGCTCATGCTGATCGTCGTGCTGGCCGACCCGGCGGCGGCCGCGCCGGACCGGGTCCGCACCGCCATCTACCTGTCCGCGGTCGGTCTCGGCGTCGGCGCCCTGGCCACGGCGTTCCTCGCCCGCGCGGTCGCCGCGCCGATGCGCACCCTGCGCCGCGCGCTGGACCGGATCGCGCAAGGCGACCTCGGCGCCCGGGTGCCGATCGGCAGTACCAGCGAGATCGGCAGGTTGGAGCATTCGGTCAACGAGCTGGCGGCGAATCTGCGCGAACGGGAGCGGATGCGCGAAGTGTTCGGCAGGCATGTCGGCACCGAGGTGGCCGAGCGCGCGCTCGCCCGCGGCGCGGATCTCACCGGCGACGTGCGCGAGGTGTCGGCGCTGTTCGTCGACGTGACCGGGTCGGTGGAACTGTCCACCGGGCTGCCGCCGCAGGAGTTCGTGGCCAAGCTCAACCGATTGCTCGCGATCGTCGTCGCGGCGACCGAGGAGAACAACGGCCTGGTCAACAAGTTCGAGGGCGACGCCGCACTGTGCGTCTTCGGAGCGCCGATCGCGTTGGGCGACAACGCCACCCCGGCCCTGCGGGCGGCGCGGCGCATTCGGGACGAGGTGATCGCCACCGGAGAGCTCGACATCGGGATCGGCGTCGCACGCGGACCGGTCTTCGCAGGCGACGTCGGATCCGACACCCGGCTCGAGTTCACGGTGATCGGCGACGCCGTCAACGAGGCCGCCCGGCTCACCACGGCGGCCAAGGAGGTACCGCGGCGAATCCTGGTGAGCCAAGCCGTGATCGAGGCGGGTGCGGAGCACGAACGCGCCAAATGGACGTGTTACGACACCATTGTGCTGCGCGGCATGAAGGAACCGACGGTCTGCTGGACCGACATCGACACCTCCGGCGCCCAGCCCGAGTCCACCGACACCGATCAGCCCGATCTGCCGGCGGACACCAACCCGGTCATCGAAATCCACACCGCCGAACCCCCGGCCGATGGCACCCGGACGCCGGATGCCGAAGTCGACGCCCCGCCTCGGCGCTAGGCCCCTGCCGCGAGATCGAAAGTCAGTGTGCCGCCGTCCGGCAGGAAGTACTCGGGTATCGGCGCGCAATACGCCATGGCCGTGGCGGCGGATCGCCCGTGTCCGCTAGTTCCGTTGCAGTGCCGCCCGGAGCTCGTCCGGAGTGGAGACCGGAAGGTCGCAGACGGAGCCGCGGCAGACGTAGGCGGCGGCTGCGTCGCGAACCAAAGGCCGGTCGGCCAGAAGGGGGACGGCGTCCGGGGCGGCGGCGAGGACGACCGAACCACCCGGAGCGGCCGACCGAGCCGCGGCGAGCAATTCGGTCGGGTGGGCGGCCGGCTCGGTGGTGGCGATGGCGACCTGCAGCGGACCCCGGAGTGCCGCCTCGGCGACAGCGAGCCACTGCCCCGCCGAACGGGGCGCACGCGCGAGCACGATCGCGCCGCGCTCGAGGGTGCGGTCGGCGAGTTCGCGGTAGCGGACGGCCCGTGCGGGGTCGCTCGCGGCCGCGGCGGTGAGCAGCGCTTCGGCCAGGGCGGAGGCGCCCGCGGGCGTGGCGCCGTCGATCGGGTCGCGGGGACGGGCGACGAGGGTTTCGGCGTCGTCGGCGGTGTCGAACCAGCCGCCCGGCTGGTCCGGGTCGGCGAAATGCTCGATCGTGAGGTCCAGCAAGCGTTGCGCGTCCGCCAGCCAGCCCAGTTCGCCGGTGGCTTGGTGCAGCGCGAGCAGCCCGGTGACCAGCCAGGCGTGGTCCTCCAGGATCCCGGGCGCGGCACCGGCGACGCCGCCGAGCGAGGCGCGCCGCAGCCGCCCGTCCACCACGTGCTCGGTCAGCAGGAATCGCGCGCACCGGACGGCGGCGGCGGTCCACTCCGGCTCGTCCAGCGCCGCCGCGGCCTCGGCGAGCGCGGTGATCGCCATGCCGTTCCAGGCGGTCACCACTTTGTCGTCCCGCTCCGGCTGGGGGCGGCGGTCGCGCGCGGCGATCAACGCCGCGCGGACACGGTCCAAACGCGCGGCGTCCTCCGCCGTGGCGGGCTCGGTGTACCTGGTCAGCACCGAGGTGCCCTGTTCGAAGTTCCCCGCGGTGGAGACGCCGAAGAATTCGGCCGCCCATGCCCCCTCGATCGGACCGAGCGCACCGGCCAATTCGGCGGGCGTCCACACGTACGTCGCGCCTTCGACGCCGGGTTTGCCAGGCTCCAAGTGGGTGTCGGCGTCCAGCGCCGAGGCGAAGCCGCCCTCGGCGGTCCCCAGGTCATCGAGCAGGAACCGCACGACCTCCCGGGTGACCCGGTGCGACAACGACTCGGGAAGCACCGATGTGCTGCGCCGGGCCAGGTGCGCATAGGCGCGCAGCAGCTGCGCGTTGTCGTAGAGCATCTTCTCGAAATGCGGCACCAGCCACGCGGCGTCGACCGAATACCGCGCGAATCCGCCGCGCAGCTGGTCGTAGATGCCGCCGCGCGCCATCGCCTCCGCGGTGCGGGCCACCACCTCGAACACCGCCGGGTCACCGGTCCGCTCCCAGTGCCGCAGCAAGCCCTCCAGCAGCGCCGACGGCGGGAACTTCGGGGCGCCGCCGAATCCGCCGTGCTCGGCGTCCTCGTCACGCAGCACGGCGGCGACGGCGTGGGCGAGCAACTCCGGGCTGATCGTCAGGTCCGCGTCGGGCAATCCGCTCGCCTGGTCCCGCAGCGCCGCCGCCACCTGCGCGGAAGCCTGGTTCACCTCGTCCCGCCGGGTGCGCCAGGTCTCGGTGATCGCGGTGAGCAGCTGGGTGAACGACGGCATGCCGCCGCGCGGCAGTTTCGGGTAGTAGGTGCCGCAGTAGAACGGTTCGCCGTCGGGTGTCAAGAAGCAGGTCATCGGCCAGCCGCCCTGCCCCGTCATGGCGACCGTGGCGTTCATGTAGACCGCGTCCAGGTCCGGTCGCTCCTCCCGGTCGACCTTCACGCAGACGAAATTCTCGTTCATCTGGTCGGCGGTGGCCTGATCCTCGAACGACTCGTGCGCCATCACATGGCACCAGTGACAGGACGCGTATCCGACCGAGAGCAGAATCGGCACGTCGCGCGCGGCCGCCTCCGCCAGCGCATCGGCATCCCACTGCCGCCAATCGACCGGGTTGTCGGCGTGCTGACGCAGATAAGGCGATGTGGCACCGACCAACTGGTTCATACCGCCAGCCTTCCACATCCGGCGAGCAGGCGACACGACCCACGCGTTGCCCGCTCGAGTCCGCACGACAGCACGAACACCACATCACCGCCTCGATGAGTTCACCCCGCTACGAGGTGGTCGGCGGCCGCGCGGCCGGCAACGGTGACCCGATGGAGGAAATCGGCCAATAGTTCGAGTTGCTCGGGGGTGTAGTCGGCGCACAGGTCCTCGACGGCCGCGTTCATCCCGGACAGCAGGTCGTAGACCTCGCCGAGCCGCTCGGGGAGAGCACGGACGAGTACCGCGCGGCGGTCGCCGGTCGCGCGTTCGCGCACGATCCAGCCCGCACGTTCGAGACGGTCCAGGATGCCGGTGAGGGTCGCGGGATGGAGACCGGCCTGTTTCGCCAATGCGCTGGGGCTCAGCGGGCCATGGCTGTTGATCAGGTCCAGGCAGTCGAAGTCGATGTCCCTGAGTTCGAGGCGGGTGCCGACCTGCCGGTTGAGCAGCGCCAACTGGCTGCGCACATCGCGCAGCGAGCCCTTGATGCGGGTGGTCAGGCGTCGCCGGTGGCGGACATCACTGTAATTTTCTATTGAATCCATATCATATCCGTCTCAAAGTAAATAATATGACTTTCATATCGTACGACGTCCAGCAGATTCAGATGGGCGCTCACCAGGGAAGAAGGAATCGACTATGTACGTCATCATCGGAGCCACCGGTACGGTCGGCCGGGAAGTGGTCGCGCAACTCCGCGCGACCGACACGGCCGTCACCGCCGTGACCCGGGACGCCGGACGGGCGCAGATGCCGCCGGGAACCGTTGTGGTGCAGGCGGATCCCGCGGTGCCGAGCATTCCCGCCAAGACCTGGAACGGCGTCGAGGGGGTGCTGTTGAGCTCCCGCGCCGTCACCGCCTCGGCCGCGGACATACTCTCCGCGGCCTCCGATCACGGGGTGCGGCGCGTGGTGGTGATCTCGGCGTCGACGGTGGAATACCCCGCCGGGGAGCCGCGGTTCATGGCCGGTTTCCGGGCACTGGAGGCCGCGGCCGAAGCATCGGGCCTGGCCTGGACCGCTCTGCGCTGCGCGGACTTCGACGCCAACACCTTGGCCTGGGTACCGCAATTACAAACCGGGGACGTGGTACGCGGCGCATACGGCAAGGCCGCCACCTCACCGATTCACGAGAGCGATATCGCCGCCGTCGCGGTGCGCGCACTGACCGAGGACGGCCACGAGGGCCGCCGCTACCTGCTCACCGGCCCCGAGTCGCTGACCCAGTACGACAAGGTCCGCATACTGGGCGAGATCACCGGCCGCGACCTGTCGTTCCTCGAGCTCACCCCCGAACAGGTGCGCGCCGGGATGACGGCACAGGGCCTGCCCGCAGAGGTCCCGGACCGGCTGCTCGGCTCACTGTCCGATTACGCCCGCGTCCCGGGTCCCACCACCGGCACCGTCGGCGAGCTGCTCGGCCGCCCCGCCCTCGATTTCGCCGCCTGGGCCGCCGAACACACGGTCGCCTTCACACGCTGACAGGCCGGTCATGTCCCTCCCCGGCGTCCACGCGGCTCCACCGCCAACTGCACGTGAATTGTCGTTCAGCCGCGCCGACACGAAACCGGCCAGCGCGGTGGCCAGCACGAGACCGGCGGTTCCAGCAGGCGGCGCACGGCCTCGTAGGTCAGCCAACCCACGAGCACCATCAGCGTGACGCCGTTGGCCCGCGCGGAGATTGTCTCGGCGCGCTTGATAAGAGCTTGCCACCGCGGGCCGAAATGATTGGCAACCCTTCGAATCAGCCGCTACAGTCCTATCCGCGTCCGGTGCGCAGGCAACGGTTACTTCTGTTTTCGGTGGATGGGTTGCGGGTTCGAATCCCGTCCGGGTTGCGAGCGATCCGGTAGCTCAATTGGCAGAGCTATCCAAAGGCAGGGTCTTCGGGCCCGTTGGGCTCGATTCGTCGAGCCGGTATTCCGTCGCCGCCCTGATCTCGGGCGCTCCACCGTCCCGTGTGGGAGCGGCAACGCCAGTTCGGCCGCTCCCGCACGGGAGGGCGAGTCGCCGATCTCCCGGCTACGTGTTCCTCGAATGCGGCTTCGACAAGAGTTTCGGCAGCAGAGCTGATTACGTGAGTCCCATGCCGCGCCGTTTTCGGCTCTTCCGCCGACTATGCCGTCCGGGCCAGCACTTCGCGTCCGACATAGGCCAACAACCGGCGGTGCGCCGGTTCGTCCTCGGCGACGGCGATCTCTGGCCCGAAAATGCCGGGCGCGCGGAAAGAATCGATGCCGCCCATGGCTTGCATGGTGGCGAGCAGTTCGCCACACAGTTGGTCGTCGGCCAGATCCGGCCGGTCGATGGCCACCGCGATGTCGACACCGTGCACGAGAACCTCGGTGAGATGGACCAGCGCCGCCGCGGGGCCGGGCAGTTCCCCGAGCGAGATGCCCACCGTGCCGTCGAGCGCGTCAGGCCGGTGCCAAGCGGCGCGGTCGACCTCCGCCGCCGCCGCGTAGGCGCCCTGTGGATCGCCGCCGAGCCAGTCGGACTCGTGTTCGGCGCCCGCGTCCGTGCCGCTCAGGGCCGCCGCGAAGATGTGCATCCCGCCCACGGTGTGGTTGAGGACGGTGCGGACATCCCAATCCCGGCACGGCGTGGGCGCTGCCAGACCCGCTCCTCCCACGGCGGCGACGATCGCTCCGGTCGCATCGAGTGCACGGTCGATCTGTCCGATCACGTTGTCCATGAGCATCCTCCGGTCGAGCGGTTTGGCTGAATTGGTAACACAGGACACCGACAAGCGCGCGGCAATGCGAACTCCACCTTGCGCCGAAATAGTTGCCGGGGATGTGCTTCTCGTGACCACGGCGGGAAAAGGAGATGCGCGGGATCGGACGGTCCCGCTACCCTCGGTGCAGCACCCGGTGCGCAGGCAACGGATACTTCCACTTCTAATGGACAGGTTGCGGGTTCGAGTCCCGCCCGGACCTCATGGTCCGGTAGCTCAACGGCAGAGCGGTACGTTCCGTGGCCGATTTCGATCTCGGGTGCACTGCAACTCACGCATGTGTGAACCAGCCCGGTGCCGGGAACCACGGTTACTTCGGACCCGAAAGATCCGGTTCGATTCCGGACCGCCCCGCGGCGGTAGTTCAACGGCGAGCACGGAGGGCATGATCCGTGATCTCGGGCCGGTTCACACGGACGACTTCGCGGCGCGTGTCCGGTGCGCAGGCAACGGCTACTTCGGGTTCGATTCCTGCCGAATCCATTTCGGTCGCTCGATACGGCGAGCATGCCGTCGCCGCCTCTTCTCGGACACCCCGTAAAAATAAGATGCGGCATGCGGATTCGTCTCGCTACAGTTTCGGAGCACCCGGATGAAACCGGGTGCGCCACAATTCCATCGCACCTCCCGGTGCGAAGTCGGCGGCTACTTCTCCACCACAAACCTCGGGGAATTTCCGTCGACGAACAACTATCTCGGGGGGCATCGCGCGCACCGGCCCGGTGCGACTTCTCGGCGACTTCCACACTCGGGCAGACCGTGCCCGCGTTGATCGGTGCGCCGCCGAGGATTCCTCTCGGGCTGAAGTCCGCGCCTGTCCCCGTGCAGAACTGGGGGAATCCATGAGCAAGTTCAACCTGGCGCGCCCCGGCGCGACTTCACCGGTCACCAGCGAGACCCGGCCGACCGGCCGCACCTTCGAAGGCGGCGCGGGATACGCGCGCACTCCGCAGAGCGAGCTGTTCCTGTTGGCCGTCACGAACATGGTCGGCGAGCACACCTTCTACGAGTCCGCCGGTCAGCGCGACGACCGCTACGCCGCGCTGGTGCGCCGGACGACGCTCGCCGACCCGGAGTGGACCGCCCGCTTCCTGCGCTGGCTGCGTACCGAGGCGAACATGCGCAGCGCCGCGCTCGTCGGCGCCGCCGAGTTCGCCAAGGCGCGGCTGGACGCGGACGCGCCGGGAATGTCGCGGCAGGTGATCGACTCGGTGCTGCAGCGCGCCGACGAGCCCGGGGAACTGCTCGCGTACTGGACCTCCGTGCACGGGCGCGCGGTGCCCAAGCCGGTCAAGCGCGGCATCGCCGACGCCGTGCGCCGTCTGTACGACGAGCGCGCTGTGCTCAAGTGGGACAGCACCGCGCGCGCGTTCCGCTTCGCCGACGTGCTCCAGCTCACCCATCCCGCACCCGCGGCCGAAAAGCCCTGGCAGGGAGCGTTGTTCGCACATGCGCTGGATCGGCGATACGGACGCGAGACCGACCTGCCCGCCACCTTGGCGGTGCTGCGTGCCCGCGCTGAGCTGATGGCACGTCCGCTCGAGCACCGCCGTGCGCTGTTCGACGACCCCGAGCGAGCCCGTGCCACGCTGCGCGCGGCGGGCATGACCTGGGAGGCGGTCGCCGGCTGGCTGCAGGGTCCGATGGACGCGCCGGTGTGGGAGGCGTTGATCCCAAGCATGGGCTACATGGCCAAGCTGCGTAACCTGCGCAACTTCGACCAGGCCGGGGTGAGCGACGCCGTGGCCGCGGAGGTGGCCGCCGAACTCGCCGACCCGAACCAGGTGGCCCGCTCGCGGCAGCTGCCGATGCGGTTCCTGTCGGCGTACCGGGCCGCGCCGTCGCTGCGCTGGGGCCACGCGCTCGAGCAGGCGCTCGGTCATTCGCTCGCGGCCGTGCCCGCGCTGCCCGGGCGCACGCTGGTGCTGGTGGACACCTCGGGCTCGATGCAGGCCGGGTTCGCCAAGGACGGCTCGCTGGCGCGCTGGGACGCCGCGGCGCTGTTCGGCCTCGCGCTCGCCCGGCGCTGCGCGCAGGCGGACGTCGTGTCGTACTCCAGCCCCGGCGGCAGCTGGAAGGGCCACGCTCGGCCGGCCAGCCTGGTGTTTCCGCAGCGGCGCGCCGAGCCGGTGCTCGCGGCGGTGCGGCGGTGGCGCGAGGAGGGCTACTTCCTCGGCTGGGGCACCGACACGGCGGGCGCGGTGCGTGAGCACTACGCGGGTCACGACCGGGTCGTGATCCTGACCGACGAGCAGGCGCACGACGGCGACGTCGGCCGGGCGCTGCCAGGCCGGGTACCGCTCTACACCTGGAACCTGGCGGGATACCGCTACGGGCACGCCCCCGGCGGCACACCGTACCGGCACACCTTCGGCGGCCTGACCGACGCCGCGTTCCGGATGATCCCGCTGCTGGAAGCGGGGCGCGACGCCGACTGGCCCTTCTGACCTGCGGTGGGGCCGAGACCACTCGCTGCTCTCGGCCCCACCGCCGGTCTACCCCAGCACCGGATAGTTGGCCCGGATGACACCGTGCGGGTCCCGGGCGCGCTTGATCGCGCGCAGCCGGGTCAGCGTCGCGGTGTCGAAAGCCGCGGAAGCGTCTTCGCCGGGCGTGAGGAAGGTGTACGGCTTGCCGCCGCTGATCTGCCCGCTCACCGCGTCGACGATGGCGGTGCGCCGCGCGTGGACCGCGTCGGCGAGGTGCGGCAACCCGAGCCCCAGGCAGTAGAGCAGGTACGGCTGCGCGATCGGACCCCGGGCGCCCCCGTCCGGCCTGGTCTCGGCCAGCGCGCCGCCCAGGTGGCGGATCTGCACGTTCGCCAGCGGCGCGACCGGTTCGTCGATCAGCGTCTTGACCACGGCATCGCCGAGTTCGGTCAGCTGCTCGGCGCGCGAGAGCGACGGGCTCGGCGTCGTGGGTTCGCCGGTGACGGCGCCGATGTCGGCGGGCCCGAAAACGCCGCGCTTGTCGAGAATCGGCGCACCGATGGCGTCGAGCCGAGCGAGCATCGCGCGTCCTCGATCCGGGTCACCGAGGTAGACGGCGTCGATGCCGACCATCGGCGGCGCGTCCGGGATCTGCAGGCGCTGGAACCACACGCTCAGCTCGTCGGGCGCGTCGGCGGTGATCTCCTGGAAGACGTCGAACACCTCGCGGATCCGGGCTTCCGGCCACAGCATGCGGCCGCCGAACAATTCCGGCGCGGGGAACAGATCGAACTCCAGCGCCGTGACCACCGCGAAGTCGCCGCCGCCACCGCGCAGGGCCCAGAACAGATCCGGATCGTCCTCGGCCGTGACCCGGCGGCGGGCGCCCGCCGCGTCGACGACCTCGAACGCGCGCACCGCGTCGCCGGCCCAGCCGTGCTTGCGGCCGAACCAGCTCATGCCGCCGCCGAGGGTGTATCCGGTCACGCCGACGACCGGGTTGCTGCCCGCCAGGCCCGTCAACCCGTGCCGGGCAGCGGCGGACTGCACCCGGCCCCACGCCACCCCGGCGCCGACGCGCGCCACTCGGCGCTCGGCGTCGATCTCGAGGCCGTCCAAGTGCCCGGTGCGCAGCAGAATCGCGTCCGGCACCCCGCCGGAGGCGCCGTGCCCGGTCGGCTGGGTGACCACCGGTACGCCCGCGCCGCCCGCGTACCGCACCACGGTCGCGACGTCAGCCGCATCGCCTGCGTGCACCACGGCGGCCACCGGCTGCGCGACTGTCGTCGTCCACGGCCGGGCCGCGTTCTCGAATCCCTCGTCACCCGCCACCAGCACACGGCCGGGCAGCGCAGCGCGCAGTTCGTCGAATGTCATCGCTCTTTCCTGACTGTCAGCGGTCGATAGGAGACGCGGGCAACGAGTCCTGGGCGGCTGTCCGGGAGGACGAGCCGTGGTTCGTGCCGCGACTACCGCTTTGACGAAAGAGCGGGCGGAAAGGTAACAAATAGCAGGTCAGAAGGGCTCTTGCCCCATCAGCCGGATTCGGCGCGCCCTTCGGGGTCGGCGCCCTTCGGCTCCTCGGCCCGCCGCGTGATGCCGTGCTCGGTCCCTTCGTCGGCCTCCTGGTCCGGTTCGGGATGCTCGGGCTCGAAGGTCGCGGGCAGACCCTTGATGTGCCGGTTCATCGATCGAATCAGCAGGAACGTGCCCGCCAGCAGGAGCAGCACGATGACCAGACCCAGCGGCGACGCCTTACCGAACTCGGGCCCGGTCGGCGTGCCGGGCGTCTGGGCGAGCAGGACCAGCGTCACGACCGCTCGTCCTCGATGCCCGCGAACAGGTCGGTCTCCGGTAGCTCCGTGCGCACCCGGGTCTTGGCCAGCTCGAACTCCTCGGTCGGCCACAACCGCTGCTGCATCTCCATCGGAATGGCGAAGAACGCGCCGTTCGGGTCGATTTGCGTCGCGTGCGCGCGCAAGGCGTCGTCGCGCTGCGGGAAGTACTTGGCACAGTCGATCTGGGTGGTGATCCGGGCGAACATGTCACCGCGCTCGGCGGCGTACTTGCGCATCCGGTCCAGCCATTCCTGCAGCGGGAACGGCTCGCCGAGACGCTCGTACTCCGCGGCGAAGATCTCCATCCGCTTCATGCTGAAGCCGTGGTCGTAGTACAGCTTGAGCGGCGTCCACGGCTCCCCCGCGTCCGGGAAACGCTCGGGGTCGCCCGCCGCCTCGAACGCCGCCATCGACACCTCGTGGCAGCGGATGTGGTCGGGGTGCGGGTAGCCGCCGGTCTCGTCGTAGGTGGTCATCACGTGCGGCTTGAACTCGCGCACCACGCGGACCAGGGCCTCGGTGGCCTCCTCGAGCGGAACCAGTGCGAAGCTGCCCTCCGGCAGCGGCGGCAGCGGGTCGCCCTCCGGCAGACCCGAGTCGACGAAACCGAGCCAGTGCTGGCGCACGCCGAGCGCGCGGGCCGCGGCGGCCATCTCCTCGCGGCGGATCTCGTGGATGCGCTCCAGGACGCCTGGGGTGTCCATGGCGGGGTTCAGGATGCTTCCGCGCTCTCCGCCGGTCAGCGTCACGACGAGGACGTCGTGTCCTTCGTCGGCGTAACGGGCGGTCGTCGCGGCACCCTTGCTGGATTCGTCGTCTGGGTGGGCGTGCACCGCCATGAGGCGAAGGCCACTCACGTCTCGTTCTCCGTCGCTCTCGGTCGCGGGTGTCGGGGCTTCGTTACCTATAGTTCCATTCGACCCGCATTTGTTCCGACGTACCCCCCGGGAGCGACCACCATGAGCCAGCCCGCGCCGGAGAGCGGCGGCGACGCCGAAGCCGCGGCGGCGCCCCCCAGCGGCCCCCCGGCCGACCGGTACGGCACGCGGCCACGCAAGCCGCGCCGCTGGGTCGTGCCGGTGCTCGGTGTGTTGGTGGTGCTCGCCGGGCTCGGCGTGGCCTACCTCGGGTATCAGAAGTACGGTCCGGAGGACATCGAGGCCGAGCAGCTCGGCTACGTCGTCGTCGACGACTCGACCATGACGATCAGGCTCAAGGTGACCCGGGCCGATCCGGAGCGGCCCGTGGTGTGTTTCGTCCGCGCGATGGCGCGCGACGGCTCCGAACTCGGCCGTCGCGAGGTGCTGATCGAACCGTCGAGCAGCGGGACGGTCGAGCTGACCACCGTGGTGCGCTCGTCCGCGCGGCCCGCGTCGGGCAGCGTGTACGCGTGCAGTGATCGGGTACCCGGCTACCTACGGGTTGGCTGATTTCCGCGCATCCACCGGCGACCTGCCCAGGAAATCAACTCCGACCAGCACATTTGTGAATCATGCTAAAATGGCGTGATACACGGTTCCGGGGCTCGGAGCCGTGTTTGCTGCATTGGCGGCCAGCGCTGACGGTTCGGGCTTGCGAGCTTGCCCGCGACCAGGGCCTGTCGGGGTTCGATGAACTTCCCAGGATCGCTCTAGCCGTCGACTGGTGCGTGCCCGCCTCCGGGTGGGCGCACGCCGGTGCTCAGGGAATCCCGGCCTGCCGGGAACAACTACTAGGGAGTGATCGAGATGACTGAGACGCAAGTGACCTGGCTGACCCCGGAGTCGCACGACAGGCTCAAGAGCGAACTCGACGCGCTCATCGCCAATCGTCCGGTCATCGCCGCCGAGATCAACGAACGCCGGGAAGAGGGCGACCTCAAGGAGAACGGCGGATACCACGCCGCCCGCGAGGAGCAGGGTCAGCAGGAGGCGCGCATTCGCCAGCTGCAGGAGCTGCTGAACAACGCCAAGGTCGGCGTCGCACCGACCAAGTCCGGCGTCGCGCTTCCCGGGTCGGTCGTCAAGGTCTACTACGACGGCGACGAGACGGACACCGAGACCTTCCTGATCGCCACGCGCGAGGAGGGCCTCAACGATTCCAAGCTGGAGACCTACTCGCCGAACTCCCCGCTCGGTGGCGCGCTCATCGATGCCAAAGTGGGCGAGACCAGGGAGTACACGCTGCCGAACGGCAATACGATGAAGGTCACGCTGATCAGCGCCGAGCCCTACCACAGCTGATGGTTCAGGCCGCGGCATCGCGCCCGGCCGATACCCCCGCGGACACGAGCGGCCGCGCCCGATCATCGGGTGCGGCCGCTTCCTCATGTCCGTGAACCTAGCTCAACGCCTGCTCGATGTCCGCGAGCAGGTCGCTGACATCCTCGATCCCGACCGACAGCCGCACCAGATCCGCGGGCACCTCCAGCTCGGATCCCTCGGTGGAGGCGTGCGTCATCGCGGCCGGATGCTCGATCAGCGACTCGATACCGCCCAGGGATTCGGCGAGGGTGAACACCTCGGTCCGCGCGCAGAACTTGCGCGCCGCCTCCACGTCGCCGCCCAGGCGCACCGAGATCATCCCGCCGAAACGCCGCATCTGCCCGGCCGCGACCGCATGGCCGGGGTGCTCCGGCAGGCCGGGATAGATCACCTGGGAGATCGACGGGTGCCCGGACAGGAACTCCGCGATGGTCTCGGCGTTGTCGCAGTGCCGGTCCATCCGCAGGGCCAGGGTCTTGATGCCACGCAGCGTGAGGAACGCGTCGAACGGGCCGGGCACCGCGCCCGCACCGTTCTGCAGGAACGCGAACGCCGCGTCGAGCTCCGGATCGTCGGTGATCAGCGCACCGCCGATGACGTCGGAGTGGCCGCCGAGGTACTTGGTGGTGGAGTGCACCACGATGTCCGCGCCGAGCCGCAGGGGCTGCTGCAGGTAGGGGGTCGCGAAGGTGTTGTCCACGACGAGCTTCGCGCCCGCCGCGTGCGCGACGTCGGCCAGCGCCGGGATGTCGCCGATGCTCAGCAGCGGGTTTGTCGGGGTCTCGATCCAGACCAGCTTGGTGTTCGGCCGGATCGCGGCGCGCATCTCGTCCACGTTGAATACGTGCGCGGGCGAATGCTCGATACCCCACTGGCTGAAGACCTTGTCGATCAGCCGGAAGGTGCCGCCGTAGGCGTCGTCGGGGATCACGATGTGATCGCCCGGTCGCAGCGTGGCGCGCAGCGCACAGTCGGTCGCGGCCATGCCGGACGCGAACGCCCGGCCGTAGCGGCCCGATTCCAGCGCGGCGAGGTTCGCCTCCAGGACCGACCGCGTCGGGTTGCCGGTACGCGCGTACTCGAAACCGCCGCGCAACCCGCCCACGCCGTCCTGGGCGAACGTCGAACTCGCGTAGATGGGCACATTCACCGCGCCGGTCTGCGGATCGGGTTCGTACCCGGCGTGCACGGCCCGTGTGGAGAATCCCAGCTCGCTCATGAGGGCCAGCCTAATCGGGGCGATTCCAGGGCAACTTCCCGGTGCGGGCATATCGCGGCGGTGCGCGCAGGCGAATCGGGCAAATCCCCACAACGGCGTCGGCACACCGGGATCCCGACCCGCGATTCGGTCGAATTACGCGGATGTCCGGCCCGCGCCGAAAATAATGCGCCGATGCGTCGTGCGTGAGTTCAGTCTCACCGAAACCGCCCCCTCTAGGCTGAAGCTCATGGTCACCGTGGAAGAACTGTTCGCCACCGATGCACTGCTGTCCGAGGACGAACGCGAGATCCGGGACACCGTCGCGGCCTTCGCGGCTCGGCGGTTGCGCCCGCATGTCGCCGAGTGGTTCGAGGCGGGCACATTCCCGGCCCGCGAACTCGCCCCCGAACTCGGCGAGCTCGGACTGCTCGGCATGCATCTGGAGGGCTACGGCTGCGCGGGCATGTCGGCGACCGCGTACGGCCTGGCCTGCCAGGAGCTGGAGGCGGTGGACTCCGGCATCCGCAGCATGGTCTCGGTCCAGGGTTCGCTGGCGATGACCGCGATCCACAAATTCGGCTCGGAGGACCAGAAGCAGCGCTGGCTGCCGGAACTCGCCGCCGGGCGCGCGATCGGCTGCTTCGGGTTGACCGAACCGGACTTCGGCTCGAACCCGGGCGGCATGCGGACCCGGGCGAAGCGCGACGGCTCCGATTGGGTGCTCAACGGCTCGAAGATGTGGATCACCAACGGGTCGGTGAGCGACGTGGCGGTGGTCTGGGCGCAGACCGAGGACGAGGGCAGGCAGGTGATCCGCGGGTTCCTGGTGCCCGCCGGGACGCCCGGCTTCACCGCGCGGGAGATGCACCGCAAACTGTCGCTGCGCGCGTCGGTCACCGCAGAGCTGGGCTTCGACGACGTTCGCCTGCCCGCCGACGCGGTGCTGCCGGGTTCGCGGGGACTGGCCGCGCCGCTGGCGTGCCTGAGCGAGGCGCGTTTCGGCATCGTCTTCGGCGCGCTCGGCGCGGCGCGCGAATGCCTGGCGGCCACCATCGAGTACGCCAGGACCCGCGAGGTGTTCGACAAGCCGCTGGCCGCCTACCAGCTCACCCAGGCCAAGCTGGCCGACATGGCGCTGGAGTTCGGCAAAGGTCAGCTGCTCGCGCTGCACATCGGACGGCTGAAGGACCGCGGCGTGGTCACGCCGGAGCAGGTGAGCGCGGGCAAGCTGAACAGCACGCGGGAGGCCATCGCGATCGCCCGTGAGTGCCGAACCATCCTCGGTGCCAACGGGATCACGCTGGACTACCCGGTGCTGCGGCACGCGAACAACCTGGAGTCGGTGCTCACCTACGAAGGCACGGCGGAGGTGCACCAGCTGGTGCTCGGGCGGGCTTTGACCGACGCGAACGCTTTCCGCTGACCAGCCTTTCACGCCCAGGCCGGTCAGCCGCCGGGGGCACCGGAGGTTCGCTGTCCTCCTCGACGGACAGGCGGCATTGATAATGCCTGTCGTAACGACCTGCCGTGCGATGCCGTTCGTGGTCGGCGCGCACCACCCCCACTTTCGGCACCGCACTCCTGCGTCAGCCCGGCTGATCGGCGTCGAGACGGTCGGCTCGATCGCCTTGCGGCGGGCCGGGCGGCCCGTACCGGCAGCCGGACACGGGGGGCCGCTCGCCGACCGCCCTGGCCCACGATCGTGGCGGCGATCCGGCCGTCGACGGATGACGAGGAACCGGCAAGGGGCACGAACGGTGCTGATGAATTGCCGAATCCCGTCCCATGCCCGCATCCCGCCGGATATGCCCAGCCGGAGCCGGACGACCGCCCGGCAGCCGACCGGACGCCGGTCCGTTCCGGGCGCGGATCATGCTCGCGCAGAACCGATTCGAGCCTGCGCGAGCAACGGACGGACACTACTGTCGGTGCATGTCGTCGATCCGCGCCGCCGAGGTTTTCGCGGCACTGTCGCTGACCACCGATCTCGCCACCGGGATGCCGTTCGAGAAAGGGCTGGCCACCTGTCTGGTCGCCACCGGCCTCGCCGAGCGGATCGGGCTGCCGGACGCCGAGCGCCGCGCGGTCTTCCACGCCGCACTCCTCGCCGACCTCGGGTGTACCGGCCGCGCCTCGGAGAACGCGGAGTGGTACGCCGACGACATCGCGTTCCAGCGCGCGTGCCGGGTGCTCGACCCGGGTGATCCCGCCGTCTTCACCGCGCAGCTGCGCCGATTCGGCAGTTGGTCGCCCGCCGCCCAATCGGCGCTGCGCAATCGGTTCGTCGCGCAGTCGCAGATCGCGCCGCCGCAGGCGCTGCGGTCCTCGGGCGAGATCGTCCGGGCGCTCGGACCGCGACTGGGCTTGCCGGATGCCGCCGTTCGCGCGCTGACCGAGGTGGAGGAACGCTGGGACGGGCTCGGTGCGCCGAACCGGCTGCGTGGGGAAACCATCTCGCTCCCGGGCCGGATTCTGCACGTGGCCGAACAGGCGGTACTCGCGCTCGAGACAGCCGGTCCGGAACCCGCGCCGGTCGCCCCGCGCGACCGCGACCCGGCGGACAAGGCCGAGCACGAACAGGCACGTCCCGCCCTGGGCCGCATGGCGAGGCGGCCGGACGTCGTCGAGGAGCTGCGGCGACGGTCCGGCGGGCACCTCGACCCCGATCTGGTCGCCGTCTGCGACGCCGACGCCATCCGGGCGGCGCTCGACGTCCCCGACCTGCTCACCGCCGTCCTCGCCGCGGAACCCGGAACGCCGTCGACGCTTCCTGCCGCCGAACTCGACCGCCCCGGCCTGGCGCTGGCGATGGTCGTCGACTTGAAAGGCCGTTACCTGCTGGGGCACTCGGCGCACGTGGCCGGATTGGCCGACGCCGCTGCGGCCGGAATGGGCCTGCCCGCCGACGACCGGGCGGCACTGCGCGCCGCCGCCCTGCTGCACGACCTGGGCCGCGCCGCGGTGTCCAGCGCGGTCTGGGACCGCGGCGGCCCACTCGGTCCGCGAGAGTGGAAACATGTGCGGCTGCACAGTTATTGGACCGAACGCATCCTGCGCCGCTGCCCGGGCCTGGCGAGTCTGGCCGATGTCGCCGCAGGGCACCACGAACGCCTCGACGGCAGCGGCTATCCCCGGCGCAGGAGGGACACCTCGCCTGGGGCGCGATTACTGGCGGCGGCGGACGTTTTCGCGGCCTGCACCGAAGCGCGGCCCTATCGGCCGGCCGCCCGCCCCGCGGAAGCCGCCGCCCACCTCGGCGCCGAAGTCGCCGCGGGCCGACTCGACGGTGCGGCCTGCGCCGCCGTCATCGCGGCCGCCGAGGACCGCCCCGGCCCCGCGGGGCACGACCTCTCGGAGATCGAGATCGACGTGCTGCGCCGGTCGGCTCGTGGCCAGTGCGGCCGGGAGATCGCCGCCGAACTGCTCCTGCCGGAACGCACTGTCGCGCACCACCTCACCGAACTGCGTGCCAAGACCGGCCACCGCACCCGGGCGGGCGCCGCCGTCTTCGCGATGTCGCACCGCCTGCTGCCCGGCTGAGCCGGTTCTCTCCGGACTCCTCTTCTTGCCGAGGGGGATTCGCCTGCCTGCGGGCCTACGGAGACGTCCTCACACGACTCGGCGCGGGGGCGGGTAGAGGATTGTTACCTCTTGTCATTCACATGCCATATAAGTGTCACCGTCAGGCCAAGGGGCACGCGGATGATATTGGGGGAACCGGGCATTGGGGCGATGCCTCCACCGTCACACCACTGGAGGTGCGAAGATGCACACGTCGACGATAGACCCTCACGCGCTGCGTTCGGTTCCGGATGCGCTGGGAGCCGGCCATGTTCGTGCGTGACCATCTGCCCCGGCGCTCGCACGGCGGCGTCCGGCCGCTGCCGGACCAGCGCGAATTGGTGGCCGCCTTCGGTGGTCATCGGAGCGAGCCGGAGGATGACCACCCGCTGCTCGTGTGGGCCGGGACCCTGGCGGCGCTGCACCGAAGGCGTCACCTGGACCCGCTGGCCGCGGCCGGAATAGATTGCCGCCGATCCGAACTCGTCGCGGCCATCGACGCGTGGGTGATCGACCAGCTGCCGAGGAAGCGGGCGACCGACCACCTGCGCGCCGAATCCGTCGGCGCCACGGTCGACCGCATGGCCGCCGCCCACGTCCACGCCAGCCACCTGCTGCACACCGCCGACAAGGTGTCCGACGCCCGGGTGCACGCCGCCTGGTACCGGCTTGCCCTGCTGGCCGACGAATGGACCGACCTGATCACCGGCGGCGTGCGCGAGACGGTGCGCGGGAGGCGCCCGGCGTAGGCCACGGCTCGCACTCGCCGCCCTACCCGGTGCGGCGAGTGGGCTCCGGCAATCGGCGTCCGGCTACTTCCCGATGCTGCCCGTGCTGAGGAAGCCGAGCAGGTCGTGGCGGGTGATCACGCCGACGGGCTTGCCGTCCTCGACGACCATCAGCGCGTCGGTGTCCGACAGCGCCTTCGTCGCGGCGGAGATGGGCTCGCCCGAACCGATCAGCGGGAACGACGGGCTCATATGCTGGGCCACCGAGTCGGTCAGGTGCGCCCGGCCCTCGAAGACCGCCGACAGCAGATCGCGTTCGGACACGCTGCCCGCGACCTCGCCCGCCATGACCGGCGGCTCGGCGCCGACCACGGGCATCTGCGACACGCCGTACTCGCGCAGGATCTCGATCGCGTCGCGCAGCGTCTCCGACGGGTGCGTGTGCACCAGGTCCGGAAGCTCGCCGGACTTGCCGCGCAGCACGTCGCCCACCAGTGGTTCGGCCGTGCCGTCCAGCCGCTCGCGCAGGAAGCCGTAGGAGCTCATCCACTCGTCGTTGAAGATCTTCGACAGGTAGCCGCGGCCGCCGTCGGGCAGCAGCACCACGACCACCGCGTCGGGATCGCGCCGCGCCACCTCGACGGCGGCGACGACGGCCATGCCGCAGGAACCGCCGACCAGCAGGCCCTCCTCGCGGGCCAGCCTGCGGGTCATGTCGAAGGAATCCGCGTCGGAGACCGCGATGATCTCGTCCGGCACGGCGGGGTCGTAGGCGGACGGCCAGAAGTCCTCGCCGACGCCCTCGACCAGGTAGGGCCGCCCGGTGCCGCCGGAGTACACCGACCCCTCCGGGTCGGCGCCGATGATCTGCACCTTCCCGCCGGAGACCTCCTTGAGGTAGCGGCCGGTGCCGGTGATGGTGCCGCCGGTGCCGACGCCCGCCACGAAGTGGGTGACCTTGCCGTCGGTGTCGCGCCAGATCTCCGGGCCGGTGGTCTCGTAGTGGCTGGCCGGACCGCCGGGGTTGGAGTACTGGTCGGGCTTCCACGCACCGTCGATCTCCCGCACCAGGCGGTCGGAAACGCTGTAGTAGCTGTCCGGGTGATCCGGCGGCACCGCGGTGGGGCAGACCACGACCTCGGCGCCGTAGGCGCGCAGCACGTTGCGCTTGTCCTCGCTGACCTTGTCGGGGCAGACGAACACGCAGTTGTAGCCGCGCTGCTGCGCGACCAGGGCGAGGCCGACGCCGGTGTTGCCGGAGGTGGGCTCGACGATGGTGCCGCCGGGGCGCAGCTTCCCGGACTGCTCGGCGGCATCGATCATCTTCACCGCGATCCGGTCCTTCGAGCTGCCGCCCGGGTTCAGGTATTCGACCTTGGCCGCGACCAGTCCCGCGTTCGGTCCGACGACCGAGTTCAACCGGACCAGCGGCGTGTTGCCGATGAGATCCACGACATGATCCGCGATGCGCATGGACCCCATAGTTGCAGACGCACTAACTGTGAGTTCGCGCACGCCACGTGCAGTGGGCGCGGACTACCGGCGAACCGCCGCCCGCGGCCTTAGGATCGCTGCCATGAGGCAGCCGAACATCGCCCGCGCCGCAACGATTCTGGCTGGATCGGCGGTGGCCCTGGTGGTCGGATCCGGCGCGCACGCGCACGCGGCGACGGTCGAATTCCCGCAAGTGCCCACGCTCGCGCGCGGTGGTCTGTGCTGGACCAGCATCCGCACCTGGGCCGACACCGGTCCCGAATGGCCGGGGCGCGCCATCCTGAACGTCCGGGCGCTGCCGGTCAGCGGCATCGGGCCCGGCATCTACCCCCTGGCGCCCCTGTGCGAGGTCCGCACCACCGTGGCGTGGCGCAACGTCACCACCGGCGCGACGGGTAGCTACGACAACCTCGTGGTCACCGGCATCTACGGCAGCATCCAGTACGCGCTGTTCCAGGACACCGGCCCCGGCCTGGTGGAGGTCACCGTCTCCACCGACGCGGCGAGCATCCCCGCTCGCGGCAGCTTCGTGGTCCCTGGCTGACGTCGGCCGGTTCGACGGACTCGGCGCGCACCGTGACAGCGCCACGGCGTGGCACCGCATGGTCCTCGGCCGACGTCAGCCCGGCCACCCGGACTCGGCACCGACACCCACGTCAGACGCCCGCGGCCATGCCCGGTGATCCCGAGCCCGTCACACCGGCCAGCAGCCGGCGCCCGGGCGAGGCGGGCGCCCGACGAGCGCCGATTCGTCGTCACTGGTCGTCCGGACGGGATTTCGTAAAATCGCTGGCGTGAGCGCACCTCGGTCTCGCCGGCGCGCCGCGGCGATCACCGGTGCGGCGGCCATGCTCGCCGGTTCCGGAGCGGGAACCGCATGGTGGGCGACCTACCGCCTGCTCATGGCGCAAGCGGGCGTCGCGCGCGGGATGATCGGCCGGGACACCTCGAAGCCGCCGGAGGCCGACGGCATCTACACCGCGGGCTGCGCGGAGCCCGAGCCCTGGCGCACCGGCAAGCACGCCGACCTGCACCTGATGATCTTCGGCGACTCCACCGCGGCGGGCCTCGGCTGCACGGTGGCCGACGAGGTGCCGGGCGTGCGCCTGGCCCGTGGTCTCGCCGAGGCGACCGGGCAGCGGGTCCGCCTGAGCACCAAGGCGATCTCCGGCGCCACGTCCAAGGGCCTGGCCGGCCAGGTGGACGCGATGTTCGTCGCGGGGCCGCCGCCGGATGCCGCGGTCATCCTCGTCGGCGCCAACGACGTCACCAAGAAGCACTCGATCCGCGCGTCCGCGCGCAGGCTCGCCGCCGCCGTCGCCCGGCTGCGCCGCGCCGACGCGGTGGTGGTGGTCGGGACCTGTCCGAATCTCGGCACGGTGGCGGCCATTCCCCAGCCGCTGCGCACCGTCGTGCAGAACTGGAGCGTGCGACTGGCCAAGGCGCAGCATGTGGCGACGACGATCGCGGGCGGGCACCCGGTGCGCATGGGCTACCTGCTCGCGCCCGAGTTCCGCGCCGCACCAGAGCGTCTGTTCGCCGCCGACGGATTCCACCCGTCGGCCGCCGGCTACGAACTGGCCGCCGCGCAATTGCTCCCGGTGCTGCTGGAGGCACTGGGCGGGACAGGCGCTTCCGGTACCCGACGGCGAGACGTAGATTCGGTACGAACCCGCGAGTAACGCTCCGGTTCGTCAGAACCGTCCGACCCAAGGAGTCCTCATGCCTGAGGCCGTCATCGTTTCGACCGCACGCTCCCCGATCGGCCGGGCCCGTAAGGGTTCGCTGGTCGACCTGCGGCCCGACGATCTGACCACGCAGATTGTGCGGGCAGCGCTCGACAAGGTGCCTGCCCTGGACCCCGCCCAGATCGACGACCTGATCCTGGGCTGCGGCTCGCCGGGTGGTGAGCAGGGCTTCAACATCGCCCGCGTCGTCGCCGTCCAGCTGGGCTACGACTTCGTGCCGGGTACCACCGTGCACCGCTACTGCGCGTCGTCGCTGCAGTCCACCCGGATGGCCTTCCACGCGATCAAGGCGGGCGAGGGCGACGTGTTCATCTCCGCGGGCGTGGAGACCGTGTCGCGGTATGTGAACGGTTCGGCCGACAGCTGGCCTAACACGCAGAATCCGCTGTTCGCCGAGGCGCAGCAGCGCACCGCGAAGACCGCCGAGGGCGGCGCGGGCATCTGGCACGACCCGCGCGAGGACGGCCTGATCCCGGATGTCTACATCGCGATGGGGCAGACCGCCGAGAACGTGGCGACCTCCACCGGAATCACTCGCGAGGACCAGGACCGCTGGGGCGTGCGCTCGCAGAACCGCGCCGAGGAAGCGATCAAGAACGGCTTCTTCGAGCGGGAGATCACCCCGGTCACGCTGCCGGACGGCACCGTGGTGAGCAAGGACGACGGCCCCCGCGCCGGGGTCACCTACGAGGCGGTCTCGGCGCTGAAGCCGGTGTTCCGCCCGGACGGCACCGTCACCGCGGGCAACTGCTGCCCGCTCAACGACGGCGCCGCGGCGCTGGTCGTCATGAGCGACACCAAGGCCAAGGAACTCGGGCTGACGCCGCTGGCGCGGGTCGTGTCCACCGGCGTGTCCGGCCTGTCGCCGGAGATCATGGGCCTGGGCCCGATCGAGGCGTGTAAGCGCGCGCTGGCGCTGGCGGGCAAGACCATCGATGACATCGATCTGGTCGAGATCAACGAGGCGTTCGCGGTGCAGGTGCTCGGCTCGGCCCGGGAGTTGAAGATCGACGAGGACAAGCTGAACGTCTCCGGCGGCGCGATCGCGCTGGGCCACCCGTTCGGCATGACCGGCGCCCGGATCACGACCACGCTGATCAACAACCTGCAGACCTACGACAAGCAGTTCGGTCTGGAGACGATGTGCGTCGGCGGCGGCCAGGGCATGGCGATGGTCATCGAACGCCTCAGCTGATCCGCAGATGAGAAGGGCGGTCGCCGGGTAACCCGGCGACCGCCCTTCTCGCTATGGCTAGTCGTTCTGGAAGTAGCTCAGCAACCGCAGGATCTCGACGTACAGCCAGACCAGGGTGACGGTGAGGCCGAGGGCGACGCCCCAGGCCGCCCGCTCCGGAGCCTGCGCCCGGATCAGCTGATCGGCGGCGTCGAAGTCGAGCAGGAAGCTGAACGCGGCGATGGCGATGACCACCAGACTGAACACGATCGCCAGCGGGCCGCCGTCGCGCAGGCCGAGGCCGCCGTCGATGAAGAAGCTCGCGACCAGGTTGCCCAGCATCAGCACCAGGATGCCGATCATGGCGCCGACGATGATCCTGGTGAAGCGCGGCGTCACCCGGATGGCGCCGGTCTTGTAGACCACCAGCATGCCCGCGAAGACACCGAAGGTGCCGAGCACCGCCTGACCGATCAGGGCGCTACCGCCGACCCCGCCGAACTCGACGTTGGTGAACATGAACGACAGCGCACCCAGGAACAAGCCCTCTGCAACGGCGTAGGACAACACGAGCACCGGGTTGTCCATCTTGTTCGCGAAGGTCGCGACCAGCACCAGCACCAGGCCGACCAGGCCGCCGACGATCACGAACAGCGGCGCGAGCGAGGTGTTCGCGTTGGTGAGGCCGTAGGAGACGATCGCGGACAGGGCCAGCACCGCCAGGGTGATGCCCGTCTTGGTCACCACGTCGTCGATGGTCATCGAGCGCGTGGTGGGCGGAGCCTGCTGGTAGGGCTGCGGGTACTGGCCCTGGCCCTGCGGGTACTGGCCGTACTGGTTGCCGAACTGTCCCGCGGAGGTCACGCCGGAACCGAAGCTGGCGTATCCACCGCCCTCCTGCCTGGGCAGGTTCCTGAAAACCGGATTGCTCGTGGTACGCATGAACGGCGTCCCTTTCTGGAGTCGTTGCCGCTGTTCATCGAGTTCCTTCACTCGATATCCAACTGCCCTGTCCAACGTTTGTCATCCGTCGCGAGTTCCCGGGGAGTCTCGCGGAGCCGGACAATTCGGACTCTACCGCTGCCGCGGGTCGTGCAAGCCACGCACCGAACGAGTCACGGTGAATTTCCGGTTGCGGCCCATCACCTCGGTCCGGCCCACCATCCGTTCGACCACGGCCCGATAGTTCAGATGTGAGTTGTACACCGTCCACAGCTCGCCGCCCGGGCGCAGCACCCGCCCGGTCTCGGCGAACATCTTGATCGCCGATCCGGTGTGCACGGCCGCGCCGACATGGAACGGCGGATTGCACAGCACGAGGTCGGCGCTGTTGTCCGCGGCCGAGGACATGGCGTCGTCGCGTACCACGCACACCCGGTCGGCGACCCCGTTCGCCTCGGTGGTGGCTCGCGCCGACGCGACCGCCGCGGCGGATTGATCGGTGGCGATCACCTTGATGCCCGGCCGCGCCGTCGCCAGCGCCACGGCCAGGATGCCGGTGCCGCAGCCGAGATCGATGGCGTCGCGCGCGTCCGGCTTCATCAGTCTCAGGTGCTCGAGCAGGAATCTGGTGCCGATGTCCAGGCGGGCACCGGAGAACGCCGCACCGTGCGCGACCACCTCGAAACCGAGTTCGTCCAGCCGCTCGCGCACCGGAAACGCCTGTTCGGCCACGGGTTTGGGTCCGGCGACCAGCAGCGTCCGCGACTTCTGCCTGCCGCGGCTGGCGCGCACCTCGGAGAACGACTGCGCGAGAACCTCGTTCATCGACTTGGTCAGATACTTGTCTCGCCCGCCCGCGTACACCTCGACCGCCGGATCCGCGTAGCGGGCGATGGCGTCGGCCACCTCGGCCAGCCCGGCGAGTACACGGGGCAGGCGAAGCAGGACCACCTGGGCGTCGCGCAGCAACCCTGGACCGAGGGGATGCGCCGTGTAGCGATCCGACAGTCCCGCCGCACGCGCGTTGTTGGCGAGGGCGAGTTCGCCGGTGAGCAGGTCTTGATGTACCCGGACGTCGCGCAGATCGTGCCCCGCGATGGCGCCGAGGGTCAGCGCACCATAGGCGTCACCGATAACGGCTACTTTGCCGCTATCGACGGTCGACAGGGCGTCGGCCGCGACGTCGAGGATCAGCCGATCGGCGGCATCCACCGCGTAGAGGTTCAGCGCCTCCACGTCCGGGTACCGCCGCAGCCGGCTCAGTACGTCCTCGACATCTCCCACACCTCAAGTGTGCTAGATCGTTGCCGTAAGGCCGCGCCCACCCCGGCCAATCGATCGTGTCGCGTTCCCGGCATGGCGGCTTGCGCGCTGAACCGCGTCAGGACAGGGCTTTTGGCCGGAACTTCGAGCAGCAGTCGGGAGGCGACGAGTTCGAGCGCACGAGCCCGGCAGCCGGAAAGCGCGAGCGCTCGCACGGCGCCGGGTGTGCGACGGGGCACGGTGACGGCGCCGGGTGGTCGTCAGTTCCAAGCGGGAGCACCGCTGACTCGAAGAGATGAACGGCAGTCCGAGTGTGCCGTACCAGCCCCGAAGTGCGATCGCTACGCGAAGCGGAGAATGCGGTCCACCCGAAAGATCCTGCGCCGACATCGGTTACCGCAGCCGCAGCGCACGATGGACGCCGATTGCCCGGCTCGATGAGAGGACGATCGGGCTCCGACACTCGCTGCACACGTCAGGCCAGGGTCCTTACGCACCGAATACAAGCTAGGGCAATCGGATAGCAATCAGACCTGCCGGACCGGCGGACCGGCAGGCTCCGCGATCGCCCGCACACGTGCGCACGTCATCGACCGGCCCGGGGCGAATCAGCCGCAACGCGCTCCGGTTACGCCATTCGACGCGTTCCGCTGAGTAGCATCAGCCCATGCGCAACAGGATGGTGTTCCTGGCCGCGGCCGCTACGGCACTGCTCACGGGCTGCGGTGACGGCGGGGCGGGGCCGGGCCTCCCGGTCGCCTCGACGACCCGGACATCCGCCGCGGCGGCGCAGGCCCCGGTCCCGGGCGACGCCGCGCCGAAGCAGGGCCAGCCCTCCGGTGACGCGGCGCTCACGGTGACCGACGTTCGCCTGGGGCGTCAAGCCGGTTTCGATCGCGTGGTCTACGAACTCGGCGGCGTCGGCACGCCCGGCTGGGTCGTCCGGTACACCGACCGCGCCGTGCAGGACGGCAGTGGCAACCCGGTGGACGTGGCGGGCCGGTCGATCCTGGAAGTGCGGATTCTCGGCTCCGCCTATCCGTTCGACAGTGGCGTGACACCGTACGCGGGCCCCGACCCGGCGGTGAATCCGGACGTCCCCGGCATCGCGGGTGTCTATCGGACGACCGTGTACGAGGGCGTCACGCAGTCGTTCATCGGCGTGCAGGCCGACCGGCCCGCTTTCACCGTCACCGCGCTGGCCAACCCCACCCGGCTGGTCGTGGACATCACCAGCCCGTAGATACGGGTACCCCGTATGCCGCGAACCACCGGCTAGACTCGGTACTCGTGGTCGATCACCGCAGACTCCGCGCCGCCGGGCCGTCCCGGCTGCTCGGGCTGCTGACGCTCCTGCTCGGGGTCGTCGCCATGCATTCGGTGATCTTCGGAGCCTCGGAACACGTCCATATCGCCGGTGCGCACGTCGCCGCGACGCTCGTCCCCGCGGCCGACAACCCTGGGGCGGCTGCCGCTCCTCGCCACGCCACCGGTCACGAGGCGACCAGCTCGCACCATGCGACATCGCCACGCCCGTCGAGCGGCCACGATCGACTTCGGTCGCAGGACCCCGCTCACCTTGCGGACGGTGATTTCCTCCGCGCGGCGCATACACCGGTAGTCGCGCCCGGCGATTTCTTCGCCGGGCGAGCGATCGCGGCTGTAGACACGGCCGCGCACGCCGAAATCGGGCGAGCGCTCGCCGCCACCGCAGCGCGGACCGGAACCCCGCCAGCACTCGCCGCCACCGCATCACACAGCGGAACCGCACCAGTCCTCGTCGCGACGAAGCTTCCCCACTGCGCGGGCGGCGGGTGCGACGGGGGTCACGACATGCGGCACGGCTGCGTTTTCATCCTGGTCGCTTTGCTCATGCTGGGCGCGTTGGTGCTGCTGTACCGGATGGCGGTCGATCGCCCCGGCGCCGGTGCGGCACGGCCGCGGCACTGGCGGGCACGGCGGGAACGACCACCGCCGTGGACCGTGCTCACCTTGGCCGAACTGGCGATTCTGCGGATCTGACAGGTCCGCCGCGGCCGTGTGTCCGAACCACGGTCGCGGCCTCGTCGACTCCGATCCCCAGACTTCGCCCTTCGCAAGGAGCACCCATGTTCATCACTCGTACCCGCTCGGTCCTCGTCCTCGCCGCGGTCGCCGCGGTGGGTCTCGCCGGATGCGGCGACGCCGATACCGGGCACACCACCGAGCACGGCACTTCGGCAACCACCTCGGCGAGCACGAGCGCACCGGCGCGCGCCGAGTACGACGACGCCGACGTGACATTCCTGCAGATGATGTATCCGCATCACGCCCAGGCCGTCGATATGGCGCGGTTGGTGCCGAGCCACACCGACAACCAGCAGTTGCGGGCGCTCGCGACGCAGGTCGAGCAAGCCCAGGCCCCGGAGATGCAGCAGATCACCGCCCTCTTGCAGAGCTTCGGCAAGCCCGCGCCCACCACGAGCGAGGGACACGGCGGCCACGGCATGATGTCCGCCGAACAGATGGCGGCGCTGCGGGCAGCCTCCGGTCCCGATTTCGACCGTCAGTGGCTGACCATGATGATCGAGCACCACCAGGGCGCGATCACCATGGCCGAAACGGAGCTGGCCGACGGCCGGAACGCCGACGCCAAGGCGCTGGCCCAGGCGATCATCGCCGCCCAGCGGGTCGAGATCGAGCAGATGCGGACCATGCTCGGCCAGAGCTGAACCCGGTGACCGCGCCGATATCGGTTGACCATCGATATCGGCGCGGGCGCGCGTGTCCCGCCCGCACGACGTACGGTCGGATCGTCCGGCACTGTCCATCTGTCCCGGCCGGACGTCCGAGGGGAGTGAGGGACCGACCATGCGACGATTCGAACGCGCGGGCCTGCTCGCGGCCGCGGTGGCCGTCACGGCGGGCGTGCTGCTCATCGGCGCCTGCGCACAGCAAGTCTCCGGTACGGCGGAGGTGAACCGGACCGACCTGGCCGCGTACGCCTCCGAGGTCACCTCCTCCTCGGCCGCCGCCTCGTCGTCGCGGGCCGCCGCCGTCGAACGCGCGACCGGCTCGGCCTGTGACGCCTTCCTGGCCGCGAACGGGAGCTCGGTACGGGCGTTCAACGACTACATCGATGCCAGCAACTCCAACGGGCGCGGAGATCCCGATACCGACAGCAAGGCCGACACCGCTGTCTCGACGCTGCGCAACAATGCGCGCTCGGTCGACCAGAACGTGACCAGAGACGTGCCGTCCGCGATCGCCACCCCGCTGCGCGCCTACCGCGACGACACCAACGCCCTGGCCGACACGCTGGCCCGCCGCGCGGACACCGACACTCTCAACACGGCGATCGACCGGTTCAACGCCACCAAGAACACCGCGCTGACGGCCTGCCACGGTCACGGCACACGTTGACCGGCACCTGTTCCGGCCGGTAACCGTCACCTGCGTGCTGGACGGCATCGCCGTGCACGCCGACGGGTGACCCGAGCGCGGAAGTGGGCGGCCTCCTTCTCATCGGTGAGGAATCGCCCTAGGCGGCTATAGCATCTGGCGCGTTTACTGCCACGCGGAACGGGACGAAGATATGACCAGCGGTATCCGGAATCCCCGTCCCCCCGCCCGGAACAGCCGACGCCGCAGGTCAACCGACTCGGCCACACCGACGTTCGCCGCGCTGCTGACCGCAGCGGCGGAGCACAATCCGGACGGCATCGCGGTGCTGTCCGACGACACCGAGATCACCTACCGCGACCTCGACGCCCAGTCGTCCCGCCTGGCTCGCACGCTGCTGGCGGCGGGCGCGGGGCCGGAATCGGCGGTAGCGGTGACACTGCCGCGTTCGCTCGATTCGGTGCTGGCGGTGTGGGCCATCGCGAAGACCGGCGCGGCGTTCGTCCCCATCGATCCGGCACTTCCGTTGTCCCGTATCCGATTCCAGGTATCCGACAGTGGCGTCGTGCTGGGCTTGACGCGCACCGAACATGCGACCGCGCTGCCCGCCGAGGTGCGCTGGCTCGCGTTGGACGATGCCGAGGTGGCCGCGCAGGTGGCGGCGAACCCAGCGAGTCCGATCGCGTATTTCGAACGCCCGGTACGGCTTCGGCCCGCCCACGCGGCCTACGTGATCTACACGTCCGGGTCGACCGGACGCCCGAAAGGCGTCACCGTCACCCATGCCGGGCTGGCCCCGCTGTGTGCCGAACTGGCCACCCGGCACGCGCTGGACAAGGACGCGCGGGTGCTGCACTTCGCGTCACCGAGTTTCGACGCCTCGATCCTGGAGTTGCTGCTCGCGATTTCCGCCGCCGCCACGCTGGTGATCGCCCCGCCGACCCTCTACGGCGGCGCCGCCCTGGTGGAACTGCTGGCGCGGCAGGCCATCACCCACGCCTTCCTCACCCCGTCCGCACTGGCCACCATCGAACCGGCCGGACTGCCCGCCCTGCGCTCGGTCATGGTCGGCGGCGAACCCTGCGCCCCGATGCTGCCACGGCACTGGGCGACCGGCGGGCGCCTCTTTCACAATGCCTACGGCCCGACCGAGTCCACCATCGTGGCGACGCTCAGCCCCGCGATGGCACCGGACGCACCGGTCACCATCGGGTCGGCCGTGCCGGGGATGCGCTGCCAGGTGCTCGATCACCGGCTGCGGCCGGTCGGCACCGGCGTCGTCGGCGAGTTGTACGTGTCGGGGCCCGGGGTGGCGAGGGGATATCACGGGCGACCCGATCTGACCGCGCAACGGTTCCTCGCCGACCCGTTCGGACCGCCCGGCTCCCGGATGTACCGCACCGGCGACCTCGTCCGCCGCACCACCACCGGCGCTCTCGACTATTTCGGCCGGGCCGACGACCAGGTCAAGGTCCGGGGCTTCCGGATCGAACTCGGCGAGATCGACGCGATCCTCTCGACTCGGCCCGGCGTCCGGCTGGCCGTGACCGTCGACCGCAAGACCGCCTCGGGCGAGACCACGCTGGCCGCGTTCGTCCAGCCCGAACCGGGACACGCTCCTGACACCTCGGCTCTGGCCGACGCGCTGGCCACACTGTTGCCGAAATACATGGTGCCGAACACGATCACGGTCGTGGACCGGATCCCGCGCACCCCGACGGGTAAGGCCGACCGGCCCGCGCTGCGCGTGCGTGCCCTCGACGAGCCGGACCATCGGCCCGCCGCCGACCTCGGCGAGGAAACGGTCGCCGAGGTGTTCGCACACGTGCTCGGCCGCGAGCGGTTCAGCGCCGACGCCGACTTCTTCGCGGCGGGCGGCAATTCGCTGCTGGCGACCCAGGTCGCCGCGCGCCTGAGCGAAACCTGGCGGCTGCGCATTCCGCCGCGGCTGGTGTTCGACCATCCGACGGTCACCACCTTGGCGAAGGCCGTTCGCTCGCAGCAGTTCGACACGGCCCGGCCGGTGCTGCGCGCGCAGGCCAGGCCGCAGCGCATCCCGCTGTCACCCGCCCAGCTGCGGTTCTGGCTGCGCAACCAGTTCGACACGACGTCCTCGGTGGACAACATCGGCTTCGCGCTACGGCTGTCGGAACTGGACGTCCCCGCCTTGCGCGCGGCGTTCGCCGACACCGTCGAACGGCACGAGGCGTTGCGCACGAAGTACCCGGCCGACGAGACCGGACCGCGGCAGCTGATCCTCGACACCGACGCTGTGGTGGACGATTTCGCGGTGGAGCAGCTGCCCGACGACGCGGTACCCGACCGGGTACGCGCGATCCTGCGGCACGGGTTCGACGTGTCGGCCGAAGTGCCGCTGCGCGTCCGGCTGCTGCACACCCCCACCGAATACGTCCTGGTCTGTGCTCTGCACCACATCTGCGCGGACGGGTCGTCGCTCGCGCCGCTGGCCCGCGACGTGGCCATGGCCTACGCCGCCCGGAGCGCGGGCGCCGCTCCGGCCTGGCAGCCGCCGGACGTGCAGTACGCCGACTACGCCCTGTGGCAGAAGGAATTACTCGGTTCCCGCGACGACCCGGATTCTCTGCTGTCGCGACAACTGGCGTACTGGACCGCAGAGCTGGCCGGCCTGCCGGACGAACTCGATCTGCCCGCCGACCGGCCCCGCCCACCGGTGGCGACACTGCGCGGCTCGGCCACCCAGCGGTCGGTGCCCGCGACCCTGCACCAGGACCTGCTCACGCTCGCCCGCGCCCACCGGGCGACGCTGTTCATGGTGATGCGCTCGGCGCTCGCCGTGCTGCTGGCCCGCCTGTCCGGCGGCACCGACATCGCGATCGGCGTGCCGATGACCAATCGAGCCGAGCCCGCGCTCGCGGATGTCGTCGGCATGTTCGTCAATACGACTGTCTCCCGGACCAGGATCGAGCCCGCGGAGCGTTTCACCGCTCTGCTGCGCCGCACCAGGGAGCGGGACCTGGTCAACTTCGCGCACTCCGAGGTGCCCTTCGAGCATGTGGTCGACGCGGTCGATCCGACCCGCTCGCCCGGACGGCACCCGCTCTACCAGGTCGGCTTCGCGTTCCAGAACTTCACGCAGGCCACCCTCGAGCTGTCCGGGCCGAGCGTGTCGTTCCTCGACGTGGACGCCGACACGGCGAAGACCGACCTGCACATCGGCGTGGTGGACACCCGCGACGACGACGGCGAGCCCGGCGAGATCATCATCCGATTCGGTTACAGCACCGACTTGTTCGACGAGCACACCGTGCAGCGCTTCCTGGACGGCTACATCCGCATTCTGCGGCAGGTCGCGGCCGAGCCCGGCGCAGTCGTCGGGGACATCGACATCATGGACCCGGTCGAGCACAAGCGCATCCGGTCGTGGGGAGCCGGAGCCGAGCACGCCGTCCCGGCCGAGCCGCTCACCGCGGCGACGGCGCGGCATGCCGCGGCGACGCCGGACGCGATCGCCGTGGTGTGCGGGCCGGAGACGCTGACCTACGCGCACCTGTGCGAGCGCTCCGCGCGCCTGGCCCGCTGGCTGATCGAGCGGGGCGTGGGACCGGAGAGCGTCGTGGCGGTGGCGATGCGGCGGTCGATCCAGCAGGTCGTCGCGCTGCAGGCGATCGTGGCGGCGGGCGCGGCCTGGGTGCCGATCGATCCCGGCCATCCGGCCGAACGCATCCGGTACGTGCTCGAGTCGGCGTCGCCACGGTGTGTGCTGACCACCGCCGCGGACGACTTCACGGTCACCGAGGCGTACGACATCGATGCCCTGGATCTCGACCGCTTCGGCTGCGAACCCGTGCGCGACACCGAGCGCCGGGCGCGCTGGCACGCCGACCACCCCGCCTACCTCATCTACACCTCCGGCTCGACCGGTCGCCCCAAGGGCGTGGCGGTCAGCCATCGGGCGATCGTGCACCAGCTCGCCTGGATGCAGGCCGAGTACCGCGTCGACGCCACCGACGTCTATCTGCACAAGACCCCCGCGACCTTCGACGTGTCGCTGTGGGGCTACTTCCTGCCTTTGCGCGCGGGTGCACGGCTGGTGCTGGCCGGCCCGGAGGAGCATCGCGACCCGGCGGCACTGGGCCGACTGATCGCCGAGCATCGGGTGACCCTCACCGATTTCGTTCCCGCGATGCTCACCGTCTTCGCCCAGCACGCGACAAACGACGAATTGTCTTCGCTCCGAGATATTTTCGTCATCGGCGAGGCACTGCCCCCGGAGACCGCGCGGGCCTTCGCGAGTGTGAGCGGGGCCGGGTTGCACAACCTGTACGGACCCACCGAGGCCGCGGTGAGCATCACCCGGCACGCCGTCTCGGCAGCCGACCACACCTCCCCTACTGTCTCCATCGGTGTGCCGGAGTGGAATTCGCGGTGCCAGGTCCTGGACGGTCGTCTGCGGCCGGTTCCGGTGGGTGTGGCGGGCGAACTGTACCTGGGTGGCGTTCAGCTGGCCCGGGGTTATCACGGCGCATCCGGCCTGACCGCGGCCCGGTTCGTCGCCGATCCGTCGCATCCCGGCGAGCGGATGTACCGGACCGGTGACCTCGTGCGATGGAACCGCGGCGGCAACCTCGACTATCTGGGTCGCACCGACTTCCAGGTCAAGGTCCGCGGCCATCGCATCGAACTCGGTGAGATCGAAGCCGCACTGCTGGCCGATCCGGCGGTGGGCCGGGCCGCGGTGGCGGTCAAGGGCTCCGATGCCGGAGACCGGCTGGTCGGCTATGTGGTCGCCGCGCCGGGAGCCACGGTCGACCCGGACGCGGTGCGGCACTCGGTCGCTCGGGTGCTGCCCGGATACATGGTGCCGTCAGCGGTGCTGGCGCTGGACGCCTTCCCGGTGAACACCAGCGGGAAGCTCGACCGAGCCGCACTGCCCCAGCCGGTGTTCGCCGCACGCACCGAGGTGCGCCCCGGCACTCCGCTGGAGCGCGCGATCGCGGAGGTCTTCGCCGAGGTGCTCGCGGTGTCGCCGATCGGCGTCGGCGACGACTTCTTCGAGCTCGGCGGATCGTCACTGCTCGCGTTCACGCTGCACCAGCGACTGTCGGACCGGCTGCGGCGCGACGTGCCGATGTCGGCGATCCTCGCGGCCCCGACCGTGGGCGGCCTCGCGGCGCGGTTGGCCGGCGAGTGCGCCCCCACCGCTCCCACGCCGGAACGCGACGCCGTGCTGGAGCCGGAGATCGGCATCGGCGGATGCCGGCCGGCGCACTCCGGGCCGCCGCAGGAGGTGCTGCTGACCGGCGCGACCGGCTTCCTCGGCGCCCACCTGCTGCAAGAATTGCTGGACCGCACCGACGCGCGAGTGTGGTGCGTGGTGCGCGCCGACGACGCCGAGGAAGGCATCGACCGGATCCTGGCCGCGCTGAGCCGCTACCGGCTCGCCGGGACGACCGCCGCGGAGCGGATCGTCGTCGTCGCGGGAGACCTCACCGCGCCGCGCCTCGGCCTCGGCCCCGCCGACTACGAGTGCTTGGCCGACAGCATCGACGTGATCTACCACAACGGCGCGCGCGTCAATCACGTCGACCCCTACGCCCGGCTCCGGCAGGCCAACGTCGAAGGCACGCGAGAACTGCTGCGGCTGGCGACCACCCGGCGAGTCAAGCCGTTCCACTTGGTCTCCACCATGGGTGCGGCCGTCGCCGCCGCGCCGAAGTCGCCGGTGGTCACCGAGGACGTCCGGCTGGGCGCCGATCAGGTGTCCGGCAACGGCTACCTCGCGTCCAAATGGGTCGCCGAGGAGCTGGTCCGGCAGGCCGGCGAGCGCGGCGTGCCCATCGCCATCTACCGCCCTGGCACCATCTGCGGGTGCCCCGAGGTCGGCGTGAACAGCCCGCAGGACTCGCTGTGGAACATGGTGCGAGCCGCCGCGATGCTCGGCATGGCGCCCGACGTCGGCGACGCGACCGTCTCCTTGGTTCCGGTGAGCTACGTGGCGGGCGCGATTGTGGAAATCTCCGTCCGCCCGCGCGCGCGAACCGTCTATCACCTGGTCAACCGAGCCCCGGTGGCGGTCGGCGAGATCCTCGCCAGTCTGCGAGCGCACGGGCTCCCGGTGGCGACGATGCCGGAGGACACCGTGCGTGCGGGCCTGGCCAGGGAAGCGCGGCGGCTCGACGCGCTCGGTGACGATTCGCTGGTGCGTGCGGCACTACTGAGTCATGACTTCGCCCGGCTCGCCGGTCATCTGGACTGGGGCGACGAGCATGCCCGCGCCGCGTTGGCGGGCACCGGGGTGGATTGCCCGCAGGTGGACCGCACGGTGGTGGACACCTTCGTGCGGGAGTTCATCGAGTCAGGTTTCCTGCCCGTGGACTGAGGATGCTCAGTACCCCGGCGGCGCGGCGGCGGGCTCCTCGCTGCGCCGGCGGGCCTGGGCTCGTGCGCGCACCTGCTCCAGCACGATCATGCCCACACCGGCCAGCAGGAAGACGGCCGCGATGATCGCGGCGACGACGGACGAACGGGCCAGCCCGGAGCCCGCGAGCACCGCGGCGGCTATCGCACCGGCCGCCGCGAGCAGCAGCAACCCGAACCCCGCCCAGTTCCTGGTGTCGGCCAGCGTCGATCCCGGCGGCGGCGCGGGGTCGCGCGCGATGTCCGGAGCGTCATCGATGGGAGGTATCTCCCATGGTCCGTCGTCCGCTGTCACTGGTGTTTCCTCCCGCCGCGATACCGGCCGCTGTCGCGGTATCTGATGCGGGAAGGATGCCCGGATCGTCTCCACCGAAACGCGATCGCGGACACACCCCGGACCGGGACGTGGCTTCAGTTGTATGTCTTGGTGACTCCGTCGAGCAGATGCTCCAGGGTGTCGTAGGTCGGGGTGGCGACGACGTCCAGCAGCTCCGCGGGCACCGGGGCTTTGCGTTCGGCGGCGACCTTCGCGAACTGCGCGCCGTCGTTGGTGCGGAAGCCGTGCTCGGCGGCCAGCCGCTGCAACTCCGGATCCGTGGACAGCAGGCGGCCCAGCCGGTCGCCGGTCGCGCCGAACGGCACCAGCGTGTGCCGGGACAGCACCGTCGGAGACGGGTACAGCAGCGTCATCTCGGGTTTCACCTGGCCGCGCACGATCGCCTCGACGTACTGCGCCTCGTAGATCCACGCCATCGGCGTCGGGCCCATCCCGGTGGCGAGGTAGTTGTTGAACGGGCCCTCGGTGGTGTTCTCGGTGTACCCCTGGCCCACGAACAGCCGCGACACCGCGGGCAGGACGGCCTGCTCGGCGGCCGGTCCCTGCACGATCGTGTTGTTGTTCGCGACATAGCTGGCGGCGGCCAGATACATGGCCGCCGAATTCGAGCTGCGCGGATCGGTGGTGGAGATCAGGATGTTCTTGCGCACCGGGTACGCGGCGTTGTCGGGCAGCTCGTCCCAGCGGGTTCCGTTGCGGACGATTTCGAGGTAGCGGCGCAGGTCCAGCGTCGGCACCGGGCCGGGGCGCAGCGCTCCCGCCTTGGCGAGCAGTTCGGTGATCGGCGTGAACGTCGCGATGGCCATCGGCGAGGAGAACGGCGTGTATTTCGCGGTGACGTTGCGCTGCCGCTGGATTCGCTCGGCCGCCTGTTCACTGGACGGGAAAGCGAAATCGAATTTCGCGAGATCGATGGACGTGGCGATCTGGCGCGACCCGGCGGGCTCGACCTCGACCCGGACGCCGTTGCGCGCCAGCGCGTCGATCACCTTCTGGTCCTGGAAGAAACCCATCTTCTCGGACCCGACCACGCCATGGACGACGGTGAGCGGCGCGGCGGGAGAAGGCGCGGCAGCGGGCGCCTCGGGAGCGGGTTGCCGCACAGCAAGAGCGACGGCGATCACCGTCAGGATGACGACGGCACCTACCACATACGGTGCGAAACGCTTCTTCGACGACCACACCGCACGCAATTCCGAGATTCTTCCCGAAAAGGTCGCGGAGGGCGCCTGCGCCTTGTCCATCGGGACCGTAGTGGGCTGGACTTCCGCTTCGGGGGACTTCTCCAACTCCCGTCGCACCACCCGCTCGACCAGAATGGGAACGAATTGCCGCACCGGGTGGCCCTCGAACTTCTTTCGCGCCGCCCCTACCGTGCTCTGGATATGCTCCGGAGAATAAGTCTCGGTGTAGTTTTCGACCAGCCGCTCCGTCATCTGACGGATCGCCTGTTCCTCTCGGACGGTATCGACAACCACCACAGTCTCCTCGGCGTCGGGGGGTAACGCGGCAGCGTCTCCGGCCTGCACCGCGCCGGCCAACACTAGCCCCATCATGTTGCCGCCGACATCCGGGCAGACTTCCCGCCGATGAACGATTTCGCCTGCGCCGGTGCGTATCCCACGTCGTCTCGCACGTCTGTCCGCCCAGCTCACAGGCCCTGCGAACCGCTCGAGCGCGGTGCACGCGACAGCCCGCCTACACCGGCCCGGGACCCGAACTCGCCATGCAGAATTCAATGGGCAATCTCCGAGCCGCCACCACGTGTTGTATTCCCGTTTCCCACCGCCGCAGGGCTTCACGTCGCAGTCGTCGCGCTTCCGCACCCAGCCGACGGCCGCACGTGCGGCACCGAAGTTACTTTCCGGTAGCGCCGACCGGGAAGTTGACGATATCGTCAGCGTATTTGCCGTCGAAAGGAGCGTCATGTCTCGGGTCGCCGTGGTCACCGGTGCGTCGTCCGGAATCGGGAAGGCTACGGCCGCCGCACTGGCCGGGCGGGGGTACCGGGTGATCGGCACCAGCCGGAATCCCGACGCCATCGGCTCCGACGCCGTGCTGCCGGGCGTCGAATACCGGGCGCTCGACCTCACCGATACGGCCTCGATCGATGCCTTCGCGGCCGGTCTGGACCAGGTCGACGTCTTGGTGAACAACGCGGGCGAGAGCCAGGCGGGCCCGCTCGCCGAACTGCCCACCGACGCCGTCGAGCGACTGTTCCAGCTCAACGTGCTCGGTCCGGTCGCGTTGACCAAAGCGGTGTTGCCCGGCATGCGGGAACGCCGATACGGGCGCGTCGTCATGGTCGGCTCGATGCTCGCCAGCTTCCCGATGCCCTACCGCTCCTCCTACGTCGCCACCAAGGCGGCACTGCGCGGCTTCGCGGTCGCCGCCCGCTTCGAGGAATCCCCCTTCGGCGTCTGGATCACCGCGGTCGAGCCCGGCCAGATCGACACCGGCCTCCGCGAACGTCGCACCAAATACCTCACCGAAGGCTCGCCCCACACCGCCGACTTCACCACTTTCATGGCGAAACTCGACGAAAACCAAGCCAAAGGCATCACCCCCGAAAAGGTCGCCACCACGATCGTCAAAGCAATAGAAGCCGACCGCCCCCACCCCCTCTACGCCGTAGGCAGCAACGCCCCCGCCCTCTTCACCCTCCGCCGCCTCCTCCCCCGCACCGCCATGGAACGCATCATCGCCCGCGCCCACGGCCTTTCGCGTTGACGGATTGCGGCCCGTGAGGCCCGCTACCCACCTCCATCGCGCACCGCAGCTGCGTAGCCCCCACACCACAGAGTCGATGGGCGCAGACGATTCACCGGCCGCGCTCGATTCCCGGCGCCGTTCCTAGCGCGGTTCCGCGGACTTACCTGGTTGGGTGTCGGCGTTGGCCAACGGTATGGCCACCGAGGTTGGGTGGGCAGCAGCTCATCGACCCGAGGAGCGCCCTCCACTGCTGCGGACGCATTGCGGACCGAGGTGCGCCGACACCGGCAGCCCTGGCGACAAGAAACGGACCTACCTGCGGTCGCAGCAGTGCCCCCAGTCGGACTCGAACCGACACTTGGCGGATTTTAAGTCCGCTGCCTCTGCCAATTGGGCTATAGGGGCGTCCGGGACAGCGTACCGAGTCGTACGGCTGTACCGGAATTCCGACAATTCGCCGGGGTGGCGGGGCGTCGGCCGTGGCCGGGTGCCGGACGGCGCGGTCGGGTGACCGGTGCCGATGACGGCGGTTTCCAGCCCGGGGCCGGCAGGCGTCCCAGAGAACTAGATCGGTGACGGCGGGCTGGTGTTAGCGTCCACGGATCATCTCGGCGTGTCGGATGTCCGGAGCGGGGTCAGCGGCGTGGCGGTAGCGGGATTCGGGCCAGATCGGTGGCGATGTGGATCTCGCCGGTGAAGTACTTCGCCGCTTCCGCCAGGTGCTCGTCGAGATCGCGGTAGCGCTGGGAGAAGTGGGTGAGCACCAGGGTGCGAACGCCCGCGTCGGCGGCCACCCGCGCGGCTTGGCCCGCGGTGAGATGACCGTACTCGACCGCCAGATGTTCGTCGGCGTCCAGGAATGTGGCTTCGATGACGAGCATGTCGACATCGGCGGCGAGTTCCCGGACGCCGGGGCACAGCCGGGTGTCCATCACGAAGGCGAAGCTCTGACCGGATCGAGGTTCGCTGATCTCCGCCAAACTGATTGTGCGCCCATCGGACTCGACGCTGCCGCGCTGTTGCAGTTCGGAGATGATCGGCCCGCGTAATCCCAAGGCGCGCAATCGGTCCGGCAGGATGCGGCGACCGGGCGGCTCGCTGAGCCGATAGCCGAAGGTGTCCACCGGATGCGACAGCGGCACCGCCGTCACCGTGAACGGCGCCTCGGGCAGGTCGACGGGCCCCGGTCCGGCCACCGGGCGCGGCCGCAGTTCGGCGCGGTGGTAGTAGGACGTCGCGTTGACCAGCCGGTCGTAGTACACCGCGCCGGACGCGGGGAACCAGACGTCGACCGGATGCGGCACCCGATCGAGGTTGATCCGCTGCACCACCCCGGCCAGCCCGAGGCTGTGGTCGCCGTGGAAATGGGTGATGGCGATCCGGGTCAGCCCGGTGGCGGTCACACCGGCATAGGTCATCTGCCGCTGCGTTCCCTCACCGGGGTCGAACAGGATCGCCTCGTCGTCCCACCGGAGCAGGTACCCGTTGTGGTTCCGCTGTTTCGTCGGCACCTGACTCGCGGTTCCGAGCACAACCAACTCACGCTGCGACACGGCGTCAGGCTAGCCGCCCACCTCCGAGGAGCCGAACACGGCCGCGTCACTCGAGAGCAGGAGCCTTCCGGAGCAGGGAGTTGCGCCGGGAGTAGGTGAAGTAGACGACGAACCCGATCACCATCCACACCAGGAACCGCAGCCAGGTCTCCACCGACAGGTTCAGCATCAGCCACAGGCACGCCAGCACCGCCAGGACGGGGACGACCGGCACGAGCGGGACCCGGAATCCGCGCGGCAGGTCCGGGCGTGTGCGCCGCAGGATGAGCACGCCGATCGACACCAGCACGAACGCGAACAGCGTCCCGATGTTGACCATCTCCTCCAGCGTGCCGAAGTCCACGAACCCGGCCAGCAGCGCGCATGCCACGCCGACGATGACGGTGACGCGCACCGGTGTGCCGTTCTGGCCGGTGTGCGCGAGCCTGCGCGGCATCAGCCCGTCGCGCGACATCGCGAACAGCACCCGCGTCTGCCCGAGGTACATCACCATCACCACCGTGGTGAGCCCGGCGAGCGCGCCGATGGAGATGATGTTCTTCGCCCAGGTCACTCCGTGGATGCCGAACGCGGTCGCCAGGGTCGCGTCGCCCCCGGCCAGCTCGGTGTAGGGCACCATGCCGGTGAGCACGAGCGACACCGCGACGTACAGGATCGTGACGATGAGCAGCGAGCCGAGGATGCCGCGCGGCACCGCCTTCTGCGGGTTGCGGGTCTCCTCGGCGGTCGTGGCGACCACATCGAAGCCGATGAACGCGAAGAACACCAGGCTGGCCGCGGCGAGCAGGCCGTACCAGCCGAAGTTGCTGTCCCCGGCGCCGGTCAGATAGGAGAACAGCGACTGCCGCAGGCCCTCGCCGCGCTCACCCGCCTGCGACGGCGGAATGTAGGGCGAGAGGTTCGACGACTTGAAGTAGGTGGCGCCCACGACCAGCACCAGCGCGATCACGCCCAGCTTGATGGCGACCGCCACCGCCGAGACTCGCGAGGACACCTTGGTGCCGGTCGCGAGCAGCACGCCGAGCACGGTGATCAGCAGCACCGCGCCCCAGTCGAAAGTCACCGGGCCCAGGTGCACGATCGGGGAGGTGGTGCCGAGTACCTCGCCGAGGTACTGCGACCAGCCCTTGGCCACCACCGCCGCGGCGAGCGCGAATTCCAGGATCAGGTCCCAGCCGATGATCCAGGCCACGAGCTCGCCGAAGGTGGCGTAGGAGTAGGTGTAGGCGCTGCCCGCCACCGGCACGGTGGAGGCGAACTCGGCGTAGCAGAGGGCGGTCAGCCCGCAGGCGATCGCGGCGAACACGAAGGCGAGCGAGACCGACGGGCCCGCGACATTGCCCGCGGTGCGCGCGGTGAGGGTGAAGATGCCCGCCCCGACCACGACGGCCACGCCGAAGACGGTGAGGTCCCAGGCGGTCAGGTCCTTGCGGAGTTTCGAGTCGGGCTCGTCGGTGTCGCGGATCGACTGTTCGATGGACTTGGTGCGGAACAGGCCGCCCCACCGAGACGAGACATCACCCGCCGGATCGGCTTGTGGCCCGGGGTTAGTCACGCGTTCTCCTTAATTCGTGCTGCTGTGCTTGGTGTTCTGTACCCATGCGGCGAGTCGATGCACGCCGGTCATGAATTTGCTGGCCATTAGCGCGTTGGCGGTGACGATCAGCCCCGCACACACCACGACCGCCCGGTGATACCGGAGTACGCGAACCCGTGACCTGGGTCATAGAACCGAGCCAAACTACCCGACACCGATGTTCCGGGACCAACCGGGAAGAAGATACCGGTGCCGAACTTGTCGCTTCGACCATCTCCCGAAGATGGCATCCGCTGCGGCGCCGCGGGGGATTCGTTTGTTCTGTTCAGCCGGGCGGAGGAATCGGACCGGGGCACGTGGTTTGCCCGCCGGACGACCGGGCACCCCGCAAGCGACAGGCAAACCAGCCCCCGCCCACTCCCAGGAAGCGTTGAGCTGATGGTCCACGTGGAAATCACCGTGCCGACGACACCGGAAGACGTCTTCGCCGTCCTGGCCGACGGATGGCTGTTCTGCGCCTGGGTGGTCGGCGCCACCCACATCCGCGACGTCGACGACGAGTGGCCCGGCGTCGGCGCCCAGCTGCACTACAGCGCAGGCGTGTGGCCCCTCACCGTGAACGACACCACCAAGGTCGTGTCGGTGGATCCGCCGCACATGCTCGAACTGGAAGCCAAGCTCTCGCCGATCGGCGCCGCGTGGATCCGTCTGGAACTCGTCGAGACCGTGCCCGGCGAAACCCAGATCCGGATGTACGAGCACGCCGAACGCGGGCTGGGGAGAATGGTGCCCAATGTGCTGCAAGAGCTCCTGTTGGTGCCGCGGAACATGGAGTCGCTCTCCCGGCTCGCCGACATCGCGGTCGGCAAATCCCGCCGCAGTCGCACCGAACTGGGAGTTCGGGCCGGAACAACCGAGACGCACGCCGAGGTGAAACTCGACGGACACCCGCTGCAGACCTGACCGGACGCGCGGGCCGAGCGGAATCAGGCGATCGACAAGGCGATGCCGTCGAGGATGTCGTGCTCGCTGACGACAAGTTCGGCGATGCCCGCGCGCCGGGACAGTTCCTCGGCGAGCACCTCGGTGATGACCGCGCCGCCGCCGATCACATCGACCCGGCCGGGATGCATCGGCCCGAGCGCGGCGCGCTGATCGTGGTCCATGGCGATCAGGCGGTCGCAGACCTGGTGAACCTGATCCAGGGTCAAGCGGGTGAGGTGCACCCTTTCGGAGTCGTATTCCGGCAGATCGAGCGCGACCGCGGCCAGGGTGGTCATCGTGCCCGCCACGCCGACCCAGGTGTGCGCGCCCTGCACGGGAACGTGCGTGAACGCCTCGGTCAACCGCTCGGTGGCGAAGGCGCGGGCGGCGGCGATCTCCTCCGCCGTCGGCGGGTTACCCGCCAGGCACCGCTCGGTGATGCGGACGCAACCGATGTCGGCGGAGAACGCGGCCCGCACTCCCGCGCTGTCGCCGAACACCAGCTCGGTGGAACCGCCGCCCAGGTCTACCACGACGAAAGGCCCTGACGCGCTGGACAACTCCCCGATCGCGCCGGCGAACGACAGGCGCGCCTCCTCGTCGCCGGTGATCACCTCGGCTTCCGCGCCCGCGACCACGGTGCCGAGTTCGGCCCGCGCCATGGCGAAGAAGTCCTCCCGATTGGCGGCGTCCCGGGTGGCGGACGTGGCCACCATCCGCACCCGTCCGACCCCCGCCTCGCGCATCAGCGCGGCGTAGTCGGCCAGGGCGGCGCGGGTGCGCTCGATCGCCTCCGGCGCCAGCGAGCCGGTCGCGTCGACCCCTTGGCCAAGGCGGACGATGCGCATCTCCCGGTGCACGTCGGCCAAGCGTCCGTCGCCGAGCACGTCGGCGATCAACAGTCGGATGGAGTTCGTGCCGCAGTCCACGGCGGCTACCCGGTCACTCATCGCTGTGCTCCAGATTCTCGCGGGCGGTCGGATGCGCGGGCCAGTCGGCCGGAATCGCGGTGCCGCGCAGGCCGTGCTCGGCGGCCAGCGCCACGGCCTCGTCACCGAGCGGATTCACGCCCGGCCCCTTGGCCAAGGCGTGGGCGATCAGGACGTGCAGGCACTTGACGCGTTCGGGCATCCCGCCGCCGGTGAAATCGGTACCGAGCGATTCGATTTCGTCGCGTTCGGCCAGATAGCTCTCGTGCGCGGCGCGATAGGCGGCGGCCAGCTCCTGGTCGGCGGCGAGCCGCTCCGTCATCTCCCGCATCACACCGGCCGATTCCTGTCTGCTCGCCTCCGCGGTGAGCCGGGGATCGGTGAGGTAGTAGAGCGTCGGGAAGGGGGTGCCGTCCGGCAGCCGGGGCGCGGTCTTCACAACGGCCGGGATCCCGTCCGGGGTGCGGTAGGCGATGGCGAGCACGCCGCGCGGCGCGCGGCCCAGCTGCTCGGCGATGATCGCGAGATCCTGGTCGGTGGGTGCGGTCACCTAAGTCCTTCCGGTGCTTGCGGTAGTGGCGCGGCGGCCGCGGGCGTGGGCTGCGGCTCGGCGATGCTGCGCCACACTTCGGTGTACCAGGGATCGGGTTCTCTGGCTCTGGTGGGCGCGGGCGGCGGCGCGGGGGCCTCGATGCCGGGCACCTGCACGATGTACGGCGTCTCGCCGGGCATCACCAGGCGCAGGCGGTCCCGCGCCTCGGTACGGATGTAGGCCGGATCCTGTTGCTGCGCGCGACGATCCCGTAACCGGGCGAGATCCGCCTCGAGTTCCGCGCGCTGCTGCGCCAGTTGCGCCGCCTCCGCGCGCTGGGTGAAGTACGTGCGCATGGGCACGGCGAGGGTGAGCGCGAGCCCGCACACCACCATCGCGAGGATCACCGCCTTGCCGGTGGAGAGACCGAGGAAGGTGTGGTCGTGCTTGTCGCCTGCCGAACGGGACGCGATCGTGCGCGGCTTCGGTTTCTCCGCGGTCTCCGATCGCCTGCGGCCGCGTTTGGCCGCGGCATCGGCCGGGCGTGATCCGGCGGCACGCGACGTGCGGCGGTCCCCGCGTCCGGCCGGACTGGTCCCACGCGCACGTCGCTCCGTCATCTCACGCCTCGGTCTCTACTTCGCCGGCGCCCTGCGTGGGTCGGGCACACCACCCCCGCCGGGCACCGCAGGTCAGCCTTCGAACGCGAACCGGGGGAACGCGACGTCGCCGGCGTAGCGCGCCGAATCGCCGAGCGCGTCCTCGATGCGCAGCAGCTGGTTGTACTTGGCGACGCGCTCGCTGCGGGCGGGAGCGCCGGTCTTGATCTGGCCGCTGCCCACCGCGACGGCGAGGTCGGCGATGGTGGTGTCCTCGGTCTCGCCGGACCGGTGCGACATCATCGTCTTGTAGCCGTTGCGGTGCGCCAGCTCCACCGCGTCCAGGGTCTCGGTGAGCGTGCCGATCTGGTTCACCTTCACCAGCAGCGCGTTGGCGGCGCCCTTGGCGATGCCCTCTTCCAGGCGCTCCGGGTTGGTGACGAACAGATCGTCGCCGACGAGCTGGATCTTCTCGCCGATCTGGTCGGTCAGGGTCACCCAGCCGTCCCAGTCGTCCTCCGAGAGCGGGTCCTCGATGGATACCAGCGGGTAGGCGCCGATCAGTTCGGCGTAGAACTGCGCCATCTCCTCGGCGGAGCGCACGACGCCCTCGAACTTGTAGCCGCTGCCGGAGGTGTAGAACTCGGTGGCCGCGACGTCCAGCGCGAGCGCCACGTCACTGCCCAGCTTCAGGCCGGTCTTGCCGATGGCCTCGCTGATCAGGTCGAGCGCGGCCTTGGTGCCGGCCACGTCGGGGGCGAAACCGCCCTCGTCACCGAGACCGGTGGACAGGCCCTTGGCCTTCAGCACCGCCTTGAGGGCGTGGTAGACCTCCGCGCCCCAGCGCAGCGACTCCTTGAACGTCGGCGCGCCGATCGGGGCGACCATGAATTCCTGCACGTCGACGCCGGTGTCGGCGTGCGCGCCGCCGTTGAGGATGTTCATCATCGGGACGGGCAGCACGTGCGCGTTCGGGCCGCCGAGGTAGCGGAACAGCTCGAGCCCCGAGGACTCGGCGGCGGCGCGGGCCACGGCCAGCGAGACGCCGAGCAGGGCGTTGGCGCCGAGCCGGGACTTGTCCTGGGTGCCGTCCAGGTCGAGCAGGACCTGATCGATGGTGCGCTGCTCCACGGCGTCGAGGCCGATGACGGCGGGCGCGATCTCGTCGAGCACACCCTCGACCGCCTTGCGCACGCCCTTGCCGCCGTAGCGCTCGCCACCGTCGCGCAGTTCCACGGCCTCGTGCTCGCCGGTGGACGCGCCGGAGGGCACGGCGGCCCGGGTCAGGGTGCCGTCGTCGAGAGCGATCTCGACCTCGACGGTGGGGTTACCGCGGGAATCCAGGATCTCGCGAGCTCCGACCTGTTCGATGATGGCCACGAAAACGACACTCCTTCGGCTGCTGACACGGTTGGTCTCACGGGATGGGCCGTGCGCTGCGAGCCTATCGTCCCGGCGGCGGCGCGGGTAACCGGCACTCCGGGGACCGGGGGATCACACCCGGCGGCCGATGCTGTAGCTGGCGGCCCGATCACGCACCGTCAGCAGGTAGGCGTGCGACTGGTTGTAGGTGAGCAACGCCCGCTGCCAGCCGTGCTCGGAAGTGAGGTCACCGCCGCTGGCGCACAGGTATCTGGCGGCGGTGAGCGCGGCGTCGTCGATGTTCTGCGGATCGGCGGCGCCGTCGCCGTTGGCGTCGACGCCCCAGCGCTTCCAGGTCTCCGGAATGAACTGCAGCGGGCCGACGGCGCGGTCGTGCACCGGATCGCCGTCGAGCGCGCCGTCGTCGGTGTCCTGCACCAGCGCGACGCCGGGCGAGCCGTCCAGCGGGACGCCGATGATCGGCGGACGGACCGAGCCGTCCGCATCCAGCTTCGCCCCGCGGTGGGTGCCGTGCTTGCTCTCCACGCTCGCGATGCCCGCGAGCGTCGTCCACGCGACGCCGCAGTCGGGACGCGCCCTGGTCATCACGGCCGCCGCGTAGCCGTACGCCTCCAGCGCGATCGACGGGATGCCGAGCCCGTCGGCCTGCTCGTCGGCCCAGCCGCGCAGTTGGACGGCCGTGCGGCCGGGAGCGTCCAGGTCGATCACGGGCAGCGGAGTGCCCGGCCCGGGCGGAATGCCCTCCGGGATCGGGGTGCGGTCGACTCCGCAACCGGCGAGCCCGAGGAGCACCACGACTGCGGCCGAGACGCCGGTCTTTCGCAACACCCCTTCCATCATCCAGATGACGGCGCGCAGCCGCGGCGAGCCGGTGACGAAAGCCACTGCGTGTCGGATGCGCTCATGGCTCCGCGCCATTCGGGGTTCAGACGAGCAGTTCGCTGGTCGCGTTGTGCGTCGGCGCGGCGAGAACCGTTTCGGTGTCGCCTGTTTCGACGATGCGACCCTGATCGAGAACGAGCAGCGTGGGGCAGTATTCGGCCACCAGGGCCATGTCGTGGGTGATGATCAGCAGGGCGGTGCCGCGTTCGGTGCGAATCCGGTCCAGCAGCGCCATGATCGCCGCCGCCGTGTGGTGGTCCAGTGCCGAGGTGATCTCGTCGCACAGAAGCACGGCGGGTTCGGCGGCGAGGGCGCGGGCCAAGGCCACGCGCTGGCGTTGTCCGCCGGACAGCTCGTGCGGGTAGCGGGCCGCCAGGTCGGCGGACAGCTCGACAGCGGCGAGAAGTTCGGTGATCCGCCGCGCGAGGTCCCGGCGCGCGACACGCCCGATCCGCCGCAGCGGGCGGCCGAGCGTCTGCGCCACGGTGCGGCGAGGGTTGAGTGCGGACCTCGGATTCTGGGTGACCAGCTGAATGCCGCCCGCGCCATAGCGGATTCGCCGGTTCGCGCCCACGGTGATCGGGGTCCCGCCCAGTTCGAGCGCTCCGGTCGCCGAAGCATGCAACCCCGCGATGACGCGCGCCAAGGTGGTCTTGCCCGCGCCCGACGCGCCGACCACCGCGAGCGCGGAACCCGCCGCGAGCGCGAGATCGATATCGGTGAGCACCCGGTGTCCGTCGATCGAGGCGCTGATTCCCGCAGCCCGCAGCACGACATCGCCTTGCGGCCGGTCGTCGGCGGCCGGAAGGCTGCCTGCCGAGCCGTTTCGCGCCCGATCGAAGTCAGGGCGCGACTGTCTGGCACCGCTCGCTGCCGCCACGGGCTCGGCGGGTTCACCGGCTGTCGGGACATCGGCGATCGTCCGGCTCGCGGCTGGATCGGCAGACGTGGCGGACAACGGGCGCGTTCCCGGCTCAGCAGACGCACCGAACGTTCTCTCCGGCGAACCGTTTCCCTGAACCTGATACCGGGGCTCCGCCGCCGCACCGGACGATTGCCCCAGCGAACCGTCCACCCGAACCGCATGCTCCGACTCGGCCCCCGCCACACCCGACGACCTCCCCGGCAAACCGCTCACCTGAACCGAACGCTCCTGCTCAGCCGCCACACCCGACGACTTCCCCGGCGAACCACTCATCCGAACCGGATGCTCCGACTCAGCCGACCGCTTCCCCGGCAAACCATTCGCTCGAACCGGATGCTCCGGCTCAACCGACGACTTCCCCGGCGAACCACTCACCCGAACCGGATGGATGGACGCAGGGAGGATCGCGCCGAGTTCGACGATGTCGTCGGCGATCGAGTGCACGAGAGCCGTGTCGTGCCCGGACAGCAGGATCGCCGCCGACCGCTCGCGGGCCAGTGCCGCGAGCTGCCCGGCGATGTCGGTGCGCAGCGCGCCGTGCAGCCCGGCGAGCGGCTCGTCGAGCACCAGCACGCCGGTCCGGCGGATCAGCGCCCTGGCGAGGGCGACGCGGCGCTGCTGGCCGCCGGACAATTCACCGGGGCGGCGGCGCAGATAGTCCGGCGACAGGCCGACCAGCGCGAGCGTGTCGGTCAGGGTGGACTCGGGCGCCCGCGGCGCGACCTCGCGCAGCAGGGCGCGCACGCGCAGCAGCGGGTTCAGCGCCGAACCCGGGTCCTGCCCGACGTAGGCGATGTGCCGACGCCGGAAGCGATGCAGCGCCGCACGATCGAGCGCGAACACGTCGTGTCCGGCGACCGACACCGAACCCGTCGCGCGCGCCGTGGCCGACGGCAGTTGCCCGAGCAGGGCGCGCATCACCGTGGTCTTGCCCGACCCGGACGGACCGGTGAGGGCCGTGACCGTGCCCGCCGGAATCCGGAATGTCGCCGGCCCGGCCAATTCCCGCCCGTCCGGGCCCAGCACGGTCAGGCCCGCGACCGCGACGAGGTCGTGCCGGACGCCGTGCGCCGCACCCGTCCGGCTTTCGTGTTCGACGACGTGCGCGTTCATTCCCGCTCCCCTCGCCCGAACGCCGACACCGCTAGATTCACGCTCACCGCGACGACCGCGATCGCGAGGCTCGGAGCCAGCACCGCCCAGGGATTGAGCAGCATGCCGGAGGCGTTCTCGCGCACCATGACCGCCCAGTTGCTCGCGCCCAGCGTCGTCGGCAGTTGCAGGAACGACGCCGTGCTCACGAGGTAGACCCCGGCCACGAAACGCAGGCCGAGCTGCGTCGTCGACACCGCCCGCAGATTCGGGATCACCTCACGGAACACGAGATGTCCGAGCGACTCACCCGCGGCTCGCGCGCTCTCGACATATCCGGATGCCGCGACACCGGCGGCGGCGGCGGTGAAGATGCGCGCGCAATATGGGACGCCGAACAGCAACGCCAGCACGATCAGTCCCGCGGTGCCCCCGTCCGGCCACGAGGTCAGCACGAGCAGGATCCCCAGCACCGCGGGCAGCAGGATGAACAGATCGGTGCCCAGTTCGATCCACTCGCCGATCCGTGGGCGCAGTGCCGCGACCGCGCCGAGGACACACGACAACCCGGTCACCAGCACCGCGATGATCGCGGCCACCAGCAGCAATCCCCACCCGCCGTAGAGCAGGTGACTGAGCACGTCGCGGCCGAGCCGATCGGTGCCCAGCGGCGCGCCCGCTCCGGGAGCGCCGAACGGGATGCCGATCGCCTCCTCCGCCGGATGCGGAGCCAGCGTCGGCCCCGCCGCAGCCAGCAGCGTGACCAGCAGGGCGGGCACGACCGTCAGCCGTCCGAGCCGACGCGCCCGGCTCCCGATCTTCGTGGAAGTGTTCATCGGCGCCCCCGCAGCGACCAGGTGCGGATACCGTCGGCGACCGCGAGCACGACCATGATGACCACCCCGGACAGCGCGACGACCGCGGCGACCACCGAGGTGTCGCGATCGGCCACCGAACCGGCCAGGACCGCACCGAGACCCGGATAGTTGAAGACCGTCTCCACCACCAGTGCCCCGCCGAGCAACATCCCGACCGTGGTGGCGAAGCTGGCGACGATCGTCGGCAACGCGAACGGCAGCACATGCCGCACCAGCACCGTGCGGCTCGAAAGACCGTCGAGCACAGCGCTTTCCACATGAGGAGCGAGCGCGGCGTCGGACAGGGCCGCGCGCACCACCCTGGTGTTCCACCCGATCTGGGGCAACGCGAGCGCGAACACCGGCAGCACCAGCATCTCCGGTCCGGCGGGCATCCCCGAGCGGCCGGTGATGGTGACCGCGGGCAACCAGCCCAGCGCCAATGCGAACACCAGGATCAGCACGGTGGCGATCACGAACTCCGGAACGGCCACCGCGGTGGTCGTCGTCGGCTGCAACACGCGCGCGGCAACGCTGCCCGGACGCGTGGCCCACCACGCTCCGAGCGCGAGCGACGCCAGCACCGTCACTGCCAGGGCGAGCCCACCGAGCAGCAGCGTCGGCGGGAACTTCTCGACCAGCAGGTCGTTGACCGGCCGTCCGCGCGCGGTGCGCCCGAAATCGCCGGTGGCGACGCCCGATATCCACTGCCAGAATCGCACCGCCAGCGGCCGGTCCAGGCCGAGTTCGCGCTCTTTGGCCGCGATCTGCTCCGGCGCGGCCTCCCGGCCGAGGACCGCGTGGGCGGTGCTGCCCGGCAGCAGGTCCACGGCGACGAAGACACAGGCCAGCAGCGTCACCAGCAGGATGACGCGCCGCAGCAGGAGTCGCGCGAACGAGATCACCCGGCCAGCCAGGCCTTCTCCAGCTGAACCCGGGCGAACCCGCCGAGCGTGGGCAGGTCACGCACCCGGGCGGCGGCGATGTCGATGCCGTCGGCCATGCCCCACACCAGGTATCCGCCGCGTTCGTACTGGATGCGTTGCAATTCCCGCGCGGCCTGCCGGTATTCGTCGTCGCTGTGCGCGGCGAGCGCCTTGGCCGTGGCCGCGTCGAACGCCGCGTCCTTGAAGCCGGTCTCGTTGCGGTTCGAACCGCTCGACAGCAATTTGCTCGCGAAGAACAGCGTGGAATCGTTGGTGCCCCACGAGATCGTGTACAGCGGCGCCTTCAGCCACGTCTGGTCGTAGAAGGCGTTCGGCTCCTGGGTGACGACCTCCAGCCGGATGCCGATCTCGGCGAGCTGGGTGGCGATCACCTTGGCCGATTCGACCTCGCCGGGCGCCTCGGCCTTGGTGACGAACGGGTAGCCGCGTCCGGTGTCGAAATTCGCCTCGCGCAGCAGCGCCTTCGCGCGGTCCACGTCGCGGGTGCGCTGGGCGAGGGAGGTGTCGTAGAGCGGATCGCCGGTGCCGAGGATGTCGTTGGCGATCGTTCCGTATCCGGAATGCACTTGGTTGACGAGGGCTTTGCGGTCGACGCCGAGCCGGAGGGCGGTGCGCACCCGCGCGTCGGCGAACGGCCCGTCGGAGGTGCGCATGGCGACGCCGACCACCGTGTCGTTCGGACGGCGCACGACCGTCAGGTCGCCGCGTCCCTCGGCGGTGCGGCCCGCGATGGCTCCGACGTTCGAAGCCAGGTCGATCTGCCCGCCGAGTACCGCGTTGCCCAGCGCGGTCACGCTCTCGAACATGGTGACCTCGATGGCGTCCAGCGGCGGCGGCCCGCCGTGCCACCGCTCGTTGCGCACCAGCCGGGCGTTGCCGCCCTGGTAGGACTCCAACCGGAACGGTCCGCTGCCGACCGCGCCGGTGAAGTCGGTGGTGTCCTTCTTGGCGGTGAACGTCATCAACCGGACCAGCAGCGGCAGCTGGGTATTCGGCTCGGGCACGGCCAGGATCACCCGGTTCGGCCCGTCGGCGGTGATGTCCTCCACGGCCACCGGCATCTTCGACGCGCCGCCGATCGTGCGCAGCCTGCGCAGCGACCATACGACGTCCTCGGACGTCACCGGTGAGCCGTCATGGAAGGTCGCGTTCTCGACCAGGGTGAAGCTCCAGCGCCGTCGATCGGCATCCGGCTCCCAGCGGGTTGCCAGGCGCGGCACGACATTCGGATTTCCACCCGGCACCGTGAGCGCGTCGTAGACCAGGGACGTGATCAGGAAGTCGCTGTCGTTGCTGAGGTTGGCGTGCGGGTCGCGTTCGATGCGAGCCGCGGTGCCGAGCGCGCCGACCCGCAGCGTGCCGCCACGCCGTGCCGGTCCGGACGTGTCGCCGCCGTCGGAACAAGCGGCTGCCAGCAGCACCGCTCCCGCCCCGAGGCTCGACCGCAGCAGTTGCCGTCGATTCAAAACCATTGCGCTGCCCCTCTTCCTGAACCGAACCCATCGCGGTACCGCGCGCACGGTGCGATCAGGACAGGCTAGCCTAATCCGCTGCGCGACTCACCGATACCGGCACCGAAACGGCAGCGTTAGGGCGCATTTTCCGCAAACGTTCTCACTCGCCTCGAGCGCGCCTGCCTGGGACTGCCGCGTTCAACCGCTCGAAATTATGCGGTTCTGCTATATTTTCTTCGACTCGATTAGGTAAGGCTTGCTTCACTAAGTCCGAAGGGTTACCTTCGCATGATAACTCGTGACCCCTGCTTTTCGAACCGATGCGAAGAAGGGATACCCGGTGAAAAGCGTTCTCTCCGAACGTAAGACGCTTCACCCCCAAGATCTCGAACGACGGGAGTTGTCCCCCGGAGCCGGCCGCGCGGTGCGCGCGCTCGCCAGGGAGATCTCCGCCACACTCGATCTGGCCCTCGCCGATCCCGCCGCCGCCGCGCGCACCCTCACGGACCCGGCGCTCATCGAACGGATCGATGCCGGCGCCGCGGCGCTTCCCGCCGAGGTGCGCCACGCCATGCGTCCGCCCGCCACCACGGCCGGCGCGACCGTCGTAGGCCGTCTTTCCGTGGCCGACAACGAATTCGGTCCCACGCCGCCGAGCTGGCGGGAAGCGGCGCGCTGGAGCGGTGATCCGGCGCGGCGCGCGCACTCGTTCGAACTCGATGTGGTCATGCTGCTGCTCGCGCGCAGTGCGGGCGAGCCGTTCGGCTGGCAAGGCCAGCAGGACGGACGTCTGGTCAACAACATCGTCCCGGCAGCCGGTCACGAGCACGAACAGTCCGGCGCCAGCAGCGCGGTGCTGCTGAGCCCGCACACCGAGGACGCCTTTCATCCGCGGCGCGCCAACCTGCTGATGCTCGGCTGTCTGCGCAATCCGGATCTGGTCGGCACCACCGTGTCGTCGGTGCGGCGCATCGAGCTGTCCACCGCGCAGCGTGAGCTGCTCAGCACACCGACACTTCCGATCCTGCCGGACGTCTCCTACGGTGACGGACACGAAAACTACGCCGCGCCACCGATTCCGACGCTGTGGAGCGCCGACGGAACCGAGGGCCAGACCCTGCGCTACGACCCGGCGTACACCCCGCTCTCCGACGCCGGTCCGGAATTCCGCGCCGCCTACGAGCACCTCGCCGCCGAACTCGAACGCGTATGCGTGACCGCCGCACTTTCCCCCGGTGAGCTGCTGCTGGTGGACAACGACGTCGCCGTGCACGGCCGGGTGCCGTTCACCGCGCGGTACGACGGCACCGACCGGTGGCTCAAGCGAGTGAACATCCGGCTTCCGGAACGTCGGCGCCGGGCCGAGGAAGCCGACGAGAATGGCTACGGGCAACAAACCGTGGCCCCGTTCCGGACGGCGGACACCCCGCCGGTCGAGAGCGGCACTCAGGAGCGGGATGCAGTACGACATGATCGAGGACCCCTTGAGCACGCGTGACCGAAGCACACCCCTGCGGGTGTTGAGCCGCAGCGACCTCGCCGACGTGCCGATCACACCGGCCGCGGTGGTGCGCGCGGTGGAAGAGGCGTATCTGGCGCTGGCGGCGGGTGATTCGGACAACCCGCGCAAGCTGAGCGTCGCGAATCCGGACGGCTGGTCGGTCGCCTACGCCATGCTCGGCCGGGACGGCCGCAGGCGCGTGGTGGCGATGAAGACCTCCTACAAGTTCGACCCCGGCCACGATCGCAGCACCAAGCGGTATTACACGACCATCACGCTCTACGACGACAGCACCGGTGCGCCGATCGCGATGATGGACTGCGCGCGGGTCGGCGCGCTGCGCACGCCCGCCGTGTCGGCCCTGCTGGTGCGCGAGACGATCCGCCGCGGCGCGGAGAGCGTGCTGCTGATCGGCACCGGAACCCAGGGGCGCAACGCCCTGCCGCATCTGCTCGCCGCGAACCCGCAGCTGCGCAAACTGATGGTGTACGGCACGCATCCCGAGGGGCTGGAAGCCGTGCACCGCGGGCTCGCCGAGCACCACCCGCACGCGCTGCTCGAGACCGTCACCGATCCGCGCGCCGCCGCGGCGACGGCCGACGTCGTGCTGGCGACGGCGGGCCCGGCCACCGAGGTAGCGCTCGAATCCGACGACCTGGCACCGGGTTCGGTGGCGGTGCTGGTCGGTTACGGGCTCGCGCCCTCCACGCTCAACGATGCCGACCGCGTGATCGCGACCAGCGCCGAGCAGATGGCGCTGACCGGCACCGACATGGCGGGCCCCGACGGCGCGCTGCGCCCGGTGGACGCCGAGCTGCCGCAGATCCTGAATCGCCGTGCGGTCGCGCGCCGCTCGGACGAGGAGCGCGTCTTCGTCTACAACAGTGGACTGGTGCTGACCGACATCGCGGTCGCGCACGCGCTGGCCGAGCGGGCGATCGCCGAAGGCCGCGGTACGGAGGTGCCGCTGTGGGATTAGCGCACGGAGGTGCCCGGTGGGTCTAGAGCACGTGAGTGTCGCCGTGGAGCCGGGGGCCGAGGCGAACGAGTCGATCGGCGCGGCGCCGATGCCCGCGCATCTCGACCCGTGGGAGCGCCGCCTGCTCGCCGATCCGGACCTTCTCGCAGACCTGGCTTTCGCGATGGGCGGCCCGTTCCACGTCATGTATCCGGCGCGAGTCGGTCACAACATCCGGGCCTTTCGCGCCGCTTTCACGCACGCCGGGGTGCACGGCACGATCTACTACGGCAAGAAGGCGAACAAAGCCGGGTGCGTCGCGCGGGCGTGCGCGGAGAACGGGGCGGGCGTCGACGTCGCCAGCGTCGGCGAGCTGACCGCGGCGCTGGCGCAGGGCGTGCGCGGCGCCGAACTCATGGTGACCGGCCCCGCCAAGGCGGACGAACTGCTGTGGCTGGCCGCCCGGCACGGCGCGCTGATCGCGGTGGACGACCTCGGCGAGATCGGCAGGCTCGCCGCGCTGGCCACCGCGAGTGAGCCCGCGCGCGTGCTGATCCGCGTGCTGCCCGCGGCATCGGCCAGCCGGTTCGGCATGACACCTGACGAAATCGAGGACGCACTGGCGATCCTCGGCGGGCACGATTCGGTCCGGCTGGAAGGCTTCAGTTTTCACCTCTCCGGCTACGACGCGGTGGCGCGGGCGGAGCTGGCGGGCGAGCTGATCGCCCGCTGCCTGCACGCGCGCACGCTGGGACATCCGGCCACCACGGTGTCGATCGGCGGGGGCTTCGGGGTCGACTACGTCGCGGCGGACGCCGCGCTGGAGTTCACCGCGGGTGTGAACAGACAGTGGTTCCACTCCGGGAAGTCCTTCGATTCGTACTATCCGTACCACTTTCCCGTGCCCGGCGCGGCCATGCTCGCCCAGATTCTCGACCACGACGATCTGGCCGGACGACTGCGGGACAACGCCGTGCGCCTGGCGATCGAACCGGGACGCGCGCTGCTCGCGCACGCGGGATGCACCGTCTTCCGCGTCCAGGGCAGCAAGACCAGGCATGCGCACGGCCGGTCCTACCGGTTGCTCACCGTCGACGGCACCAGCCTCAGCCTCTCGGAGCAGTGGTTCGACAGCGAGTACCTGCCCGATCCGGTGCTGTGGCCCGAGCGGCCCGGCGACCTGACACCGACCAGTGTCGGCGCGGCCACCTGTCTGGATTCCGACATGCTGAGCTGGCGGCGGGTGCCGCTGCCCCGCGCCGCCGAGGTCGGCGACCTGCTGATCTACCCGAATACCGCCGGCTACCAAATGGATTCGAACGAGTCCGCCTTCCACGAACTGCCCATCCCACCGAAAGTCGTACTGCACGACGCGCCCGGCGACCGCTTCCGCTGGACCCGCGACGGCAGCTGACCCGACTTCCCCGACCCGAAACAGGAGACATCAATGCCGCTCGTCACGCGCGTGACGGATCTGATCGGCCGCACGCCGCTGTTCGAGCTCGCGGCCACCGCGACCGGCACCCGCCTGCTGCTCAAACTGGAGCAGTTCAACCCCACCGGCGCGGCCAAGATCAGAATGGCGCGCGAAATGGTGCTCGACGCCGAGCGGCGCGGTTTGCTGCGCAGTGGCGGACATATCATCGAATCCACGTCCGGCAACACCGGGCTCGGCCTCGCGGTAGTTGCCGCCGAACGTGGGTATCGCTTCACCGCAGTGGTCGACCATCACGCATGTAAGGACAAACTGCGCGCGATGCGGGCAATGGGTGCGGAACTGGTGTACGTCGCCGACGAGGGCGACGACAACCTCGCCACCTCGGCACGGGAGGACCTGGCCGAGGCGATGGCGGCCGAGCGGGACGACGCGTACTTCACCGAGCAGCACAACAACGACGCCAACGCGGTGGGCTACTACCCGGTGGCGGAAGAGTTGCTGGAGGACGTCGAGCGGGTCGACATCCTGCTGTCCGCTGTGGGCACCGGAGGCTCGCTGTTCGGCACCGCGACCCGGCTGCGACAGCTGGGTTGCACTCCCCACGTGATCGGCGTGGAGCCGGTCGGCTCGATCGCCTTCGGCGGGCCGGGCGGCCCGTACTGGCAGTCGGGCACCGGCACCCCGCCGGGCGCCACCATCGGCACCGCCGTCGACTACTCGCTGCTGGACGAGGGCGTGAAGGTCACCGATGTGGCGGCCTTCGCGACCGCCCGCGCGGTGGCCGCCGAACTGGGCCTGATGATCGGCGGGTCGGCGGGCGGGTCGGTACACGCCGCGCTCACCCGGCTCGAGGAGTTCCCGCCGGGCTCCACCGTGGTCACCATCGTGTGCGACGGGGGGGAGAAATACCTGGACACGGTGTTCGACGACGACTGGATGACCGAGCGCGGCCTGCTCGACCCCGGCACCGAACGCGAGGTCGCCGTGCTGCTGCGGCGCTACGCGCCCGCCGCCCGCAACGCACTGGTGCAGGCGCGGTGAAGTCCGGTCGCCCGCGCAAGACGACGCTCTCGCCCTCTGCGAAGGAGAACCGGTGATCGTGACGAGTTTCCGCGGCGACGGCGGGCGGCTCACCGCGCTCGCGACGCCCATCGCGCTGACCCAGCTGGCCCAGATCGCGGTGTCGACCACCAACATCGCGCTGATGGGCACGCTCGGCGTGCGCCAGGTGGCCGCGGGCGGGCTGGCGATCGTGCTGTTCAACCAGATCCGCACCATGTGCGTCGGACTGATCACCGCCAGCGGCAACCAGATCGCCACCGCGGTGAGCGCGGCGGGCAAGCGCGGTGATTCGCCGGATCCGGAGATCCGTGACCTGCTGCGCTCGAGTTTCGCGATCGCCACGGTCGCCGGTCTGCTCGGCGGCGCGGTGCTGATCGGGCTCGGTTGGGTGCTGCCCTGGCTCGGGCAGGACCCGGGCGTGCTCGCCGACGCCCGTCCGCTGCTGGTGGCGCTCGCTCCGGGCCTGCTGCCCTGCCTATGGTTCCAGGTCCTGCGCCAGTACACGGTCGGAATGCAGCGCCCGCAGGCGCTGCTGCTGGTCACGCTCGGCTCGGTGGTGCTCAACCTGGTGCTGGCCTTCGGCCTCATCCACGGCAAGGGCGGGTTGCCCGCGCTCGGGCTGACCGGCATCGGGGTCGCGACCTCGCTGGTCTTCCTGATCACCTTCGGCGTGTTCTGGGCGATGGTGTGGCACGACGACGAACTCGGCCGCACCCTGCCCAGGACACCGCTGCCGGTGCGGCTCAGCACCGTGCGCGCCGAGCTTCGACTGGGCACGCCGATCGCGCTCACCTACGGCTCCGAGGCCGGCATGTTCTCGGTGCTCGCGCTGGTCATGGGCAGCATCGGCCCGGCGGCGCTGGCGGCGCACAACGTCGTCTACCAGATCATCTACATCGTCTTCCAAGTGGCGATCGGCCTCTCGCACGGTGCGTCGATCCTGGTCAGCCACGCGGTCGCGCGGGACGAGCACGCGCACGCCCGCGCGCTGGCCTGGCTGGCGCTGCGGCACGCCGCGGTGATCGCGGCGGTGACGGGCACGGTCTACGTGCTCGCGCCCGATCTGGTGCTGCGACCTTTCCTGGATTCCTCGGATGCCGACACCATCCGCGTCGCGCACACCCTGCTGCTGATCGGCATCGTGCTGCAGTTCTTCGACGCCGCGCAGAACATCGGCACCGGCCTGCTGCGCGGGCTGAAGGCGACCAACGCGGGCTTCCGGCTCTCGCTGATCGGCTATTGGGGCGTCGGCCTGCCCGTCGCCCTGCTGCTGGCCTACCCGGCCGGGCTCGGCGCGGCCGGCGTCTGGTGGGGCCTGACCGCGGGCTTGTCCACCACCGCGATCCTCATGCTGCGCCGCTACTTCGTGTTGCTCGGTGAGCGGGAACGCGACCGGCCCCGCCTGCTCCCGGAGACCCTCACCACCCAGAGCTGATCGGTCCCGATCGCGCGGTGCGGCGCCTCGGGCCGGGGCACTCCCAATCGCCCCGGCCCCGGGCAATCGGCGGTAGGTCGAATCCCTTTCGGTGCGCGACGGCGCTTTCCCGTCTCGAGACTGCCCCGGGCAACCGGCGGTAGGTCGAATCCCCTCCGTGCGCGACGGGCGCTTTCCCGTCTCCGAGACTGCCCCGGACACCGCCGCGAGAGGGCGGGCGGCCGCGAGCGCGTCGCACCATCCGATGGGAGGCTCGAGACCCTGGTCGGTCCGCGGCGGCGACGTTGTGCGGGAGTTCGCGATCGCACGTTCCGGCACCGGCGGTCCCGGACGCCGGAACTCGGTCGGAGTCCGCTCCAGCACTGCCGAACGACGCGACGCGCACGCACGGGGTGCGCGGCGAGTTCGTCGATCACCGCCGTGGAAAACGGGGCGTCACGTAGCGTTGAAGGGTCGTCGGTCGGGCCGAATGCGTGCGCGCGGCCCGGGATCGGGAGGTGCCGGATGCTCAGCGTGTTCTCCTCGCCGGGGCATTACGTGCAGGGCCGGGACGCCACCGCCGCGCTCGGCGCGGAGATGACGCGGCTCGGCATCGGGGGTCCGGTGCTCATCGTGGCCGGATCCAGCGCCTTCCGGCTGCTCGCCGACACCTGGGAGCGCTCACTGACCGACGCGAAGATCGCCTATTCGATCCATCTGTCCGGCGGCGAATGCAGCCGGGCGGAGATCGCGCGGATCGCCCACGCCGCCGAGGAGACCGGCAGCACGGTCGTGCTCGGCGCGGGCGGCGGCAAGGTGCTCGACGCGGCGCGCGCGGTCGCCGACGATCTCGACCTGCCGATGATCAGCTGTCCGAGCACCGCCTCCAGCGACGCGCCGTGCAGCGCGCTGTCGGTGATCTACACCGATGCCGGCGAGTTCGAGGCGTATCAGCTGGTCCGGCGGAATCCGGCGCTGGTGCTGGTGGACACCTCGGTGGTCGCGCAGGCGCCCGCCCGGCTGCTCGCCGCGGGAATGGGCGACGCCCTCGCCACCTGGTTCGAGGCACGCACGTGCAGCGCCGCGCAGGTGCGCAACATGCGCGGCGGGGCCTCCACGCGCAGCGCCACCGCGCTGGCCGAACTCTGTTACCGCACGCTGCTGGCCGACGGTGCGCAGGCGCTGAGCGCCGTCCGCACGCACAGCGTCACACCGGCGCTGGAGCGCGTCGTGGAGGCCAACACCCTGCTGTCCGGGCTCGGCTTCGAATCGTCGGGGCTGGCCGCGGCGCACGCCGTGCACAACGGTCTCACCGCCGCCGCGCGGACGCGTCCCTTCCTGCATGGGGAGAAGGTCGCCTTCGGCACCGTCACCCAACTGGTGCTCGAGGGCGCGCCCGCCGCGGAGATCGCTACGGTGCTCGATTTCTGTGCCGCGGTGGGCTTGCCGACCACGCTCGCCGCGCTCGGGCTGGCCGATGCCGATGAGGAGACGCTGACGGCCATCGCGACCCGGGCGACCGCGCCGGGCGAGACCATCCACAACGAGCCCTTCGAGGTGGACGCCGCGATGGTCGTCGACGCCCTACGCGCCGCCGATGCCCTCGGTCAGTGACGAATCCCACACCGGCTGCCGTTTTCCCAGCGTCCGACACCGAAACCTCACCTTCCCGCAAGCGTGTCTTCACCAACCGTCGGGAAACCTGTCCGTAACCGACGCTATCGTGGCGACGGAGCCAAGCCAATGGCGGGCAAACCGCCAGGAGGGATTCGGTCCGGTGGCCATCACCAGAGTCGCGGAGTATCCGCGTCCGGATCACGTGTTGTTCCATTTCAGCGACACGCATCTCATCGCGGGCGACGACCCCCTGTACGGCGATGTCGACGCCGACCTGCGGTTACGGCAACTGCTCGAACAGGCCGCGGCGAGCCGGATCCGGCCGACCGCGATAGTGTTCACCGGCGACCTCACCGATCGGGGCGAGCCCGCCGCGTACGCCAAGCTGAAGTCGATCGTCGAGCCATTCGCCAGAAGTTTGCAGGCTCCGATCGTGTGGGTCACCGGCAACCATGATGACCGCGCCGCTCTGCGCGCCCGCCTGCTCGGCGAGTACCCCACCACTTCCCCGCTGGACCGGGTGCATCTGATCGACGGCCTGCGCATCGTCGCCCTGGATACCTCCGTCCCCGGCCACCACTACGGCGAGATCTCCGACGACCAGTTGGCGTGGCTGCGCTCGGTGCTGGCCGAACCCGCCCCGTTCGGCACCATCCTGGCCATGCACCACCCGCCGGTGCCGTGCGTGGTGGATCTCGCCGTCACCGTGGAACTGCGGGATCAGCGCCGGTTGGCCGACGTACTGGACGGCAGCGACGTGCGCGCGATCCTCGCCGGGCACCTGCACTTCTCCACCAGCGCGACCTTCGCGGGCATCCCGGTCTCGGTGGCCTCGGCCACCTGCTACAGCCAGGATCTCGGCGTTGCGCAGGGCGGCCTGCGCGGTCGTGACGGCGCGCAGGCCTTCAACTACGTGCACATCTACCCGGACACCGTGGTGCACTCGGTGGTGCCCATCGAGCGCGGCAGCACGGTCGGCGCGCCCGCCACGCCGGAGGAGGCGCAGCGGCGGTTGACCCAGGAGGGCATCGTGATCCCGCCCGCCGCGCGCATCCCGCACGTCATGCGGCGCCCTGCGTCGACTCCGGAAGCGGATGACGAGGCGGTGTGCTGAGCCGCTCCCACGGCGCCGCCTCGGGGTAGTACCCCGCCAGGAACTCCGACACGATCCGCACCCGTTCCGACTCGGCGACCTCCGGGAAACTGCCGTCGTTGAGGCAGAAGAAGTCGACGTCGCGATGGCGCGCCAGACCGTCCAGCAGGGACAGGCCGCTGTAGCTGGTGGTGTCGACGTACCGCACCTTCGCCGATTCCTGCGGCACCGCCCGCCCGGTCAGCAGGGCGTAGTAGTGATACAGCGAGTTGGTGACCGAGATGTCGGTGGCCGCCCGGAACCGGCTCGCACTCGTGCGCGCGAAGTCGGCGGCGAACTCCTCCTCCATCTCCAGCAGCACGCTGCGCCGCAGCGGCACCGGCGTGTGCTCCAGGTGCCGGGTGATGACATAACCGAAACGATCGGCCAGCAAGGCCCGGTTGACCCGCGCCGCGTTCTCGAAACCGCTGCGCCGCTCGTTGTTGCCGCCCGGACCGATCCTGGTATCCGCTTCGATGAACCGGCTCACGCCGCCCGGGGTGAAGAACATCGACGGACGTACCGGCCGCGCGAAGAACATGTCGTCGTTGGAGTACAGGAAGTGTTCGCTGAGCCCGTCGATGTGCTGCAACTGGCATTCCACCGCGTGCGAGTTGAACACCGGCAGACCGCTGAGGTCCCGGAAATGGTCCACCGCCCGCACCACGGTCACCTTCGGATGCGCGGTCAGCCAGTCCGGCGGCGTGGAGTCGGTCGCGATGAAGATCCTGCGGATCCACGGCGCGTTCTTGTGCACCGACCGCAGCGCGTACTTCAGCTCGTCGATCTGCCGGATCCTGGCCTCCGCGTCGTCGCCCTCACCGACCACGACCTGGGCGAGCATCCCGGCGCGGCGGGCGCGGAATTCCGGATCGGAGCCGTCCACCCAGGAGAACACCAGGTCGATGTCGAAGCCGACGTCACCGGTCTGCGGCGCGAACATGTCGACCAGGGTGGGCCAGGTCCGATCGAACAGCCGCACTTGCGTGCGCTGGACGTCGGCGAGGTCGAAGACCGTCCGGGTCAGCGCGTTCGGGCGCGGACAGGTCACCGTGTCACCGTGGTACTCCCACAGCTCCAGTTCGACGTGATGCGCCGGATCGTGGTCGCGTCCGAGCCGGAAGATGTTGTGCCGCAATTCCACACAGGAGAATCCGGCCGACATCGCCGCGGCGGTCACCCGGCGCACCATCGGCCGATGCGCCGCGTCGGCCGCCAGCACCAGCCGGTGCCCGCTGTCGCGCACGAGCAGGAACGGCACCTCCGCGGCCGCCAGCTCCGCGCGCAGGTAGCCGAGATCCTCGATCATCGCCGCGGACACGGCGAAGTTGCTCGCCATGGCCCGCGTCACCATCTCCACCGCCCCCGAATCCACTGCTCCCCTGTCCGTCATGACTGCCTCCACATCCGTCTGTTCACCGGTTTACGACTGGTCCGGGGCACCGCGCCGAGCCGCGAGTCCGCCGATGCGAGACATCGGCGAGAGACGACCGCGCCCAGCGCGGTGACATTCAGACGTGGGGAAGGGAGCCGAAGCGGGCGTACGAATTGACCACCTGGCATGCAGACGACTGGTAGACCATTTCGTTTTCACCTCACTCACGGCCGGACGCGCGAAGCGTCATGAATGGAAGCGCTGCACTCGTGGCGGGAACTCGACCGCACGGGCGGCAGCCGCGGAGCCGGACAGTCATCGGCCGGCGGGAAGGTCGGCCCGGAAAACACCGGGCACCTCTAGGAATGATGCAACGCGCCGGAGATTCCGTCAATCGGCGCAGTTGAAACGCCTGCGCTCCGCTCTCCCCCGCCGAGACCGATCATCCGATGACGTCGCAGCACATCCTTCGCTATAGTTAGGGTAGGCTCACCATATTGATGCGAGAAAGGGTCGTACCGGTGCGTGTCGTCATTCTGTTCGGAACCGAGATGGGCACCGCGGAGTCCGCGGCGGACAGCATCGCCGAGGAGCTGCGCGGCGCGCACGACGTCTCGGTGCACGACATGACGGACTTCGGCGTCGAGGAACTGGACGTCCGCGACTTCCACATCGTCGTGTGCTCGACCTATGGCGACGGCGACCTGCCGACCGGCGCCGAGCCCTTCGCCGACGCGCTCGACCGCGCCGCGCCGGACCTGAGCGGACTGCGGTTCGCCGTCTTCGGGCTCGGTGACACGGTGTACGGCGACACGTTCAATCGCGGCGGCGAGATCATCGCCGAGAGGCTCGCCGACCGCGGCGCCGTCCAGGTCGGCGAGCACGCGCGGCATGACGCGTCGACCGAGGTCCGCGTCAAGGACATGGCGCGGCAGTGGGCCGCCGCGCTCGACATCCCCGCGCTGGTCTCGGCCTGACCGGCAGCGGCCGCGGGCCGATGCTCCCGGAGTGCGGTCCGGACAAAGCGCACAGCGCCAGCGCGTAAGGCGCACAGCACCTTAGACTGCTATCAAGCGCGGACAGCCCGCCGCGCTCGACGATCCATGAGGTGACGAAGATGGCAGCCGGAGCGAGCCCCGCCCAACGTCAGCACAACTCGACAGATCATCCCGAGCTGGACGTGCTCCCCGAGTGGCCGCTGGAGACGATCGGCGTGCTGGTGACGACCGATCCTGCGCCGCACGCGATTCCGGTGTCCTGGCCGGTGCGGGCCGGTGACCGGCGCATCCTGCTCAGCCTGAAGCACGACCGCGGTTCGCTGGCCCGGCTGCGCGACCATCCCGAGGTGGCGCTGCTGATCCTCGGCGGCGGCAATGTGGCGATGTGCGCCCGGGGGACCGCGCATGTGGTCGCCGAGCAGATGCCCGGCGCCGACGATTACGTCGCCGTCCGCATCGACGTCGACGTGATCGATGATCATCGCCAGTCGGCCTTCGCGGTCGTGCAAGGCATCCAGCGCACGGTGCTCGACGACCAGAGCGAACTGCGCGCGCTGCAGGGCCGGGTCAGCACCCTGCAATCCTGGGCCGATCACCAGAACTGAAATCCGCCCGACGTTTTCCGGGCGCAAGAAAGAGGCGGCACCGGCCGTGCCGCGCGGAAGGGGATCATGAGCGTCACTCTGGCCAAAGGCGGCAACGTCTCGCTGTCGAAGCAGGCCGCGAATCTCACCAAGGTGTCGGTGGGGCTCGGCTGGGACGTGCGCACCACCACCGGCGCCGACTACGACCTCGACGCCAGCGCGCTCGCCTGCGGACCGAACCTGAAAGTGCTGTCCGACCAGCACTTCATCTTCTACAACAACCTGCGTTCGCCCGACGGCTCCATCGAGCACACCGGCGACAACCTCACCGGCGCGGGCGAAGGCGACGACGAGGTGATCAACGTCGACCTCACCGCGACGCCGCCGACCATCACCAACATCTTCTTCCCGGTGTCCATCCACGACGCCGACGCGCGCGGCCAGTCGTTCGGCCAGATCCGCAACGCCTTCATCCGCGTCGTCGACGCCACCACCGGCGTCGAGCTGGCTCGCTACGACCTCACCGAGGACGCGTCCACCGAAACGGCCATGATCTTCGGCGAGCTGTACCGCCACAACAACGAGTGGAAGTTCCGCGCCATCGGCCAGGGCTACGCCTCCGGTCTCGCGGGCATCGCGCGGGATTACGGCGTCAACGTCTGAGATTCTCCGGTTCATCGCCGCGCGGGTCTTCCACGCGCAGAGGTATCCCGGAAGACCCGTACGCAGGCTGTGCGTTTGCCCGACGTCAACCGCAGCAAACCGGGTCGTCGCACGGGTCGCCGACCTCACTGCCATAGGCCACGAAATGCCGCACCGGAGCCAAGACCTGCTCGACGCTGGAGGCATCCAAGGGCGGTGCGGAGCGGGCACTCGGTCGATCCCATCCGGGCGGTGTGTCATCGATGTCGAAACGCGGTGCGCCGTCGATGAACAAAGTCCACAGCGGGTGGTCGGGGAAACCGTTCACTCGGAGGACCCACCACCGGCCCTCGACATGGGCGGCGACGGGGAATTTGCCGTTTCCGGTCGATTGCCATCGCGGGCGTGCATTCAGTTCGGGGTACGGCATTCTCTCAGTGTCCCTGATCCGGGCTGTGGCAGACCGTGCGTCTTCGGGGCGCGGCCCCTACTCGTTGTCCGGCCAGAAGGCGCGCCAATCCGCCGCGGTGAGCGGAAGACGTTCGCCGCGCTCCTTTTCCGCCGCGTCCTCCGCCGTGCGGATGGCGGCGGCGAAGGTGAGAGTCGCCTTGCGGAGACGTTCTTCGGCACTGTCCGGGCCGCCCAGGTGCACGATCAGGAGCGCTTCGGGGACGAGGTCGGGCGGCAGGCCCGCCTTGGTGCTACGGGAGACGACCTTCTCGGCGAGGGCCAGGGCGGGCTGAGCCATGGCGATGCCGTCCAGGCAGGAACGACGGGACTTCTCGGCGGATTTGCGCTCTTCCCAGGCGCGCTCCTGGGCGGCGATCTTCTCGGCCACCGAGGCGTCGGGATCGATCGCGGAGTCCACGAGGTGCGGGCTGCGGTTGACCAGCTTGGCGACCAGCGCTGCGGCGACGTCGTCGACGGTGAATTCGCCTGCCGCCTCGGCGATCCTGGAATGGAACAGCACTTGCAGCAGCAGGTCGCCGAGTTCTTCCTTGATCGTCTCGGCATCGTCGTGCTGGATGGCGTCGAGCAGCTCGTAGGTTTCCTCGAGCAGATAGGGTCGCAGCGAGTCGTGGGTCTGGGTGACTTCCCAGCCGCCGAAATGCCAGAGGCGGTCCATGACCTCGACGGCTCCGGCCAGTCCCGCCGCGACCACCGCGGTGTCGGTGCGCGCGACCGCGGCACCGTCCGGCGCGGCACGATCCACAGTCTCGGAAGCGCGGTGCCGGGCGGCCCGCAGGACGGACTCGTCGCGAGTCGAGCTCATCGCGGCGCCATCTCGGCGGCCACGGTGAGGTCGACCGCGCCCTGCGCCTTCCCGTCCAACGCCAGCAGCAGGTCGGCGACGAACTGCAGCAGCACCACATCCCGGACCCGCTCGGCCCCGACACTGTCTTCGACGCGCGGCAACGGAAGCTGCACCACCCCGGACGCGGCACGGTATCCGGCGCTCGGGTAGAGCCGCTCGAGGCGCAACTGCTTGGAATCGGGCAGGTGCAGCGGCGAGATCTTCAAGGTGGTCCCGGTGACGGCGATCTCGGTCACCTCGTACTCGCGGGCGAGCAACCGCAGCTTGGCCACCGAGACCAGGCGCCCGACCTCGACGGGCAGCGGGCCGTAGCGGTCGACGAGTTCCTCCACGACTTGCGCCAGCGCTGAATCATCCTGCGCCGCAGCGAGTTTGCGGTACGCCTCCAGGCGCAACCGGTCGCTGGCGATGTAGTCGGGCGGGATGTGCGCGTCGACGGGCAGGTCGATGCGGACCTCCTTGACCTCCTCGGTGGTGATCGGCTTGCCGTCCGCGGCAGCGCGATACGCTTCGACGGCCTCGCCGACCAGCCGCACGTAGAGATCGAAGCCGACACCGGCGACGTGGCCGGACTGCTCGGCGCCGAGCACGTTGCCCGCGCCGCGGATCTCCAGGTCCTTCATCGCGACCGCCATACCCGCGCCGAGGTCGGAGTTCTGCGAGATGGTGGCCAGACGGTCGTAGGCCGTCTCGGTGAGCGGCTTCTCCGGCGGGTACAGGAAGTAGGCGTAACCGCGTTCGCGACTGCGCCCGACCCGTCCGCGCAACTGGTGCAACTGCGAGAGGCCCAGCGCATCGGCGCGTTCCACGATCAACGTGTTGGCGTTGGAGATGTCCAGGCCGGTCTCGATGATCGTGGTGCACACCAGCACGTCGTATTCGCGCTGCCAGAAACCCTGCACGGTGGACTCGAGCGCGTCCTCGTTCATCTGACCGTGCGCGACCACCACCCGCGCCTCCGGCACCAGATCGCGAATCCGCTTGGCCGCTTTGTCGATCGACGACACCCGGTTGTGCACGTAGAAGACCTGGCCGTCGCGCAGCAGCTCGCGGCGGATGGCGGCGGTGACCTGCTTGTCGTTGTAGGCGCCCACGTAGGTGAGCACCGGGTGGCGTTCCTCCGGCGGGGTCAGGATGGTCGACATCTCGCGGATCCCGGCCAGGCTCATCTCCAGGGTGCGCGGGATCGGGGTGGCCGACATGGTGAGCACGTCGACGTGTGTGCGCAGCGCCTTGATGTGCTCCTTGTGCTCGACGCCGAACCGCTGCTCCTCGTCGACCACGACCAGACCGAGGTCCTTCCAGCGCACGCCGGTCTGCAGGAGCCGATGGGTGCCCACCACGATGTCGACGCTGCCGTCGGCCATTCCCTCCAGCACGGCGCGGGCCTCGGCCGGATCGGTGAAGCGCGACAGGCCCTTCACGGTGATCGGGAAGCCCGCGACGCGCTCGGTGAACGTCTGCAGATGCTGCTGCGCCAGCAGCGTGGTCGGCACCAGCACGACGACCTGCTTGCCGTCCTGCACCGCCTTGAACGCCGCGCGCACCGCGATCTCGGTCTTGCCGTAGCCGACGTCGCCGCAGACCACGCGGTCCATCGGGACCGGCTTCTCCATGTCCGACTTCACCTCGGCGATGGCGGTCATCTGGTCGACGGTCTCGGTGAACGCGAACGCGTCCTCCATCTCCTTCTGCCACGGCGTGTCCGGGCCGAAGGCGTGGCCGGGCGCCGCCTGACGGGCCGCGTACAACTGCACGAGCTCACCCGCGATCTCGCGCACGGCCTTGCGCGCCTTGCGTTTGGTGTTGGCCCAATCCGAGCCGCCGAGCTTGGACAGTCCGGGCATCTCGCCGCCGACGTAGCGGGAGAGCTGATCGAGCGACTCCATCGGGACGAACAGCCGGTCGCCGGGCTGGCCGCGCTTGCTCGGCGCGTACTCGATCACCAGGTACTCGCGGCGGGCGCCGCCGACGGTGCGCTCGATCATCTCGACGAACTTGCCGATGCCGTGCTGGTCGTGCACCACCATGTCGCCCGCGCTCAACGCGAGCGGGTCGACCTGGTTGCGGCGCTTGGCCGGCATCCGCTTGCCTTCGGCCGGCGCGGTGACCCGGTTGCCGGTGAGGTCGGACTCGGCGACGACCACCAGTCCGGCGTCCTCGAACACCAGCCCGTCGTGCAGCGAGCCGCACAGCACGCCCACCACGCCCTCGTTCGGCTCGCCGCCCGTCGCCAGCGCGGCGGCGGGCACGTCGGCATCCGCGAGCCGTTCCAGGATGCGCTGTGCCGTGCCGTGACCGGCGACCACCACCACGGCTCTGCCGCCGGTCGTGACGTGGGCGCGCAACGAGGCGAACAGGGTCGCCACCAGTTCGTCGGACCCGCGCGCGGCGGGGCCGGGCAGCACCCGCAGCACCACCTCGGACGAATTCCCCGAGGCCAGCGGGCTCAGCGTCCACCACGGCAGGCCTTGCCGGTCGGCGCTGGCGTGGATCTCGGTCAGCGGGCGGTAGGCCGAGGCGGCCAGGTCGAGGCCGTGGCCGCCGAGCGGCGCGGCGCCGCCGAACGAGGCGGCCGTCCAGGAGGCCTCGAGGAATTCCTCGCCGGTGCGCACCAGGTCGGCCGCGCGGGTGCGAATCTTCTCCGGATCGCACAGCAGCACGTGCGTTCCCTCCGGCAGCACCTCGGTGAGCAGGCACAATCGTCCCGGTCGCAGCACGGGCAACAGCGCTTCCATGCCCTCGACCGGGATGCCCTGCGCCAGTTTCTCCAGCATCTCCACCAGCGCCGCATCCGCCGCGTTGGCGACGGCGACCTCGGCGGCGCGCTCGCGCACCTCGGGGGTGAGCAACAGCTCCCGGCACGGCTGCGCGACCACCACGTCCACCGCGACGTCCGGCAGCGAGCGTTGGTCGGCGACGGCGAACGGCCGCAGTTCGGTGACCTCGTCGCCCCAGAACTCCACACGCACCGGGTGGTCGGCCGTGGGCGGGAAGACGTCCAGGATGCCGCCGCGCACCGCGAACTCGCCCCGCTTGCCCACCATGTCGACCCGGGTGTAGGCGAACTCGACCAGCCGCACGAGCAGTTCGTCGAAGTCCAGCTCGGCACCGACGCGCAGCACGATCGGCTCGATGTCGCCGAGCCCGCCCGCCATCGGCTGCATCAGCGACCGCACCGTGGTCACCACGACGCGCAGCGGCGCGGGGAAGTGCGGGTCGTCGGGATGGGCGATCCGGCGCAGCACCTCCAGCCTGCGCCCCACCGTGTCCGCACCGGGTGAGAGCCGCTCGTGCGGCAGCGTCTCCCAGGACGGGAACTGCGCGACCGCCGGGCCGAGCATCTCCGTCAGTTCGACGGTCAGATCGTCGGCCTCCCGCCCGGTGGCCGTGACCACCACCAGCGGCCGCTCGCCCGCCAACCGCGCCGCGACGAACGGCCGCACCGCCGACGGCGCGACCAACTCGACCGACGAGGTGCCGATCAGCTCCGTAACGGTCCGTAGCGAGGTATCGGCACCAGCCGCGGCGGCCAGTCCCGCCAGCGGCGGACGGTGGGTGGACATCGACAACTCCTGAGCGCAGGCGACACGTTTCGAGCGGCCCACCGAGTCTAGTGAAGCGAGCATCTCGTTTTCGCAGCGCCCGCACCGCGACGCGGCGGCGGTCCAGCGCCCGAGCACCCATCCGCACACTTCACGACCGTCACCCCGCCGCATGTTCCAGCTGATAGCGGCGGAACCAGGATCGAGCCGCACCGAGAAGCACCCAGCCGGGGAAGCCGTCGGCGACCCACGCCCACGCCGACCCGACACCGGGTCCCGAGGATCCGAGACAGCGCCTGCACCGGTTCACGGCCCGACTACAGCTCATGTCCGAGCCACCACAAGCCGCAGACCCGCAGGGACCAGCACACCAGGCGAGTCCCCGGGCAACCACGCACGCGGCGAGCCCGAGCCCGCTCAGCCGTTCCGGGCCGAGAGCGTCATAGCGCGAGTGCGAACGCCGACGCGCCCGGCGCACCGCAACCACGTCTTCCGAGCGAGACCGAGCACGTGCGTTCGCGGCCCGGCTCGCGTTCGAACGGCCGACGCGTACGCGACGAAGAAGCAACCGGCGGCAGACTCCGACCGACAGCGAGCCACCACAACCCGCGCACACCTTTAGCGAGCCGCGATACCAACGCGCCCGGCGCACCGCAACCACGTCTTCCGAGCGAAGCGAGACCGAGCATGCGCGTTCGCGGCCCGGCTCGCGTTCGAGCGGCCGACGCGTACGCGACGAAGGAGCAAGCGGCGGTCGCTCGAACGCGAGCCACCAAGGGGCCGCGAACACGCCGCGACGAAGTCGCGGCCGAATATCACGGCACGTAGCGCCGCAGTCTCCTGGCCGCGAACTCCCTGAAGTACGAAAGCTTTTCGGGTGGCACGATGGCCGGGAGCAGGAAGTACCAGGCGCGCTCCATCCGGACCGCCATCTGGTCGATGGACTCGGTGCCGACGGCGATGATGTGCACGCCCGCGGCCATCTCCTGCCACAGCAGGCCGATGACCTCCGCGTCCAGGTCGGCGATCAGGTCGCCCTGGGCGATGGCGCGCTCGGCGAGCAGCCGGTAGGTGTCGCCCCAGTTCTTGGCGATGTTGTCGCCTTGGGCGCCGCGGTAGTCGCCGATCTGGTGGGTCAGCTTCAGCATGGCGCCGACCATCGGATCGTTCATGGATAGATCGGCGACGACGTAGGTGATGCCGATGCACGCTTCCAACGCGGGCACCCGGGGATCGAAGAAGCCCTGACACGAGCTGGTCAGTCGCTCGTTGCCCTGGTCGACCACGGCGCGCGCCAGCTCTTCCTTCGAGCCGAAGTGAAAATACAAGGCGCCCTTGGTGACATTGGACTGCGCGATGATCTCGCTCAGGCTCGCATTCGCATATCCCAAGCGCAGAAAGACATCGGCAGCGCCTGCCAGGACGGAGTCGCGGGTGATCTCCGCGCGCGCTTGCCTAGCCATCAGATCCGCCTGTCATCCTAAAAACCAGCCATCCTGAAGTAGACCGACATCCCGAAGTTGACCGACTTACCGCCCGAACAGCACCCAAAGGATGGGTGAACCGTACCACCAGGCGCGCGCCCAGCAGCCAATTCGAGCATTCGGCAAGACCTGTCGCGCAATTTGCTGGTTAACAATCCGGGTCACTCACCGGCGCCCGCGCGCCATTCCGAACTCAACTGCGGATCGGCCTCCAGATGGCTGAGCCCGTTCCAGCACAGGTTCACCAAGTGGGCCGCCACAACCTCTTTCGACGGTTTGCGCTCGTCCAGCCACCAGGTGGCGGCGGTGGCGACCTGGCCGACGAGCGCCTGCGCATAGAGGGTGGTCAGGCTGGTGTCGAACCCGCGGCGCGCGAAATCTCCGGCCAGGATGTGCGCCACCTGATTGGTCGCCTCGTTGAGCAAACTGGAGTACCGGCCCTCCGCGGCGGCGGCGGGCTGATCGCGCACCAGAATTCGAAACCCGTCGGTTCGTTCTTCGATGTAGGTCAGCAGCGCCAGCGCGACCTGTTCGAGCCGGATCCGCGACCGGTTGCGGGTGAGCGAGGAGGTGATCATGTCCAGCAGCATCGACATCTCCCGGTCGACGACCACCGCGTACAGCCCCTCCTTGCCGCCGAAGTGTTCGTACACCACGGGTTTGGAGACCTGGGCGCGTTGCGCGATCTCCTCGATGGACGTCGCGTCGTAACCGCGTTCGGCGAACAGCGCGCGCCCGATCTCGATCAGTTGCTGACGCCGCTGGGTGCCGGTCATTCGTGGCCGGGACACTCGATGCGACTCACCCGAAGACACCCCTGCTCCTCCGCCCTCTCCGCGTTGTGGCCGGTCGTGCGTGCCTCGACGGTTCCCTCCGAGCCGACGATCGCATGCCATCGGCGCGTCGCGGGCGAGCCCGGCGAGTTGCCCGCGTGCGTGCCGAGTCAGCCGTCGCACCGAAGCTCCGGCGCGCGACACCGACATTCGGATACCACTGTCCCAGACCGGTCGGCGGTCCGCCCGACCGCCCCGGTGTTCCCCACGCGAAAAATCAACACGGTCCGGGACCCGGCTCGAACACACGGTCGCATTGCCGTCGACGCGCCGGCCGACCTCGCGTCCACCTGGGAGCGGCACACCGCGCGACCGCGGGCCTGGCCTGCGCGGATGGACGCGTATCGCACGCTCCTCCCCTGGTCCGGCACGAATACCAGAAGCGACCGACAGAACAATTCGCGGGGAGGCGGGCGAGTATGCGAGGATTCATCCCGTGCCGTGGCACAGCGGCGGGGGTTTCGCCAACCGCCGGTGTGGCAATCCGCCGTGGTGTAATGGCAGCACATCTGATTTTGGTTCAGAGAGTTCAGGTTCGAGTCCTGGCGGCGGAGCTCGAGAGCACGATGACTTATCGTTGGCCCGCACATCGCTGACCAAGCACGACGACAGCCCAGCACGAGGACAGGCAGCCGAGGGAGATCCATGCCACAGCAGACCGCCGTCGTCGTTCTCGCAGCCGGTGCCGGGACACGAATGCGGTCGAAGACCCCCAAGGTACTGCATTCGCTGGCCGGTCGGAGCATGCTCGCGCACGCGCTGCATGCGGCGAACGAGATCGACCCCGCGTACCTCATCACCGTGGTGGGGCACGATCGCGAACAGGTCGGCGCGGCGGTGACCGCGGTCGCCGACGACCTCGGCCGGGAGATCACCCCGGCGATCCAGGAACAGCAGCTCGGCACCGGGCACGCGGTCCAGTGCGCGCTGGCTGCCCTGCCGGTCGGATTCACCGGTGACGTGCTGGTCACCTCCGCCGATGTGCCCCTGCTGGACGGGCACACCTTGTCCGCGCTGCTCGACGAGCACCGCAGCTACGCCGAACGCCCCGCGGTCACGGTGCTGACCTTCGTCCCGGAGGACCCGAACGGCTACGGCCGCATCGTGCGCGACGCGGAGGGCCAGCTGGCCGAGATCGTCGAGCACGCCGACGCCACGCCGGAGCAGGCCGCGATCACCGAGGTGAACTCCGGTGTCTACGCGTTCGACGCCGCGATCCTGCGCACCATGATCAGCCGGCTGTCCACCGCCAACGCCCAGCACGAGCTGTACCTGACCGACGTGCTGCGCCTGGCTCGCGAAGCCGGTCACCCGGTGCACGGCGCCCGGCTGGTCGACGCGGCCAAGGTCACCGGCGTCAACGACCGGGTGCAACTGGCCTCGGCGGCGCGCACGCTCAACCGCTACATCCTGGAACGCCACATGCGGGCGGGCGTCACGATCTTGGATCCGGCCTCCACCTGGGTGGACGCCAGCGTGCGCATCGGAAGGGACGCGCTGCTGCGCCCCGGTGTGCAGTTGCTCGGCAACACGGTCGTCGGCGAGGACGCCGAGGTGGGCCCGGACAGCACGCTCACCGACGTGGTCGTCGGCGACGGAGCGAAGGTGATTCGCGCCCACGGCGAGGGCGCCACCATCGGCCCGAAGGCCACCATCGGCCCGTTCGCCTACCTGCGTCCCGGCACCATCGTCGGCGACGCGGGCAAGCTCGGCGCGTTCGTCGAGACCAAGAACGCCTCGATCGGCGCGCATTCGAAGGTTCCGCACCTCACCTACGTCGGCGACGCCACCATCGGCGAGCACAGCAACATCGGTGCGTCCAGCGTCTTCGTCAACTACGACGGCGTGACCAAGCACCACACCGTCGTCGGGTCGCACGTGCGCACCGGCAGCGACACCATGTTCGTCGCGCCGGTGACGGTGGGTGACGGAGCCTATACGGCGGCGGGTACTGTACTGCGCAGAAACGTTCCGCCCGGAGCTCTCGCGGTGTCCGGTGGACCGCAGAAGAACATCGAGGGCTGGGTGCAGCGACACCGTCCAGGGACGGACGCGGCCCGCGCGGCGGCGGAAGCCATCGCGGCCAAGGAGATGTCGGGTCAGGCAATAGAGCAAAAGGATGGCAATCAGCAGTGACCGCGTCATGGATCGATAACCAGAAGAACCTGATGCTCTTCTCGGGACGCGCCCATCCTGAGCTGGCCGAGCAGGTCGCCAAGGAACTCGACGTCCACGTCACGCCGCAGGTCGCGCGGGACTTCGCCAACGGCGAGATCTTCGTCCGGTTCGAGGAGTCGGTCCGCGGTTCCGACGCCTTCGTGCTGCAGAGCTTCCCCGCGCCGCTGAACCAGTGGCTGATGGAGCAGCTCATCATGATCGACGCGCTCAAGCGCGGCTCGGCCAAGCGGATCACCGCGGTGCTGCCCTTCTACCCGTACGCCCGCCAGGACAAGAAGCACCGCGGTCGCGAGCCCATCTCGGCTCGCCTGGTCGCCGATCTGCTGAAGACCGCGGGCGCCAACCGGATCATCACCGTCGACCTGCACACCGACCAGATCCAGGGCTTCTTCGACGGCCCGGTCGACCACATGCACGCGCAGGTGCAGCTGGCGGAGTACATCCGCACCAACTACAGCCTCGAGCACATCACCGTCGTCTCCCCCGACTCCGGCCGCGTGCGCGTCGCCGAGAAGTGGGCCGACTCGCTGGGTGGCTCACCGCTGGCCTTCATCCACAAGACCCGCGACCCGCTGGTGCCCAACCAGGTGAAGTCCAACCGCGTGGTCGGCGAGGTCGAGGGCCGCACCTGCATCCTGATCGACGACATGATCGATACCGGCGGCACCATCGCGGGCGCGGTCAAGGTGCTGAAGGACGCCGGAGCGGGTGACGTGGTCATCGCCGCGACCCACGGCGTGCTGAGCTCCCCCGCGGCCGAGCGCCTCGCGAACTGCGGAGCCAAGGAGGTCGTGGTGACCAACACGCTGCCGCTGACCGAGGAGAAGAAGTTCCCGCAGCTGACCGTGCTGTCCATCGCGCCGCTGCTGGCGCGCACCATCCGCGAGGTCTTCGAAAACGGCTCGGTCACGGGTCTTTTCAACGGCAACGCCTAGCCTGCGCACTGCCTGAAACGGCGGTTCGGACTCCGGTCCGGGCCGCCGTTTTCGCGTTCGCGTTAGCCGCGGCGATCGGTGGGGATACTGGGGGTATGGACCGTGACCCGTTGGAGACCGAGATGGGGGACGACGACCAGGAGGACGAGATCCGCGAGTATCAGCGCAACATCGAGGATCCGCCCGAGGACCTGCGCATCCGCTACCACGAGGACGAGGACGACGGCAGGCTCGGCATCGGCGACGAGCTGGATCAGGAGTGGACTTCGAGCGACCGCCGCCTCGAGGACGAGGAGGACGACACCCGGTCCGCCGAAGTGGCCGCTATCGAGATCGTCGACGACGAGGACCTCTGACACCCCGACGCGCCGCTTAGTAGCAATCGACTATCACGAAGCGTCCGTCGTGGTAGGCATGGTTGCGTGACCCGGGACGACACGAGGAGGCTGCGATGAGCACGCCGAAGGAGCCGGACCACGACGAGCGGCGACCGGCGGAGTCGCCGTCGCAGCAGACCGGGGAGACCTCCGGCGACGAGCCCGCCCCGCCGCTGACCGGCGCCGCTCCGGCCCAGACACCCGGCGGACAACCCACCGAGCACGATCCCGCCGCCGCGCGGCCGCCGGAGGCCGAGCCGGGACCCGCGGACCAATGGTGGCAGTCGAGCGGCGCGCCGCCCGCGGAACCGCTGGGCGGCCAATGGGGCGCCGAGCCCAGCGGGGAGCCCGCCGAACCCCGCCCTTGGGGCGCCAACGGCGGAGGTGATCAGCAGTCCTGGGGCGCCGAACCCGCCGCGCCGGGGATACCGCTGTCGGGTTCCGCGCCCCAGCCTCCCAGCGACGAATCGACGCAGCGGTTCACCCCTGACGAGCACACGCAATACGGGGCGGGCGGGCAGCCGCCATACCCGCCGGGGCAACCCGCCGACGCTCAGCCGCCGTATCCGCCGAGCGGGCAACCGCAGCACCCGGCGGGCGGGATGTACGACTATCCGGCGTCCGGACAGCAGCAGCCACAGTACGGCTACCCGTCCTATCCGCAGCAAGGGTACGAGCCGTACGCCACCCCGCCGCGACAGCCGGGCAGTCAGGTGTACTCGATCATCGGGTTCGTCTGCGCGGTCACCGCCGTACTGTTCTGCCCGATCCTGTTCGGCCCGGCCGGGATAATCCTCGGCATAATCGGACACAACAAGGGCGAATCGCTTGGCAAATGGGCAGCGATCGCCGCGGCCGTCGGCATGGTGATCGGCTTCATCGTGGGATTCGCCGTGTTCGGCGGAGACTTCACCACGTAGATTTTCGGTATGCGTCTTTTCGGTGGCACCAGCGTGGCGGGTGCGCGAGCATGACCGGATTCGCGGGCTTCCCGCTGGCCGGGCTGGACTTCTACGAAGACCTGGAGGCCGACAACTCCAAGGCGTTCTGGACCGCGCACAAGAAGATCTACGACGAGTCGGTGCTCGCGCCGATGAAGTCGCTGGTGGCCGAGTTGGAGCCGGACTTCGGGACGGCCAAGATCTTCCGGCCCTACCGGGACGTGCGGTTCGCCAAGGACAAGTCGCCGTACAAGACCGCGCAGGGCGCGGTGGTGCGCGCCGGTGCGGGTGTCGGCTGGTATGTGCAGATCAACGCCGCGGGCCTGTACGTCGGCGGCGGCTTCTACCAGGGCTCGCCCGACCAGCTCGCACAGCTGCGCGCCACCATCGACGACGAGGTGCGCGGCCCCGAGCTGGCGGCGATCCTCGCGAAACTCGCCGACGCGGGTTTCACCATCGGCGGCGAGAAACTGAAGACCAAACCCAAGGGCTACGACGCCGACCACCCGCGCATCGACCTGCTGCGACACAAATCCATCACCTGCGGCCGCGAATTCGGCGCGCCCGCCTGGCTGGACACGCCTCGGACGGCGAAAGAGGTCCGCGCCGCGTGGGAGACGATGCGGCCGCTGGTCGAGTGGCTCGCGGCGGTGGTCGGCGGCGCACCGTCGTGGTGACCGCCGACCGCCGCGTGGTCAGCGCCGTCCGGCGAGGACCAGCGCGAAGCGGTCGTCCGGATCGGTCCACACGTGTCCGGTGGCGAAGCCTGCGGCCGCGAGTTCGGCGTCCAGGCCCGCGACCCGGAACTTCGCGGAGATCTCGGTGCGTATCTGTTCGCCGCGGCCGAGGCGCACGGTGAGGCCGAGGTCGGCGACCGTGACGGTCATGTCCTCGCGGGCCTCCAGCCGCATCTCGATCCACTCGCGCTCCGCGTCCCAGATCGCGATGTGCCGGAACTCGTCCGGCGCGAAGTCGGCGCGCAGACGAGCGTTCAGCACGTGCAGAACGTTGCGGTTGAACTCGGCGGTGACGCCCGCCGCGTCATCGTATGCGGGGACGAGCACCGCCGGGTCGGTGACCAGTCCCGCCCCGAGCAGCAGTTGCTCACCGGGCTCGAGCACGTCGTGGATCCGGGCGAGGAATTCGGCGCGTTCGTCGGGGACGAGGTTGCCGATGGTGCCGCCGAGGAAAGCGATCATCCGGCGGCCGCCGCGCGGGAGGTTGTCCAGGGTGTCGGTGAAGTCGCTGACCACGCCGTGCACGGCGAGACCAGGGAATTCGGCCGCGACCTCGTCGGCCGCCGCCCGCAGCGCCGTGGACGAGACATCCTGCGGCACATACTTCTTCAGCGGTCCGCGCGCGCCGAGCGCGGTGAGCAGCAGGCGGGTCTTGGCTGCCGACCCCGCGCCCAGTTCGACCAGCACCTCGGTCTGGGCGGCGTCGGCGATCTCGCCGACCACCTGCTCGAGCAGCGCGCGCTCGGTGCGCGTCGGGTAGTACTCGGGCAGCTCGGTGATCCGCTCGAAGAGCTCGCTGCCCCTGGCGTCGTAGAACCATTTGGGCGGCAACCACTTCGGGTCCGCGGTCAGGCCGAGGCGGGCGTCCGAGCGGAGCGCCGCGTCGAGGTCGTCGTCGGTGAGGTGGATGTCCAGCGTGGCTGCGGTCATGGCACGGCCTTTCGGGTCACAGGAGGGCGTCGACGGACAGCGCGCCGGGCCTGGCGCTCACCAGGCTGCGGTCCGGGATCGGCCGCCAGCGGGGGTCGTCGTCGAAGGGTTCGGAGGACACGAGCGCGAAATCGTCGGTGACCAGCACCGACAGCGAGTGGTGGCAGGTGGTCGCCCACAACTGCGCGCCATCGGAGAGCAGGAGATTCAGGCGTGCTTCCGGGGCCCGGTCGAGGATCGCGGAGACGAGCAGCCGCAGCGCCGCCGGAGCCGCCGACCATTCGCCGTCCGGTGAGCTGGTCGCCAGCAGATCGCACAGCAGCACCCACAACGTGGCCGCGTCGGTGGCCGACTCGGCCTCCAGCAGCCGCGCCGGGGTGAACAGGTCTTCGGCGCCGAGTTCGGCCGCGATCAAGGCGAACTCGGCGGCCACGCCGGTCAGGGTGCGCCGCCAGTCGGGCACCACGCCGTTGTGGCTGAACGCCCAGCGGTCGCGGGTGAACGGCGCGCACGCGGACCGCTCGACGGGCATGCCCACCGTCGCCGACCGCACCGCCCCGAGCACCGCGACCGACTCCAACTGCGGGAGCACCTCCTCCACGGCCGGGTCGGTCCAGATCGGCGCCGCGTTGCGGTAACGGCTGACGGTCACCGTGTCGTCCACTCCGACGTGCCACCAGGCGACGCCGAAACCGTCGGCGTTGATGGTGCCGCCGTGGCGCATATCGCGCGGCGCCCACGCCTGGGTACGCAGCGAATGAGAGCCGAGGGTCAACATGTCGCCTACCCGCACCGGAGGGCCGACGTAACCCAGGTGTCTACACATCCGCACCCGCCGGGGCCGCCGTCGCCGGACCGCGACCACACTTCCGCCCGGCCGGACGGGCGTGGCTCACTCCCCTTCTCCCGGGCGCAGATCCCGCGCCAAGCGGAACCCGGCGAAGATCTGACGGCGGATGGGGTGGTCCCAGTTGCGGAAAGTGCTGCGGCAGGCCACCGGATCGGTGCCGAAGGAGCCGCCGCGCAGCACGCGGTAGTCACCGCCGAAGAACACCTCGGAATACTCCCGATACGGGAACGCGCGGAATCCCGGATACGGCTCGAAACCCGAAGCGGTCCATTCCCATACGTCGCCGATCAGCTGGTGCACGCCCGCGGGAGACGCGCCGGCCGGATACGCGCCGACTTCGGCGGGTTCTAGATGGCGCTGCCCGAGGTTCGCGGTGGAGGCGTCGGGATCGGCGTCGCCCCAGGGGAAACGGCGCGAGACACCGGTAGCGGGATCGAACCTCGCCGCCTTCTCCCATTCCGCTTCGGTAGGCAGGCGCTTACCCGCCCAGTTGGCGTAGGCCTCGGCCTCGAACCAGCACACGTGCACGACCGGCTGATGCGGCCGCAGCGGCGTCATCACCCCGAACACCCGTCGCCACCAGCGCCCGGACGGGTCGCGCTCCCAGAACTGCGGCGCGACCAGACCCGCCTCGACGCGATGCGCCCAGCCGCGTTCGGACCAGAGCTCGGGCCGCTCGTAGCCGCCGTCGTCGACGAAGGCCAGATACTGCTCGTTGGTCACCAGCGCCGCGTCGATCGCGAAACCCGGCACCCGGACGCGGTGGGCAGGGCGCTCGTTGTCCAGCGCCCACGCCTCGGTGGAGGTGCCCATGGTGAACTCGCCCGCGGGGATGACGACTTCCCCGGTGACCGTCGCCGGCGCGGCCGGTGCGGCCGCCGCGGAGAGCACGGCGGCGCCGGCGCGCAACTGGTGGGTGGCCAGCATCGTCTCGTCGTGCTGCTGCTCGTGCTGGGCGATCATGCCGAAGGCGAACCCGTCGTCGACCAGGGGACGACCCCGTAGCTCGCTGCGCTCCAGCACATCCCAGACCTTGTCGCGCACGGTGCCGACGTACGCGCGAGCCTGGCCGGGATCGAGCAGCGGCAGGCCGGGCCGGTTGGCGCGGGCGTGTTTGAAGGCGTCGTAGAGCTCATCGATGTCGGAGCGCACCGGGTCGCGTCCGCCGACGTCGCGTACGAGCCAGAGTTCCTCCTGGTTGCCGATGTGCGCGAGGTCCCAGACCAGCGGGCTCATCAGTCGCGAATGCTGGGCCACCAGTTCTGCCTCGTCGACGCAGTCGGTGAGGGTGCGGGTGCGCTGCCGGGCGCGCGTGAGCACCTCGGCGATCCGGTCGCGCAGCTGCTCGGTGCCGGAGTGGTCGGTGGATGCGGGATGGGAAGTGGTCACGGGAAACGTCTCCGAGATTCGTGCTGATCGGCGTCGGTGCGGCCGCGGCTGCCTGCGCTTCGGCGCGCGCAGGTCCGGTCGGGCTGGGCGCTGTAGGGAAAGTGCGGCTGGTTGCTGGTCACGGGGCAGCCTCCGGCGGCGCCGGGTCGGGGCCGTGCTCGGTGTCGCCGTCGGTCGGGATGCGGCCGTGGCGACATCGTTCGGCGGCGGATTCCACGGCACGTGCCGCGTCGTCGGTCGCGGTGTGCTCGGCCGCCAGGCGCAGCAGGGCTACCGCGGCGGCTCGGATGTCCGGATCGGCCAATCCGTAGCGGGCGGCATCGACCCAGCGGGCGGCCAGGGGCGCGGCGATCGAAGTCGCCTCCGCGACCACCGACGGGCTGGACATGAGCGCGTCGATCACGTGCACCGGGACGGTCCACCCGTCACCCGGCTGGGCGTCGAGGTAGCGGATCTCCAGGTGGCCCGAGGCGCGCACCGGCGGGAACAGCGTGGTCAAGTGATAGTCGAGGTCGCCGATGCCCGGGCGGCGGCCGACCTCGTCGTCCAACGCGCCGGACAGCCAGTCGGCGAAGGTCGCACCGGGCGGCGCGGACCATCCCTCGCCGTCGCCGCGTTCGGCGGCCCCGTCGGGTCGGCGCACGCACAGCAGCGGCACGTCCAGCGCCCATCTGCCGTACGCGGCGATCGGGTCGGACCAATCCAGCACCGGCGGGCGGGTGCGCGCGTTGTCCAGCCGCAGCCAGGCCCGCATCCGCTGGGACGCCCAGCCGCCGGGCGGCGCGCCACGCAGGACGGGTGAACAGGCGAAGGCGGCCAGCAGCGCCGGGCCGACGGCGTACAGGGCGGTCCAGCGCGCGGTGACCTCCGCGCGGTCGGCGCCCGCGTCGACGCTGACCTGGGTGGCCGCGGTGTTGCACATCATCAGCTTGCCGAACGGACCGATGCCGCCGAAGGAGCGTTCCATCGCGCGGTAGCGCGGGAGCTGGAGCAAGCGTTTGGGACGACGGTCCGCGTCCGCGGCGACGGAAACCATGCGGATGGACCGGGATTCGAGAAGTTCCCGCAACAGGCGGGCATCGTCGCGCAGGCGATCACACAACTGCGCGGCAGCGCCGTAGGGAGCGCTGGAGAGTTCGATCTGACCGCCGGGTTCGAGAGTGACCCGGCTGCCCCCCGGCAGTGCGAGTGCCGGCGAATCGGGGGCGATGGACCGTGGTGCGTACGGTCCGAGGGCGTCCGCGAAGGCGGACAGCTGGGGGCGCGGAGCCGCGGAAGGACCGGCCGCCGAACACTCACCCTGCACCGTGAGCCATTCGAGTTCGGCGCCGATCAGCGTTGGTGGTCCGAGTTTGAAGCACACCCCGCCGATGTATGCCTCCGCCGCCGCGCGGGAGGACAGTTCTCCCTGCTCGGTGGCACAACCGGCCGACTCAGGACTCTCGAGCGTGACCGCCATGCCAACCTCCAGTGGGCTCCGGGACGTAGTCCGCTGCTCTTCGGTTATCGCCATTCTGCGCGGTGGTATTCCACTCCCCCGCCGGAATTCGCGTATGGCGACCCATCCAGCGTAGCCACGCGGACCGACAAGAAATCGACACGCAGCCGAACAATCCACCCGATAAGGTCGGCTCCATGCTGGACGACGATCGCGTACGAGCCGACACTCCCGGATGCGTGGACGGGCCCGGCCCCGGCCCCGTCTTCCTCGACAGCGCCGGATCCTCGCTGCCGCCGCGGGTCGTCACCGAGACCGTGATCGAGCATCTGCGGCGGGAGGCGGAGATCGGCGGCTATCGCGCCGCGAACGAGCGGCTCGACGATCTCGCCGACGTCAAGACCGCGATCGGCGCGCTGATCAACGCCGAACCCGAGAGCATCGCGCTCAGCGACAGCGCCACGCGTTCGTGGGCGGACTTCTTCTATTCGGTCCCGCTCGCCGCGGGCGACCGCATCCTGGTCTCCGAGGCGGACTACGCCAGCAATGCCATCGCCGCCCTGCAGCGCGCCCGCGCCACCGGCGCCACGGTGGAGAAGATCCCCAGCGACGGCAGCGGGCAGATCGACCTCGACGCGCTGGCGGCGCTGGTGGACGAACGGGTCAAGCTGGTCTCGGTGCTGCACGCGCCGACCAACGGTGGGTTGGTGAACCCGGCCGCCGAGGCCACCCGGATCGCGCACTCGGTCGGCGCGCTGGTGCTGCTGGACGCCTGCCAGTCCGCCGGACAGTTGCCCCTGGACGTGGCCGATCTCGGCGTCGACGCTTTGTCGGCTACCGGTCGCAAGTGGTTGCGTGGCCCGCGCGGCACCGGCTTTCTCTACCTGCGGCCGGAATTGGCGCGCTCGATGGAACCCGCACGGCTCGATCTGCACAGCGCGGAATGGACCGGACCGCAGGACTACCGGCTCGCGCCCGGCGCGAGCCGCTTCGAGTTCTGGGAGTGCGACGTCGCGGCCCGGCTCGGCTTGGGCGCGGCCGTGCGATACCTGCTGGAACTGGGCCCGGAGGACGTCTACGCCGCGATCGCGGCCCGCGCCGAGCACCTGCGCAAGGCGCTGCCGGAGATCCCCGGCGTGACCGTGCGCGACCTCGGCATCCGGCACAGCGGCATCGTGTCGTTCACCGTCGACGGCGTCGACTCCGTCGCGGTGCGCGACCGGCTGCTGGCGCAGGACATCACGGTCACGGTCAGTCACGCCGGTTCGACCCTGCTGGACATGACCGGCCGCGGCCTCGCCTCGGTCGTGCGCGCCTCGCCGCACTGCTTCGTCGGTTTCGACGAACTCGATCGTTTCGTCGCCGCGGTGGCGGCCCTGCGAGCCTGAACCGCCGGGGACCGCCCCGGAACAGTCAGGCCAAGTGCACCGCGAGCGCCCTGGCCACCAGCGCGTCCGCGTCGGCGCCCGGACCGACCAGGCGCAGGCTGCGATTGGCCTGCGCCGTGGCGATGCCGTGCAGGTTGGTCCACAGGGCGACAGCGCGGTCGCGCGGATCGATCGTGTCCGAGGCCGCCGCCGCGCCGACCAGCTCGGCGAACCGCGCGAACAGCGGCAGGCTGACCGACCGCAGATTCTCACCGGAACCTTCGAGCAGGTCGTGCCGGAACATCAGGGTGAACATCTCCGGACGCCGCACGGCGAACTCGAGGTATTCGGCGCTCATCCGCGTCAGACGGTCACGTGCCGACTTGGCCTCCACCGCCGCGAACCGGTCTTCCAGGTCGGCGAACCCGCGCGCGGCGATGGCGGCGAGCAGTGCGCGGTGCGTCGGGAAGTATCGCCGCGGCGCGCCGTGGGAGACGCCGGCCGCCCGGGTGATCGCGCGCAGACCAAGATGCGCGGCCCCCACCTCTTCGAGCAGGTCGACGCCCACGTCGACCAGTCGATCCCGCAACGACTCGCTCCCAGTCATGTGGACATTGTCTACGCCTGGCCGGGCCGCGGGCACACCCGGGCGTAGACACTGTCTACAAGATCGGGTAGACAATGTCTACACACTCGGCTCCCGGAGGTCTTCATGTGGTACGCACTGTTCAAGTACGTCTTGCTCGGCCCACTGCTGCGGCTGCTCGGCAGACCCGAGGTCGTTGGGCTGGAGCACATTCCGCGAACCGGGCCGGTGATCATCGCGGCCAACCACCTCGCCGTGATCGACTCGCTGTACCTGGCGCTGGTGGTGCCCCGGCACGTCACGTTCCTCGCGAAACAGGAGTACTTCACCGGAGAAGGCGTGCGCGGACGATTCAACCGCTGGTTCTACTCGGTGTCCGGACAGGTGCCCGTCGATCGGACCGGCGGGGACGCGGCCGCCGCGGCGTTGGCCGCGGCCACCCGCATCCTGGCGGACGGCGGGGTCTGGGCGATCCACCCCGAAGGCACCCGTTCACCGGACGGGCGGATCTATCGCGGCCGCACCGGCGCCGTGCGGGTCGCCATGGCCACCGGCGCGCCTGTGGTTCCGGTGACGCTCTCCGGCACCGACCGAGTGAACCCGCGCGGCAGCCGCCTGCTGCGTTTCGCCAAAGTGCGCATCGAGTTCGCCGCCCCTCGCCGCTACCCACCCGCCGAGCAACGTCACCTGGTGCGCGCCGCGACCGACGAGCTGATGCGCGAACTCGCCGCACGATCGGGCCGGTGCTACGTCGATCGCTACGCCGCGACCTTTCCGGCCGTCATTTCACGCCTCTGACCTGCGCCCCTGGAAATGGGGTTAACGCTGGGCCACTATGGCGTGATAGTTGGGGGAGGCCGGATCCCGGCAACGGTTGGTGAAGAGGAGTTGGGACTTTGAGCAGGTTCACCGACGAGATGTACGCAACCGCACAGACCTCCGAACGCGGACTGGTGACCGGCGAGCCGGGCGCCCCGCTGCGCCGCACCTGGGCCGAAATCCACCGGCTCGCCCGGCGCATGGCGGGCGGGCTGGCCGAAGCGGGCATCGGGCACGGCGACGCGGTGGGCGTGCTCGCGGGCATGCCCGCCGACATCGCCCCGGCCTGCCAGGCCGTCTGGATGCGCGGCGCGTCGATCACCATGCTGCACCAGCCCACTCCGCGCACCGATCTGGTGGTGTGGGCGCGGGACACCGAGACCGTGCTGACGATGATCGAAGCGCGCGCGGTCGTGCTGGGCGCGCCGTTCGAGGCGGCCGAACCGCTGCTGCGCGAACGCGGCATCACCGTGGTGCGCATCGACCAGCTGCCCGACGGCCCCGACGTCGACCCCGTGCCCACCGTCGAGGGCGATATCGCGTTGCAGCAGTTGACCTCCGGTTCGACCGGATCGCCCAAGGCGGTGCGGATCACGCACGAGAACTTCTACGTCAACGCCTACGCCATGTTCGACCGGGTGAAATTCCAGCTCGACGACGACGTGATGGTCAGCTGGCTGCCCCTGTTCCACGACATGGGCATGGTCGGGTTCCTCAGCGTCCCCATGCAATTCGGCGCGGAAGTGGTGTGCGTGACGCCGCTGGACTTCCTCACCAGGCCGCTGCTGTGGGCCGAGCTGATCAGCAAGTACCGTGGAACCGTCACCGCCGCGCCGAATTTCGCCTATTCACTGCTGGCCCGGCGGCTGCGCCAGGCCGACGACGGCGCGTTCGACCTCAGCAGCGTGCGCTACATGTGGAACGGCGCCGAACCGGTGGATCCGGACACCATGGACGCCTTGGCCGAGGCGGGCAAACGCTTCGGGCTCAACCCGATGGCCCTCACCCCGGTCTACGGCATGGCCGAGACCACGCTGGCCGTGTCGATTCCCGACCCCGGGCACGGACAGGTGGTCGACGTGATCGACGCCGACCTGCTGGAGGCGATCGGCAAGGCGGTGCCCGTGCCGGAGGAGCACGGCCAGCCCGCCAACATCCGCAGGTTGCCCACGCTCGGCTATCTGGTCGACCACCTGGAGGGCCGGATCGTCGACAGCGAGCGTCAACCGCTGCCCGCCCGCTCGGTGGGCGTGATCGAACTGCGCGGCCCGGCGGTCACGTCCGGCTACGTGACGGTGGACGGATTCCAATCGGCCCAGGACGCCGATGGCTGGCTGGACACCGGCGACATCGGCTACTTCACCGACGAGGGGCTGATCGTGGTGTGCGGCCGGATCAAAGACGTGATCATCATGGGTGGCCGCAACATCTACCCCACCGACATCGAGCGCGCGGCGACGCGGGTGCGCGGCGTCCGGCCCGGCAACGCGGTGGCGGTGCGCCTCGACGCGGGTCATCAGCGGGAGAGTTTCGCCGTGGTGGTGGAGAGCGGCAGCCACCAGGACCCCAACGAGGTCAAGCGGATCGAGCGCGAGATCGTGCACTCGGTGTTCGCGGAGGTCGGCGCCCGCCCGCGCACCGTCACCGTCCTCGGCCCCGGCGCACTGCCGAAGACCTCCTCCGGGAAACTGCGCAGGGCCGCGACCGCGATGCATCTGCCCCGCGGCTGACCGCCCGGCGCCTCGCGTCCTGAATGAGTTTGCCGCTCAGTGCAATTGGTTCTGCGCGGTCTCCAGACCCACGCGCAGCAGCAGTTCCACCGCGTCGGCGGCCTGCTCGACGATCACCGGGACCTCTTTGCGCTCCGGCGCGGAGAACGGCTTCAGCACGTAGTCGGCCGGATCCTGGCGGCCCGGCGGGCGACCGATGCCGATCCGGGTGCGCAGGTAGTCCTTGGTGGTCAGGGCGGAGGACACGGAGCGAAGACCGTTGTGCCCGCCCTCGCCGCCGCCGCGCTTGAGCCGGATCGCGCCGAACGGCAGGTCGAGCTCGTCGTGCACGACGATCACCTCGGCCGGCGGCACGGAGAAGAACTTCGCCAGCGCGGCCACCGGCCGCCCGGACAGGTTCATGAACGATCGCGGCTTGGCGATCAGCACCTGGCGCCCGTCCAGCCGCGCCTGCAGCAGGTCGGCGCCGGATTTCTTGTGCACACCGAAACGGCCGCCGACGCGCTCCGCGAGCACGTCGGCGACCAGGAAACCGACATTGTGCCGGGTGCGCTCGTATTCGGGACCGGGGTTGCCCAGTCCCACCACCAGCGCGGGCCCGGCAGACGATTCGGTACTACTCAGCGCTCTCGCCCTCGGCCTCGGCAGCACCCTCACCCTCGACGGGCTCGGCGGCCGGGGCGGCGATCACGTTGACGATCAGGGTCTCCGCGTCGGCGGCCAGGTCGACGCCCTCGGGCAGCTGCAGCGCGCCCGCGGTGATCTGGGTGCCCGCCTCGACACCTTCGACGGAGACCTCGATGGCCTCCGGCAGCTTCAGCGCGTCGGCCTCGACGGAGACGGTGGTGGCCTCCTGGGTGACCAGGGTGCCGGGGGCGGCGTCGCCGGTGACGGTGACGTTCACGTCGGCGGTGACCTTCTCGCCGCGCTTGATGATCAGCAGGTCGGCGTGCTCGATGTAGCGGCGGATCGGGTGCACCACGACGGACTTGGTCAGGGCGAGCTGCTTCTTGCCGTCGATGACCAGGTTCAGCACCGCGTTGGTGCCGTGCTCGCGCAGGATGGCGGCGAAGGCCTGGGCGTTCACCGAGAGATGCTGCGGGTCGGCCTGGTGGCCGTACAGCACGGCCGGGACGTTGCCCGCACGACGGGTGCGGCGGGCAGCGCCCTTGCCGAACTCGGTGCGTACGGATGCTTCGAGAAGGTTGACGTCGGACATGACTGGATCTACTCCTACGGCTCTTCCGGGCTGTCAGTTACACGTCAGGGGTTCCGCACACCTGACGGGAGGGTCTATTCGTCGGGGCGAAGACCGAACGAGGACGGCCGGAAGCCGCGCCGCGTCGATCACGGTGTCGCAAAACTGGTCTGCGGACACCCTCGCCGAGACAACCCGAACACCATACCCCAGCGCCGGGGCCGTCTTGGAATCGGGTGGTCACCGGCGGTTCGGCTCGCGCTCGCGCGCGTCGCGTACGCTGGCGTGGTTGCCCGATCGGTCGTCTGCGAAAGGTTGTCTTGCGTTGAGCGCCTCCCCTGAGGGTGTTGTCGCGCCCGCATCCCGCGGGTTGCCCGCCGAGGTAGCCCGCCGGCGCACGTTCGCGGTGATCTCCCATCCCGACGCGGGCAAGTCCACGCTCACCGAGGCGCTGGCCCTGCACGCGCGGATGATCTCCGAGGCGGGCGCGATCCACGGCAAGGCCGGGCGCAAGTCCACGGTCTCGGACTGGATGGAGATGGAGAAGGCGCGCGGCATCTCGGTCAGCTCGACCGCGCTGCAGTTCAACTACCGCGCCGCGGGCTCGGACGTGGACAGCGTCATCAACCTGGTCGACACCCCCGGGCACTCCGACTTCTCCGAGGACACCTACCGGGTACTCACCGCCGTCGACGCGGCGGTGATGCTGATCGACGCGGCCAAGGGCTTGGAGCCGCAGACTCTGAAGTTGTTCCAGGTCTGCCGCCACCGGGGCATCCCGGTGATCACCGTGATCAACAAGTGGGACCGGCCGGGCCGGGCGCCCCTGGAACTGCTCGATGAGATCAACGAGCGGATCGGCCTCACCCCCACTCCGCTGTTCCTCCCGGTCGGCATCGCGGGAGACTTCCGTGGTCTGCTGCGCCGCGGCCCGGACGGCGCGCCGCTGGAATACATCCACTTCACCCGCACCGCGGGCGGAGCGACCATCGCGCCGGAGGAGTCGCTCACCCCCGAGGCCGCCGAGGCGCGCGAAGGCGAGCCGTGGACCACGGCCGCGGAGGAGAGCGAGTTGCTCTCGGCCACCGGCCAGGACCACGACCAGGAGTTGTTCCTCGCCGGGCAGACCTCACCGGTCATCTACGCCTCCGCGATGCTGAACTTCGGCGTACGGCAGCTGCTGGAGACCCTGGTGGCGCTCGCGCCCGCCCCGGGGCCGCGGCCCGACATCGAGGGCAAGCCGCGCGAGACCGGCGACCCGTTCAGCGCGGTGGTGTTCAAGGTGCAGGCGGGCATGGACGCCGCCCACCGCGACCGCCTCGCGTTCATGCGGATCGTGTCCGGCGAGTTCGAACGCGGCATGGTGGTCACCCACGCGCAGACCGGGCGGCCGTTCGCCACGAAGTACGCCCTGACCGTGTTCGGCCGCGAGCGCGCCACCGTCGACACCGCATACCCGGGCGACGTGGTGGGCCTGGTGAACGCGACGGCGCTGGCTCCGGGACACACGCTGTTCGTGGACAAGAAGGTCGAGTTCCCGCCGATCCCGTCGTTCGCGCCGGAACATTTCGCCGTGCTGCGGGCCCGCACCGCGGGCAAATACAAGCAGTTCCGCAAGGCCGTGGATCAGCTCGACTCCGAGGGCGTCGTGCAGGTGCTGCGCAACGACATCCGCGGCGACGCCTCGCCGGTCCTGGCGGCCGTCGGCCCGATGCAGTTCGAAGTGGTGACCGCGCGCATGCTCACGGAGTTCAACGTGGAGACCACGATGGAGCACCTCGGTTACACGCTGGCCCGGCGCACCGACGCCGCGTCGGCGGAGGAACTCGGGCGGCAGCGCGGGGTGGAGGTCTTCACCCGCTCAGACGGTGCGCTGCTCGCGCTGTTCAGCGACAAGTGGCGGCTGCAATACATCGAGAAGGAGCACCCGGCGCTCACCTTGGAGCCCCTGGTGGCCACCGCCGACTGAGTCAGCCGGCCTCGGACTCCGGCCGCAGCGGCGCGGTGCCCGGGTCGCGTTGGATCGAGGCGATCCCGTCTTCTCGCGCGATCAGGCCCCAGCGGCTGGAGGTCAGGCGCAGGCTGGGCAGGTCGCTGAGGGACAGCACCACCTCGTAGGTGCGTTCGTAGCCGGTGTGCGAAATCCGCCAGCGCCGGTCGTCGCAGCGGACGTAGCGGTCGGTGTAGAAGGCCGCGCCACGCAGCAGCATGTTGTGGGCGGGGATGAGGACCGTGTCGGCGAGATACCAGGTGCCGGTGGCGCTGTCGCCGTCGACATCGATCTCCGGGTGGTCACAGCGATGCTCGGTGATCACGTGCGGCCCGAGCGTGTTGCGCATGAACGCGATGAACGCCTCGCGCGATTCGAACTGCAGGTATTCGCTGTAGGTCGCGGTGGCCTCGGGGATCATGGTGTCGGCGAATTCATCCCATGATTTGGTGTCGAGGGTGCGCAGGTACCGGTACTTCAGCCGGGCGATCGCCGCGACGTCGTCCAGTTCGGGTTCCGCGTCGCGGCCGCGCGGCCGCGGATCGTCGCGCACCTGCCCGAAGTCGATCGGTCCCGCGTCGAAGCGCAGGCGCTCATCGGCGCGCCGGTCGTCGGGATCCCGCTCACCCGTGCTCGTCGCCCGCTGCCCGCCGCGCCGGTCGGGGCCGACCGGGTCGATGTCACGCTCCCGCTCGTCCTGCTCCGATCCGCCCGGATCGAGGTCGACGCCGCCGCGCTCGTCCGGGGGAAATCCCGGATCGTCGCGCCCCTGCCCACCGGAGTCCGTGTCCCACTCGTTACGCGCTTGCCCAGCGATGCCCACACCGGGGTCGCCGCGCCCCTGCCCGCCGTTTCGCTGATCCATACCTCCACAATCCCATCCCGAGTGCCGGATTGGGAGAGTTGTATCAGATTGCTATCACGGCGAGGAGAATCTTCCGACGAAGATCAACTCCGCGGCGTCAGCTGCCGATCGTGAAGCAGGTGCGGCAGAAATCCTCGCCGAACTCGGTCAGCCGGAGACTCTTGCGGACGATCTTCGGCGCCCGGCCCGCCTTCTTCAGCGCCGCCTCCACCACCGGCTGCACCTCCAGCACCATGTACCGGCTCAGCACCACCGGATCGTCCGAGGTCAGCGTGAGCCCGAGGCGGTTGAGGTTGATCAGGTAGGACCGGGCGCGATCCGGGTAGCGCACGCCGGCCTGCTCCGGCACCGAGGTGAGATCGCCCTGCACCAGTTCCGAGCCGATCCCCAGCGGACGGTTGGTGCGCACGTCGACCGACGGCTGCGGCCCGTTGAGCGCCATGAAGCGCAGGATGCGCGCCTCGTCGGGCGCGAGCTCGTCGAGGATGCGGTCGTAGGCGGGGTGCACGTCCTCGGTGAAGTAGACGTCGGCGGACCTGGCCAGCAGCGCGTCGCCGCGGCGGCGCAGCTCCTCGGTGCTCGCCGAGCGCAGGTAGGGGCCGACGGTCAGCGCCTGCTGCGACGAAGCGGGGCCGTTGGACGTCGGGACGTAGCTGACGATTTCCCGGACCGAGCCCTCGGTGACACCGAGCGCGCTGCGGGCGATGGAGCGCAACGCGTTTCCGGTCCGCTCGGCGATCTCGGCCGAGGACTCCCCGTCCAGCGCCGCCTGGGTGATCTCCCTGGTGACCTCGTAGGTCGTGCCGACCGCCCATTGGCTTCCGCGCATGACGGTGCCCGCGGCCACGCCTGCCGCCCGGAACACGCCGCGGATCAGCCGTGCCTCGTTGCTGATCTGCCGCTGTTCGACATCCGAACTGCGCTCGACGGCGCGAGAACCTGGCCGGGCCACGTCCTGTCCGGTCCTGTCGTCTGCCACGTTTTCTCCGATATCGCCGGGGGAACGAATCCGCTCCACAGATTACTTCCCCTTGTGTCGCGGGTCATTCGCACCGCCTGACTCGGACAGTGCGACCGGCACGCGGCGCGCAATAGGGTTTCTGCGCCGAGGGGGTGCTAGTTTTGGGTGCCGGTGAGGCGGCGATCACCGGTGTATCGGCAGGAGGGTGTCGTGTTAGAGAGCGTATTCGGAATCCACCCCACGATCCTCCTCGAGCTCGTGACGATACCGCTTTTCACCGGGGTGATCGGCTACATCACCAACTGGACCGGCGTGCTCATGCTGTTCAAGCCGGTCGCCTTCCACGGCGTCCGAGTTCCCGGCCTGCGCGCGCTGTATCCCTTCCTTCCCAAGCGAATTCAAGTCCTCCCGTTGCTCAGTTACGACGGCCGGTTCGGCTGGCAGGGCATCGTTCCCTCGCGTGCGGACAAGATGGCCAGCATCGCGGTCGACAAGGGCCTGGCCAAACTCGGCAGCGTGGCCGACTTCTACCGGGAACTCGAGCCGGACAAGCTGGCCGAGCACCTCGCGAGCATCGCCGACGCGCAGATCAAGGACATCGTCGAGGACATCCTGCGCCGCGAGCATCCGCAGCTCTGGTACAACCTGCCCGCCCAGGTGCGCGACATGGTGCACGCGCGGGTGCGCCAGCAGCTGCCGGAGATCCTGCGCGAGCTGACCGAGGAATTGGGCGCGAATATCGATCAGCTGCTCGATGTGAAGCAGATGGTGATCCGCTACTTCCAGGCCCGGCCGCATCTGCTCAACACCCTGTTCCAGGTGCTCGGCGCGAAGGAACTGCGATTCATGCAGAACTTCGGTTTCTACTTCGGCGCGCCGATGGGCGTGCTGCTGGTCGTCGTCCTGCATCTGACCGGCTGGTCCAGCCTGGTGGTGCTGCCGATCGGCGGCGTGATCATCGGATGGGTGGTCAACTGGATCGGCATCAATATGATCTTCGCGCCCGCATATCCGAAGTGGTGGGTTCCGTGGCGGCAGGGCCTGCTGATCAAACGCAAGTCCGAAATCACCGACGGATACGCGGAATTGGTTTCCAGCCAGGTGATCACGGTGGCGAATATCGGTGACGAGTTGCTCAACGGCCCCCGCTCGGATCGCACCATGCAGATGCTGGAGGACACGCTGCGCCCGGCCGCCGACCGCGCCCTCGGCCCCGCGCGTCCCGCGGTCAAGTTCATGCTCGGCAGCCGCGAATACGACTCGCTGCAATCGACGTTCACCAGCGAAGCCATGGCCATCGCGCCGATCGCGTTCGCCGACCCGGAGTTCAACGTCCGCCAGGGCAGGCAGATCAACGAGTACATCGCCAGGCAGATGGCGATGTTGTCGCCGCCGGACTTCGTCGACATGCTCCGCGCGGCCATCAAGCAAGATGAATGGCTTCTTTTCGTCCATGGCGGCGTGCTGGGGCTGTTCGCCGGATACGCTCATATCCTGATCTTCGGAACGGGAGTGGCGACATCATGGCTGTAGCGGGTCCGGACGACGGCGATATCGAGGCCGTCGAGCACCTCGACGCGACGGCGGCGAACGCCGCGCCATCGCAGGAGATCGCCCGGCGGCCGGCATCGGAGCTCACTCATCCCGACGAGTTATCCAGACGGGTAACGGTTCCCGTGGCCACCGTGCGTGCCGCGACGGGCGTCGCACGGGTCGCGTGGACCGCCGTCACCGGGGTGACGTCGTGGGGCGTCGGCACCGCGGTCGGCGTCACCTCCACCGTGGTGCGCCGCAGCATCGAGGGAGCGCCGCCGCGAGAAGTCCTGGCCGAGGCGGAATCCGAGGTCCGCGACGCGATGCGCAAAGCGCTCGGCCTGCCCGCCGCCGCACAGCCGCCCGCGCAGGAAGCCGTGCCCACGCTGCGTGAGCAGGGCGCCGCGCTGCTGCGGTTGTCGGCCAGCCCGCACGGCGAGGACGACAACCACCCGGCCTTCGCTGGCATGCTCGCCGAACTCACCCCGGACGAGGCGCGCATCCTGCGTTTCCTGCACCTGGATGGGCCGCAGCCCTCGATCGACATCCGCACCGGCCGCCCGCGCGCGCTCGGCTCCGAGCGCCTCGGCTCGATGCTCACGCTGATCGGCGAGCACGCCGGATTGCGCTTTCCGAACCGGATCCAGCAGTACCTGACCAACCTGCGCAGACTGGGTTTGATCGAGCACGCGCGTGAGCCGGTCGGCAACCCGAACCGATACCAGCTGCTGGAGGCGCAGTCACCGGTGCGGGAGATGCTGAAGCGCTCCGGCTTCGGCACCAAGGTGATCTACCGCAGTGTGGTGCTCACCGATTTCGGCGCGGACTTCGTGCGCATCTGCCTGCCGGTGGTGGTGCAGGACGGCCGGGCCTCCGGCCACTAGGCTCCCCAGCCGCGCAGCGCGAGTTCGGCCACCCCATCGAGTTCGGCCCGGCTCGCGCCGTCGCGCGCTGCCTGGGACATGCCTTGCATCACCGTGCCGACGTAGCGGGCCAGCGTGCGCGCGTCCAGGTGGTCGGGCAGGAGGCCCGCGTCGATGTCGGCCTGGATGCGCGCGGCGAACGTGTCGATGTTCCGGTTGCGCATGTCGCGCAGGAGTTCGGCGACCTCGGCGCTGGTGGTGTTGACGCCCGCGCTGATCACCAGGCACCCGTGCGGGCAGCCCGGCCGGGTGTACTCCCTGGCCGCCTCGCGCAGGATGCGCCGGACCGCCGCCCGTGCGGTGTCCTCCTCGGCGAGTGCCCGCGCGACGAATCCGCCGTAGCGCGCGCCGAAGGTGGCGACGACTTCGGCGAACAGCGTCTTCTTGTCGCCGAACGCCGCGTACAGGCTCGGCGCGCCGATCCCCATGGCCGCGGTCAGGTCGCCGATCGATGTCGCCTCGTACCCGCGCGTCCAGAACAGCCGCATGGCCTGTTCCAGCGCCGCGTCCCGGTCGAAGGAGCGCGGCCGTCCCCGCGTCGGCGTACTCATGCGGAGAATTCTATAGCGATCACTAGACAATGTGCTACCGTGCTTTCTGTAGCGACCGCTAGAGAAAAGGATTTCGCGATGGGCGCACTGACGGGCAAGACGGCACTGGTGACCGGGAGCAGCAGGGGCATCGGCCGGGCGATCGCCGAACGACTCGGGCGCGACGGCGCACGCGTGGCGGTCCACTACAACGCCGACGAGCAGGCGGCGAAGGCGACCGTGGCCGCGATCGAGGCGGCGGGCGGCGCGGCGTTCGCCATCCGGGCCGAACTGGGCGTGCCGGGTGACGCGCAGGCGCTGTGGGCGGCGTTCGACGCGCACGCCGACGGATTGGACATCCTGGTGAACAACGCGGGCGCCGACGTCATCCGGGAGCCCATCGCCGGGACCGACGAGGCGGCGTTCGACCGGGTCTTCGCGATCAACGCCAAGGCGCCCTTCTTCATCACCCGCCTCGGGCTGGACCGGTTGCGTACGGGCGGCCGGATCGTCAACATCTCCACCGGCCTCACGCACGGCGCGCACATGCCCCAACTGATCGCCTACACCATGACCAAGGCCGCGATCGACAGCTTCACCAGCGTGCTCGCCAAGGAGGTCGGCGCACGCGGCATCACCGTGAACGCGGTGGCGCCCGGCATCATCGACACCGACATGAACGCCCACTGGCTGCGCGACGCCGAGACCCAGGCGGCGGTGGCGGCGATGTCCCCGCTGCATCGCGTGGGCCAGCCCGCCGACGTGGCCGATGTAGTCGGGTTCCTCGCCTCCGACGAGGCGCGGTGGGTGACCGGCCAGTGGATCGATGCCACCGGCGGCGCACTGCTCTGACGCGCCGGGAAGCCGGGCCTTCGGCTGCCCGCCTCGGTGCGAGCTACGGACCGGCGTCGCCCGGCCGCTCCCATTAGGCTTGAGCACCGTGCTGTCAGTTGTGCCTAGTCCCGTCACCGTGCGGGCGCCGTCGAAGGTGAACCTCCATCTCGGAGTGGGCGACCTGCGTGCCGACGGCTACCACGACCTGACCACGGTGTTCCAAGCACTGTCCCTGAGCGACGATCTGGAGATCTCGCCGTCGGGTTCGCTGACCGTCCGGGTCACCGGAGAGGGCGCCGCGGAAGTGCCGACCGACCGGACGAACCTGGTCTGGAAGGCGGCCGTACGGCTCGCGCACCTCGGCGGCCGCGCTCCCCTGGTGGAAATCGCCATCGCCAAAGGCATTCCCGTGGCCGGGGGCATGGCGGGCGGCAGCGCCGACGCCGCCGCCGCGCTGGTCGGCCTGAACGAGCTGTGGGACCTGGGGTTGTCCAGGGATGAACTGGGGGCGGTGGCGGCCGAACTCGGCAGCGACGTGCCGTTCGCCCTGCACGGCGGCACCGCGCTGGGCACCGGCCGCGGCGAGCGCCTGCTGCCGGTGCTGTCGCGCAACACCTTTCACTGGGTGCTCGCCTTCGCCAAGGGCGGCCTGTCCACCCCCGCGGTGTTCGCCGAGCTGGACCGGTTGCGCGAGCACGGCGAACCGCCCCGGCTCGGCGAGCCGCAAGAGCTGATGCAAGCTCTGGCCTCGGGCGACCCGCGGCAGCTCGCGCCCCTGCTCGGCAACGATCTCCAGGCGGCCGCGGTGTCGCTGAAACCGGAGCTGCGCCGCACGTTGCGCGCGGGCGTGACCGCGGGCGCGCTGGCCGGGCTGGTGTCCGGCTCCGGTCCCACCTGCGCGTTCCTGTGCGAGAGCGAGGAATCGGCGATCTCGGTGGCCGCCGAACTCGCCGGCGCCGGCGTCTGCCGCAGCGTGCGGACGGCCAGCGGACCCGTGCCGGGTGCGCGCATCCTCAGCGCCGACCCGTCGAGCAAGCACTAACCGGCCGCATACCGCCGAGACCCGGAACGAGCCACCGCATCCGCCAGGCTCGGGCGTCCACCGCCGCGTGCGGATGGCTGGCGAACCCCGGCGCAGACGCATCCTCAGCCCGACCGTCGGGCGAGCACTGACCGGCCCCATATCCCCGGTAGCCCGGGCCAAGTCGCAGACACCCCATCCACCGAGCGCAGCCATCCACCGCAGCGAGCGGACGGCTGGCGAACCCCCGCCGCATGCGCATCCTCAGCCCGACCGTCGGGCTAGCACCGACCGTCGCACAAGGCCGACGCCGGGCACGGCGGCGGGCGAACTCGCGCCCGCCGCCGGACATGAACAGCCGACGATCCCGTGCCCGCGTATGCCCAGCGTCGACTCATCAGAGAAGCGACGATCACCGCTCGACCCACACAAAAACGGGCGGTCGCCGACACCGCGGTCGGGGGCGAGGCGTGCGGCGCGGCCGGGAAGGTCGAAACACCCCAGTCGACCACGATTGTGGCTACCGCGCGGTGATCCCGCCGAACGGCGACGGGGCGAACGCTGCACAGCGGCAGGTGCGTCCGGTTCGCGTGGCACCGGGACGAACGCGCGAATGCGCACGTTGCCGCTACCACCGGAATACGCGACCGGTCCCGGGAGCGACCGGATTCCGCTGACCGCCCGGTTCTCCGGGACTCGTGCACCGCGCCGCTCAGGGCAGCGCGTCGGCGAGGCGATCGACCTGGTCGGCATCGCGCCCGTAGCAATAGAACATCACTTCGTCCGCGCCGAGGTCGCCGAATTCGGCGATGGTGGTGCGGATCTGCGCGGGCGTGGTGAGCAGGCCCGCGAGGATGCCCTCGGTGTAGTCGCTGAACCCGTAGTAGGCGCCCATCGACGCGCGGGCGTCCTCGATCACGTGATTGGGACCGAGGGCGACGTTGACCTGGGCGACGATCCTCGGTTCACCCGCTCGGCCGTGGTCGGTCCAGGAACGGCGCGCGGTATCGAAGAGTTTGCCCGCCCAGGAGGGCGGAACGGCGGCGAGGAATCCGCCGCCCCACCGCCCGATACGGTCGAGCGCGGCGGGCTGGAAGCCGCCGAACAGGATCTCGGGCCCTTCCGGGCGCAGCGGCGCGGGGCCGATGGGTCCGCACTCCGCGTCGTACGGCCCGCCCGCCCACAGGCGGCGCATGAGCGCGAGCTGCTCGTCCATGCGGCGGCCGCGCGTGCGCAGCTCGGTGCCCGACGCTCGGTGGTCGTCGGCGCGACCGCCGACGCCGAGACCGAGCACCAGGCGCCCGCCGGACATCCGGTCCAGGGTGGCAACCTGCTTGGCGAGCAGCACCGGGTCGCGCAGCGGCGCGAGCAGCACTTCGGTCTGCACCTGGACACGGCTGGTCGCGCCGGCGAGCGTGGCCAGCGCGATCAACGGTTCAGGGTTGTCGTAGACCAGCCGGTCGAGCAGGCCGAGGGTGCGGAACGGGCCCGCGTCGGCGCGCCGGGCCCAGTCGAGCAACGCGGCGGGATCGGAAATGGGCAGGCCGAGGCCGACATGCATGGCAATCCTCCAGAGGTAGAGCGAAAGGGAATGGGTGCCGCCCGCCGACGCCTCGATCCGAGGCGGGCGTCCCACTCTGCGGCTGTACTTCTGGGGAGCGCCGATTCGGTTGCACTGAACGAACACTGTTCGTTCGCGCTCAATCTAAACGAACATCGTTCGTCACGCAAGCGCGCCGCCCTTCGCCGGGCCGACGGGCGACCGGCGCAGGTCGGTACGCTGGCCCGGGGCGATCATCGGCCCGCCCGCGCAAGACACGGAAGGATCCATGTCCAACCTGATCAACCTCGAACAGGTCCACAAGAGCTTCGGGATCAAGCCGCTGCTGGACAACGTCTCGCTCGGCGTGCACGCGGGCGAACGGATCGGAGTCGTAGGCCTCAACGGCGGCGGCAAGACCACCCTGCTCGAGGTGCTCACCGGCATCGAGGAACCCGACAGCGGCCGGGTCAGCCGGCTCGGTGGCCTGCGCATGGCCGTGGTCACCCAGCGCGGCCTACTGCCCGCGGGCGCGACGGTCGGTTCGGTGGTGCTGGCCGGGCTGGCCGACGACGCCATGACCGACGAGGTCGCCGAACACGAATGGGCCGCCGACCCGCGCATCCGCTCGGTGATGGAAGGCATCGGCATCGCCGATCTCGGCATGGACACCCGGGTGGACAATCTGTCCGGCGGTGAGCGGCGCCGGGTCGCGCTCGCCGCCGCGCTGGTGCGCGAACTGGACCTGCTGGTGCTCGACGAGCCGACCAACCACTTGGACGTGGAGGGCGTGCAATGGCTGGCCGCGCATCTGCTCGGCCGACGCAGCGCATTGGTCGTGGTGACCCACGACCGCTGGTTCCTCGACACCGTGGCCACCAGCACCTGGGAAGTGGTCGGCGGCAAGGTCGAGAGCTACGAGGGCGGCTACGGCGACTGGATCTTCGCCCGCGCCGAGCGCGCCCGCCAGGCGGACGCCTCCGAGGCCCGGCGGCGCAACCTGGCCCGCAAGGAACTGGCCTGGTTGCGGCGCGGCCCGCAGGCGCGCACCTCGAAGCCGCGCTATCGGGTCGAGGCCGCCGAAGCCCTGATCGCCGACGTGCCGCCGCCGCGCGACAGCGTCTCGCTGGCGGCCTTCGCGCGCAAGCGCCTCGGTCGCGTCGTCGTGGAGTTGGAGGACGCCACGCTCACCACGCCGGATGGCCGGGAGCTGGTGCGGGACCTGACCTGGCGGCTGGCGCCGGGCGAGCGTGTCGGCCTGGTCGGCGTCAACGGCTCGGGCAAGACGACGCTGCTGCGCGCCCTGGCAGGCGACAGCGACACGACCTTGGCCGCGGGCAAGCGCGTCCAAGGCCAGACCGTGCAGATCGGCTGGCTGCGCCAGGAACTCGACGACCTGCCGACCGACCTGCGCGTGCTGGAGGCGGTGCAGCAGATCGCACAGCGAATCATGCTGGGCGACAAGGAGATCTCGGCGGGCCAGCTGGCCGAGCGGCTCGGGTTCAGCCCCGCCCGCCAGCGCACGCCGGTCGGCGACCTGTCCGGCGGCGAGCGGCGGCGCCTGCAACTGACCCGCATCCTGATGTCCGAACCGAACGTGCTGCTGCTCGACGAGCCGACCAACGACCTGGACATCGACACCCTGCAACAGTTGGAGGACCTGCTCGACAACTGGGCGGGCACCCTGGTGGTGATCAGCCACGACCGGTACCTCATCGAGCGGATCTGCGACTCCACCTGGGCGCTGTTCGGCGACGGCAAGCTGACGAACTTGCCCGGGGGCATCGAGGAGTACCTCGCCAAGCGCGCGGCCCTCGCGGCGAGCCGGACCCGCGCCGCCACGCCGGAGACCAAACCCGCCGACGCGCCCGCCACCGACTCGGCCGCCTACCGCGCGGCCCGCAAGGAGCTGACCCGGCTGGAACGCGCCATCGACAAACTGTCCGAACGCGAACAGCGTCTGCACTCCGCGCTGACCGACGCGGCCACCGAGCCGGACAAACTGGTCACCCTGGGCGCGGAACTCAAGCAAGTGCTGGCGGAGAAGGAGACGGCCGAAGAGCGCTGGCTGGAACTTGCCGAGGGTGTGTAGTCCCCGGCCGGACCGCGCCCGGCCGACTCGGTCGAGCCGATCAGCCGAGGGTGCTGTCCGCGGTGTTCGCCCGCGAGAATGCCGACCGCGTCGATTTCGCACTCCGCGGGGGACACTCAGTGCGACGCCACCCTTGCATGACCATACCCGCTGGGGGTATGTTTCAGGAGTCGGGGTACCCCCCGCCCGTATGAGAATTTGGATGCGAAGGAGTCGGACATGCCCACCACCACCTACACCGTCACGGGGATGACCTGCGGGCACTGCGTCAGCTCCGTCAAGACCGAGATCGGCAAGATCGACGGCGTGACCAGCGTGGATGTGGACCTCGCCAGCGGCGCGGTGCGCGTCGACAGCACCGCGCCGATCGCCGACGCCGACGTCGTCGCCGCCGTGGACGAAGCGGGCTACGAAGTCGCCGTCTGACCCGCCGCGTGGCTCCTCGCACCGGCAGTCCGGCGCGGGGAGCCATTGTTTCGCGACGCGCTACGCCTGAGCGGCCAACCGGACGAAGGCCGCGGTGTCGAGGGTTTCACCGCGAGCCGTAGGGGCGATGCCCGCGGCGACCAGACGACGCTCCGCTTCAGCGGGCGAACCAGCCCAGGCGGCCAGCGCGGCGCGCAGGGTCTTGCGGCGCTGCGCGAAAGCGGCGTCGACGACTTCGAAGACGCGGCGGCGATGCTCGGCGTCCATCGGCCACGGCGGCTCGGCGAAGCGATCGATCCGCACCAGACCCGACTCGACTCGCGGCACCGGCCAGAACACCTGGGTGCCCACCGCTCCGGCACGCCGGACCGTCCCGAAGAAACCCGCCTTCACGCTGGGCACGCCGTAGGTGCGGTTGCCGGGCTCGGCGGCCAGCCGATCGGCCACTTCGGCCTGCACCATCACCAAAGCGACCGCGAGGGTGGGCAATTCGGCCAGCAGATGCAGCAGCACCGGCACCGCCACGTTGTACGGGAGGTTGGCCACCAGCGCCGTCGGCGCGGCGGGCAGGTCCGCGGCGGTGACGCGCAGCGCGTCCGCCTCGACCACCGACAGGCGGGCCGCCAGTTCCGGCGCCCGGTCGGCGACAGTCTTGGGAAGATGACGCGCCAGCACGGGATCGATCTCGACCGCGACCACCGAGTCCACCACGTCCAGCAGCGCGAGGGTCAGCGAACCGAGACCGGGGCCGACCTCGAGCACCACGTCCCCGCGCCCCACTCCCGCGGCCGCGACGATCCGCCGCACCGTGTTCGCGTCGTGCACGAAGTTCTGCCCGAGTTGCTTGGTCGGCCGCACCCCGAACCGTTCGGCGAGCACCCGCACCTCGGCGGGCCCGAGGAGCGCCGCACTCCCACGAGCGGAAATTTCAGGTTCGGACACCTCGAGAATCTATCAACCGCGCCGCGACCCCCGGGTCCGGTGCAGGTCAGCTGATGCCGAGCCGGCCGGTGCACGCGGGCCAGGCGCCCCAGCCCTGCCGCTGCCGGGTGATCTCGGCGATGGCGATCTGTTCTTCCCTGGTGGCCAGATCGGCGCGCGGGGCGTACCGCAGCCCGCCCTGCCGCTCCCAGGTGTCCTGGTCGAACTGCACGCCGCCGTAGTAACCGTTGCCGGTGTTGATCGACCAGTTGCCGGTGGACTCGCAGCGAGCCAGCGCGTCCCAGATCGCGCCGTCGCGCACCGGGGGCACCTCGGTGCCCGGCTTGGCACCCTTGCGGACGGTCTTGGGCTGCGCAGCCACGGTGACGGTCGAAGCGACCGGCTTACGGTCGACTTCCTGGCCGTTGACCATGGTGACCGCGAACGTGACGTTCTGCACCCCGGGAGCGCCGGGGGACTCCACCACCGTGCGGCTCATGTTCATGGTCGGGTCTTCGATGACGTTCTCCGGCGGATCCAGCGGCAACGTCTCGGTCTGCTGTTCGACTCGCTTGCGCGTCACGGTGACGCGCAGGCCGTTCGTCAGCGGGGTGGACGCGGCGGGCTCGACGGAGTCCTGCTCGATCAGCGGGATCCCGGCGACCTCGAGGAACTTGCCGACGGTGGGCGCGGCGGCGCGCACGTCCACCGGATTGCCGATGCCGTCCACCAGCGACACCATGCGCGGAGTCGCGATCATGAGCGTGGCGCCCTGTAGCGGGAGCCGCTCGTCGCGGGCGGGCGAGACGTACACCTCTTTCGGGATCCTCAGCTGCTCGAGCGCTTCACCCGCGGTGACCCCGGTGGTCCAGACCTTCTGCGTCATGCCGTCGACGGACAGATCGACCTCGCGAGCGCGGTTGAGGGTGATGGTCGCGCCGTCGCCGATGTGCGCGGCCAGCGCGGGAGCCACCTTGTCCCGGTCGGTCACGATGAAGCCCGCCGCCTTCAGCACGCCGCGCACGTCCCGCGACATGGTGGTCTGGAAGAGCTTCTCGCCGTCCACGACCACGGTCACCGTCTTGCGATTCACGATCGCGAGGCCGGCGCCGACGATCAGCGTCAGCAGCAGCGCGCCGACCGCGAGGTGCAGCAGCGGCGAACGCGACTGGTTGATCCGCGTGAAGGGGGACATGGTCACAGCACGATAACGAGGGGGTCGGGCGCCGACAACAGCAAGCTCCGGAACAGCGCCTTTTCAATATCACGATCGAATATCGACCCCGCAGGTAAATCACGAAACGGAACGCCGAAAGTGACATAGGACACATTTCGCATACACCGATGCATTCCGGGCATCCGTGACGCCCCTCGGGTGCGCGGGCGCGCCGCTCAGATCCGGTAGACGCGGCGTGCGTTGTCGGTGGTGATCTTCGCCAGTTCCACCGGATCCTGCTCGCGCAGCTCGGCGAGCGCTCGCACGGTGTACGGCAGGCAGTACGGCTCGTTCGGCGCTCCCCGGAACGGGTGCGGCGTCAGATACGGCGCGTCCGTCTCGACCAGGATCTGGTCGTCGGGCACCACCTTGGCCGCCTCCCGCAACTCGTGCGCGTTCTTGAAGCTCACCGTCCCGGAGAAACTCAGGATGTAGCCCTCGGCCACGCAGGACAGCGCCATGTTGGTGTCGGAGGAGAAGCAGTGGAAGATCACGCGGTCCGGCGCGCCCTCGTCCAGCAGCACGGTCAGCAGGTCGTGATCGGCCTCGCGATTGTGGATCATCAGCGGCTTGCGGACCCGTTTGGCCAGGTCGATGTGCCAGCGGAAACCCTCGATCTGCGTCTCGATGTCGGCGCAGCCGTCCAGCTTGCCCGGCCAGTAGTAGTCGAGACCGGTCTCCCCCACGGCGACCACCCGCGGGTCGTCGGCCAGGCGCTCCAGCTCCGCCTTCGCCTCGTCGTCGAGCGCGTTCGCCCTGGTCGGGTGCAGCGCGACGGCGGCGAACACGCGATCGTCCCAGTGCGCGGCCCGCACCGCCCACCGCGCGGCGGCCAGGTCGTCGGCGACGGTGACCACCCGGCCGACGCCGACCGAAGCGGCGCGGTCCAGGATCGCCGCGGTGGACACCGCGTCGGTCGCGCCGCAGGCGTCCAGATGGGTGTGCGCGTCCACGATCGGCGACAGCGGCTCGGGCAGCTCCGGCGCGGGCCGAGCGGCGCTCATCGGCGTCCCCGGCCCGACGCGAACGCATCGACCAGGGGCATATTCACGCGAGCGAAAGAATGCACGCGCATTACAGTAGACACACCATGAGCGAAGCTGACCGCCCCGCCTTCTACATCACCACGGCCATCGCCTATCCGAACGGCGCGCCGCACATCGGGCACGCCTACGAGTACATCTCGGCCGACGCCATCGCCCGCTTCAAGCGCCTCGACGGCTACGACGTGTTCTTCATGACCGGCACCGACGAGCACGGGCAGAAGATGCAGCAGGCCGCGGTCGCCGAGGGCATCCCGGTGAAAGAACTCGCCGCGCGCAACTCCGACGTGTTCGAGGCGCTGGACAAGACGCTCGACATCTCCTTCGACCGGTTCATCCGCACCACCGACGAGGACCACCGGGCGGCCTGCGCCGCCATCTGGGAGCGGATGCTGGCCAACGGAGACATCTACCTGGGCAACTACTCGGGCTGGTACTCGGTGCGGGACGAGGCGTTCTACACCGACGAGGAGACCACGGTGCTGGAGGACGGCACCCGCATCTCCACCGAGTCCAAGACGCCGGTCACCTGGACCGAGGAATCGAACTACTTCTTCCGGCTGTCGGCCTACCAGGACAAGCTGCTCGCGCTCTACGAAGAGCACCCGGAATTCATCGCGCCCGCCACCCGGCGCAACGAGATCGTCAGCTACGTCAAGGCGGGTCTGAAGGACCTGTCCATCTCGCGCACCACCTTCGACTGGGGCGTGCCGGTGCCCGGTCATCCCGACCACGTCATGTACGTGTGGGTGGACGCACTCACCAACTACATCACCGGCGTCGGCTTCCCGGACACCGAGTCGGCCGCGTTCGGCAAGTTCTGGCCCGCCGACGTGCACATCATCGGCAAGGACATCACGCGGTTCCACACCGTGTACTGGCCCGCGTTCCTCATGTCGGCCGGCGTGGAGCTGCCGAAACGCGTGTTCGTGCACGGCTTCCTGTACAACAAGGGCGAGAAGATGTCCAAGTCGGTCGGCAACGTGGTCGACCCGCTGGAGCTGGTCGAGAGCTACGGCTTGGACGCGGTGCGCTTCTTCCTGCTGCGCGAGATCTCCTACGGTCAGGACGGCAGCTACAGCCACGACGCCATCGTGAGCCGGATCAACAGCGACCTGGCCAACGAGTTCGGCAATCTGGTGCAGCGCAGCACCAAGCTGGTGGCCAGGGACTGCGGCGGCGTGGTGCCGACGCCCGGCGAGTTCACCGCCGACGACCGCGCCTTGCTGGATCTGGCGGGCGGCCTGCTGGAGCGCTGCCGCGCCGAATTCGACGCGCAGCAGATGCATCTGGCGCTGGAGGCGATCTGGCTGACCCTCGGCGAGACGAACCGGTACTTCTCCGCGCAGGCGCCGTGGGCGCTGGCGAAGTCCGGCACGCCGGAGGATCTGGCCCGCGAGGCCACCGTGCTGTACGTGACGCTGGAAGTGCTGCGCATCGTCGCGATCCTGGTGCAGCCGGTGCTGCCGGGATCGGCGAGCCGCATCCTCGACCAGCTGGGCCAGCAGAACCGGACGTTCGCCGACATCGCGACGCCGATCGAACCCGGGGCGGCGCTGCCCGCACCGGAACCGGTGTTCCCCAAGTACGTCGAGCCGAAGGACTGACCCGGTTCCGGCCCGTCCCGCGGCGGGCCGGAACAGCAAGGCGCACAACACTTTCGCCGCATTCCACGGTGGTCTGCCCACCGGTGGATCCACCTGCCTTCCCGGTGTGGAATGCGTTGTCGGATAATGAAACACCGGTTCGCGGCCTGGTGACGCCCCCGGACCGTGTGCGATCGGTACGACAACGTTCCGTTCGGAATCGGTTCCGGCACAGAGAGGGCACCCATGGGCCAGCAGCATGCGACGGCATCCGTTCACCGGTCCGGTTTCGCCGAGCGGCATCGGGCGGCACGCGAAGCCGTGCTCACGTCGCAACGCGGCAGGCTGGTCGAGGCGATGGTGGAGTCGGTGGACAGCAAGGGCTATCCGGCCACCACGCTCACCGACATCGTCGCCAGGGCCAGGGTCTCGCGCACCACCTTCTACGACCATTTCGCCAACAAAGAGGAATGCTTCGCCGAGGCGGTGCACACCGGCGTCGACATCATGGCGACCCGCATCGCGGACGAACTCGCCCAATTGCCGCCGGACGCCGACGCCTACGCGAAGATCGAGTCCATCGTGGTCACCTTCTGCCGGACCGTCGCCACCGAGCCGGATTTCGCCCGGCTGGTGCTCGTGGAGTCGTTCAAGGTGAACCAGGAGGCCGTCGGCTACCGCGACCTGGCCGTGGACCGCTTCGCGCAGCTGTACCGGGTGTTCTACGACCAGGCTCGCGCGGCGGACCCGACGCTGCCCGAACTCTCCGACGGGCTCATCGCCCTGATTCCGGACGCGATCGGCGAGCGCACGCGGCGGGTCATCGTCTCCGACGGACCCGCTCGCGTGCCGGAGCTGGCGCCACTGTTCGTCCAGTTCGTCATGAGCGCCCTGGGACTACCCGTTCCCTCCTGAAGCATCGGGCGACGTGTTCGCCGGTGCGCTGCCGCCGCCCACCGGTGGGGCCCGGTCGGCGCGGCGCCCGAATGCCGCGCACGCCGAACCGCGTTCTCACTTCCAGCGGCCGAGCAGCGCGTCGATCTCCTTGGTCAGCGCGGCCTGCAGGAACGGACCGAAGGTGATCCGCGCGACGCCCTGATCGGCGAGGGCGGCCTTGTCGGCCTGATCCGGGAGGACGGTCGCGCTGATCGGCAGCGGCAGTTCACCGGTGAGGCGGCGCATGTCGGCGTCGGCGTGGCGGCCCACCGGGAACAGCACGTCCGCGCCCGCCTCGGCGGCCAGCTTCAACCGCTCGATGGCGCGGTCCAGCCGGTCGGCCTCGTCGCCGTCCTGGCGCAGGAGAAGGTCGGTGCGCGCGTTGATCACCAGGTGCACGCCCGTCGCGTCTGCGGCCTTGCGGAGGCCGTGCACGAGATCGGCGTGCTCCTGCGCCGTCCGCAGGCGCTTGCCTTCGCTGTGCACGGTGTCCTCGATGTTCAGTCCGATCGCCCCCGCCTCGAGCAGGCCCTCGACCAGCCGCGCGGGATCCTGCCCGTAGCCCGACTCGATGTCCACCGACACCGGAACGTCCACCGCCGCCGTGATCTGCCGGACCCGGGTCAGCGACTCGTCGAACGTCATCCCCTCGCCGTCCGCGCGTCCGATCGAGTCGGCCAGCGGATGGCTGCCCACCGTCAGCGCGGGAAAGCCCGCCGCCACAGCGACTTTCGCGGACCAGGCATCCCACACCGTCGGGAAGACCCCCGGATCCCCCGGCACGTGCAACCCGAGAAACGTCGTGGCCTTGCTCTCCAGAGAAGTCATACCGATGATCATGCCCGCCGCCGCACCCCGGGTCGACCACCCGCGCGGAGCGAAAGCTCACAGCGGGCTAGGAGCCGCGGCGCGCGGTGAGCACCGCGTCGTAGAGCTCGCGACGGGAGACGGCGTGGGCGGCGGCGACCTCGCCGCAGGCGTCCTTGAGGCGGACGCCGGTTGCGGTCAGGGTTTCCACGGCGCCGACCAGGTCCGCGGGGTCGGCGGAGGTGGGCTGGGCGCCCGCGAGCACCACGGTGATCTCGCCGCGCGCGCCCTCGACGGCCCACTCGGCCAGTTCGGCCAGGGTGCCGCGGACCACTTCCTCGTAGGTCTTGGTCAGCTCCCGGCAGACGGCGGCGCGGCGGTCCGGGCCGAGGATCTCCACCGCGTCGGCCAGGCAGTCGGCGAGCCGGTGCGGCGCCTCGAAGAAAACGCAGGCACGCGATTCCGCCGCCAGCGTGCGCAACCATTCCCGGCGCTGGCCGGACTTACGCGGCGCGAAACCGTCGAAGCAGAACCGTTCCACCGGCAGGGCCGACAGCGCGAGCGCCGTGGTCACCGCCGACGGGCCGGGCAGGCAGGTCACCGGCAGATCACGCTCCACGCACGCCGCCACCATGCGGTAGCCGGGATCGCTCACCGACGGCATGCCCGCGTCGGTCACCAGCAGCACCGTGCGGCCGTCGGCGATGTCGTCGAGCAGCGCCGGAATCCGTGCGGTCTCGACGTGATCGTAGAAGCTGACCACCCGGCCGGAGATCTCGACGCCGAGCGCCTTGGCCAGCGCTCTGGTACGGCGCGTGTCCTCGGCGGCCACCACGTCGGCGGTCGCCAGTCCCTCGCGCAGGCGCTGCGAGGCATCCCCGATGTCGCCCATCGGTGTCGCCGCGAGCACCAGCCTGCCCGTCGTCACTGTCGCTGTCCCGCCTCTCCGGGTATTCCGGCCATACAACGTTCGTAGCGTATTCCGCTGTCGGCGACGACCACGGGCGGGTCTCCGGTCCTGGGCCGGGTTCATCTCGAGAACTACACCCGACGCGACAGCTGATCTCGCATGTACATGGGTAACTCCCCGGGTACGCCCGAACCTCGAGCGGCACCCGACGCAGGACCTGGACGCAACTCGTACAACCACCCAACGCGTATGGCCTGAATACCCGGAGAGGCGGCACAGCATACGATCGGGGCGTGACCCAGGTGACCGACCAGCGCGCGACCGCACGGTTCGGGACCGTGCCCTCCTGGTCGAGCCCGGGACCGCTGCGGCCGCCACTCGACTTCGGGCCGACCGACCGCCTGCGCGGCTGGCTGGTGACGGCCTTCCTCACCGCGATCGCCGCGGTGACGCGCTTCACGATGCTCAACTACCCGACCGACGCGGGCACCCCCGTGTTCGACGAGAAACACTACGCCCCGCAGGCCTGGCAGATGCTCACCGGCGGCTGGGTGGAGGACAATCCCGGCTACGGACTGGTGGTGCATCCCCCCGTCGGCAAGCAGTTCATCGCGATCGGCGAGGCGATGTTCGGCTACAACGGCTGGGGCTGGCGTTTCACCGCCGCGCTCGCCGGGACCGTGCTGGTGCTGCTGGTGATCCGGATCGTGCGCCGGCTGGCGCGCTCCACCTTGATCGGCGCGATCGCGGGCATCCTGCTGATCGCCGACGGCCTCACCTTCGTCTCCTCGCGCATCGGCATGCTCGACATCTTCATGGCGCTGTTCGTCACCGCCGCCTTCGGCTGCCTGATCGTCGACCGTGACGAGATCCGCGCCCGGTTCGCGCGCGCGGACGCGCAGGGCCGGATCGGCGTGACGGATCTCGGACCGCGTCTCGGGGTGCGCTGGTGGCGTTTCGGCGCGGGCGTGCTGCTCGGCCTGGCGTGCGGAACCAAATGGTCCGGGATCTATTTCATCGCCGCCTTCGGCCTGATGAGCGTCTATTTCGACCTTTCGGCGCGGCGGATGTACGGGGTGCGCCGCCCTTGGCTCGGCGTCGCGCTGCGCGATATCGGGCCCGCGCTCTACGCGCTGGTGCTGGTGCCCCTCGGCGTCTACCTGGCGAGCTACTGGGCCTGGTTCGCGAGCGAGACCGGTGTGTACCGGTATATGCCGGGCAATCCTTCGGCGCCGACCGACCCGATCGGTACCGGCGGATTCTGGTCGCGTGTGGTGCCGGGTGCGCTGCGCTCGCTGTGGTACTTCAACGCCAGATCGCTGGAATTCCACACGGAGCTGACCAATTCGGCGGGTAATCATCACCCGTGGGAGTCCAAGCCGTGGACTTGGCCCATGGGCCTGCGGCCGATGCTGTACTACTACGCCGACAGCGGCGTCTCCGGGTGCGGCCAGGCCCAGTGCGTGAAGGCCGTGATGCTGATCGGGACGCCCGCCATCTGGTGGGTCGCGTTTCCGGTCCTGGCCTGGATGCTGTGGCGCGCGGTGGTCCGTCGCGACTGGCGCTACGGCGTGGTGCTGGTCGGCTACGGCGCCGCCCTGCTGCCCTGGTTCGCCACGCTCGATCGGCAGATGTACTACTTCTACGCCGTCCCGATGGCCCCGTTCCTGGCGATGGGCGTGGCGCTGGTGCTGGGCGACGTGCTGGGCCCGGCGCGCCCGAGCACCATTCCGCGCAGCCCCGCCGGGACCTACCTGCCCGCCCCGCCGAACGAGCGGCGCAGCCTCGGACTGCTCGCGGTATGCCTCTACCTCGGCCTGGTGATCGCCAATTTCATCTGGCTGTGGCCGATCCTCACCGCCCTGCCGATCACGCCGGGCAACTGGCACGACCATCTCTGGCTGCCCAGCTGGAGGTAGCAGCTCAACCTTCCAGCGCCGCCTGCACGTAACGCAGGGCGGTGGCGTCGTCCAGGCCCAACCTGCGGACCGTCGCGACGTAAGCGGTGGCCGCGCGGCCTGCTACGTCGCGGGTCGGGTCGCCGGACGACGCGATGAACGACCCTTGCCTGCCGCGGGTTTCGACCACGCCGTCGGCCTCCAGCTCGCGGTAGGCGCGTGCCACCGTGTTGGGGGCCAGACCGAGTTGCGCGGCCAAAGCGCGGACGGTCGGGATCTTGGTTCCCGCCGTGAGCTCGCCGGAACGAACTTGGGCGATGATGCCGAGGCGCAGCTGCTCGTAGGGCGGCACAGCGGATTCGTGCGAGACCGTGACGGTGAACATGCCCGCGCTCACAGGTCGTCGCGGGACAGCGGACACGACAGGCACCGTGGTCCGCCGCGGCCGGAGCCCAATTCGGAGCCGGGGATGCGCAGCACCTCGATACCCGCGTCCTCCAGCCTGGCGTTGGTCATCTCGTTGCGCTCGTAGGCGACGACAACGCCGGGCGAGAGGGCGAGAGTGTTGTTGCCGTCGTCCCACTGCTCGCGTTCGGCGGTGACCCCGTCCAGTCCGGTGTCGATCACTCGCAGCTTGCCGATGCCCATGGCCTCGGCCGCCGCGGGCAGGAACGGGTCGGGGCCGCTGATGCCGACCCGTCCGCTGCCGAGCCGTCCGCCGTAGTCGTCCTCCTTGCGGATCGTGAAGGCGCACAGTGATTCGCGCACCGCCGGATACATCACGACGGCGTCCGCGTCGACCATGGTGCACACCGTGTCCAGGTGCATGGTCGCGCGAGTCTGCGCGATCGGCACCACGAGCACAGTGTGTGCGAGGTCGTCGTCGAACAGGCTGCGCGCCAGGGCTTCCGCGCCCGCGGGCGAGGTGCGCTCGCCGACGCCCACCGCGACCACGCCTTCCGACAGCAGCAGGACGTCACCCCCCTCGATAGGAGCGGTGTGCGATTCGTAGGCGCGGCGCACCCCGAGGAATCGGGGATGGAAGGCGTAGATGAGATCGGTCAGCGAGGTCTCCCTGCCGCGTGCGGGCAGCGCGAGGGAGGTGATCGCGACGCGCGGACCGACCCAGAACGAGGAGTCCCTGGTGAACAGCAGATTCGGCAGCGGGTCGATGACGAAGTCGCCGCCGTGGTGCATGCGGCGCACCAGCGAGGTGTGGTCGGGCCCGAAGGGCAATTCGTCGAAGGTCATCCCGGCCATCAGGATCTCGGCCAGCTCCTCGGCCGGCACGCCGCGCAGGAAGCCGGCCAATTCGTCGGCCAGCGTGTGCCCGAGCCTGCGCGCGTCCACCGCGGCGGAGATGCCCTGGATGCGGGCGGCGCCGCTGACCGCGATGGTCTCCGCGAGCAGATCCGACAACAACAGCACCTCGGTGCCGCGGCTGCGCAGCACTTCGGCGAACGTGTCGTGCTCCTGCTGCGCGCGCTCGACCCACGGGATGCCGTCGAACAACAGCTGATCGTTGTTGCGCGGGGTCAGCCTGCGCAGCTCGTTGCCCGGCCGGTGCAGCAGCACCGTACGTAGCGCGCCCACCTCGGACGTCACGGCCAAACGCGCACCCTCCCGCGCGGACACTGCATCTGCTCCCATGATCGAACCGTAGTGCGCCGCGGCCCGGAGAGCACGGAAATCCCGGCTTCGGATGCCGACCGGCGCGCGATCACCGAATCCGGTCCCGGCACACCCTAACCTCAAGTATTGTTGAGGTGATTGGGAGGAGCGTGCATGTCGACAGCAGCCGATTGGCGGGCGAAGGAGCTGACCCCGGGGCAGCTCTCCGAGCGTAGTGGAGTCGCGGTCTCCGCGTTGCACTTCTACGAACGCGAAGGGCTCATCACGAGCAGACGCACCAGCGGGAACCAGCGCAGATACGCCCGCGAGACCTTGCGCCGCGTGGCGTTCATCCGCATCTCCCAGCGCGTCGGCATACCACTGAGCGAGATCCGCAACGCCCTCGATCAATTGCCCGAAGGGCGCACCCCCACCCGGCGCGACTGGGAGAGCCTGTCCACCACGTGGCGCGCCGACCTCGACGACCGGATCACCCAGCTGATCCGGTTGCGCGACAGCCTCACCGGCTGCATCGGCTGCGGCTGCCTGTCGCTGGGCACCTGTCGTCTGGTCAACGAGCACGACCGGCTCGGCGCCGACGGTCCCGGCGCCCGCGTGCTCGACGTGCAGCTCAATTGCCCGTCGAAGCCAGCAGCCTGCTGAACCGCGCGCTGGTGCGCCGCATCACGAACTCGTACGGAAAGGCGAACTTGCGCTTCCACCAGTAACCGAAGCGGATGTCGAACGAGTTGTAGACCAGGAACCGGTTGCGCTCGATGCCGCGCAGGATCGCCGTGGCAACCCGTTCCGGCGGCACCGCGTGCTCGGCGAAGGCGGCGGTGAGCCGCTTGATCTTGGGATGCTCTTTGTTCACCCCGGCCAGTTCGACGCTCTGCACCAGCGGCGTGTTCACCGCGCCGGGCGCGACCAGATGCACGGTGATCCCGTGTTGCGCCAGGTCGAAGCGCAGTACCTCCGACACGCCGCGAATGCCGTACTTGGCCGCGCTGTAGGCCGCGTGCCAGGGCAGCGCGAGCAGGCCCGCCGCCGACGACACGTTCACCAGCGCACCGCCCTTGCCCGCGCGCACCATGGGCGGCACGAAGGTCTCGATGACGTGGATCGGCCCCATCAGGTTGACCTCGACCATGCGCCGCCAGTGCTTGTGCTCCAGGTTCTCCACGGTCCCCCACACCGAGGTGCCCGCGATGTTCATGACGACGTCCAGACTGCCGAGTTCGGCGTGCACGCGGTCGGCGAAGGCGCGCACCGCGTCGTAGTCGGTGACGTCCAGCGCTTCCGCCAAAGCGACGCGGCCACCCGCGGCGCGGATGTCGGTCACCGTGGCGTCCAGGCCCTCGGCATTGATGTCGGTGAGCACCAGTTCGGCGCCGTCGGCGGCGGAGGCCAGCGCGGTGGCCCGCCCGATGCCGCTCGCCGCACCCGTGATCAGAACCTTCGCCTCGCGCATCGTCGTGCGACCCGCTCGCCCGCGACCTCTACCCAGCACTGCGCATCCCATCTCGAATCGCCGAATCGGTTCCCCGCAGGGTAATCCAGCCGACGGCCGCGGGCCGCTAACGACCGAGGACCGCAAGCATGCCCGCTACAGCGCGCGGCCAGGTGAACTGTTCGGCGCGGCTGCGCGCGGCCCTGCGGCGACCGGCCTGCGGCATCGCCAGCACGTCGCGGACCGCCCGCGCGAACGCGGAGGGATGGTCGGCGGCCACCGCGCCGCAGTCGGCGGTCACGATGTCCGCCAGCGCCGAGGAGCGGCTGGCCACCACCGGCGTGCCGGCCGCGAGCGCTTCCAGCGCCGCGAGGCCGAAGGTCTCGTGCGGCCCCGGCGCCAGCGAGACGTCCGCGGTGGCGAGCAACCTGGCCACCATCGCGCGTTCGGAGATGAATCCGGTGAAGTGCACGGCGGGCACGCCGCCGGGCAGCGGGGCCAGCGCACGGGCCCGCCGCTGCAGCGCGTCCCGGCGCGGACCGTCCCCGGCGACGACCAGCCGCGCCTCGATACCGGCTTCGCGCAACGCCCCGACCGCCTCGATGCTGCGATCCACCCGCTTCTCGACCGACAACCGGCCGCAGTGCACCAGCAGCGGATGACCAGGCACGCCGAGATCGGCGCGCAGCCTGCGATCGCGCCGGTGCGGGTTGAACAGTTCGAGGTCCACCCCGAGCGGGACCAGTTCCACGTTCCGCGCGCCGATGCGCAGGAATTCCTCGCGAGCGAACCGGGTGGTGCACACGACCATGTCGTAGTCCGTGGCGGTGTGCCGGTTGGCCACGTCGGCGCAGCGCCGCGCCAGCGGGCCGGGCAGCACCTGGCCCAACAGGCGGTCGAGCCGCTCGTGCGAGATCATCACGCCGGTCACCTCGCGCCGCCGCGCCCAGCGCCCGAAACCACGCAGCGTCAGCCGGTCGGACACCTTCGAGCACGTCCGGCCGCAATCCGTTCAGGACGTCGGCCACCCGGCGGGGATCCGCGGCGCGGTAACCCCCGGTCCACGGGATGGCCAAGGCCGGCAGCGTGATGCGCGCGACACCGGTGGGCAGGATCTCCTCCGAGCGGCGCGGACCCGGCACGATCAGCACCACCTCGTGCCCGGCGGCGACATACCCCTCGCCCAGATGGTGCAGCGCGGTGCGCAGCCCACCCGAACGCGGGCCGTAGAAGTTCGCCAGCTGAACTATGCGCACGTGGCCGATCGTGCAGCGGACGGGGTTACCCGCGCCCAACGACGCGTGAACGGCCGTGAAAGAACCGGATAACCGGCGGCTGTGGAAGTGCGCTCAGTGCGCGGGCAGCCCGCGCCCGGCCCGGGGCAGATCGAGGTCGAGCGGAATCCGGCCCGTGGTGAGGTGCGCCTCGACCTGCTCGGCGGGCATCGGCTTCGCGATCAGGAAGCCCTGCGCGCGGTAACACCCGAGGCCGACCAGCGTCCGCGCGGCGACCGCCGTCTCGACGCCCTCGCCGACCACGCCGAGCCCGAACGAGCCTGCCAGGCCGATGATGGACTTCACGATGGCCAGATCGTCGGTGCTGGCCCCGAGCCGTTGTACGAATCCCCGGTCGATCTTCACCGCGTCCACCGGCAGCGCCTTCAGATGCGACAGCGAGCTGTAGCCGGTGCCGAAGTCGTCGATGGCGATCTGCACGCCCATCCGCTTCAGCCCGCGCAGCGTCACCTGGGTGCGGGCCAGGTCCTGCACGACGACGTGCTCGGTGATCTCCAGGCACACCGAGCTGCCGTCGATGCCGAACAGGCGCAGGATGTCTTCGATGCGCTCAACGAAATCGAGGCTGACCAGCTGCACCGGCGACACATTGATCCGCATCACCACGTTGCCCGCCAGGCCGCGCCTGCGCCATTCGGCGAACTGCGCGCACGCCGACCGGATCACCCAGCGCCCCAGCTCACCGGCCAGGTTGGTGGCCTCGGCCACGGTGACGAACGCGGCGGGCGGCAACAGCCCCCTGGTCGGATGCAGCCAGCGGACCAGCGCCTCCAACGCGACGATGCGGCCCGTGCGCAGGTCGACCTCGGGCTGGTAGTGCAGCAGCAGCGAGCCGTCGGAGACCGCGCCGCGCAGGTTGAGCTCCACGTCGTCCTGGAGCTCGAATTGCGCGCGCATGGTGTCGGTGAACACCGCGACGCCGTTGCCACCGCCGGATTTCGCCGACAGCAGCGCATGATCCGCCCGGCGCAGCACGTCGGCGACGGTGGTCTCGCCCGGGAAGCCGAGCGCCACGCCGACGCTGGCGCCCCGGCTGACCGACTCGCCGCCGACGGTGACGCGCCGGGCGATCAGCTGCTGGATCCGGTTGGCCTCGTATTCGGCGGCCACCGCGTCCATCGGCTTGGCGGGCACGATGACGAATTCGTCGCCGCCGAGGCGGGCGATCATGTCGTTCGGGTCCAGGTTCTCCCGCAGCCGCGTCGACAAGGTGCGGATGAAGTTGTCCCCGGCCGTGTGGCCGAGAAAATCGTTGAGTGCTTTCAAACGATCCAAGTCGAGGAAGAAGGCCGCCACCGGGCCGGGACTGCCCGCGCGTAATCGCTCTTCCATGTGCTCGAGCAGCGCCCGCCGATTCGCGAGCCCGGTCAGGTCGTCGTGCAGCGCGATATATCGGAGACGTTCCTCCGCGACCACCCTGGCTTGCAGTTGCGCGAACAGCGCGGCGATGGCTTTGAGCACGTTGAGTTCGCGATTGCTCCACTCGCGATCGCCCGACTTGACGAATCCGAGCACGCCGGTCGGCTCGCCCCGCGACAGCAGCGGCACGGCAGCCGAGGTCACCCCCACGATGCCGGACCCGCGGCGGACGGTTTCCTGATAGTCGGCGAACTCCGGGGTCGGGCGCGCGACCATCGGTTCGGTCGCGTTCTCCAGGGCACGGAACACGGGGTCGGCGCCGTCGAAGTAGATCACGCCGAGCGGGTCGGGATCCGGAATGTTCTGCCGGTGCGGCCACTCCGCGATGAGCACGGTTGCCCGCCGTTCGCGGTCGGTGTGCCGCACGTAGCTGAAATCCACGTCGAAGTACTCGACCAACTGCGCGAGCACCCGCTCGGTAGCGGCGACCATGGTCGTGGCGTCCACACCCATGAGCTCAGAGGCGACCTGGGTCACCAACGAGTCGAGTGTCCGCCGTGGCACATTGTCTCCGATCGCGCTAACTACTGGTGTCCACACCGAGCACCGGACGCCGCCTGCTGCGTACGGTGGCGGCGGAGGCATAGCTCAGGCGAAGCACCAACGCCATGGTCTCATGCTCAGGCACTTCCAGCAGGTCCAGGAAACGGCCCTGAAGTGACGCTAGTGTATCCGCGAAGTCGGGGGAAATCGCAGCAAGTTCGCCACGGCGTCGGGCGTAGAGGTATACGGGGGAAATCGGTTGGACAGACAATCCGAGGCGTTCGGCGCGCACCCAAACCCGCGCGACCGCGGCGCCCGCCTCCGCGTAGCCGGTCAATCGAGGGTCGGTCGCGTCGAATGTCACCGCCAGAATGGCGGAGCTGGAGCGCACCCGGTCACCGGTGTATTTCCCCAGCGCCGCGCCGCCCGACCAGGACCGCAACTGCGCCATGACGTCGGCGCGAGTGGTGATCTGAAATGCCGCCCACTCGTCGTCGGTCAGTTCCAGGCTGCGCGCGTCGATTCCGGTATCCGGATCGTCGTCCTCCGCCCAGCGGACTTCGGCGAGCATTTCCTCGTATAACCGGGGCGTGAGATACCGGATGCGGTCGGAATCACCCAGCAAACGTGCGGCTTCTTCGATCCCCTGCCGATCCACAACCGCGCGCACATGGGCTCCGGCCGATTCGGCGACCGCCGTGAGCGTGTCGAGAACGCCGTCGGCCAGCCTGGTCCCGGTGCCGACCCTGCGGTTGGTTCCGCGGCGCAGAACGGCGGGATAGTCGGCGGCGAGCTCATCGCTCCGCTCGTTCCCCAGCCGCAGGCGCGCGACGAGACGACCGGATCCCGGCGCGCCCTCGATGAACTCGTGCGGCCCGAGCACCCCGTGCGCGGCCGCGGCGACCCGCGCGTTGTACAGGGCGGCGCCGAGCGCGAGGGCGCTGCCGCGGTAGCCGATGTCCATCGCAGTGCTGTGCTGCGGCGCCAGTTCGACGACGATGTCCTCCGCCTCGGCGCGCAACGACCACGGCTGCATGTTTCCCCCGGACGGCGCTCGCTGTGCGCAGGCCAGGACGCTTTCCACGGGTCCGGCGACGGACTCCGGCGGCGCCTCGGCCCACGCCGGCTCGTCGTTCGGCGGCGGGTCGGCGAGTTCGTCCAGATGCCGTTCCACGTCGATCCGGACCCGACCGGAGGCCAGCTTCATCCCCAGGCCGATGCGCCGTACGGCGGCCACCACGCTCGCGGCGCCCAGCGCGACGTCACCGGCCAGCTGCGGCCAGCTGGTCACCGTCTCGCCGACTTCGACCAGGCTCGCGCCCAGCCGCGGCGACAACCCGGCGGCACCGAGCAGCCGCACCACGAACGGCGCCTTCTCCCTCGACGTCAGTCCGCGCAGATCCGCCGCGCGAACCGCACCGAGCAACCCGTGGAACGCCGGGCGCTGCGGTTCGAGATCGAAACGCTCGACGTCCAGCAAACCGCGGTCACTGGTTTCCATCAGCACCGGAATACGATGGCGGGCCGCCGCCTCACGGATCACCAGCTTCATATCGAGCGAATCGCATTCCTCGACGACGATCGCGAGGCCGTCCAAGAACTCGTCCACCGAATTCTCGTCGATTCCGGCTTCGAAGATCCGCACCGGCAGATAAGGATCCAATTCGGCGATACGGCGTGCGGTTACCACCGATTTGTTGACGCCGACGTCGAACAGAGTTCCCGCGACGCGGTTGAGATTCGAAAATTCGATTTCGTCCAGATCGGCCAGGCGCAGTTCCCCGCAAACGCCCTCCATGGCGAGCAGATGCGCGATCGCGTTCCCGGCGCTTTGCCCGACGACCCCTATCGCGCGTTCGGCCAGCCGGTCCTGTTCGGCTCTGGTCAATTTGTTCCGATTGCGATCCAGCCGGATCAGCCGGAAAGTACGCGGACCCGGCAATCCGATCACCGCCGCCCGCCACGGGTAGTAGATCCAGCGGTCCGCTTCCGGGCCCTCCGGAATATCCGGTGGAGCAACCATTTTGCCGAGTTCGGCGCGTAACGCCGCACGCAGATCGCGGAATTCGAGGCGCGGGTCGTCGCGCAGCGCGGCGAGCATCCGCGCGTCCTCCGGATCGGCGGGGTCGAGGATCAGCGGCCGGTGGTCGGCCGCACGCGGCCGGTCATCGCCCATGGCCGCGCCGGCCCTCTGTCGGGCGGCCGATTCCGCACCGCGTATCGGACGGACGCACGGCGGGCAGCCCCAGTGCGTCTTGCTCACCGTGCGTCAGGGTGCGTTGCGATTCCTCGGCGAACGCGGCGTAGCTCCGGGTGTCCCACCACAACGGCACGGTTCGGTAGCGCTCGTCCGGATACGGCACCGCGGGGATGCCCTCGGCTGGAACGGCACCGCACGCCTCGTGCCGGGGCACGGTGAAGGAGGCCACCGTCGCGAAGCCGTAACGCGCGCCGAGCAGGCGCGCGCCGTGCAGCACGGTGCGCGAGATCGCCGCGCCGAGTTCGGCCCGGTTGGCCGCATCGCGCGCGACCCATGCGCCTTTGGCCTCGATCACGCCTTGCGGTATCCGATCGGCGAGCATCCGCCGCAAGTCGTCCGCGCCGGGGTGACCGGCCCATTCGACCAGCGCGTGCGCCTGCCGCGCCGAGCTGTACGGCCCTTGCATCCGCGCCCCGGCGACCACGTCGCCGTCGGCGTCGAGCGCGGCGAAGAACAGCGCCGTCGAACCGCCGTCGGCGACCGCGTCGTATTCCAGTGCGTGTTCCACCCCGAAGCGCCGATAGACCTCGCGCGCTCCGTGCAGATACCGGCGCCAGAGTTCCGGCTGCGCAGCCGGTTCGGAGACAAAGAACGCACACTCGGATTGCGCGTCGTAATACCGCCGCACTCCCCGCCCACGGGAGTTCCTCGGCACGACTGCAATCAGATCCACAGTCATGTTGTTCCTACTCCATCGCCGCGCTGCCCTGCGCGATAGTCCAGCCCGATGCAGCCCCCCACGGCCCGAGCCGAGACGAAGTTGCCCAGGGCAGTATCCGTCATCGGACAGGAATTGACCAGCCGTCCGGCTAATCTCCCGAAAACTCTGCGGTACATGCGATATTTTCGCAGGTCAACCCCGGCGGAATCGATATCGGAAATAAGATGGAGACCAGTCGGTTCTGGCGTAGTTACTATTCAGCAAGCTAAACCAGGATCGAAATGAACAACTCGACCGACTCCGGGCCGTGCCAGATCTCGATTTCTTCACGGTAGGCCCGGGTGACCTCGGCCGACGCTGTCGCGTCGTCGACCTGCGCCCAGACGTCCTCTACCGGATCGTGATAGTCGCCGTTCGGCGCGAAACGGGCGTAGACGCCTTTCGGCACCCGCACCAAGACGTCACCCACCGGCACCGCATCCGGGGACGGGTACTCGAAGCAGACCACGGCGTTGTAGTTCCCGGCCGGATCCGGCACGTACACCGTGTACATCGGCCCCTCACCACCCTGACGGTCGCGCAGCCGGTCCTTGAGGAACTCGATCAGGTCGCTGTTGCTGACCTTGAAGCTCGGGCGCACGCGCGGGACGACCAGCCCGCCGTAGACCGCCTCGGCACGCACCACGATCGCATAGCTCATCGCGCGTCGACCGCCAGGTACAGATCGATCTTGTAGGCGTGCGGATAGCACTCGAAATCGCCGGTATAGGTCCGTTTGATCTGGTTGTGTTCCTCGGCGTAGGCGATCTGCGTCCACAGGTCGGTCATCACCTGCGGGAAGTTGCCGACCGAGGAGAAACGGGCGTAGGCGCCGCGCGGCAGGCGCGCGACCAGGTGACCACGGGTGACGTCGTCGAAGGACGCGCACTGATAGCCGACGATCTGGGTGTTGTACGTGCCCAGCTCACCGGTGTAATCGGTGTAGGCGCTGGCCAGCGGGCCGCCGAGCTCCTGGTGCAACACCGCCGCCCAGGCGGCCTCCAGATCGCGGTCACGCAGTTCCCCGAGCGCACGTTTGGGGCTGCGTACCGGCAGCCCGGCAACCCACGTCTCGTCCCGCTCGACGATCTCAAACTGCATGGAAAGACTCTTTCGAAGGAAGCCGGAGGTGAACCACCGCGTCCGGTCGGTCGGAATCGCCATGCTACCAACCCGGACCGGGTGGTACCGATCACATAGCGCGGTCGGCGGCCGCGCGATCACCACGCTGAACTGGACAGATGTCCGAAGCGGTGCCGTCCGGCGGGGACCCGTCGGCGGTCGGCGGCGGCCGGTCGCGCTGAGGCATAGTGGACATGATCGTCCGGTTCGCCCCTTCCGCGGCACCACCGAACGGAGTCCTGATGAACGAGACACCGCCCGCCGACCGCCACCGCGCGCCCGCCCCGGCCGCACGCGGTGACCACGCCGCCGACCCCGGCACCGGGAACTGACGTGTGCCGGTCCATCGCCGAGCTCGACGCGGCGGTCGCCGACTGCTTCGCCTGCCCGCGCCTGGTCGCCTGGCGCGAACTCGTCGCGCGGCAGAAACGCGCCGCCTTCCGCGACCAGACCTATTGGGGCCGTCCGGTGCCCGGATTCGGCCCGGCGGACGCCCGGATGCTGATCGTGGGACTCGCGCCCGCCGCGCACGGCGGCAACCGCACCGGCCGCATGTTCACCGGCGACCGCAGCGGGGACGTGCTCTACGCGGCGCTGTACGCGGTCGGCCTCGCCAACCAGCCGACCGCGGTCGACCGCGACGACGGCCTGCGGCTCGACGGCGTGCGGATCACCGCCCCGGTGCACTGTGCGCCGCCGGACAACAAGCCGACGCCCGAGGAACGGGACCGTTGCGGCCACTGGCTGGACACCGAACTGCGTCTGCTGACACCCACCGTGCGCTCGGTGGTGGTCCTCGGCGCGTTCGGCTGGCAGGCCTTGCTCCCGGTGCTCGCGGGTGCGGGCTGGGTGGTGCCGCGCCCGCGACCGCGGTTCGGCCACGGCGCGCACGTGGAACTGGCCGCCGCCGATGCCGGCCGGAACCCGCTGCATCTGTTCGGCTGCTATCACGTCAGCCAGCAGAACACCTTCACCGGACGACTCACTCCGGCCATGCTGGAGGAGGTGCTGGCCGACGCGGCGGAAACCGCCGGGCTCCAGGTGCGGCGAAGTCACGCGCCGCGCGGGTGACCGTTCGCCCATCGCCGCTCGGTAGCCGGTTCAGACGTGATCGACCAGCGCCGGGTGACCTGCTTCGTGGGCGCAGTGCGCGCAGCAGAAGTAGTCCCCGCGCGCCTCGACGCCGTGCCCGAGGATCCGGCAGGAACAGTGCGTGCACGTCGGGGCCATGGCGTTGATCGCGCATTCGAAACTGTCGAAGGTGGCGGACGTACCGTCGCGGGTGATGGTGAACGTCTTGTCGTACTCGTTTCCGCAGGTGTCGCAGGTGGCCATGGGGTGTCACCGGTCCTCTCGCGTCGATGGACTAGAGCGTCGCAGTTCGCGGTACCCAGCCCCGGTCACGCAAAACGGACCGGCGGACCTCAGGCCAGGCGCAGCGCCTGGACCGGGCAACTGTCCACGACGAGCTGGAGCAGGTCCCGCTCGGGCGAGGTGACCGTGTCGACCGGCGCGACGATCCCGTCCGCGCCGACCCGGAACAGATCGGGAGCCAGTGCTTCGCACATGCCGTGCCCCGCGCACACGGTGCGGTCGGCGACGATTCTCATCGGTCGATCCGCTCCAGCCGGATGGGCAGGCCGTCGGCGGGCACCGGCCCGGTCCCGGCGACCAGCGGCACCTGGTAGCCGTCCGGCACGCTCCAGCGGTACCGCAACAGCATCTGATGGACAACGGCTTTCACCGTCATACCGCCGAAGTAGAGGCCGATGCACTTGTGCGCCCCGCCGCCGAAGGGCGCCCACGCGAAGCGGTGCGATCGGTCCTCGCGGCGATGCTCGGCGAAGCGCTCCGGGTCGAAGGTGTCGGGGTCGTGCCAGTACTCCGCGTTGCGCATGAGCCCGTACGTGCCGCACAGGATGAACGTTCCCTTCGGCAGGTAGTACCCGAGGATGTCGGTGTCGGCGATGGTTTCGCGAACCTGTTGCGCCACCGGCGAGTAGACCCGCAGCGCCTCCTTGAACGCGAGGTCGAGCGAGGGCAGGCGGTCGAGATCGTCGTAGTCCAGCGCGGGCTTGCCCAGCGCGACGGATTCCGCCCGCAGCCGTTCCTGCCATTCCGGATGCCTGCCGAGTTCGTAGACGAGCATGGACGCGGCGATGGTGCTGGTGTCGTGGGCGGCCATCATCACGAAGATCATGTGCTCGACCACTTCCGCGTCGGTGAAGGTCTCGCCGTCGGCGGTGCTCGCCCGGCACAGCACGCTGAACAAATCGTTGCCGCCGCCCGCGCGCTTCGCGGGCAGCTCGCGGCGGAAGTGTTCCTCGAGCACTCGGCGGCCGCGCACGCCCCGGGCCCACACCCCGCCCGGCACGTTCGCCCGGATCAGCGCGGCCCCGCCGCGCACCGCGTCCTCGAAGGCGCGCTCCAGCCGTGCCGCGTCCGCGCTGGGTTCGGCGCCCGCGAAGACTTCGGTGGCCTGCTGGAGCAGCAGTTTCTTGATCGCGCGGTAGACGCGGAAGTCGTCGGCGGGCTCCCAGTTGGCGAGGCCACGGGTGATGCGCGGCGTGGTCATATCGAGGTAGCCGATCAATCGCGGCCGCGTGAATGCCTGCTGCATGACGCGCCGGTGGAACAGGTGGTCGTCGAAATCGCGCAGCAACAATCCACCGCGGAAGAACGGACCGATCAGCCACTCCCAGCCGCGCTGCGCCGACAGCGCCTTGTTCCGATCCAGCATCACCGCCTCGTACCCCTCGGGGCTGCCGAAGGTGACCATCCTGCGGCCGAGCATGCCGAACCACTGCACGGGGCCGAAGCGATCGAATCGCTCTCGCGCGAAGCCGATCGGGTCGGCCAGCGCGTGCACGCTGTACCCGATCCCGGGCAGCCCGAAGTCGCCGAGCACCGGCTTCAGCCCGCTACCCGGCGGTGGATCGGCCAGCGGACGCACGTGCGCCGGGTAACGCGCGACCGCCCGCGCGGCCGCGCGCTGCGCGTGCCACGCCCAGGTGGTCCGCGCCTGGCGGATCGTGCCGGAGACCTCGTCGAACGACTGGGGCACAAGCAGACTCATGACCGTCTTCCCTTCGCGACACTGCGATAGTCCGACGATAGAGGAAACCATCGTTTCCGTAAACATTTGTTTCCCAATTTTGGCTGTGCCAAGCTGACGTGGTGACCCGTACCGTCAGCGGCACCTACCGCGGAGCCTCCACGGCCGAGCGCCGCGAGGACCGGCGCAGGCGGTTGCTCGACGCCGCCCTCGACATCATGGGCACTCAGGGATTGTCGGCATTGACCGTGCGCGGGGTGTGCGAGCAGGCCAAGGTCGGCCCACGCTTCTTCTACGAAGCGTTCCCCGACCGCGACGCGCTCGCCTCCGGCGTGCTGGCCGAGATCCAGCAGGCGGCGCTCGACCGGGCGAAGGCCGCGATCGCCGAGACCACGGGCAAGCCCGCCGACCGAATCCGCGCCGGGGTCGCGGCCCTCATCGTCGAACTCACCGACGACCCGCGGCGCGCGAAGGTGGCGTTCGCCCAGACCTACGGCGACGAAGCGCTCATGCGCAGCCGCTTCGCCGGGATGCGCCAGGTCGCCGACGTCATCATCGAGCAGACGCGTCTGGTGCTGGAACTGCCCGAAGGACAGGACACCGCGATCGCCGCGACCTCCCAGCTGATCACCGGCGGCGCCGCCGAGCTGGTCCTGGTCTGGCTGGACGGCGGCCTCGACGTCGACCGGGACGGGCTCATCGCCCTGCTCGCCGATTTCACCGTGGCCATGCTCGACCGGCTGCCTGCGGTCGCCGGGCGACTGTCCGGCCTCACACCAGATTCCTGATCAGCGACGACATCAGCGGCTCGCGCAACGCGGGCAGGGCGGCGAAGTCGCCCGCGACGACCCGGTTGGTCGCCAGCGAGACGACCGCGCCGATCACCGCCTCCCCCGCCAGCCGCTGATGCGGATGGGTCGCGCCGAGGGTCGCGGCGAATCCGTCGACCAACGCGGCCTGGGTCGCCAGCCGCCGCTCCAGCACCGGCCTCCCCGCCGCGTACGCCTCTACCAGGAAGACCTTCGCGACCTGCGGTTCCTGCGCCAGGGTGGAGAAGTACGCCTCCAGTGCGCGGTCTATCCGCTCGAGCGGCGTGCCGTCGGCCGCGAGCGCTCCCGCGATGCGGGTCATCACGATCTCCACGGCCATGTCGTAGGCGGCGAGGAAACACGCCTCCTTGTTCGCGAAGTGCTGGTAGAACGTCATTCGCGACACCTCGGCCCGCTTCAGTACGTCCGCCACCGTCGCCGCCGCGTACCCCCGGTCCGCGGCCGCCTCGATCATCGCCACCAGCATGCGGGCCCGCTGCGCGGCCACCACCTCTTCCGGCGCGATGCCGTGATTGCCGCCGTGCAGTTTGCCGCCCGCCCGCGCCTTCAGCAACGATCCTCGCTCCACGTTCCGATGCTAAGTTCACCCGCCCGTCGCCCGTCCGCGAATACGGCGGCGACTCTGGGCGCGAATCGGACCGCGAAGGGTGCGAAACGGGGCACAATGGCCGTCCGAGAGTGCTCGATTCGAAAGAAGGAGCGTGATCGACAGTGGACGGCAGGCAGCCGGCGAGACGAAGCGCCCTGGTCGCGGCACTGTGCGCCGGCGCGTTCACGGCGACGGCCCCGGCGACGGCGGGCGAACCCGCGTTCGTGAACATCGGGGTGATCCACACCTTCGGTGACACCTGCTACGGCGAAGGGCATGCGGGCGTCTCCTCGCCCACCGGGACTCCCGGCGCGGCCCGCTTCGGCATCAGCTTCGTCAACCAGACCCCCACGGACGCGCCGTGCACCTTCACCGCGTTCGCCAACTGGCGCAACCTCGACAGCGGCGCCACGGGCACGGTGCCTGTCCTCGTCACCGACAAGACGGCTTCGAACCAGCCGTCCGCAACCGTCTTCGCCGCCTTGCCCACCGGTTCCGGACGCGTGCAAGTCGACGTGACCACCGACTATCCGCACGTGGCGGCCCCGCCGGTCGAGATACGGATCAGCTGAACGTCTGCGGGTCCGGCCTCGGATCATCGCGTTCTTCGGCCGCCGAGCCGCCCGGCATCTTCCACACCGCTACGGCGAATCAGGGAGGAGCACTCGGCAGATCGCGGATATCGGCGGGTGATGGCAATGCGCGGGCCGTGCCCGGCTCCTAGACTGGGGAATTGCGGCACGGTCGACCGTCGAAGCGCCGCGGCGCGTCCGCGGTCGGCAAAACCAGAAGTCCCGATCCAGCAAGGGCCGCTCGGTGGCGGCCCGTTCCCGTGCAGGAGGGCCGCATGCCCGACCCGTTCCATCTGCGAGTCTGCCTGGTCGGCCGAGGTTGCCTCTGCCCCACGGTCACCCTCTTCCTCGCCCCAGAACCGCTGATCCCCGGCGGCAACATGCTGCACGTGGTCGAACAGGATCCCCTCACCGCCGACACCGGCACGCCGACCCCCGACGCCGAAGTGATCGACATGGTCGAGGGCAGCCCGGCCGCCGCAGGCCCGCAACTACGGCCCGAGCTACAGGAGTTCCGGCCCGGACGCCCCGACCCGCATCAGCTCCACGACATCCTGCACGACCATCACATCACCGACGCCGCCCCCATCGGCCTGGACGTCAGCGACCCCGCCGAACTCACCCGCCTGGCCCTACTCCCAGAACACCCCATCGGCTACCGCCGCATAGACGACTTCCAGCAGGAAGCGACCGCCCGCGCGATGCTAGCGGTCTACCGCCTCTTCGAAGTCGACCAGCGAGTCCGCCTCATGTACCACGGCTTCGCCGATCCGGAAACGGGCTGGTTCGCGCTACGGACCGCGACTGCCTGACCGAATGGGCTTCGCCCCACCTATCGGCGCCTCCGCGCCAACTCGGCGCAATGGGAGCCTCGGCGGCCGACGAGTGATGAAGTTCGCTCGCGCGAGGCGGTGGACACCTGCTCCGGATCGGCGCTGACCAACTTCCGAAAAGGCCGGGCGCCGTCGGTAACTTGTCGTCGGGCGAGCAAGCGATCCTCGGCACTGCTCACTCTCGGCCGTCGACCGGCAGGCCGGACGATTCCCGGCGCCGCGGCGGTTTTCCCTTCGCGCCGCGCAGAGCCACCGCCAAAACGACGAATGCCTCGATGACGAACAGGAGGACCGCGCGCCGCTCCACCGGAGCCGTGACGAATGAGCCTCTGCCATCCCGAGTCCTTCCAGCCCTGATCAGCGCCTCGTCCACCTCAAAGCCATCCGGCCACGAATCTCCCGATCCACAGAATTTCCGATATCCACTATTCAGCCGACGCCTTACCTATCGGCTACGGGTCGGCTGAAGAAGAACGAATGCTTCAGCGTGCAGAGTTCTGGATTCGGAGCGACATTCACGCGACAGCCGTTCGAGACTCGGCCAAATGGCGATAATTGCAGCAAGATTCGACATGCTGGGCACCACTCGCTACACCCGACTACATCGATGTCGTCATGGTGGCACCGATCTCACCGCCGGACTCCTCCCCTTGACGCGGCTGGACCTGAAACCTGCACTTCCGGAACAGGTTTCCTGATGCGCTGCGTTGGCGAGCGGCACGCGTCCGGCCGCTGGGCAAGCGGACTCGGCTGCGGCGCCGGTGAGACCTTCGAACGACAGTTTGTGGAGCGGATCACCAAGACCACGTTCCGAGTGGTAGCTCGCCGTACCCCTTGGTAGGTTTCGGCTTGTTCGCGCAGCGTCGCGCATCACCATCAGCCTTTGACTCGCGGAACATCCCCTTCGATCCACAGTTCGTGCGCCTCTTTCGTCTGGAACGAGGCGGGAATCGTCATACCCACACAGCCGCTTTCGCCGTTCTCGACGGCCGAATCGGCGGTTGCGCGCTGCACGCCCCCGATCGCTGCGGGCGTGGCTGTTCTATATCATCGAGCCCTGGAGAACCGGTGGTAACTGCCCTACCTCACCAGCCCGCGGAACTCGACGCGGTCATCTTCGACTACAACGGCGTCATCGGCCTGCAACCCACCGTTCCCATGTGGAGCGAGCTCGCCGAACTCGCTGGATGGCACGCGGACCAGCTCGCTCTCTTCCAGAACGCTTTCTGGAGCGCCCGCGAACCCTACGATTCCGGTGAATTCGACGACGCGGCCTTCTGGACCGCCGTGCTCGGCCGTCGCCCGGACCCGGAACTGCTCACCCGGTTGCGTGCCGTCGACACCGAGCTGTGGACCCGGACCGACGACCGCGTCGTCGCTCTCCTCCACCACGCCCGGCGCGCAGATCTCCCGATGGTGCTGCTCTCCAACGCACCCCACCCGGTCAGCGACGCCCTCGACGCCTCCGACTGGCGCACGGTGCTGACCGACGCGCTCTACTCGGCCCGGCTCGGCATGAACAAACCCCACCCCGACACCTACCGAAACGCGCTCGCCGCAACCGGAGTCCGCGATCCCGGCCGCGTCCTGTTCGTCGACGACCGTGCCGACAACTGCCAAGCCGCCGCCCGCCTCGGCCTACGCACCCTCCACTACACCGGCTCACCCGCCGATATCGAGGTATACCTCCCGCCCACCACCGTCGCCGCGTAGGTCACTGCGCGTCGTCACACGATCTCCGGATCGTCGGCAACACCGCCACCAATGCTGGACACGAGCCTGATCAGACGCTCGGCTGGGATAGCCCAGCCGAGTGTTCACGTGGCGCCCGCTCGAGCCACCATGACCGGACTCGCCGAGAGAAGCCAACCGCCGAGCTACTGCGCAATCCGGCGCCTCCTACTCCACTCCGTACTCGCAGCGATGTTCGCGGGTGGCTCCGACCGATGTCGGCATTGGGCACGAGCAGCGCCGTTGGGCTAACTGACCCGGGGACGGAGCGGGAGAGTCCCAGCTCGTCTCCTGTGTTTACGTTCCCATGTGTCGCGCTCAATCGTCCGACGGGCGGCGCGTCGGGCGCGGCGATGACCGAAACGATGTACCCGAACGCTGGCTGCACCCTGTAGATGGCACCGGCCATGGCACCAGGTTTCCTGTTGTAGAACGCACCACATCGCCCGCCGTCTGCGCCCGGAACGGGGGCTGACGGGCTGACAAGCGCCCGAATTGCCGCCAAGCCCCAACACGTGGCCGGTCGGGCCGGACAGGGCGAAATCCGCGCCGTGGTGCGGATCTGCGCTCTCGTCCTACATCCTGAGCGCCGCCTGGTCGCGGGTGCGCACCTCTGCTTCACTGATTCGGTGCCCTCAGCCAGCGCCACTACCCGAATCCGCACACTCGACGGTCTCCATCTCGCAGCTACCCTCGTTACTCCCGAGCAGCCAGCGTCGCGTGCCGTTCTGCTGGTGCATGGCGGGGGCGTCACCCGCGAGGAGGGTGGCTTCTTCACTCGCCTGGCCGCGGGCTTGTCCGGTGTCGGCATCGCCTCGCTTCGCTTCGATCTTCGTGGTCATGGCGAGAGCGAGGGCCGACAGGAGGAGCTGACGCTTTCCACCATCCTGAACGACATCCGCGTCGGTCTGGCGCACCTCCGAGACGCCACCGGCGCGGACGAGCTGAGCCTCCTCGGTGCGAGTTTCGGCGGTGGCATCTGCGGTTACTACGCCGCCAAGCGTCCGGACGAACTGGCGCGGCTGGTCCTGCTCAATCCGCAGTTCGACTACAAGAAGCGAACCATCGACACCCGGCCGTACTGGACGGACGACGTCATCAACGACGAGGCTGCCCGCGAACTGAACGAGACCAGCGCCATTCAGTTCACACCGACGCTCAAGCATGGCCGCCCACTCCTGAACGAAGTGTTCTGGCTAAAGCCGAACGAGGTGCTCGGCGAGATCAAGACGCCGACCCTCATCGTCCATGGCAATGCCGACACACTGGTGCCGATCGACGGCTCGCGCGCCGCGGTCGCTCAGTTCACCCCACCTGTCGAACTGGTGGAGATCGACGGCTCGCAGCACGGCTTCGCCGTCCACGATGATCCGCAGTATCGCAACCCCAAGAGCCAGGAGTACCAGGCCGAAGTCATCGGCATCGTGGCGCAGTGGCTACGGCATTAGGATGTCGATTAGCATTCGGACACTCGGCCGGTTGCGCCACGGGTCAAGCGCCCGAACAACTTCGACCACAACGTTCATGGTGCGCTCGGATCTGGTTTTCCTGGCTACAGTGACCGCTGTGGCGGCAACGGTCGCCGCTTCATAGGGTTCACCGCCAAGCGCGAGCGCCTTGGCCTGCCGAGCTCCGAACAGGCCGCTGTAGCGCTTGGAGAGGGTGCCGCCCGCCAGCACATCACCGAAAAGTTGCACCGCCTGGTGCGGCTTGCCCGCTTCGGTATAGCAACAGGCCGAGCGTACGAGCAGCGTGCTGAGCACCACCGCCTGCCGCACCAGATCCAGCGAGTCATCCGCGCGACCGTCAAGTCCGGCATGCGCGAGCTGACCAGCGAAGCGCAAGCGGCTATGCGTCGTATTCGGTCGGCGTTGGTGACCTCTTCTTAGCCGGAAAAGTGCACCCCGACCCTGTCTCGGGGCGGCAGTCAAGGAACTTCCCTCTCCCCTGGCTGGAGCACTTCGGGCATAGCTGCCGAGCTCATCGCTGCAGGCACGCCCAGCTTTTCGAGGCCGTACAAAATGCTTCTTGACTGCCGCCGACGAGTCCGGCTGTAGGGGTCCGGATCTTCTTGCGGGAGTGTCGGCTCCCGGTGCGATGCTGTGCGGGTGACTCCGTGGCTCCCGCTAATCAGCTCGCTCGTCATCGCCTCCGTGACGCTCGTCGGCGTCCGGATCAACAATCGCACGAACCGAGCTGCAATTGCCGCTGCCGACGAGCGTGAGTACCGGAAGTGGCAGCGGGAGACGGTGCTCCGTCAGTGCGCTGAGGCGACCGAGACTGCTCTACTTGCACATGACGAGTACCACAACTTGTACCTGCTCGATATCAAAGCTGGGCGTGACGAGGTCAGCGCGGCAGCCGGTGAACTCGTAGCAGCGACTGATGAGTGCATACGCAAACTCGGCGCCAACATAGCAGTGCTCAATATGCTCAATGCCCGTAAAACAGCTGAGCAATGCAAAGAGATGCAGTCCATCGTGATCGATATGTACTACACGGCCCAAAACCTGGCAAAAAATAGCAGCCGAGGCGAGCTGTGGGGTGAGCTCGATGGCTATTTGGACACGATGGCGAAACTACCCGAGCAATTTGCGCAGGTGGCGAACACCGAGATGCACCGACTTGGCCAGTCCAACCCAGGCCAACGCATCAACCCCATTCGAGCACGTTTCCGTCGTGCCCTCCGCGCTGACGAATGAGCGCTGGCCTCGGATAGTCTCGACTCCCGTCGCTTCTTTGCTTGTTGCAGGTTCTGTGCCACAGTCATTGTGGGATACCCCGTGTGTTTCGAGTTGCGCGTGCAGAACTTTCGACACCGCGACGTGGTCCGCTGCGCACAACGCAGAGATTTCAACCCCCTTGGGGCGGATGATGCGCGGCGTCATGAGTCCTCACGTTGTGCGCGCCAGTTGCGCAGCGCCCTCGTCGCACGGTTACTGCCCCACCCGAGCCGGTCTTGCACTTCACGTCTGGACTTTGGTGGTGGGTCGAGCCGATTGAGTTCGGTTGTGTCGGCGGCGATTCGGTCGGGATCGGTACCTGTTGATGGAGAAATCGGCTGGTGGGCGGTCACCGGCTTTCGGGGCACGGATGACGGCCCCTAGGACGCCATCGCCGCGTGAGCCGGGTTCGAGGCGGAACAATCCCGCCGGCGGCTCCTTGCCGCCGGTTGGGCAGTGCTGTCGCTCTCGATCAGTGCCGGGGCGAATGTGAAGGCAGTTCAGACCATGCTCGGCCACAAGTCGGCCGCGATGACGCTCGACACCTACGCCGATCTCTTCCCGGATGATCTCGAAGCCGTCTCGGACGCTCTGGACAGGGCAGCGCGCGCAAGTGTGGGCAAAAAGTGGGCAGCAAGCTAGCCGCGCTTTCGCTCTAACGAAAACACCGCCCGACCTTTCCCGGGTCGAGCGGTGTTCTCGCAGCTGTGGAGCTAAGGGGAATCGAACCCCTGACCTTCTCGATGCGAACGAGACGCGCTACCAACTGCGCTATAGCCCCGTGCGGTTCCGGGGAACCGCGCTGTGACACTGTATCAGGCCAGCCCCCCAGACTCCGAATCGGCACCCTGACCTGCGGAGATAAGCCAGGTCTACGCGCCCGCCGCGCGGCGCATGTCGCCGCCGGTGCGGGTGCGCAGGGCGCGGGCCGTGGCCGGGTCGAAGGGGTCGAGGTGGGCGAACGCGGGGTCTTCGTCGTCCGGCTCGATCAGGGTGGAGCGGCGGCGTAGGGCGCGGGCGGTGTCGCGGTCCATGGCGCCGCGCGGGGCGCGGGTGCGGCGGCTCCGTGGATCGGCTTCGCCCTGGTGGCCGCGGTTGAGGCGGGCGGCGCGCCTGCGGCGGATCTCCTCCTCCATCCGCACCTGCTTGCGCAGGTAGGCCAGGTAGGTCACCAGCACGGTGACGGCGAGCCCGCAGGCCCACCACAGCAAGGGGGTGACCACGAGCGCGAGGGCGCCGGACAGGATGGCGGTGAGCAGCAAGCCGAGCACGGCCCGCTGCCGGAAGGTGTAGCGGGCCGCGCGGGCGATGGCGTCGGCCTCGGGGTCGAAGCCGCCGCGGCCACGGCGGTTGGGGACGAAATCCGGTTCGGCCGAGTCCGTCTCGTCGTAGTCGTCGTAGTCGTCGTAGTCGTCGTAGTCGACGCGGGCGGGCACGGTAGAGCGCGCAGGCGGGATTCTGGCCGCGACCGGCTCGGGGTGGTGTGCGCCCACGCCGTCATCATCGGTCTCCGCGTCGATCTTCGCAGCGACTTCGCCGGCTTCGTCGTCCGTCTCGTCCGCGTCGGGTGCTGGGGGCTCGTAGTCGTCTCCCACGGCGTCGTCCGGTTCGGCCTCAGCGATGTCGGATGCCGCCGCGTCGTCGGCCGCGGGCAGGTTCTCCTCGTCGGTCTCGGTGACGGGCTCGTCGGCCGGTGTCGTCATCCGGTCCTCCGCATCATCGCTGTGGGGATACTTTCTCGGTACGCGGCGGGGCCGCCAGTTCGGATCGGTTTCGTGCCCGGCGGCCGGGCCTTTCCTGAGACGTCGTTTGCCGCCGCCGCGGTGCAGGACCCTGGTCGCCAGCGCGGCGTCGGTGGTCCGGCGGATTCTCGGGTGGCGATCGGCGAGGATCGGGAAAAGGACGAAGACCCAGAGCACGACCAGCCCGATCCACAGGATCGAATTCGGCATCGCGTCAGCACCTCCGTCCCGCCTGGATTTTGTCCGGCTCGGCCCGCGAGCGGTGCGTGACACGCCCCGCGCTCGGCCGGCCCCCGTCCGACGCAGCGGCGCGGACGCCGGTCCCCTCGCAGGCTCTGTGCCGATGACGCAAGACGCACCATCGACGTCCGTAGGCTAATTCCGGGTAGCACCAAGTTCCGGCAGGCGCGCCGTGCACATCCGCCACACCTGTCACATTTCTACCAATGTCACCGCGGCTCGGTGGCCGGATCTACTGGAGGGTGACGCGCCCCTCTCGCACCAGCCGGTCCAGGACCGTTCCGGCCAGTTCCTCGACGGTGATGCCGACCAGCAGGTGATCCCGCCAGGCGCCGTCCACGTCGAGGTAGCGCCGCAGCAGCCCCTCCTCCCGGAAACCGACATTGCGCAGTACCGCCTGACTGGCCAGATTCTCCGGTCGCACGGTCGCCTCGACTCGATGCAGACCGACCGGCCCGAAGCAGTGGTCCAGCCCGAGCGCCAACGCCGCCGTCGCGACGCCTTGCCCGCTGAGATCCTTGGCCACCCAATAACCGATCCAGGCCGAACGCAGTGCGCCCCGCACGATATTGCCGACGGTCAACTGCCCGCTGAACGCACCGTCGACCTCGATCACCAGCGGGATCATCGCGCCGCGCCTGGCCTCCGCCTTCAGGCTCGACCACAGCGAGGGCCAGTTGGAGGCGTGGTTGCGCGCCTCCCACGATCCGCGGCCGGTCGGCTCCCACGGCTCGAGATGCGCTCTGTCGCGCAACCGGATCCGGCTCCAGGCCGCCGCGTCGCGCAGCCGCACCGGACGCAGAGTCACTTGACCGGCGGCCACCCGCACCGGGCCCAGTCGCGCGGGCCACCCCGGATGCTGGGTGGCCCGGAAGACATTCATGGCGTCCACGTCTCAGCCGCGCTGCGCGAGAAAGGCGACCTGGACTTCGTCACCGGTGCGGATCTCGGTGTCGTCCGGGTCGATCACGATCAAGCTGTTCGCCTCGGCCAGCGTGGCGAGCAGGTGGGAAGAGGAGTTTCCGTTGCCGAGGGGCTGCACAAGGTATTCGCCGGTCGCTTCGTCCCGCATGAGCTGCGCGCGCAGGTAACCCCTGCGACCGTCCATGGAGCTGATCGGCGTGATGGTCCGGGCGCTGATGATCCGGCGCATGGGATGCCTGCGGCCCAACGCGATTCGGATCAAGGGCCGCACCATCACCTCGAACACCACCAGCGCGCTCACCGGGTTGGAGGGAAGCAGGAACGTCGGCACTTCGTCGCGGCCGAGCCGGCCGAAGCCCTGCACGGAGCCGGGATGCATGGCCACCCGGGTGATTTCGAGCTCGCCGAGCCCTTCCAGCGCCTCCTGAACCTGTTCGGAAGCCCAGCCGCCGACCGCGCCCGCGATGACGACCACCTCGGCGCGCACCAGCTGTCCCTCCACCGCGTCGCGCAAGCGGCGCGGATCGGAACTGACGATGCCGACGCGGTTGACGTCCGCGCCGGCATCCCGCGCGGCCGCGGCCAGCGCGTAGGAGTTCACGTCGTAGACCTGGCCGGGGCCGGGTGTGCGGTCGATGTCGATCAGCTCGCCGCCCACCGAGAGCACCGATAGTCGCGGGCGCGGGTGCACCAGCACCTTGTCCTGACCGACAGCGGCGAGCAGACCTACTTGCGCCGCGCCGATGATGGTTCCCGCGCGCACCGCGACATCTCCCGGCTGGACGTCGTCCCCGATCCGCCGCACGTAGTCGCCGGAGCGCACCGGCTCGTACACCTTGATCCTGGCCCGCCCGCCGTCGGTGAAATCCAGCGGGAGCACCGCGTCGGCGAGGGTCGGCATCGGCGCGCCGGTGTCCACCCGGACGGTCTGGCGGGGCTGCAAGCGGATCGGCTGACGCGAACCGGCGACCACCTCGCCGACCACCGGGAGGGTCAGGTCGACGAGATTGCCCTCTTCGTCGCGAATGTCGGCCCCGGCCGAGGCCACGTCGACGCTGCGCACGGCGTAGCCATCGATGGCGGCCTGGTCGAAGCCGGGCAACGGACGCTCGGTGACGACGTCCTCGGCACACAGCAGGCCCTGGGCCTCGGAGATCGCGACCCGAACCGGCCGGGGCGCGACCGCCGCGGCGGTCACCTTGATCTGCTGATCCTCAACCGAGCGCATCCAGCCCTTCCTGATCCTCTCCGCACTCCATCCGATCTCGCCTGCACGGGCGTGCGATCCCGCCGCGGCGCAGGCGCATTCGCGCACGCACCGCGGTGAACCATCATTCGTACCCGACGCTCCACGCTCGGCGAAACCCCCGGCCGGGTCCGTCAGTCGTCGGTCGTCAGCTGCGGATCCCAGTCCGGACCGAGGCGGTGCTGCAGCCACTCCCGCAGGGCGGGGCCGTATTCCTCTCGTTCCAGTGCGAAATCGACCGCAGCACGAAGATAACCGCCCGGGTTGCCCAAGTCGTGGCGCGACCCACGGTGCACCACGACATGAACCGGATGTCCCTCGGCGATCAGCAGTGCGACCGCGTCGGTGAGTTGCAGTTCGCCGCCCGCGCCGGGCTCGATGCGGCGCAGCGCGTCGAAGATTGCGCGGTCCAGCAGGTACCGGCCCGCGGCCGCGAACGTCGACGGCGCGTCGGCGAGCGCGGGCTTCTCCACCATCCCCTTGACGCGCAGCACATTCGGGTTCACCGCGTCCGGCACCGGCGCGACGTCGAACACGCCGTAGGCGCTGACCTCGTCCTTGGGGACGTCGATGGCGCACAGCACCGTTCCGCCGCGCTTGCGGCGCACCCGGCACATCACGTCGAGCACGCCGCGGGGCAGCACCAGGTCGTCGGGCAGGAGGACGGCGATGACGTCCTCGTCGTCATCGAGCGCCCGCTCGGCCTGGGCGACCGCGTGCCCGAGCCCGAGCGGCTCCTCTTGCACCACCGACGTGACATCCAGCAGCCCCGGCGCCTTGCGCACCTTCTCGAGCAGCTTGAACTTGCCGCGCTCGGCCAGCGTGCTCTCCAGCACCAAGTCCTCGACGAAGTGCGCGACCACGCCGTCCTTACCCGGGGACGTGACGATCACCAGCCGCTCGGCGCCGGATCCGGCCGCCTCGGCGGCGACCAGCTCGATGCCGGGGGTGTCCACCACCGGAAGAAGTTCCTTGGGCACCGTCTTGGTCGCGGGCAGGAACCGTGTCCCGAGCCCGGCCGCGGGGACCACGGCCGTGCGGAAGCACGATTCCGCCGCCGCGGCACCGGGCTGTCCGGCCTTTGCTGTCATACGCATACCCTATCCATCCATCACGCCGCCGGGATCGGCGTCGCGCCGTCCCGGTCCCGGGGTGAGCCTATGGTGATCACTGTGAAGATGCCCGGCGAGCGCGATAAACATGCATGGCGCATCGAACTGCTCGCCCGAAGGGCTGTGATGCCTGCCACGGAGCGGGAAAAAGAGGCGTTCGCCCTGGCCACAGCGGTCGGCGCGATGGGTGCCCATGGGTGGGTCTGCGCGTATGTGCCGGTGGCCGGGGAACCGGGATCACCGGCGATGCTGGACGCGCTGCGGGCCGGTGGCGCGCGGGTGCTGTTGCCGGTCACCGGGCCGCCGGGGCCGCTGAGCTGGGCCGAGTACACCGGTTCGAACGGTCTGCGCCGAGCCCGCTACGGGTTGCTGGAACCCTCCGGCGCCGTCCTGCCGCCAAGCGCCGTCGGCCGGGCCGACCTGATCCTGGTTCCCGCTCTCGCGGTGGACCTGCGCGGCGTGCGGCTCGGCCGCGGCGCCGGCTACTACGACCGCACGCTGTCCGCCGCGCGGCCGGACGCCCGGCTGGTCGCGGTGGTCCGGGACGACGAGCTGCTCGACCGGCTCCCCGAGGAACCGCACGACCTGCGCATGGGTTGGGCGCTCACGCCGCGCGGCGGACTGCGCCGGCTCGGCGACGATTACCCTGGGGAATGAAACACCGATTGGCGGTGTTGGCACTGTCGGCTGTAGAGTGCCAGATCGACGAACACCGCGGAGGATCCTGTGCCTACTTACTCGTATGCGTGCACCCAGTGTGACAACCGCTTCGACATCGTTCAGTCCTTCACGGACGAGGCGCTGACCGTGTGCTCGGAGTGCTCTGGGAAGCTGCGCAAGCTGTTCAACTCGGTCGGCATCGTCTTCAAGGGCAGCGGCTTCTACCGCACCGACAGCCGCGGCGGCTCCACCACCGCGAGCGAGCCCGCCAAGTCCGACAGCGGCAAGTCCGACAGCAGCTCGAGTTCGTCCTCGGATTCCGGCTCGTCGAGCGGCTCCACAGCCGCCGCCAGCACGGCCGTCGCCGGCTGATCCGACGGTTTTCCCCAACCGATCATCTGTCCACAGCCCGCCGTGATCCGGGCCGGAGGGGTGCACGCCCGGCCATAGGATCCGGCCATGACTCGTGCACTCGTCGACCTCGGCCGCGGCGGCTGGAACCCCTCGGGCTGGCAACGACCGCGCTGGGCCGACGCCGTTCTCGCTCGACGACTGCTGGCCGCCGCGCTCGCCGCAGTCGCGGCGCTCCTCTTCCTCCGTGGCGACCCGGACACCGAACGCACGACGGTCGTCGTGGCCGAGCGGGATCTCGCGCCCGGACGCCTGCTCGAAGCAGGTGACCTGCGCTCCGCGCCGCGCGAAGCGGGCACGCTGCCCGCGGGCGCGGTCGCCGATCCCGCCGAACTCGTCGGCGCGACGCTGACCGGCGCCATGCGGCGGGGCGAGGTCTTCACCGATCTGCGCGTGGTCGGTCCACGCCTGGCCGCGGCGGCGACCGGTGCGCGCGAGGCGCGCATCGTGCCCATCCGCCTCGCCGACACGGCGGTCGCCGACATCCTGCGCGCGGGCGATCGCGTCGACGTGATCGGTGCGGAGGACGCGAACGGAGGCGGTACCCGGCCTGCCCGCACCCTGGCCACCGACGCCGCCGTCATCCTGGTCTCCCGTGCCGGTGACGGACGCCAAGCCGCCGAACGCGTGGTCTTGGTCGCGATGGACGCCGAGCATGCCACCGTCGTGGCCGGGGCGTCTCTGCGCACCGCTCTAACGGTCGTCTTTCACTGACCCGCCGAACCCGCCCGTGCCGCAAGCGAAACGGGCCCGTCATCGGACGGGCCCGTTCGCGTTGTGCGAGTGGTGATCCGGCTCAGCCGAGGCTGAAAGGCGCTCCCCACAACGTCACCCAGGTGATGACATTGTCGGTCTCGACCTCGACACTGACAAAGGCGCGCGCCTGGGCGTAGCCCGCGCAACCGTTCAGACCGATGGTCTCATCGGCCCACGTCACCGAGCCGCTCGTGCCCCTGAACGCATTACGAGTCTTGTGGGTCTCGTTGCCGAAGTCATCGGCCTGCTCCAAATCCAGCACATAGAACGACTTCGCCTGGCCCGGGCCCAGCGAGAGATTGCCGCCGGAGTTCGCGCCAACACCACCGGTGACGTTCTGGCCGTCGCTCCAGTCCACATTGCCGTCCACACCACCGGTCGCACCGCCGCCGGCAATGTTCACCTGGCAACCCACGGTATAGCCGGGGAAGATCTTGCCCCCGGCCGTACCCGAAAGCTCCACTTGCGCGCTTCCGGAGACCCAGGCGTTGCGATGCAAAGGCGTCGAACCCATGGACGGACTGATGTTGGCCGACTCCCCGACCAGACGGATGGTCACGACAGTGCCATCCGACAACGTCTTGGTGAGTTCCCCGCCCGGCAGCGGCACGAACGTGTCGGCGTTCGCCGCACCGGTCGAGAGCAGACCTACCGCGATGGCCGCGGACGCGCACAGCCCGGCCGCGCGCGCCAGTTTTTTACGATCGAACATGATGGTATTCCCCTAAAGAATCGAGTTCGCCTCGGCGAAAAGAGATTTGATAGATCCGACCCGCGTCAGCCGATGCTGAACGGCATCCCGTAAAGGGTGGTCTTCGAGTAGTGATCGCCGATGATCTCGACGACCGTGTACGAACGCGCCTGCGCGTAACCCGCACACCCTTGGATCTGAATCTCGGCATCCTGATATTCCACCGAGTACACACCCGGCTTCAGAATGTCCTTGTAATCGATCTGAACGAACTTGACCTCACCGGGACCGAGGTTGATGCCGATCGAACCACCGGCGCTCGCGCCACTGAGGTTGACACTGCCCGACACACCCGCGGAAATGGCGTCGTCGGCGATGCTGACCTGGCAGCCGACGATGTAACCGGTGCTCAACTGCGAAGCACCGTGGGTGGACGAATTGTTGGTTCCGGGGTTTCCGGTCGGACCGTTGTTGGGGCCGATCTCGCCTTCCGGCGTGACGGCCACATCGGCGATGGCGTTCCCCGAAACCCACACGACACGGCCGGCACCGTTCGCGGCAAGGGATGGGGAGATCAGGGCGCGCTCACCGGTACGAGCGATGTTCACGCCGGGGCCTGCCTTGTGACCGTCCGGCAACGGTACGAAGACATCGGCATTGGCTGCACCGGTCGACAACAGACCGGTGGCTACGGCCGCCGCGGCGGCGGCGCCCGCGACGCGGACGCCTCGAGACAGACCGTTGATGCGGTACTTGCTCATGTTTTTCCTCATCAGGTTGCATCCGCCCGCCCCAGGGTGTCGAGGCGGGACGTGTCCCTCCAAAGCCGACGGGGCGCGTGATGGAATGTGCTGTCCATCAAGCGATCCGCCGACCATCGCGTCATCGAGCGATCTCGGACGAAACAATGCTATTCGGTATCAACCAGACTTTTCCGGAAATTCGGGCAATTCGTCTCGCGAAGTAAGGGATCCGACTAGGATCCCATAGCCGTTGAGGACCAATGGAATTCATGACGAAATGGACCCGCCGCAATGCGAGGGGTCCATTTCATCGGCAGCTACGGGTTTTTCACCCGCAGTTCACTCAGCCGAGGCTGAAAGGCTGTCCCCACAACGTCACCCAGGTGATGACATTGTCGGTCTCGACCTCGACACTGACAAAGGCGCGCGCCTGGGCGTAGCCCGCGCAACCGTTCAGACCGATGGTCTCATCGGCCCACGTCACCGAACCGCTCGTGCCCCTGAACGCATTACGAGTCTTGTGCGTCTCGTTGCCGAAGTCATCGGCCTGCTCCAAATCCAGCACATAGAACGACTTCGCCTGGCCCGGGCCCAGCGAGAGATTGCCGCCCGAGTTGGCACCCACACCACCGGTGACGTTCTGGCCGTCGCTCCAGTCCACATTGCCGTCCACACCACCGGTCGCACCGCCACCGGCAATGTTCACCTGGCAGCCGACGGTGTAACCCGGGAAGATCTTGCCGCCGGCCGCGCCGGAGAGTTCGACCTGCGCGCTTCCGGAGACCCAGGCGTTGCGGTGCAAAGGCGTCGAACCCATGGACGGGCTGATGTTGGCCGACTCCCCGACCAGACGGATGGTCACGACGGTGCCGTCCGACAACGTCTTGGTGAGCTCGCCACCCGGCAGCGGCACGAACGTGTCGGCGTTCGCCGCACCGGTGGAGAACAGGCCCATGGCGATGGTGGCAGCGGCGCCGACGCCGGCCATCCGCGCCAGGTTCTTACGGTTGATCATGGTTGATATCCCTCGAGGGTTGAGTCCGCTTCAGCGGGAAGATGGTTCGTTGGTTTCGACAGACGTCAGCCGATGCTGAACGGCATCCCGTAGAGGGTGGTCTTCGAGTAGTGATCGCCGATGATCTCGACGACCGTGTACGAACGCGCCTGCGCGTAACCCGCGCAGCCCTGGATCTGAATCTCGGCATCCTGGTACTCGACGGAGTACACACCCGGCTTGAGGATGTCCTTGTAATCGATCTGAACGAACTTCACTTCGCCGGGGCCGAGGTTGACACCGATCGAACCGCCCGCGCTCGCGCCGCTGAGGTTCACGCTGCCCGACACACCCGCGGAGATCGCGTCGTCGGCGATGCTGATCTGGCAGCCGACGATGTAACCGGTGCTCAACTGCGACGCACCGTGCGTCGAGGAATTGTTGGTTCCGGGGTTTCCGGTCGGACCGTTGTTGGGGCCGATCTCGCCTTCCGGCGTCACGGTGACGTCGGCGACCGCGTTGCCCGATACCCAGACCACGCGACCGGCGCCGTTGGCAGCCAGCGACGGCGAGATCAGGGCCCGCTCTCCGTTCCGGGTGATCGTCACGCCGGGTCCCACCTTCTGGCCGTCCGGCAACGGCACGAAGGTGTCGGCATTGGCGGCACCGGTCGAAAGCAGGCCCAAGGCAACAGCCGCGGCAGCGCCGACGCCCGCGACGCGGGCACCGCGGCGCAGACCATTGGTGCGGTTCTCGCTCATACTTCCCCTCATCAGGTTCAAACAGTCAACCTCGACCATCGAGGCTGGACAGTGGTCCTCTCAGGCCCAGCTCAGTGTGTCGCCTCTTTGTTGCCGACGTGTAACCGGCCGTTATTTCGGCGCAACGAACCAGCTGGCGACGGAACCGAGCCGAGTTCCGCCGTCCGGGTTTGGTGCGGGCCGGGTTCCCACGATTGCGGGCCCGATTGCGAGTGGCTCGATGGGGAGATTAAACGTTCGATAACGACGCCCGCAACGTGACGTTTCGTAAAGTTCAAGGTGAGCTACATCACAGTTGCGCACATTTGAATATGGCTTGACGTGCATAAATGCGGGATCGCTACAGCCGATGGAAACAATGAGCCGAGATGACGGCACAGGAGCGCCAGTGGCCGGATACGGGACAGGGCCGTAGCGGAATCGCCCCGGTTGGTTCCGAGCGGAAATGATCACGGGTGGATTACGGAGGCCGTGAGCATGATTACGTAGCTACTACGTAGATAACGGGCTAGCCGTGATGCGGGGGTATCTGGGCGCGCAGCCAATCGTCCGGCGACCGGACGTCGTCGCGCTCGTCGCGCTCGTCGGCGGTGGTGTCGGGCAACGTGTCGCCGAAGATCTTCGCCAAGCGCGCGGCATCCCTCGCCCGGCGCGCAGCCGGGCGAGGGTCCTCAGCAGGTGTGGGCGCGGGGATTATTCGACCAATCCGGAGAGCTCACCGATCACCCGGCTGGCGAGCGGGCCGAGCGTCGCCATGCCGTCCCGGATGGCGGAACGGGTGCCGGGCAGGTTGACCACCAGGGTGCTGCCGGACACGCCTGCCACACCGCGGGACAGTCCCGCGTCCAGCGAGCCGGCCACCCGGCCGGAGGAACGAAGGGCTTCGCTGATTCCGGGCAACTCGCGGTCGAGCACCTGCGAGGTGGCCTCCGGCGTCACGTCGCGCGGGGACATGCCGGTGCCGCCGACGGAGATCACCAGATCGACGCCGCCGATCACTGCCGTGTTGAGCGCGTTGCGGATCTCCACCTCGTCGGCCTGGACCGACACCGACGCGTCCACGAGGAAACCCGCCTCGGTGAGCAGCTCGGTGACCAGCGGACCGAGCGAGTCAACACCTCCATGCGCCGTTCGATCGTCGACGACCACCACCAGAGCACGCCCCGCCACAGGAGCATCGATTTCCATGCTGCTCACCGTAGCGCCTGCGTCCAGCAACTCGGCGGCCGCGCCGAGAACGTCGGCGTCGACATCGATCACCGGGACCCGTCCGCCGGGCACCGCGCGCATCATCGGCCGCCGTCCGCGGGCGCGCCGGAGAGGGTCACCTCGACGGTCTTGGGGTTGTTGCCTTGATCGTCGGTGTAGGTGATCTTCACCTTGTCTCCTGGTTGATGGGAGCGGACCGCGGCGACGAGCGCGTTGCCGGAGTCGATCGGGCGGTCGTCGAGCTTCGTCACGACCGCCCCCGGCGGCACGCCCGCGCGCGCGGCGGGACCGTCCGGCGTGACGTCGCGGACTTTCGCGCCGGAAACCTGCTGGGCCGGGTCCTGCTGACGCGACACCGTGATCCCGACTTGCGCGTAGGTGGCCTTGCCGGTCTTGATCAGTTCGTCGGCCACCCGGCGCGCCTGGTCGACGGGGATCGCGAACCCGAGCCCGATCGACCCGGTCTGGCCACCCGTCGTCTCGGTGGGCCCGAGCGTCGCGATGGCGGTGTTGATGCCGATGAGCTTGCCGCTGCCGTCCACCAGCGCGCCACCCGAGTTCCCCGGGTTGATCGCGGCATCGGTCTGGACAGCGTCGATCACCGGGCTGACCGCGGCGCCGGACTCGTTTCCGTCGCCGCTGGTCACGACGGGACGGTTCAGTGCCGACACGATGCCCGTGGTGACCGTGCCCGCCAGTCCCAGCGGCGAGCCGATCGCCACGACCGGCTGGCCGACCTGCAGGTTCGCCGAGGTGCCCAGCTCGATGGGGGTCAGGCCGCTCTTTCCGGAGACCTTGATGACGGCCAGGTCGGAGACCGGATCGGCGCCGACCAGCGTCGCGGGCGCGCTGCTGCCGTCGGAGAACACGACCTCCATCCTGGCGTTCGGCCCGCCGCCCGCGGCCACGTGATTGTTCGTCAGGATCAGGCCGTCGGAGGACAGCACCACGCCGGAGCCCTCCCCCTCGACCTTGCTGCTGGCCACTTTGATCATCACCACGCTGGGCAGCACCTTCTGCGCGACCGCCTGGGTGGAACCGGCCGGAGCGTTCACGGCGTTGCTCACGTTCGGCTTCGGCGCGTCCAGGGCGTTGGTCACCGGGGCTCGACCGTCGTCACCATGCGTGACCAGCGCGCCGACCGCACCGCCGACACCACCGCTGACCAGTGCGAGCACGACGGCGCCCGCGGCCAGGCCGGCGCGGAACGGACGCCGGGCCGGTGCGGGCGCGGCGCCGAAGGCCAGGCCGTGCGGTTGCGTGGCGTCGTTCGGGGGAGCGAAGGACGGCGGATATCCCGGGAAGGGCGCGGCCGGATGGTGCTGCGGCGGGAACTGGGCGGTGGGATGCTGTGCTTCCCGCGGACCGTAACCGGGAGCGTGCGCCTCTCCTGGCCCGAACGCGCCCGCGTCCGGCGAACCCGGCTCCCGGCGATCCTTCGAATCCTCGGTCATGGACTCCTCGTTTCTGCTCACGTCTCGACCAGGGTGGCCACGGCGACTGAGAGCGGACTGAGACCGTGCTTTCAGTTTTCCGAGAGCTGCGCAGCCGGGGCGCAAAAGAACCACCGACAACTTGATGTCTCAAATCCTGCGGCAAACCACTCGGAGCATTGTCCGAAATACCCCACCGGCGATGAATATTCCGCACAGAACTCGACATTGTGTCGGAAATGAAGTTCCGTCGCCCGGTATTGGCTCAATCCGACGCCGGCGCGCCCGGCTCGCCCGGCAACACGATGCGCACCACGGTACCGCCGCGCTGCGAGGTATCGATGGCGATGGTGCCGCCGTGTTTGGTCACCACCTGCTTGACGATCGCCAGCCCGAGACCCGAGCCCGGCATCGACCGCGACGACATCACCCGGTAGAAGCGCTCGAACACCAACTCCCGCTCCGCCGGCGGGATACCGGGACCGGCGTCATCGATGGACAACTCGAGCAGGCCCGGACCGCTCTCCCGCATGAGGATGCGCACCTGCGCGCCCGCCGGGCTCCACTTGGCCGCGTTGTCCAGCACGTTCAGCACCGCCCGAGCCAAGCCCGCCTCGTGCCCGTAGACGAACCACGGGCGCAGATCGGCGACGAATTCGATGCCGGCCCGGCGGCGGCGGGCGCGCTCGAGGGCGCGCTCCACGACCTCTCCCAGATCCACCCGCTCGTAGACGGTTTCCGGCGCGTCCTCCCTGGCGAGATCGACAAGATCGCCCACCAGCGTCGACAACTCCTCGATCTGGGCCATCACGTCGGCGCGCAGTCCGGCCATGTCCTCGTCCGGTATGCGCGGAGCGCCGGGCCGGCTGGACGCGATGAGCAACTCCATATTGGTCCGCAGCGAGGTCAGCGGCGTGCGCAGTTCGTGCCCGGCGTCGGCGACCAGCCTGCGCTGGCGATCGCGCGACTCGGTGAGCGCGCGCAGCATCGTGTTGAAACTCTCTGTGAGCCTTGCCAGTTCGTCGTCACCGGTGACCGGGATCGGAGTCAGGTCGTCGGTGCGGGCGATCCGCTCGGTGGCCGCCGTCAGCCGCGCGATGGGCCGCAGCCCGGTCCGGCCGACCGCCGTGCCCGCCGCGGCGGCCAGCACGACGCCGCAACCGCCGACGACGAACAACAGCCAGGCGAGCCGGTCGAGCACCTCCCGGGTGCGGTCCAGCCGCTGCGAGATCACCAGCGTGGCACCCGTGTTGGTGTACACCGCCAGCACGCGCTGATTGCCGTCGGTGCGCAGCGACGAACTGCGCTCGCCGCGCGCGACGGCCAACTCCTGCGGGCCGACCGGCGGATCGGTGGATTGCGGCGGCAGCCAGCGCCGGAGGTCGGGGTAGATCAGCGCGATGCCGGTGTCGTCGTAGAACGCGGCGGCGACCATCAGGTTCAGGTTGTTGAAGCCGTACGGGTTGCTGGCGATCACCGCCGTGGACCGGCTGCGCAACTGGGCGTCCACGTCGTCGTACAACGCGCGCGCCACCAGCGCGTAGGCCGCGATCGAGGTGACCGCCACCGCGATCGCCACGACGGACGCGGCCAGCAGGGTCACCCGCCACCGCAGCGAGACCGTCCGCGTCAGCGGCATGGGCGGGCGCATATCCGAGGGCTCGGGCGGGCGCTGTCCGAGGGCGGCGACGACGGGGCGCCTGGGCGGGGTTCGTGCCATGACCGCGGACCTACGGCGGCGTTTCACGCAGCACATAGCCGACGCCGCGCACTGTGTGGATCAGCCGCGGCTCGCCCTCGGCCTCGGTTTTGCGACGCAGATAACCGATGTAGACCTCGAGCGCGTTTCCCGAGGTCGGGAAATCGTAGCCCCAGACTTCCTCGAGAATGCGGCTGCGGGTGAGCACCCGGCGCGGGTTCGCCATCAGCATTTCCAGCAATGAGAACTCGGTGCGGGTGAGACTGATCTGCCGCGCGCCGCGGGACACCTCGCGAGTCACCGGGTCCAGCGACAAGTCGGCGAACTTCATTGCCTCGGAGGCGTCACCCGGAGCCGCGGACGTGCGGCGCAGCAGCGCGCGCAACCTGGCCAGCAGTTCCTCCAGTGCGAAAGGCTTCGGCAAATAGTCGTCCGCCCCGGCGTCGAGGCCCGCGACCCGCTCCGATACCGAATCTCGCGCGGTGAGAACCAGAATCGGCAAATCATCGCCGGTGCTGCGGAGCCGACGGCAGACCTCGAGCCCGTCGAGCCGGGGCATCATGACGTCCAACACGAGCGCGTCGGGTCGCTGGACGGTTGCCTTCTCCAGCGCGTCCACACCGTCCACCGCGAGGTCGACGGAGTAGCCGTTGAAGGTGAGCGACCGGCGCAGCGATTCCCGGACCGCCCGGTCGTCGTCGACCACCAGAATGCGCATGCCACCAGTTTGACCGCACCGACTGAGAGGTAACTGAGAGGGCGCTCTCGACACGCCGAGGCGCGGACCCGCGGCAACCCTCGGCGCGTCGCACTCGTCAACCCCGGGTGACCAGGGCCTTCCACGGCCCTGCCGAGAAGTTGACGCGTCCCTTACGCATTTCCACCGCGAAACACGTTCTCTATAGCCATATTCGGTAAATTGCGGAGCGGCTCCCCCGGATTGCCGATGCCCCCTCTGCACGGTATGTTCCGTGCGGTAAAAAGAAGACCTCTAGTTGGTTCTTTGCGGGTTGAATCAATACCGAACAGCCACGCGCGCCCGAGGTCACTGGTGAAGCGGAGGCGACGGAAGCGGATGGAAGCTGCACCGCGGTCCTGGCAATTCAGCCTGTCGAACTGGTCGGTCACCCGCAAGGTTGGCGTGGTGCTGGTGCTTCCGGTGCTGCTGGCCACCGTCTTCGCCGTGCTCCGCATCAACAACGAACTGCGCACCATGGCGCAGTTGGACGCGGCGACCGAACAAGCCATCATCATCCGGCCGATCGTCAAGTTCGGTTCGGCCACCGAGCAACTGGGCGTCACCGCGACCGCCACCTGGGGCAACACCGCGGACCCGCAGACCGACGCCGCGCTGACGAAGTTCGACCAGGCGCTGGCCGAATTGGAAGCCGCCCTGCAGACCACCAAGGTCAGCGGCCGGGTCACCTCCGAACTCGCCTCGGCCATCGCCACCGGCACCACGATGCGCAACAGCTTGCGCAACGGCTCGCCCGCCATGGTCGGCGAGCAGTCCGACGAGATCATGGTCCGCATCGGCAACGCGCTCGCGCTGTCGCCGTCGGTGGACGACCTGGTCATCCAGCGGTACTTCCTGCAGCTGGCGTCGGTGCAGACCGCCCGGCGCGTGCTCACCCAGCAGCGCATGCTGATCGGTTCGCCGGACGCGGGCCGCAACCCGAGCGTGCGGCCCCGCGTGCTGGTCGCCGCGGGCGCCGAGATCACCATGATCTACCAGTACGCGCAGATCCTGCCGGACTACGCGGGCAACATGCGCCCGCTGCTGGACGCGGTGCAGACCCGTCTGGGCACCTTCAGCCAGAACGTGGCCGACCCGGCATCGAATCCGGCCGTCATCGACTCGCTGCTGGTCAGCTCGGACACCTACGAGAAGACCACCGCGCAGCTGATCGACACCATCGACGGCGCGCTCGCCGCCCGCACCACCGAAGCTCAGGCCGGTGCGCTGCGGGAGACGACGATCGTCATCGGCATGCTGCTCGCGGGCCTGGCCTTGGCCCTGTCGGTGGCGCGCACCCTGGTCGTCCCGGTCCGCCGCCTGCGGCGGGACGCGCTCGAGGTGGCGCACATCAAGCTGCCCGACGAACTCGCCGTGGTGCGCGCGGGCGGCACCACCCCGGAGATCACCCCGGTCGCCGTGCACACCACCGACGAGATCGGCCAGCTGGCCCGCGCCGTGGACGAGATCCACGAGCAGGCGCTCAACCTCGCCGCCGACCAGGCCCGCCTGCGCCTGCAGATCGGCAACATGTTCGAGACGCTGTCGCGCCGCAGCCAATCGCTGGTCGAACAGCAGTTGGCGCTGATCGAGGACCTCGAACACGACGAGGACGACACCGACCGGCTGCAGAGCCTGTTCCGCCTCGACCACCTGGCCACCCGCATGCGCCGCAACGGCGACAACCTGCTGGTGCTCGCCGGTACCGCGCTGCGCCGCGGACAGCTGCACCCGGTGCCGCTGTCGGACATGCTGTGGAGCGCGGTCTCCCAGGTCGAGGACTACCAGCGCGTCGAGATCGGCGCGGTGCCCGACGGCATCGTCGCGGGCGAGCCCGCCGTCGACATCGAGCACCTGCTCGCCGAGCTGATCGACAACGCGCTGCGTTATTCGCCGCCGACCACGCCGGTCACCGTGATGGTGTCGCGCGCCGTCGACGGCGGCTACCTGATCGAGATCACCGACCGCGGCCTCGGCATGTCCCTGGAAGACCTGCAGACCACCAACGACCGGCTGGCCTCCGGTGGTGAGGTCACCGTCGAGACCGCGCGCCGCATGGGCCTGTTCGTCGTCGGCCGCCTGGCCAAGCGCCACACCATCACGGTGAGCCTGCGCCGCACGTCGACGATGGCGCAGCAGCCGGGCATCACCGCCAGCGTGCACCTGCCCGGTGCGCTGGTCGCGCCGCCGATGGACGCCACCGACCCGGCGGGCAAGCCGCTCGACCTCACCGCCGAGCACCAGCTGCCCTCGCTCGCCACCCCGCCCACCGGGGCGCAGCCGCGCAACCTGGTCCCCGTCCCGAGCCTGCCGCAGCGCGACACCGCGCGTTTCGGCGTGACGAGTTCCGGCCTGCCGCAGCGCCGTCCCGCCATCCGCGTCGCCGACGCCCCGGACCAGCCCTCGGTCTCCACGCCGGTCGGCCGGTCGGTCAGCCCGGCGGACCAGCCTGCCACCCAGCCGTGGCCGGTGCTCACCCCGCGCTCGGACGACCGCACCCCGACCGGCCCGTTCGCCCCGGTGACGCCCGCCACCGGCGAGCAGGCCGTCGAGCGGGAGCAGCAGCCCGCGCGCACCGATCTGTGGACCGAGGTCAAGGACGACGAGCCGACCACCGGTCCCACGCCTGCCGTGCCGAGCCAGGCGCCCGCGCCGCAGACCACCGCGCGATCCGGTCTTCCGATCCGGAAGCCGGTCGCCCCCGCCGAACCACCGCAGGAGGCGGCGCCGGATCCCGCGACGGTGACCTCCTCCCGGCTGCAGCCGGTCGCCGGTTCCTCCCCCACCCCCATCTATCAGCGCATGGTCTCGGAATGGCTGGTCGAGCCCTCGACCTCGCCATCGCCGGAAAGCTCGTGGTCCTCGCCTGGTGACGCGGGCTGGCTGGCCGCCGAAGACGCCAGCCATCCGACCACCACCGCGCGCACCGTCGGCGGGCTGCCGATCCGCAGGCCGGGCGCCCAGCTGGTGCCCGGCGGCCTGGCACCGGCGGAGGACGCGGGCACGCGCGATCCGGAAGAAATTCGCAACAACCTGACCAGGCATCTCAGTGGGGTCCGCAGCGGGCGGGCCAATGCGCAGTACAACGACGGAGGGCTTGCATGACCAACGCGAACAACAGCACCACGGACGAGAATCTGAACTGGCTGGTCGCCCGCTTCACCCGAGATGTGCCCGGCGTGTCCCATGCGGTGCTGGTATCGGCGGACGGCTTGTTGCAGGCCACCAGTCCGCATCTGCCCAGCGACCGCGCCGAACAGCTCTCCGCCGTCACCGCCGGACTCGCCAGTCTGTCCATGGGCGCGGCCTCGCTGTTCGACGGCGGCAAGGTGATGCAATCGATCGTGGAGATGCAGCGCGGCTACCTGCTGGTGATGAGCGTCGGCAACGGCTCGCATCTGGCCGTGCTGGCGAACAAGTCGCACGATATCGGCCGCATCGGTTACGAGATGGCACTGCTGGTCGATCGGGTGGGTTCGGTGGTCACCGCGACCGCGCGCACCGCTGTCTGAGTGTGCGATGTCCAATCCATACGGCCCCGGACCACGGCCGACAACGCGCGTCCGGCCCTACGCCCTGACCTCGGGGCGCACCGAACCCGCGATCGACCTGCCTTTGGAGGCGGTCATCGAAACCTTGTCGTACACTGCACATCTCGACTGGCCGACCGGCGACATCCGCACCGAGATATTGCGACTCGGCACGCATCGGCTGTCGGTCGCGGAGATCGCGGCACATCTGGACCGGCCGCTCGGCATGGTCCGAGTGGTGATCGGCGACCTGGTCGTCGACGGCACCATGCGCGTGCATTCGACTTTGACCGAAGAGGCGAGCTATGACGAGCGACGTTCGTTGATGGAGAGGACATTGCGTGGACTCCGCGCCCTATAGGAATTCGGGGCCCAGTGGACATCCCGGGCCAAGTGGGAATCTCGGACCGGGAAGTGCCCCCGGGCCGGACGGCTTCGAGAATCGGGTTGCTTCGACGAAGATCGTCGTCGCGGGCGGTTTCGGCGCGGGCAAGACCACGTTCGTCGGCGCGGTGTCGGAGATCGTTCCGCTGCGCACCGAGGCGATGGTGACCCGCTACTCCGACGGCATAGACGATCTCGCCGAGACGCCGGAGAAGGAGACCACCACGGTCGCCATGGACTTCGGCCGGATCATCCTGCCGGGCAACCTGGTGCTCTATCTGTTCGGCACGCCCGGTCAGCGCCGGTTCTGGTTCATGTGGGACGACCTGATCCGCGGCGCGATCGGCGCGGTGGTGCTGATCGACACCCGGCGGCTGGAGGACAGCTTCGCCGCGGTCGACTTCTTCGAGGCGCGCAAGCTACCGTTCCTGATCGCGGTCAACCGCTTCCCGGACGCGCCGCGCTTCCCCATCGCGGAACTGCGCGAAGCGCTCTCGGTGCGCGAGGGCGTGCCGATCGTGGACATCGACGCGCGCAACGCGATCGAGGTGCGCCAGGCGCTGGCCGCGGTCACCGAGTACGCGATCGCGCAGCTGAAGGCCAGTGAACTGGAAGGAACCGCCCGCCATGCGTGAGGTCGCGGTGCTGGCCGCAGGCGGTGCGTCCGTCGACCAGTTCGCCCTCGGCTACTGGCTGGTCGCGCTGTCGCTGGGCATCTCGGTGCTCGGCGCGGTGGTCGGCCTCGCCTGCATCGTGCACGGCGCGCGCTCGGTCCAGTTCCGGCTCGTGTGGCTGGTCTCGGCGGCGATCTCGCTGGGCGGTGTGGGGGTGTGGCTGGCCACGTCGGTGGCCATGCTCGGCCTGAAGGTGCCGGGTAGCGCGATGCGCTACGACCCGGGCCGGCTGGTCGCGGCCCTGGTGGTGTCCATCGTGGCCGTCTTCGCGGCGCTGCTGATCATCGGGCGCACACCGCGGCTCGCGCTGCTGTTGCCCGGCGGCGCGGTGCTTGGCCTCGGCATCGGCGTCACGCATTATCTCGGCATCGGCTCGCTCGAGATCCAGGGATCGGTCGGCGTGACGGCCTGGCTGACCGTCGTCTCCGCCGTGATCGGGGTGATCACCGCGTCCGCGACGCTGTGGCTGTTCCAGACCATGCGCTTCCCGCTGGCCCGCGCGGCGACCGTGCTGCTGTTCGGCGTCGGCGTGTCCGCCACCTACTACTTGGCGCTGGCCGCGTTGCATTTCGACGTCGACCGGACGGCGAAGGTGCCCGGCGGCATGGAGTTGTTCGACTTCGTGTTCCCGATGTTCGTCATCGGCCTGCTGGCCCTGACCGTGCCGATCTCCGCGGTGCTGATCGCGCCGGATCGCCGCGAGCTGGCCGCCCCGCCGAAGCCGCGACGGCCGAAGCTGGAGCCCGCTCGCTGATCCGGACGCGCGGACTCCTTCGCGACTTCCGGTCCTGATTCGCGGCGCGCTACCGGGCTGCTCGGCCGTTTGTCGCTGATCCGCCCCCGGTGGACGGCCCGGATTCGGTGATGCCGCGGATTCACCCACCGGGCCCACTTACAGTGGAAGCCATGCGTTTCGGTCTCGACTACGCCGCGGGACGTCCGGGGGGCGCGGCGATTCGGGCGGCGGGGTACGACTTCGTGGTGCGGTATCTGTCCGACGGCGGCCCTAGCCTGCCCGGCAAGCTGCTCACCCCGGCCGAGGCGAACGATCTGCGGACGCACGGTGTCTCGATCGTCTCCAATTGGGAGACCACGGCCGCGCGGATGCTCGACGGGTACGGCGCAGGCATCGTGGACGCGCGCGCGGCCCTGGCCCAGGTGCTGCGCTGCGGCGGCCGGGTGGACCGGCCCATCTATTTCTCCGCGGATTTCGATGCCACCGAGCAGGATCAGTTGCGCATCAACGCCTATCTGGACGGTGCGGCGACCGTGCTCGGCCGCGCCGATGTCGGTATCTACGGCGGGTACTGGACGGTCAGTCGCGCCCTGGACGCCGGATACGCGACGTGGGCTTGGCAGACCGACGCCTGGTCCGGCACGAATGTGGAGAGCAGAAGGGCCATTCATCAGACGCGACGCCAGGTGACCGTCGGCGGCGTGCGCTGTGACGTCAACGAGGCCGAGACGATCGATTTCGGCCAGTGGGATTTCGTCGAACGGGAGGATCCGGACGTGACGCCGGAACAAGAGGCAGTGCTGCGCGACATCCAGATCCAATTGCGCGGACCCGACTTGTCGGGCTGGCCGCAGCTGGGCGCCGATGCCGACGGCCGGAATCGGACGCTGGTGGACGGACTGGCCGCTGCGCTGGCCCGAATCGCTGCTCTGGAGCGCGAATCCGCCGAGTTGCGAACGCAAGTTGGCGAATTGCGTACCGAGATCAGCGAACTGGAGGCGACGACGGCCGAGTTGACCGAGCAGGTGCAGCGCTGGAACGGGCGGCACTGGCCGTGGCCGCTGTCGCTGATCGAGGGCCCCGCCGCGCTGGTCGGCGAACAACTGGCGCGGTTGGAGGCGTTGCTGCCGGACCTTCCGGGACTGCCGGGACACGATGGTGACGCGCGCCGGACACCGGGCGGCGAGGACGGGCCGGCGGCGCTGACCTCGAAGAACTGAGTCACACACCGCGCCACGGCCGCATCCGCGCGGTCGGCGGCGGAAGCGCCTCGGGGAGAGTGGAACCCGGCGAGACAGGGCCCGAAATTGGCGATGGACGGGTTCTCTTGGAAACCAAGAGAACCCGCCCTCGACGACGAGGGTACCGGTATCCGGCCGCGAGCGCATCATTTTCGGCGAACTTTTCGTCGGCCAAAAACCTACCGCCCATCCGGATTTCACCACCTGGCTACTCGATCGCAATCGTCCAGCACGCAATAGTGCGACGTGATGCAGGACACATCGGTAGCTGATAAATAGCTGACACGCTCTGTGGTCACCTGAAAATTTTCGCCAGAGGTCGCCGAAGTGCCCTTTTCCGGACGATTGACCAGCATCCACATCGTCCGGAGACTCGGCAGCACCACCCGAGCAATCACGCAGTCGGCGCGCCCCTGCTCGTGACCTCGGCGCTCAGAGTTTCTCGATGTCGATCAGGCCGCGCCGCACGGCCGCCACCAACCGGCGCGGCACCTGACGCACAACGCCCCCGACGGTCACCGGCACCAAGTCCACCGGCGCCGCCTTCCAATTCGACCGGCGGCTGCGGGTGTTCGACCGCGACATCCTCCGCTTCGGTACCGCCATCTCAGGATTCCTTTCGCGCGCGCTTGCCGTATTTGCGTTCGAACTTCTCCACACGGCCCTGGGTGTCCAGCACGCGGTGCGCGCCGGTCCAGAACGGGTGCGAGTCCGCGGTGACGTCCACCGTCAGCAACGGGTAGGTGTTGCCGTCGGTCCACTCCACCGTGCGGGCGCTGGTGGCCGTGGACCGGGTGAGGAATCGCTTGCCGGTGCTCACGTCCTCGAAGACCACCGGGTGGTAGTCCGGATGGATACCCTTCTTCACTTCGTCTCTCCTCTCGGGCTTTTCGCTTCCTGCGCGGGTTGCCCCGCCTCCTCGTCGGCCGCGCACGGATCGGCGTGCCATTCGCCGAACGGGTCCTCCCATAGGGCGACCCGCTCGGGGGCGCGTTCGACCAGGCGCAACTCGTCGTCCTCCACCAACGCCCAGTGCAGCGCCTCGCGGATCTCCGCCGGATCGGCGTCGTGCACCAGGATCGACAGCGAGATGTCCCGATCCCCGAACCGCTCGTCCCAGCGCAGGGCGGCCATCGCGCGCCGCTCCGGGTCCACCGTGGACAGTTCCGCTTCCGGCATCGCGGCCAGCCAGCGCCCCGCGCCGCCCACCCGCAGGCCACCACCGGCGGATTCGAGCCACACCACCTCATCGGGCTGGGTGGCCAGCCATACCCGCCCGCGCGCGGTCACGACGCCGTCCAGCAACACGTCGAGCGCCTCGTGCAGGCGCGCGGGATGGAACGGCCGCGCCGCGGCGAACTCCACGAGTTCCACGCCGTAATCACTGGTCAAGGGCGGACGGCCGCGCAGCAGCGGTGCGTGCGCGTCGAACACGCGGCCGCGTCGCGAATCGGCGGGCACGCGCGTGATCAGCGTTTCCACCAGGGCGGGTGTGATCGAGCTCGGTTCCCCCAGCCAGGCGACGGGCGCGCCGGGGATCAGCCTGGCCAGTACGGCCGCGAGCTTGCCACGCTCGGCCGCGGCCTCGCCGAGCAGCGCGGTGTGCGCGGTGACGGCGCCGAGGGCGATCACGGCGTCGGCGAAATCGACCTGCCCGACCGCGACCTGCGCCACCGTGCGGTCGTCGTCGGCGGCGGCGAGACCGCGTTCGGCGAGCGTCTCGTCGCCGGTCGCGTCGGCGAGCCAGGCGCCGGCGTCCAGGCAGGTCAGAACTGCCTCCACCCGCACGTCGCGCCCAGCGGGGCCGTCGACACGGCCGTGCACACCGGCGACCACGACGTGCTCGACGGCTTGACACACCGCTTCTGCCTCGAACGCCGGGTCCAGCGCGAGCACGATGCGCTCCACCGAGTCGCGCCGGGCGAGGGTGCACAGCAGCGGAAGCAGATCCGTCCGCAGGGTGCAGGAGACGCAGCCGTGTGCGAGTTCCAGCACGGCCGAAGTCTCCCGGGTGGCGGTGCGCACCGTGCGGTGCACGATGCCTTCCCGCAGTTGCGTCAGGTCGTGGCGGACCACGACGGTACCCGGCGCCATGCCCAGCACCGCGGCCGCGCGATCCACGCCCGCCGCGGCGAGTCCGGCGAAACCGGTGAGCACCACCACGGGCGTTCTGCGGTCGGACTCGGGTGGTCCCAGGGTGGAATCTGCCGCAGCCACCGGCAACCCCTTTCGGTAACGATTTTCATTTGCTGTCACGTCACGGTACATTGCCGGGCAAGCATTGTCGAAAACGATTGTCATCTACTGGAGGGAGTCCGGATGTCGGCCCATTGCCAGGTCACCGGGCGCAAGCCCGGATTCGGCAAGTCCGTGTCGCACTCGCACAAGCGGACCAGCCGCCGCTGGAACCCGAACGTCCAGCGCAAGACCTACTACCTGCCCAGCGAAGGCCGGCGCGTCACGCTGACCGTCTCCGCCAAGGGCATCAAGACCATCGACCGGGACGGAATCGAGGCCGTGGTGGCCCGGATCCGGGCACGCGGCGACAAGATCTGAGGAGCGACCCATGGCGTCGAAATCCACCGACATCCGCCCGATCGTGAAGCTGAAGTCCACGGCAGGCACCGGGTACACCTACGTGACCCGCAAGAATCGCCGCAACGATCCGGACCGGCTCGTGCTGCGCAAATACGATCCGGTGGTGCGCAAGCACGTCGACTTCCGCGAGGAGCGCTGAGATGGCCAAGAAGTCGAAGATCGCCCGCGATCAGCAGCGCCGGGCGATCGTGGCGCGCTACGCCGAACGTCGCGCGGAGCTGAAGGAGCTCATCCGGAAGCCGGGCACCCCCGAGGCCGAACGCGCGGCCGCCGAGGCCGAACTGCGGCGGCAGCCGCGCGACGCCAGTCCGGTACGATTGCGCAATCGGGACGCCGCCGACGGACGACCGCGCGGTCATCTCCGGAAGTTCGGACTCTCCCGTGTGCGTGTGCGCGAGATGGCCCACCGGGGCGAGTTGCCCGGTGTGCACAAATCGAGCTGGTAGACAACCACTGATCTCGTGAGAAGGAACTCGTCATATGGCAGTCAAGCGAGCACCGTCGAAGAAGGTTCGCGCCGAGCAGGCCCGCCGTCCGAAGAAGAACCCGCTCATCGCCGCCGGCATCGAGACGGTCGACTACAAAGACGTGAACCTGCTGCGTACGTTCATCTCCGATCGCGGCAAGATCCGCAGCCGCCGGGTCACCGGGCTCACCCCGCAGCAGCAGCGCCAGGTCGCTGTCGCGGTGAAGAACGCCCGTGAGATGGCGCTGCTGCCGTTCACCAGCCGGTAGGCGTACTCCGCCCACGAGCGAGCCGAAAGACCCCCGATGCGCCTGCGCCGGGGGTCTTCGTCGTCGCTACCGAATCCGGATCACGGGATGGTCAGCACCTGTCCCGGGTTGATCGCGTCCGGGTCGGGAATGCCGCTGGCGTCGGCGATCTCCTGGTAGCGGTTGCCGTCGCCGTAGAAGCGCTCGGCGATCGCCCACAGGGTGTCGCCCGGCTCGACGGTGTAGGTGCGCGGTTCGGGGGCGGGCGGCGGAGGCGGCACCTCCTCCGCGGCCGGGGCCGCGACCTGCTCGTGCACCGGTTCCGCCGCCGGCTCCGGGGCGGGCAGCGGAGTGTCGGTGTTGGTGCCCGAAGCCCACAGCGCGCCGCCGTCCGCGCCGTACAGCACGACATTGCGATCGGCCTGTACGACCAGCCGCTCGGCCGCCCGGCCGTTGGTCTCGGTCGCCCAGGCAGCGCCGTCACTCTTGTAGAGCACGAAGTTGCCGTCGTCCTGCAGCACGGCCCGCTCCACACCCTGGTCATGCGTCTGGGTGGCCCACACTACATTTCCGCCCGGCTCGGACAGCACTAGATTGCCGTCGTCCTGCAGGGTGAGGGTGTAAGCCCCGCCCTGGAGGGATTGACCCCGCCCGAGTTCTTCCCCTACGCGCAGCGTGTCGGCCACGATACTTCCTTTCCGGAAAAGCTGGTAGAGCATCCGACATGATTTGCGCCGCAACAGCTCTGGCGCGCATCCCCGCAGAACTTACTGCCCTCGAACGTTTTTCGGAGCCATTACGCGCACGGTTCGCGGAAAGTTCACTGTGGGGTTCGTCCCAGTGCACCACGCCCCCGCCGTGGCGATACGCGAACGAGCGCCCGGACTAGGGTGTCGGTATGGATCGGATCCAGGCCGGACGCGCCGCCACAGCTGTCGCCGTAGTGCTCGCCTGTCTCGCCGCCGCGGGCTGCGGCGGCTCGGACGACGAGGCGAAACCGCCGAGCACGAGCGCGACCCCGAGCGCCGCGCCGCGCACGCCGAGCGAGGACCCACGCGGGAACCAAGGCAACGAGTTCACCGCCGATCCGACCATCGTGGGGGCGCATCCGATCCCGTTCCAATCGTGGACTCGATTGGGCGACAACAAGATAGCGGTGAACTTCGAGACCGGATCGCCGGAGTGCTACGGCGTGGACGCCACGGTCACCGAGACCGCGTCGACGGTCACCGTCGAACTGCGCTCGGGCAGCCGCGCCGAGGCGGTCGGCCGGATGTGCACCATGATCGCGGTGTTCGGCACCTTGGCGGTGCCGCTGAAAGAACCGCTCGGCAACCGCACCGTGCTCAGCGCCGTCTAGGACGCCGTACCGCATGGCCGGGGCCTCCGCGCCGCACGGATTCGCCTCCGCCTTCCCCATCCGGGAGGCCAGGTAGCTACCGGCTTGCGCCGATGTTCAGCCGAAGCGCCTTCCGGTGAGCAATCCGCGGCCGCGTCATCGCCGCCGGAACGAAACGCCGCGTCGGACCTTCGATCCGACGCGGCGTTCCAGTACTACCGATCTCAGTGGGCGAAGTGACGGGCCCCGGTGAGATAGAGGGTGACGCCCGCCTCACGAGCGACGTCGATCGTCTCCCGGTCGCGCACCGAGCCGCCGGGCTGGACGATGGCGCGGACACCGGCCTGGATCAAGGTCTGCGGACCGTCCGGGAACGGGAAGTAGGCGTCGGAGGCCGCCACCGAACCTTTGGCGCGGTCTCCCGCCCGCTGGACCGCCAGGCCGACCGCGTCCACGCGGTTGACCTGCCCCATGCCGACCCCGACCGAAGCGCCGTCGTGCGCGAGCAGAATGGCGTTGGACTTCACGGCCCGGCAAGCGCGCCAGGCGAAGGCCAGATCGGCGAGCGTCTCCGCGTCGGCGGGCTCGCCCGCGGCCAGCGTCCAGTGCGCCGGGTCGTCGCCCGGCGCGTCCAGCACGTCACGCTGTTGCAGCAGCGCCCCGCCGCTGATCGGGCGCAGTTCGGCGCCCGCGCGCACCGGTGCCTCGGCGACGAGGATGCGCACGTTCTTCTTGCGCTGCAACACTTCCACGGCGCCGTCGGCGTAGGACGGCGCGACGATCACCTCGGTGAAGATCTCGGCGACCTGCTCGGCCAGCTCCACGGTGACCTCGCGGTTCGCCGCGATCACCCCGCCGTACGCGCTCACCGGGTCGCAGGCGTGCGCCTTGCGGTGCGCCTCGGCGATGTCGCCGCCGAGCGCGATGCCGCACGGGTTGGCGTGCTTGATGATCGCGACGGCCGGGGCCTCGTGGTCGTAGGCGGCGCGCCAGGCCGCGTCGGCGTCGACGTAGTTGTTGTACGACATCTCCTTGCCGTGCAACTGCCGCGCCTGCGCCAGACCGGGGTTGCCGTCGGCGTTGGCGTACAGGGCGGCGGACTGATGCGGATTCTCGCCGTAGCGCAGCACCGCCGACCGCTCCCAGGTGCCGCCGAGCCATCCGGGGAAGCGGGTCTCCGTGTCCTCCGCCGCGTCACCGGCGCTCAACACGTTGGTCATCCAGCTCGCGACAGCCACGTCGTAACTCGCGGTGTGCTGGAACGCCTTGGCCGCCAACGCCGTACGCTCGGCCAGCGTGAAGCCGCCGGACTGCACCGCGGCCAGCACGTCGTCGTAATCGCCGCTGTCCACGACCACCGCCACCGACGGGTGGTTCTTCGCCGCGGCGCGCACCATGGACGGCCCGCCGATATCGATCTGCTCCACGCACTCGTCGGGGGTCGCGCCGCTCGCCACGGTCTGTGTGAACGGGTAGAGGTTGACCACCACCAGCTGGAACGCTTCGACGCCGAGCTCGGCCAGCTGGTCGACGTGCTCTTGCTTGCGCGAGTCCGCCAGGATGCCCGCGTGCACCCGGGGATGCAGCGTCTTGACCCGGCCGTCGAGGGTCTCCGGGAACCCGGTCAGGTCCTCGACCTTGGTCACCGGGATGCCCGCGTCCGCGATCCGGCCCGCGGTGGACCCGGTCGAGACCAGCTCGATGCCGGCGGCGTGCAGACCGGTCGCGAGCTCCACGAGACCCGTCTTGTCGTAGACGCTCACCAGCGCCCTGCTGATCGGCTTGCGTTCACTCACCGGAGAACTCGCTCATCTGGGATAACTGCCTTTCGTCCGTCGGAGACAATGCCTCGCGTCGCGACGGCGGCGACGACCTCCGCCAGCAACCGTCGCTCGACAACTTTGATGCGTTCGTGCAGGGCGGACTCGTCGTCACCCGGCAGCACCGGCACCGCCTCCTGCGCGAGGATCGGTCCGGTGTCCACGCCCTCGTCGACCAGGTGCACGGTGCAGCCGGTGACCCGCGCGCCGTAGGCGAGCGCGTCACGCACACCGTGCGCGCCGGGGAAGGCGGGGAGCAGGGCGGGATGGGTGTTGATGATGCGGCCGCCGAAACGGTCCAGGAAGGCTGGGCCGAGCAATCGCATGAAGCCCGCCGACACCACCAGATCCGGGTTGTGCGCGGCGACCGCTTCGGTGAGCTCGGCGTCCCAGGCGGCGCGATCCGGGAAGTCCTTCACCGCCACCCGGAAATGCGGCACGCCCGCGGCGTCGGCGTGTGTGGTGGCCGCGCAGAGCCGGTCGACACCGACCGCGACGACTTTCGCCGGGTAACCGGGGGCGGCCGTAGCGTCCAGCAGGGCGCGCAGCAGCGAGCCGGTGCCCGATGCCAGCACGACGACGGTGGCCGGCGTAGCTGCGGGCTTCCACGAGGCGTGCGAGGACGTCAGCGCTCTACTCCCTGATCGTTCGGATGGCGGATGGATGCGGCACCGCCGGGTTAGAGCCTAACGACCGTCCACCCGGTCACTGTCCGGCAGGTCCGCCTCGACCACCTCGGCGTCGACGATGTCGGCCCCGGCGTGGTCGTGGTAGCGGACGCGGGTCTCGATCGCGGGCGGCTCGTCGACGAGTTCGGCATCCAGCGGGCCCTCCAGCTCCGGCTGGTCGTAGTCGTAGTGGTCGTCGTCGTAGCCGTCGTCGTCGTGGTAGTCGTCGTCCTCGTAGTAGTCGTAGTAGTCGTCGTAGTCCGCGTCGTCCTCGTCGGAGTAGTCGTCGTAGGGATCGGCGTAGCCGCCCGGCGGGACGCCGACCGGCACCAGGAACCAGCGCGCGAAAGCCAGCCCCGCGTAGCCGGGAATCGCCAGCCAGGCGAACGCGACGAGGGTGAAGATCGGCAGGTCCAGGCCGACCCGTCCGACCTCGCCGAGGTCGCCGCCCGCGACCATCCCGGCCACCGTCAGCGCGAGCGCGGCGAGCGCGGCGGAGGTGAGCGTGGCCCACGGCGCGGTGATCCGGTCGGTGGAGGTGCGCGCGAGGTCGAGCCCCCCGAGCACGCCGACTGCCGCGGGGATCAGCAGCAATACCGGCCACCATCCCGCCGCGGGCCCGGTCGGCACCGCGGCGAGCAACGGAAACGCCGGGATGGGGCCGCCGACCACCGAGAACACCCCGAAGGACGCGACGCCGATCTGCGCGCTCGAACCGACCAGCACGCCGACGGTCTGGATCACCAAGTTCGGCAGGTAGGCCAGCGAGAGCACGGTCAGCCCGACGACGCCACCGAAATCGCCCGCCGATCGGTACATCTCGCCGAGGCGCGGAATGTGCGCGAGGAACGAGATCACCGCCACCGCCGTCGCGCAGACCAGCAGGCGCAGCGTGGAGCGGCCTGCGCCGTAGAGGCCGGAGACCACCCAATCGGGCATTCGCAGCAGCGCGAACAGTTGCTGCCGCAGGCGGACCGCGATACCGATGGCGGCGGCCAGCAGATACAGCGCCGCGACCCACGCGAACGCGGCGAGGGTGTTCGGCGGTTGCAGCGCGATGACCCCGGAGGCGTCTTCGGTGACCGCGAGGCAGACGGAAGTGACCAGCAGCGGACCGCCTACCGCGGCGCCGACGATCCACCCGAGATCCGCCCGGGTGCACTGCGGTTCGACGGCGCGCGCGGATTCCCGCGCGGCCAGCCAGACCAGCAGGGCGGTCGGCAACAGCGGAAGCAGCCCGAGCGAGGTCTTGCCGATCACCAGCGGCACCTGATGCACGGCCAGCCAGGACGCGGCGACCGCGCCGGACGCGCCATCCAGATCGCTGCCCGCCGCCAGCAGCGTGCCGAGCACGAGCACGACGAGGGTGGTCAGCCCGAAGGCCGACGGGCGGCCCGCGACGGCGATGAGCACCCTGGACCGCTCCGGGGTGAGCGACAGAAACCCGGCTTCCTCCGCGTCGGGGTCCGGCTGCGACGCGCGCGACCCGCCGATCCGGCGGGTCGAGGAGTTTCTGGAGGAGCTCATGGCATTTCAGCGTGGCATCCTCCCCGGCACGAACGGGTCAGGCGCGCCGCAGGCACGCGACCGCCGCCGCGGGGAGGATGCCGCTGAATTCCTACTTGTTGTTGTCGTCGTTCGAGGGACGGAAAGCCTGGGTGGCGTCCGAAGAGGGGTCACCGCTCTGTTCGCCGCCGAACGGCTTGTTCTGCTGGCTCGGCTGGGCCTGCTGCTGGCCGTAGCCCGGGGAACCGTAGGGCGACTGCTGGCCGGACTGCTGCTGGCCGGACTGCTGCTGGCCGCCGAAGTGCTGGGTCACGCTCTCGTCCGGGCGCGGCTGCGCGCCGTAGGGCGAACCCGGCTGCTGGGACGCACCGTAAGCCGTGGTCGGCTGGCTCTGGCCGTAAGGGGACTGCTGCTGGCCGTAGGACTGGCCCTGCTGCGCTTGACCGTATCCGGGCTGGCTCTGCCCGTAGGGCGACGGCTGCCCCGCCTGGGACGGGAACTGCGGCGGCGCGGCCTGCGCGCCGTACCCGGACTGGCCGTACGGGCTCGCGCCGTAACCGGGCTGCCCCTGGCCGTAGGACTGCTGCTGGCCCGGTCCGTACGACGGTTGCTGCTGGCCGTAGCCGCCCTGGCCGAAACCGCTCGGCGCGGTGGCCGGGCGCGGTGCGGGCGCCTTGAGGATGCCCGTCTCGAACAGCGTCGCGGCGATCGCCACGGCCGCCTGCACGAAGGCCAGCACGAGCAGGACGAACGCTCCCGCTTTCAGCTCACTGCCCTCGCCGAAGTTGAACGACTGGAACAGCAGCGCGATGAAACCAGCGGTCGAAGCCGCGGCGGCCGCGCCGATCCAGTTCTGCTTCGGCAGCAGCGACAGCCCGGCGAGCAGACCGCCGAGCAGCAGCAGGCCGAGCAGCGGAGTACCGGAGGCCACCTCGAAGAGGTTGGCCGTCTCGGGCGCGCTGACCCGGCGGCCGCCGATATCGACCGGCTTGCTGCCGAGGAACGGCAGGAAGCCGAGCAGGAAGTTGATCACGCCGAGCGCCGCTACGCCGACCACCAGGAAGAACGGCAGACCTTTGGCATCGGAACCGGTAGCGCTCGAACCTGAAGTGGCACCACCCGTGGCCGGGCTCTGGCTGGATGGCGCTGAGGGCGAGGGTGTGTTGTACCCGGAGCCCCCGGTCGGGTAGGACATGTCGTCGTCTCCTAAATCGAGTCGTACATGGTCTTCACGGCTGGATTACTTCTGACGCTACTGCACTCCCTCGCCCAGGTCACCCCGCCGCGACGGCCGGGATGAGCGGATCCGCCCGTATCCCGGCAGGTCGCGGCAGGTGTCCGGCGCGGAGTCTTCAGCGAGACCACCTACCGCTCCTCAGAACTGTTTCCCGCGATGGCGATTTTCACACCCACGGATTCTCAATAGCGGGGAATTCCCGGCGAAAGTCGATGAACCATCCGCCGCGTTGCCTCGTATCAACAAGCGAAGGGGATCACGGATCCCCGGCAGCGCGCCCAGTTCCGCACGTGGCTGGTCAGGACGCTCGGCTGCTGCCCAAGCCTGAGCCCACCGCCACACATGACGAAGGCCGCCCCCCGAATTCGGAGGCGGCCTTCGTGCGCGGAGGAGAGATCAGGCGCTGATGCTGGCCTTCTCGAGGATCTCGCGAGCCAGCGCGGCGGTCTCGGACGGCGTCTTGCCGACCTTCACGCCCGCGGCCTCCAGCGCGTCCTTCTTCGCCTGGGCGGTGCCCGACGAACCGGACACGATGGCGCCCGCGTGGCCCATGGTCTTGCCCTCGGGGGCGGTGAAGCCCGCCACGTAGCCGACGACCGGCTTGGTGACGTTGGCCTTGATGTAGGCCGCGGCCCGCTCCTCGGCGTCGCCGCCGATCTCGCCGATCATCACGATCAGTTTGGTCTCCGGGTCCTTCTCGAACGCCTCGATGGCGTCGATGTGGGTGGTGCCGATGACCGGGTCGCCGCCGATGCCGATGGAGGTCGAGAAGCCGAAGTCGCGCAGCTCGTACATCATCTGGTAGGTCAGCGTGCCGGACTTGGAGACCAGGCCGATCGGGCCCTTGCCGGTGATGTTGGCCGGGGTGATGCCGACCAGCGACTCGCCCGGGGTGATGATGCCGGGGCAGTTCGGGCCGATGATCCGGGTCTTGCTGCCCTTCTCCACGTTGTAGGCCCACGCGTAGGCGGTGTCCTGCACCGGGATGCCCTCGGTGATGACCACCAGCAGCGGGATCTCCGCGTCGATGGCCTCGATGATGGCGTCCTTGGCGAACTTCGGCGGCACGAACGCGATGGACACGTCGGCGCCGGTCTCCTTGATGGCCTCGGCGACGGTGCCGAACACCGGCAGTTCGACCGCGTTGCCGTCCTTGTCGGTGTGCGCGACGGTGGTGCCCGCCTTGCGCGCGTTCACACCGCCCACGATCTGGGTGCCCGCCTTCAGCATCAGCGCGGTGTGCTTGGTGCCCTCGCCGCCGGTGATGCCCTGGACGATGACCTTGGAGTCCTTGTTCAGGAAGATAGACATTCTTTTCGTCCTTACTCGGCCGTCGTTATCGGGCGGCTGCCAGTTCGGCGGCCTTGTCGGCGCCTTCGTCCATTGTCTGCGCCAGCGTCACCAGCGGGTGCGCGGCGTCGGCCAGAATCTTGCGACCCTCGTCGACGCGGTTGCCGTCCAGGCGGACGACCAGCGGCTTGTTGGCCTCGTCGCCGAGGATCTCCAGCGCCTTCACGATGCCGTTGGCGACCGCGTCACACGCGGTGATGCCGCCGAACACGTTCACGAACACGCTCTTGACCTGGCTGTCGTTCAGGATGACGTCCAGACCGGCGGCCATCACCTCGGCCGAGGCGCCGCCACCGATGTCCAGGAAGTTGGCCGGCTTCACGCCGCCGTGGCCCTCGCCCGCGTAGGCGACGACGTCCAAGGTGGACATAACCAGACCGGCGCCGTTGCCGATGATGCCGACCTCGCCGTCGAGCTTGACGTAGTTGAGGTCGTTCTCCTTGGCCTTGAGCTCCAGCGGGTCGGTCGCGTCCTTGTCCGCGAACGCCTCGTGCTCCGGGTGGCGGAATCCGGCGTTCTCATCGAGGGTGACCTTGCCGTCCAGCGCGAGGATCTCGTCCTGCGGGGTGCGCACCAGCGGGTTGACCTCCACCAGGGTGGCGTCCTCCGCGACGAACACCTCCCACAGCTTCTGAATGGTCACGGCGGCGGCGTCCAGCACGTCGGCGGGCAGGTGGCCCTGCTCGGCGATCGAGCGCGCGAACGCCAGATCGACGCCCTTGACCGCGTCGACCGGGACCTTCGCCAGCCGCTCCGGCTTGGTCGCGGCGACCTCTTCGATCTCCATGCCGCCCTCGACGGAGCACATGGCCAGGTAGGTCCGGTTGGCCCGGTCCAGCAGGAAGGAGATGTAGTACTCCTCCGCGATGTCCTTGGCCTCGGCGACAAGGATCTTCTTGGTGATGTGGCCCTTGATGTCCAGGCCGATGATGTTCTGCGCGTGCGTGAGCGCGTCCTCCGGGGTCGCGGCGTACTTGACGCCACCGGCCTTACCACGGCCACCGGCCTTCACCTGGGCCTTGATCATCACCGGCTTGCCGATTTCCGCCGCGATGGCGCGGGCGTCCTCGGCCGTGTCCGTGACGCGGCCCTCGGACGAAGGCACTCCGTGCTTAACGAAGAGCTCCTTCGCCTGATATTCGAAGAGATCCATGTACTCACCGTCTCGTCTGCGTTGCGATGACAACGTCTTTGTTGGCGGCCCGACGTCGGAAGCGGGTCGGGTCGGACTCTAACCAGTCACATGGAGGGCCAATCGGCCACGTTCATCCTAAGTGGCGCAGGTCACCCGGCGTCGCCCGGACCGGCAAAACCCCTGGCCAACGCTACTGGCGAGTAGGTTGCTGGCACCGCGCCAGGTAGAGCGGGCGAACCCATGGGCGGAGCCGGATCTACTACGAATTGTCGTTGAACAACCTCTCCGGGGTGCCCATACAGCAGTGAGTTATTCCACGGGCTAAGCGTGATCAATCTCACATGTTTGTTACGGACCAGCCGCACCGCTTGTCGCCGCTCAATCATTTCGTTACCGTCAATGCGGTCGATGTCACAACACGGTCACGACTAGGAGGACGGCAAGCTTTGACGCAGCACAGCGCTCCGCAGATGGAGAGCCGCTCCGTATTCGACCGATCGACGCCGCTGGTCAGGCGGCTTCCGAGTTCCACCAGCTTCACGATGTGGCACCGCCGATGAACCACAGCTCCACCTTCGCTCTCACTGATCGCTCGCGGACGGGACATCGTTACCGCCCCGACGACGAGCCCTTCGCCCCGAGCGCACACGCCGAACCCTCGTTCGACCAGCACCACGCCGGGTACGAAGCCGCGCCGCAGGCGCAGTACGACTACTTCCAGGCCACCGGCGCCGGCTACGGCTACGACGCCGAACAGCCCGTCCACGACGCGGGCTACGAGCAGCCGGCCTATCAGAACGCGGCCTCCGACGACTCCTGGGCCACGAACAACGCGTGGGCGCAACAGAATTGGGCGCGGCAGGAGACCTGGTCCGACGGCGGCGCATGGAACTCCGGCGACGCGTGGGCCGAACAGGAGGCGTGGGCGCCCGACGAGCGATCCTGGGTGTCCGACACCGGCTGCTGGGCGCCCGAGGAGTCCTGGGCCACCGAGACCGCCGAGCCCGAGGCTCCCGAGGAGCCGCGCACACCCGCCCTCCCGACCGTCATCCCCGGGCGCCGTGCCGCGAACAAGCGCGGCGGCGCGCATCGGGTGGCGGCGCCGCCCGCCGCTCTGAAGGGACGCGCCGCGGTCGCCGCCGTCGCCGCGGGTGCGGTCGTCGCGGCCGGACAGGCCGCGTTCGCCTCGCCCGAGCAGCCGTCGCAGGCGGTGGACTACGAAGCCGCCGGCCAGATCCATGAGATCGCCGCGCAGTCGATGAACGTGGCCGATCCGACGGCGGCGCCGGACTCCCCGCAGGTGCTGAACGTCTCCTCGCCCGCGCACCTCGATCAGTTCAACGACATCCTGCAGAAGGGCCAGAAGTACGCGGAAGACCTCGCTGCCCAGGAGGCCGCGAAGCTTCGCCCGCTCTTCAGCAAGTTCGCCGCGGGCACCTTCACCTCCGGCTTCGGCATGCGCTGGGGCGTACAGCATCTGGGCATCGACATCGCGGGCCCGATCGGTACCCCGATCTACGCCGTCGCCGACGGCACCGTGATCGAAGCCGGGCCCGCCTCTGGCTTCGGCATGTGGGTCCGCCTGCTGCACGACGACGGCACCGTCACCATCTACGGCCACATCGACACCGCCACGGTGTCCCAGGGCCAGCGCGTGCTCGCCGGCGACCAGATCGCCACGATCGGCAACCGCGGATTCTCCACCGGTCCGCACTGCCACTTCGAGGTCTGGCTGAACGGCACCGACAAGGTCGACCCGCTGCCCTGGCTGGCGACCCGCGGCATCAGCCTCGGCCCGCAGCGCGACTGAACGGCGCGCCGTGGCCACGCGCTAGCGGTGGCTCCGGCGCACGGAGTTCGGGTGCCTTACGGCCATCGGGTTCGCGTCGGCCGGGCATTCTCGTCCCCGCACCGCGGATTCGGTACATGACGATGCGCACGATTCCCCCGCGCCCGCCGACGGATTAGCGTCGGGCTCATGGCACGACGTACAACGACGTACACGCAATTCATCGCGATGCCTGCCGAACGGATTTGGAGTGTGCTCGGCGATCCGACGCGATGGCCGGAGTGGAACCCGGGCGTCGCCGCTGCGCGGCTGGACGGACCGGTCGCGGTAGGCAGTACGGGAACCTACGTGCCACGAGGGCGGGCGCATCGCGGTCTGCACGTGCGCACCGCGCTGCCGTTCGTCGTCGCCGCCGTGCGCCCGGAGCGGGAGCTGCGCATCGAACAGTCCGAACCGCTCGGGCGGATGCGGCTGAGCTGGACGCTGACGCCGCGCGACGGCGGCACCGAAATCACCCAGCGATTGACCTTTCTAGGCCTGTCAGCCGGTATGGCTCGGCTGCTCGCCACCGGCTTGCTCGAATCCGATGTGCGGGTGGGATTCGCCCGCTTGGCCTTCGCGGCCGGCCTCCAGCCCGGTGCCGACGCGCTCACGGTGGTCATCCCCGGCGGCACCGGCGGACTCGGCAGGCACGTCGCCGCAGACCTGACCTGTCGCGGCCATCGCGCTGTCATCCTCACTCGTCGTCGCGATCCCGAGCTGCCTTTCGACCAAGCGGAGTGGGACGGCAGATCGGTCGGTGCATGGGTTGCGACGCTGCGTAATCCGGGTCGCACGGCAATCGTCAACCTCGCCGGGAAACTGGTGGACTGCCGTCCGACGGCGCGGAACATCGCCGAATTACGCGACAGCCGAGTCGATTCCACCCGCGCCCTGGTCGCCGCCGCCGCGACACGCGACGCGCCGATCGACTATTGGGTGCAGGCGAGCACTACCGCCATATGGTCGGACGCGGACGAAACCCGCTGCACCGAAAGCACTCCCCTACCCGTCGGGCTACCGCAGATGACCGGCGTCGCCGAACCGTGGGAGCGGTCCTTCGACCCCGCCCACGCCGCACACTGGACCATTCTGCGCACCTCGATCGTGCTCGACCCGCAAGCGCCCGCCTTGCGACGCCTCACCCAGCTCACCCGGGCGGGCCTCGGCGGTCGAGTCGGCTCCGGCAACCAGTGGTTCAGCTGGATCCACATCGACGACTGGCTCGCGATCGTCCGCGCCGCACTCGGCCTCGATCCTGCGATCGAACTGCCCAGCGGAGTTCTGGTGGCCGCCACCGACGCACCGGTCCGCAACCGCGAGCTGATGCGCCTCCTGCGCAAACACCTGCACCGGCCACCCGCCCCACCCACGCCCGCACCCCTACTGACCCTCGGCGCGATCCTCCTCCGCTCCGATCCGGCCCTCGGCCTCACCGGCCGCCACGCCACCTCGGAGGTATTGCCGAAGGCGGGCTTCACCTTCCGCTATCCCACCCTCGACAAGGCGTTGGGGGACCTGCTGCCCCACTGACCAATTCCAGGTGCGTAGAAGGGCCTGCCCCGCCGAGCATGATGGGGCCATGACAGTTTCGCAGCCCCCTCTGGAACCGATGCGGCCCGTAGAGCAGTTGCGGCGCCCGCCGCGAGCCAGGCCCCGAAGACGCATACTCAGTTGGCCGTTCGCGTGGGGACTCGCGCTCGGTATCAGTGTGGGCACGCTCGTGACAGTCGTGACGGCAGTCGGCCTATTCATGCATCGCACCGACACGGTCCGCATATATCCGGCACTGAACGACACGTATGCCGCCGCCGTAAAGCGGACACACAGCCGGATGGACATCGACGCGTACGAGGTATGGCTCGGACCGCTGTTCGAAAGCGGGGTGTCACGCGGTCACGTCATCACGATTCCGCTCGGCTGGAGTACCGAACCACGGATCGACTGGACCCCGGACATGGTTGTCCTGCGTTTCGACCCGGGTGGGGAGATCCGCGTTCCCATCGCGATGGTGCTGGATACTCGCTAGCGGCCATACTCGTCGCTGAGATCTGCCGACCTCATGCCATCGAACCCGTTGAGGGTTGCCCGACGCTGATTCAAACTGAATCCGATTTACACAGCGGCAGGTATGCCATTCTGCCGACGAATAAATCTGGCGCGACGTTTTGCACCATCGTGTATCTGACGTGACCCACTGGGCGGACACGACTTCACAAGGCGGGGATGTCGGTGGCGGCAGTGTCCTCGAAAAGTTCCGGGGCGGCGCGGCGAATCTTGCCCAGCGCAGCGGTGGTACGCGCAGAGTTGACGGAGCGCAGCACAGGTAAGGCAGCCCGCCACATGTTGAGGGCGTCAGTGTGCTTGCCGAGTCTCCAGCGCAATAGGCCGGTTTCGGCAGCGCTGAGGGCCCACACACGGGCATGGGTCTGGGGATTCCAGATACTCGTGCCCAGTTCGTAATAGCGTTCGGTATTGGCGAGGTCACCCAGAGCAAGGAAGGTCTTCGCCGCCTGGTCCACGACCGTGCCCTTGTTCGGGCACCACATCGACACCCAGCGGGGTTGTTCGGCGTGCAGATCCGGAGTCAGGTGTGGTTCGGCGGTTCGCAGGGCCGCCAGTGCCCCTGCGTGGTCGCCGGTTTCGGCACGACAGCGAGCCACGACGACAATTAGCAACGCCGTTGTATCCGGTCCGAGTTGGCCTCGGCCGCGCGCCACGGCTGCTTCAGCGAGGGCAGGACTGAATTTCGGTTGGCCGATGTCTGCTCCCTGCATCGCGAGAATGCGCAGCACCCAAGCGTCTTGGCCGGGCAACTGGCTTTCCTCCGCCAGCCGCAATGCCGAGAGGAAATACCGCTGCGCAATGCCGTCCTCACCGGCATCGTGCGCTTTGAAACCCGCCAGGTAGGCCAGTTCGGCCGCAGAGCTGAACGCGGCGGAACGGACCGTCGAATCGGCGAAGCGCGATCGCAGCAATGAGGCGACATCCGTGCTCAGGAACTCGGCGACAGCGGTCCGGCCGATACCGCCACCCTTGACCTCGTCCAGGCCGAGGAACGCGTCCGTGATCCTCTGCACAGCACGCACTTCCGGCATGCCGACACGCGCCGATTCATCGACTCGCGCCAACCGGGCCATATCCGACTGCGACACCAGCGCTGTCGCGGAAAGCGCCGCGCTGTAGACGGACGTGCGCAGGAACGAGCGGCGATCGACATCGGCTCGGCCCAACATACTGACCAGTGTGACAGGATCGCAGGTCACTTCGCCGCATGCGCGGGCATAGGCCGCGACCACGTCGGGCGAGGCGGCGCGTGTCCCCGTCTCGACATGGCCCAAGTAGCTGCGCGAAAACGGGATCCGCGCCGCTAGCTCGGCGAGTGAGAGCCCCGCTGCCTGTCTGGCGGCTCGCAGACGTTCCCCGATGTCAGGAGGAAACCCCCCGTCCGTCCCCATGCGTGCATCGTAGGCGGATCAGTAGACGCGTTGTAGCCGTTTTCCCAGTCCAGAGCGGAGATTTCCGAGCGACGCTTGCAGCCGCACCCACCCGGCGGGCGCGTCCCTCCCGCCCGGAACGGACGCATCGCAAGCCGTGAGCGGCCTGCGGTGACCATCACCCCGCCGGGTGGCGTGCGCCAAACGACAAGCGAGCACAGCAGGGGTGAAACGCGATGGGGTTCGACTGGTGGCGAGACGGCGAGCAAGACGACATGTCGGCGCAAGCGATCATCGATCGGGTGGCGGCCGAGTGGCGTGCCGCACGGGAACGCCAACGGCTTCGCGCCGAGCAACCCGACGCCGGAATGTGGCCTACCGGGTGGCCGCACGAAGCGCCCGACACTCCATTGAGCGTTACCGAAGCGCACCTGGCCATGCAACGACACAGGGCATGCCGAACCGATCAATGCCCACGCAAGGCGGCGGCCCGGCAGACGCTCATCGAAGCGGGGCGGATGAGGCCGGACACTTCGCGTGAGCCACGCTGAACAGCTGGGAGCGGTATCGGCAGGTGACCGGATGAGTACTCAGCCCGACCGGGCGGCCGCCGACGCGATCTTGTGATCGACGATCGGGTTTGTCGCGCCGGACACTCCGAGCGCACCGATCAGGACTCCGCCCGTTTTGATCAGGACACCGCCGCCGTGCGGCACGAACGGTTCCCCCGAGGACACCGCCCCGGGCAGCAGGTGCCCCGGGTCGTTGAGGGGGGCCATCTGAAGGGTGTCGAAGCCGAGTGCGATCGCGGCGGCAGCTTTGTGCTGGGCGGCGTCGATGGTGGGCAGCGACGCGCCGGGCATGCGTGCGAAGGCCATCAGATTGCCGTCGGCGTCGACCACCGCGATCGTGACCGTTTCCCCCCGGTCGGTCGCGGCTCGGCGGGCGGCGGCGACCAGGGATTCGGCTCGGTCGAGCGAGATCGTCATGGATCCAGAATGACGTACCACCGACGGAACCGGCCGCGGCGACCGCGCCTACGGCGCCGCGGCGATCGCGAGGCCGACCAACGCGACGACCTTGGCGACCTCCAGGCCGATGTACCAGTAGTGCGCGTGCGAGCGCGGCAGTTCCTCGCCCGCGAGTACGCGATCGGACCGGCGGGTCAGCGGCGGGCGAACCACCACGATCTGAACGGCCAGCACGACCGCGGCCACGCCCAACCACACCCACGTCGCTGCACCGGGGCCGACGATCAGTGCCGCGAGCACCAGTAGCGCGGCGAGCACGGCCTCGGCGATGTTCAGCGCGCGGAACACCAAGCGGCCGATGCCGAGCCCCAGCGCCAGCGTGACGCCGGGGGCCCGGAACTTCAGCGGCGCTTCCAGGAACGAGATGGCCAGCACCATGCCGAGCCAGAGCATGGGCAGGAACCACAGGATGTGCTGCGCGATCGTATCCACGTCGCGGACCCTACCGGCGCGAGCCGGACGCGGGCAGGGGCCGAAGGCCCGCGCGGGTCAAAGCTTGACCAAGGTCCGGCTGTACTGCGGAATCAACCGGATCTTGCCCGCGGTGCCGAAATCGATGGTCACCGTGGCCAGCGGCCCGAAGCCCTCCGCGGCGATCACACGGCCGAGACCGTACTTGTCGTCGCTGACCCGATCGCCCACCGCGAGCACCAGGTTCGTGTTGTTGCGGGTCGCGCCGCCGGGAGCGGGCCTGCGCGGCCCGCGATCCCGCAGGCCGGGCCGCGGCTCCGACCATCCGTCGCCGCGCGTCCAGTCCCGCTCCAACCCGTCGTCGTCCCCGCCACGCCGCCGGATGCCGCGCGTCCCGGGCGAGCCGGCGGGCTCCAGCCGCCGCCAATCGATGAGATGACCCGGAATTTCCTGCAAGAATCGCGATTCCGGGTTCGACACCGGCTGCCCCCAGCCGGACCGCACCACCGCACGCGTCAGATACAGGCGCCGCCGGGCCCTGGTGATGCCGACGTAGGCGAGGCGGCGTTCCTCGGCCAGCTCGGTCGGATCGCCGAGCGCCCGCATGTGCGGGAACTGCCCGTCCTCCCAGCCCGTCACGAACACCACGGGGAATTCCAGGCCCTTGGCGGTGTGCAGCGTCATCATCGTGACCACGCCGGAGCCCTCGTCCGGAATCTGATCGGTATCCGCCACCAGGGAGACCCGCTCGAGGAACGCGGCGAGCGAACCGGGATCCGGCTCCCCTTCGCCCACCTCGGGCAGCAGCCCCTCCTGGCGGGCCGCCTCCGCGTTGTTGTGCGCCTCGGAGCTGAACTCCCGCGCGACACTGACCAACTCGTTGAGGTTGTCCAGCCGGGCGCCGTCCTGCGGGTCGTCGGACGCTTCCAGTTCGGCGCGATAACCGGTGCGCTCGAGCACCGCCTCCACGACGTTGCCCACGTCGGGGAAGTCGGAGTCGTCTCGCTCGCCCGCCGCCCGGATATCGTCGAGCAGATCGAGGAAGCCGGCGATGGCCCGCTGCGCGCGCGTGTTCAGCAGCGCCACTTTGCCTTCGGCGGCGTCGCGCAGCGCGGCGGCGAAACCGATCCCGCGCTGCTCGGCATGGACCGCCACACAGGCTTCGGCCCGGTCGCCGATGCCGCGGCGCGGCGTGTTCAGGATGCGGCGCATGCTCACCGCGTCCTCCGGGTTCTCCAGCACCCGCAAGTAGGCGACGATGTCGCGCACCTCTTTGCGCTCGTAGAAGCGGACGCCGCCGACCACCTTGTAGGGCAGGCCCATCCGGATGAATATCTCTTCCAGCGCGCGGGAGTTGTTGTTGGTGCGATAGAACACCGCGACGTCGCCGTAGTTGGCCTCGCCCTGGTCGACCAGCCGGTCGATCTCGCGGGCGACGAACGACGCCTCGTCGTGCTCGTTGTCGGCGACGTAACCGGTGATCAGATCGCCCTCGCCGGAATCGGTCCACAGCTTCTTGTCCCGCCGGTTCTCGTTGCGCGAGATCACCGCGTTGGCGGCGGAGAGGATGTGCTGGGTGGAGCGGTAGTTCTGCTCCAGCAGGATGGTTTCGGCGTCGGGGAAGTCGCGCTCGAACTCCTCGATATTGCGGATGGTCGCGCCGCGGAAGGCGTAGATGGACTGGTCGGCGTCGCCAACCACGCACAGTTCACTCGGCGGCACCCGGTCCTCGGCCCCGTCGTCCACGTGGTGGCCGACCAGTTCGCGGACCAGGACGTACTGCGCGTGGTTGGTGTCCTGGTACTCGTCCACGAGCACGTGCCGGAACCGGCGGCGGTAGTACTCGGCGACCTGCGGGTGGTTCTGCAGCAGCGCCACCGTCTCGCCGATGAGGTCGTCGAAGTCCAGCGCGTTCGCCGAGCGCAGCCTGCGCTGATACTCGGTGTAGACCTTGGCCACCAGGCCGGGCAGCTCCGTGTCGTCCGATTCCGCGTCCGCGGTGGCACGGGCGGGATCGATGAGTTCGTTCTTCAGATTCGAAATCGCGGTCGCGAGCAGGCGTGCCGAGTACTTCTTGGTGTCGATGTCCAGGTCGCGGCTGATCATGGTGAGCAGGCGCCGCGAATCGTCCGCGTCGTAGATCGAGAAGTTGGAGTTCAGCCCGGGCAGCAGCGCGGCCTGGGTGCGCAGGATGCGCACGCAACTGGAGTGGAAGGTCGACACCCACATGCTGTTCGCGCGCGGACCGACCAGCCCGGTCACCCGCTCTCGCATCTCGGCGGCGGCTTTGTTGGTGAACGTGATCGCGAGCACCTGGCCCGGGGTGACGCCGCGGGCGGCCAGCAGATAGGCGATGCGGCGGGTGAGCACGGCCGTCTTGCCCGAGCCCGCGCCCGCCACGATGAGCAGCGGCGACCCGGTGTGCACGACCGCCGCGCGCTGCTGCGGATTCAGGCCGTCGAGCAGGCGTTCGGCCTCCTCGGCGCGACGCTGCTCGCGCTCGACGCGCTGCCGCTCGCGCTCGGCGTCCGTCGGCGGCGCCTCCGGAATGGCGGCAGGCTGCGACCCCTCCGCTGCGTTACCGCCGGCGAACTGCGGTTTCGATGTCGGATCCGGGTGCACGACCCGACCGGCCTGCGTCTTGGGAGCCACCGTGATGTCCATCGCCCATCCACGCTACCGGCGGCCACCGACAGAGATGAAGCCCCGGGTGACATCGGTATCGGTTCGGCGCCGGAGGACTGAACGGCGGATGAACTCCCCCTGGTGGGAAGCACCGGCGAAACGACCTGCGTTTCTCGCGCGATTCCCAAACGTATACGTTTTGCATACCCCCCAGCCCGTGGCACACTGGCGACATGCTCAGCGTTTTCGCAAGACATCCGATTCGGCTGCCAGCCGGACGCCGGGTTCGCGGAGCCTGTACCTGAGCGCACCTTCTGGGGGGACAATCAAGGCCCCACCAGGTCTGTTTCACGGTGAAAGAACTGGTCGGTAACGAGCCGCGAGCACGCGCCGATCGATGTTCTGACACGAGGAGATGAATGATGAGCACCCCTGCCACGACGACCGGATCCGAATCCGCGCTGCCGCAGACCGAGGCCGAGATCGACAAACTCCGCAAGGAGATCGACCGTCTCGACGCGGAGATCCTGGCCGCGATCAAGCGCCGGACGGAAGTCTCCCGGATCATCGGCCGGACGCGCATGGCGTCGGGCGGGCCGCGCCTGGTGCACAGCCGCGAGATGAAGGTGCTGGAGCGTTTCAGCGAGCTCGGCCAGGAAGGCCACACGCTCGCCATGCTGCTGCTTCGCCTCGGCCGCGGCCGGCTCGGCCACTGAACTGAGAGCCACGCGGCGCTCGCGAGACCGTCGCTTCCGAACAGGCCGCCCCGGGTGTGAAGGCCCCGGGGCGGTCGTTTCATGTCCACGGCCGGATGCGGCCGCCTTCGCTCACGTGAGCGCGATGTACTTGGTGGACAGGTACTCCTCGATCCCCTCCGTGCCGCCCTCCCGGCCGAAGCCGGACTCCTTGACGCCGCCGAAGGGGGCGGCGGGGTCGGAGATGACGCCGCGGTTGACGCCCACCATGCCGGATTCCAGGCCCTCGGCGATCCGCAGGGCGCGGTCGAGGTCGCGAGTGTAGACGTAGCTGACCAGTCCGAATTCCGTGTCGTTGGCGGCGGCGAGCCCCTGCTCCTCGGTGTCGAAGCCGACGATCGGGGCGACCGGGCCGAAGACCTCCTCGCGCAGGATCCTGGCCTGCGGCGGGACGTCGCTCAGAACCGTCGCCGGGTAGAACCAGCCGGGGCCGTCGGGCGCCTTGCCGCCGATCAGCACCCGCGCGCCCTTCGCCACGGCGTCGTCCACCAGCTCGCCGACCGTGCGCAGTTGCTCCTCGTTGATCAGCGGGCCCAGCGTGGTGTCCGGATCGGCGCCCGGCCCGAGCCGCACGCTGCTCTCCATCGCCTCGACCAGCTTGGTGGTGAACTCCTCGAGCACGCTGTTGTGCACGTGGAAACGGTTGGCGGCGGTGCACGCCTCCCCGCCGTTGCGCAGTTTGGCCAGCATCGCGCCCTGCACGGCGGCGTCGACGTCGGCGTCGCCGAACACGACGAACGGCGCGTTGCCGCCGAGTTCCATCGAGGTGCGCAGCAACCGGTTCGCGGATTTCTCCACCAGTTTCTTGCCCACCTCGGTGGAGCCGGTGAAGGTGAGCTTGCGCAGCCGGGAATCGTCGAGCAGCGGTTGGGTCACCGCGCCGGAGCGGCTGGAGGTGAGCACCGACAGCACGCCGTCGGGCAATCCCGCCTCGCTGCACAGCTGCGCCAGCAGCAGCATGGTCAGCGGCGTCGCCGAGGCGGGCTTGACGATCATCGTGCAGCCCGCGGCCAGAGCCGGGCCGATCTTGCGCGTGCCCATGGCGAGCGGGAAGTTCCACGGCGTGATGGCCAGGCAGGGGCCGACCGGCTGCTTGTGCACCATGATCCGGCCGGTGCCGGAAGGCGCGTGCAGGTAGCGCCCGTGCACCCGGGCGGCCTCCTCACTGAACCAGCGGAAGAATTCCGCGCCGTAGCGCACCTCGTTGCGGCTCTCCGGCAGCGCTTTGCCCATCTCCAGGGTCATCAGCAGGGCGAACTCCTCCGCGCGGGCGGTGATCCGCTCGAACACCGCGCGCAGGATCTCCCCGCGCTCCCTGGCGGGCGTGGCCGCCCACGAATCCTGCGCCGCGACGGCGGCGTCGAGCGCGCGCAGCGCGTCTTCCGGCGTCGCGTCCGCGACATTCGTCAGCACTTCACCGGTCGCGGGATTGTGCACCGGGAAAGTACCCGCCCCGGTGGCGTCGACCGGCCGTCCACCGATCCACAACTGCGTCGGCACGGATTCGAGAAGTTCACGTTCGGACACCATGACGCCAGCCTATGCCTCCCCGGCGCCAGCGCAGCGGGAACGCGCACCACCGCGACCCGGGGCAGACACGGCGTGTCGCGGGCGGCCGCCACCCGGCGAGTCCGGTGTGGCACAGAGGATTTTCACCTCGGCATCGGCGCAGGTCCGGGCGACTCTCCGCATACGCGCCCGTGCGCGCGGCGATGCCTGCTTGTACTCTCGGCGAACGTGAGCAGCGACATCACCGCGACGGCGGCATGGCGGAAACTGCACGATCACCACGGCACCGTCGCGGGACGACACCTCAGGGAGTTCTTCGCCGACGATCCGGCCCGAGGCGGCGAGCTGACCGTCCAGGTGGCGGACCTGCACATCGACTACAGCAAGCACCGCGTGAACCGGGAAACCCTGCACCTGCTGGTCGAATTGGCCCGCGAGGCGGGCGTGGTCGAGCGGCGCGACGCGATGTTCCGGGGCGAGCACATCAACACCTCCGAGGACCGCGCGGTCGGCCACGTCGCGCTGCGACTGCCCGAAGGCTCGACCATGATCATCGACGGCGTCGACGCGGGCGCCGAGGTGCACCGGGTGCTGCGGCGGATGGGCGAGTTCACCGACGCGCTGCGCTCCGGGGCGTGGCGCGGGGCGACCGGCGAGCGCATCACGACGGTGGTCAACATCGGCATCGGCGGGTCGGACCTGGGTCCGGTCATGGTGCACCAGGCGCTGCGGCACTACGAGGACGCGGGCATCGGCGCGCGGTTCGTCTCCAACGTCGATCCCGCCGACCTGGTCGCGAAGCTGGACGGGCTGGATCCGGCCACCACGCTGTTCATCGTCGCGTCCAAGACCTTCTCCACCCTGGAGACGCTCACCAACGCGACCGCGGCCCGGCGCTGGCTGGTCGCCGCGCTCGGCGAGGACGCCGTGGCCAAGCACTTCGTCGCGGTGTCCACCAATGCCGAACGGGTCGCGAAGTTCGGGATCGACACCGACAACATGTTCGGGTTCTGGGATTGGGTCGGCGGCCGGTACTCGGTGGCCTCGGCGATCGGCCTGTCGGTGATGGCGACCATCGGCAAGGAGCGCTTCGCCGAGTTCCTCGCCGGCATGCACGCGGTGGACCGGCATTTCGCCGAGGCGCCGCTGGAGGCGAACGCCCCGGTGCTGCTCGGGCTGCTCGGCGTCTGGTATTCGAATTTCTTCGGCGCGGAATCGCACGCCGTGCTGCCGTATTCGAACGATCTCGCCCGTTTCCCCGCCTACCTGCAGCAGTTGACCATGGAGTCCAACGGGAAGTCGGTCCGGGCCGACGGCACCCCGGTCACCACCGCCACCGGCGAGATCTTCTGGGGCGAACCGGGCACCAACGGTCAGCACGCCTTCTACCAGTTGCTGCACCAGGGCACCCGGCTCGTCCCGGCGGACTTCATCGGATTCGCGCAGCCCACCGACGATCTGGCGACCAGCGACGGCACCGGCAGCATGCACGACATCCTGATGAGCAACCTGTTCGCGCAGACCAAGGTGCTCGCGTTCGGCAAGACCGCCGAGGAGATCGCCGCGGAGGGCACCGATCCGGCGATCGTGCCGCACAAGGTGATGCCGGGCAACCGTCCCTCTACAACCATCCTCGCGCCGCGGCTCACCCCGTCCGTCGTAGGCCAGCTCATCGCGCTCTACGAGCACCAAGTCTTCGTGGAGGGCACCATCTGGGGCATCGACAGCTTCGACCAGTGGGGTGTCGAACTCGGCAAGCAGCAGGCGCTCGCCCTGGCCCCGCTGCTCACGGCGCCGGAAGACCCGCAGGCGCAGGACGATTCGTCGACCGACTCACTGATTCGCTGGTACCGCGCGCACCGCTGAGCCCGGCCCGCGTCCGCGGCGTCAGTCGGCGCCGCCGGCCGGGCGGTTGCGTTGAGCTTCGTCCAACTGCTGAATGATGTGCGAGGTCGAGATCGCGATCAGGATGCCGATGACGCCGAGGTCGAAAGCGACCTGCACCATGGTGGCCACTTTCGCGGCGGTACCGACCGCGTGCACGTCGCCGTAGCCGATCGTGCCCAGCGTGACCATCGTGTAGTAGAGCGCGTCGGTCCGCGTGTGCAGGCCCTCGAACTGACCGGGGGCGCGCAGTTCCAGCACGTAGTAGTAGAGGGCGAAGAACGTCACGACGACGCAGACCACCAGCAGCACGTCGTTGATCCGTCCGACGGTCGCGCGGGGATCCCTGACGTACCGCCGGATGCGCCACCGGGCCAGCCAGATCAGCCCGGCGACGCCGACGACGAACGCGAGCAACGCCGGCACGCCGGACAGTCGATCGAAAGACACCGCCTCCAGCGGCAAGAAGTAATAGAAGAGCAGAGCGCACACCACGGCCAGCAAATTGTGCAGGGCCCGCGAAAATCTGCCGACTGCGCGATTCTCCGTCATCCCCTCATCATCGGCCCAGGTAGAGCACCTGAGCCGGGGCACGCGCCGGAGGACGCGAGGTCGCCTTCGAATGTCGTGGATCCAACGCCCGCCAAGTGATCCCTATCACATGACGTCACGCCGATCGCGCACCCGGTGTCTTGTGCTCGAACCCTCGAAGCGAAGGAGACACCATGACTGGCAACACCGAGGTGGTCGTGGTCGGCGGCGGATACGCCGGCGTCATGGCAGCCAATCGCCTGACGCGGCGGGACGACGTGACAGTCACCCTGGTCAACCCGCGGCCGCGTTTCGTCGAGCGGATTCGCCTGCACCAACTGGTGGGCGGGTCGCACGAGGCGATGGTCGACTACGGGGAGGTCTTGGCCGAACGCGTCCGGCTGGTGGTCGACACCGCGATCCGGATCGACGCGGCCGAGCGTCGCGTGTGGTTGGCGTCCGGCGGCCCGGTCGGCTACGACTTCCTGATCTACGCGGTGGGCAGTGGCAGCGCCGACCCGAGTGTGCCCGGAGCGGCCGAGTTCGCCTACCCGATCACCACCCTGGAGGAGGCCCAGCGGCTGCGGCCGGTGCTCGACGCCACGCCCGCGACCGCCTCGCTGACGGTCGTGGGAGCCGGTGCCACGGGCATGGAGACGGCCGCCGAGCTGGCGGAGCAAGGCCGCCGGGTGACGTTGCTGTGCGGCGGCGCGCTCGGCCCGTATCTGCATCCCAGGGGTCGGCGCTCGGTGGCCAAGCGGCTGGCGAAACTCGGTGTGACCGTGCTCGAAGGTCCCGAGTCGAGGGTGACGTCGGTGACCCGCGAGACCGTGCGGCTCAGCGGCGGCCACACACTGTCGAGCGCGGTGACCATCTGGACCGCCGGATTCGGCGTGCCGGATCTTGCCGCGCGCAGTGGACTGAGCACCGACGTCACGGGCCGCCTGCGCACCGACGAGACGTTGACGAGCGTGGACGACGAGCGCATCGTCGCCGCCGGGGATTCGGCGGCGCCGTCGGACCTGCCGTTGCGGATGAGCTGCCAGACCGCGCGCCCGCTCGGCGCGCACGCTGCCGACACGGTGCTGGCCCGGATCGCGGGAGCCCGGCCCGGGGCCATCGACGTGGGTTACTTCGGCCAGTGCATCGGCCTGGGCCGGCGCGCCGCCACCGTACAGTTCGCCTCCCGGGACGACATCGCGAACCGGTTCTACCTCGGCGGCAGGCTCGCGGCGAAGATCAAGGAGTTCGCCTGCCGGAACGTTGTCAAGGAATTGGCGGACGAGGCGCGTGAACCGGGTTCTTTCACTTGGGGATTCGAGAACGACAAGCGCGGGCGGCTGCTGGAAGCCGAGCGCGGCGACGCGCTGGCCTCCACCTGAACGGGTCATGCACCACCGTCCTGCGCCGGGCGGTGTCCTACGCTCGACCGCGCCGATCCGGTGGATCGGATGGAATGACTCGCAACGAAAGGGACCTTGCCGGTGGATGCGACGCGTGCAGGCGGACGGCAACCGTGCCCGGCCGGCCCGGAGAGGGCCGGACGATGAGCGGCCATGCCACCGACCCGGCGACCGAGGCTTTCGTCGCGCACCGAAACCTGCTGTTCACCGTCGCCTACGAGATGCTGGGGTCCGCGGCCGACGCCGAGGACGTCCTGCAGGAGACCTGGCTGCGGTGGGTCGAGGTCGACTCCGACCAGGTGCGCGACGAGCGCGCGTATCTGGTCCGGATCACGACCAGGCAGTCGCTCAACCGGCTGCGCACGATGCGGCGGCGCAAGGAGGCGTACGTCGGCCCCTGGCTGCCCGAGCCGCTGCTCACCACGCCGGACGTGGCCGAGGATGTGGAACTGGCCGAGAGCATGTCGATGGCGCTGATGCTCGTGCTCGAGACGCTGTCGCCGACCGAGCGCGCCGTCTTCGTGCTGCGCGAGGCGTTCGGCATCGGCTACGAGGAGATCGCGGCCGCCGTGGACAAGACCCCGGCGGCCGTGCGCCAGATCGCCCACCGCGCCCGCAAACACGTGGACGCCCGTCGTCCGCGGTCGGTGGTCTCCGTGCAGGAGACCCGGGCGGTCCTGGAGTCGTTCCAGCGGGCGCTGGAGACCAGGGACCTGCAGGGCCTGCTGGACGTGCTCGCTCCCGATGTGGTCGTCGTCAGCGACGGCGGCGGAGTCAAGCAGGCGGCGCTGCGGCCGATCGTCGGCGCGAACCGGGTGGTTCGCTTCGTCACGGGCGGTCTGGGCAGGACCGCGGCCACGCTCACCATCGGTCCCAGCGTGGTCAACGGCAATCCCGCGCTCCTGTTCAGCCTGGACGGTGAACTCGACGGCGTGATGGCGGCCCGTGTCGAGAACGGCCGCATCGCCGGTCTCTACTACGTCCGCAATCCGGAGAAGCTGACTCGCGTCGGATCCGAGACCGTTCTCACCCGGCGCTGAGCGGCGGCGGGGCAACCACCGTGTAGCTGCCCGCATGCTCGCGCAGCACGAGGTCGGCGCGCTCCTTGGTGGTGGCGACGAGATCAGCGTTCGGCAAGTCACTGCGGTGCACCTTGTCGCGCGCCGCCGCGGGCGTACGCCCACCGCGAAGATGCCTGTCCAGCAGGCGATCCTCGATCGTCTCCCGCGCGGCGTCCAGGTACCAGCATTCGTCCAGGAGGGTGCGGACCACCGACCACCGCCGCGTTCCGAAGTCGTCGAGCAGCAGGTAGTTTCCCTCGGTGAGGACGATGGAATGCCGGTCGAAGACCACCCCGCCCGGCACCGGGGCATCGACGGACCGGTCGAACGTGGGCCACGGCACCGGCTCGCCCACCGGTGTGGTGCGCAGGCGGCGCAGCGCCGCGATGTAACCGTCGACGTCGAACGTGTCCGGCTCGCCCTTGCGCGCAAGGCTTTCGGTGGCCCGCAAGACCTCGTTGCTCAGGTGAAATCCGTCCATGGGAGCGATCTCGGCGATCACGTCGCCCGCCGCGGCGTTGATCGCGTCGCGCAACGCCACCGACAATGTCGACTTGCCCGCGCCCGGCGGCCCCGCGATGCCGAGCAGGAACCGTCCCCGCGCGGCCCCGTCCCGCAGCCGCCGGACCAGCCGGCTCAATGGTCTCTCGACGAACTCCCCTGCCACCGCCGCCACACTACCTGCGCCTTCCCGTCGGGCACCGACCCCGCGAAGATATCCACACTCGTCCACAGGGTGACCGGTCGGCGCGCGGGCTGTCACGCACCGGCCCGAAGGCGTTGGCGCACGTGGGCGGACAATTCTGCCGCCTGGTCGCGCAGTGCTTCGGCGAACTCGGCACGCGCTTCGGCGGTGCCGCGGTCGCCGCGATGGGCGATGACTGTTCGCCGGACCGCGGACGGGTGATCGATCCGTAGCAGTGCGATAGTGGGCGGCAGGACGGGGACGGCGATGCCGGGCACCACCGTGCTCCCCTGTCCGGCCGCGACCAGGCCGAGTTTGGCGAACCAGTCGCGTGCGACGAACGCGATGTCCGGCTCCCAGCCGGGGTCACGCCATGCGCCGAGCAGGGTCGCGGACGCGTCCTGGCTGCCCGCGATCCATCGTTCGTCGCGCAGTTGTCCGGGCGTCGCGCTGACCGCGCCCGCGAGCGGGTGTGTGGCGGCGACCGCGACGAGCAACGGGTCGTCGACCAGTGGCTCGAGTTCGACTCCGGCGGGCGGGGTGTCCGGGGCGGTCACTACGGCGAGGTCGAGGCGTCCCCGTGCGACGGCAGTGAGCAGCCTGGGGCTGAGTCCCTCCCGCAGCGAGACGCGCACCTGCCGGTCGCGGGCGGCCGTCGCGGCGATGGCCCGGGGCACCAAGGCGGCCATGGCGGTGGAGAACGCGCCGACGCACAAGCGGCCCGGCGGGCGCGCCGCGAGCTGATGGATGTCCTGCCGGGCCTGGTCCAGTTCGCCGAGGATCACCTCCGCATGGCGCAGCACGACGCGTCCCGCCTCGGTGGGCCGCACGCCGCGGGCGTGCCGCTCGAACAGAGCGCGACCCGCAGCCCGTTCCATGAGCGCGATCTGTCTGGACACCGCGGACTGGGTGTAGCCGAGGCGCTCCGCCGCGGTGGAGAACGAGCCGCAGGCGGCGGCCTCCCGTACCACGCGGAGACCGGCCACGGTGAATTCTTCCATGCGTATTGCTCATACCAGATATGCGAGATAGTCGCTTGTCGCATGCATTCGGTGACCCTAGCGTCGTCGTCATGACCGCGATGGAGAACAAGAAGCTGCTCACCGACGTCTTCGAGCAGATGTCGCTCGGCAACACCCGCGCGCTGAGCGACGCCATGGCCGACGATTTCCGCTGGGTCTTCCCCGGCGACTGGTCCTGGAGCGGCACCTGGGAGCCGAAAGATGTTGTGCTGGAACAACTCTTGCGACCGTTGATGCAGCAGTTCACCGAATACCGCAGCGCCGCGGAGACGATCGTCGCCGCGGACGACCGCGTGATCGTGCAGGCCCGCGCGGAGGCCGTGACCACACGCGGGGAGACCTACGACCAGACCTACTGCTTCGTCTTCCGCGTCGCCGACGGGAAGTTGCGCGAAGTGGTCGAGTACTGCGATACGGCGTTGGTCGAACGCGTACTCACCCCGCCCGCCTGACACCGAATACGCGAGTGGGCGTCAGCCCCCTGGACAGGAACGCCGGGAGTCTCGGCCCCTGTGCACCCGAACGGGTCCACAGGGGCGCAACGCACTCAGACGAACGCGCGCTCGATGATCGCTCCCGTGTCGACACCGGTGGGCAGCGTGCCGAACGCGATGCCCCAGTCGTCGCCGAGCCGTGTGGCGCAGAAGGCGTCGGCGACGGCGGGATGGCCGTGGCGAACCAGCTGCGCGCCTTGCAGCACGAGCGCCATCAGCTCGACGACCCGCCGTGCGCGGTATTCGATGTCGTTCAGATCGGACAATTCCTTGCCGACCCGTGCGATGGCGTCGTCCAGCCGCGGGTTCTCGCCCTTCGCGAGCGACACCTCGTTGAAGTACGCCTCGACCGTCTCCGGCTGACGACCCATGGCCCGCAACGCGTCCAGCGCGGCGACGTTGCCCGATCCCTCCCAGATCGACATCAGCGGCGCCTCCCGGTACAGCCGTGGCATCCCGGATTCCTCCGCGTATCCGTTGCCGCCCAGGCACTCCAGCGCCTCGGCCGCGTGCGCGGGCGCCCGCTTGCACACCCAGTACTTGGTGACCGCCAGGGCGATACGCCGCAGCGCGGCCTCGGCCGGATCCCGACCGGCCCGGTCGGTGGCCCCGGCCAGCCGCATCATCACGGTGGTCGCGGCGTCGGACTCGATCACCAGATCGGCGAGCACGTTGCGCATGGCGGGCTGGTCGACGAGCGTGGCGCCGAACGCCTTCCGGTGCCGCGCGTGGTGCACCGCGTAGACCGCACCCGCTCGGATGCCGGTGGCGGAGCCGATCACGCAGTCCAACCTGGTCATGTTCACCATCTCGATGATGGTCTTGACGCCCGCGCCCTCCGCGCCGACCAGCCAGCCCGTCGCGTTCTCGTACTCGATCTCCGACGAGGCGTTGGACTTGTTGCCCAGCTTGTCCTTGAGCCGCTGGATGCGGATCGGGTTGCGGGCGCCGTCGGGCAGCACCCGGGGCAGCAGGAAGCAGGACAGGCCGCCGGGCGCCTGCGCCAGGGTGAGGAACATGTCCGACATCGGCGCGGAGGTGAACCACTTGTGCCCGACGATCCGGTACGACCCGTCCGGCTGCGGCGTAGCGGTGGTGGTGTTGGCGCGCACGTCCGAGCCGCCCTGCTTCTCGGTCATCGACATGCCCGCGATGAGCCCGGCCTTCGTGGACGGCTCCCGCAACCCGTAGTCGTAGACGCGGGAGCCGAGCAGCGGTTCGTATCTCGCCGCGAGTTCCTTGTTGTGCCGTAGCGCGGGGACCACCGCGTAGGTCATCGAGATGGGGCACATGTGGCCCGCGTCGGCGACGCCCCAGGTGTAGAACTTCGCCGCCCGCGCCACGTGCGCGCCGGGG